>JAIUOH010000022.1 GCA_020161315.1 Actinomycetota bacterium | reverse complement strand
GTGAGCGAGATCAATAACCGCCCCCGGAAGGTCCTGGGGTGGGCGACCCCGGCAGAGGTCTTCAACGAGCTAGCCTGGGAACTCACCCCCACGACCGGGTGTTGCACTTCCAACTAGAATCCGGGAACCCGTCTTCGACGTGCTCGCTGAGATACGCCCACACCGCGGCAAACGGTTCAACCCCGACGACCTCACCACCGCAGCACGCAATCGCGCGTATCGAGTGCTCGTCTGGCCCCCTGAGGGCTCGCTCAAACGCCGGCCGCCACTCGGGCAGCGACCGCAGCCGCGCGCTCGACGAGAGCAGCGTTTCTCTTGTGTTCCACGGCCAATCGTGAGGCAGGTAGAGCCCAAACTCGGGGTCGAAGTAGTCGTTGACCCTGCAGGTCATGTCCCACACTCGCATGTCCGGAGCGCGCGACGCCGCGTGCTCAAACCACGCGAAGAGCACGCCCGGCGCCTCATTGTCAGCGCGAAGGTCGCCCAGCTCGCTGCGTCTATCGAACCTTGTCGCGAGCAGGGCGGTAGCTTCATAGAAATGCTCGTCGCTAATTGACGGCGCGGCAAGTAACTCTGCCGCAAGAGTGGCTGCGTGTGCCATGGGGGCTCCTTCGAGTCAGGTGAGTTTCACATGCTCGAAGACTAAGCGGCACCCCCGACACTCTCGGGTACCGGGCGTCTCAGCCCTCGGCGAGCTGCTTCGTCAGACCAGCCTCGTCTTGCAGACGCGGCTCGGTGCGGTACTCGGGGCGCACCCCCGACTTGTCGGCGTAGAACGCGCGCACCCTGTTCATGTCGGCCTCGACGTCGCCCGTGAGTTTGATGGTCTCGCCAAGCCCCGCGGTCTTCGTCGAACCATCGGCGTAGCCCAGCGTCACCGGCAGACCCGCGGCCATCGCGATGCGGTAGAAGCCGCTTCGCCACCCATTACCCTGGCGGGTGCCCTCGGGGGTCACCACGAGCAAGAACCGATCGGTCGTGCGAGCCTTTGCGACCACCGCATCGACCACCCCGGCGGCGTTCTTGCGATCCACCGCGATGCCACCAAGCCCGCGCATAATTGGGCCTGCAATGCCCTTGAACAACTCGCGCTTGCCGAGCCAGTGAATGCGCATGCGCGCGTCCCAGGCAATGCCGAGCATCAGCACGAAGTCGAAGTTTGACGTGTGCGGGGCCCCGATCAAGATGCGCGGTCCGTCGACGGGCACGGCTTCGCGAACCAGCTTCCAGGGAGAGAGCCACCAGAAGACTCGCGCGATCGCGGCGCGCAACGACGTCAAAAACATTCCTCTACCGTAGCCGCCCGCATATGCCGTTTCGGGCGAGGATCGCGCGCGCCGAGCAGCGGCGGTCACCAAATGGCGACGCGCTCTTCTGGCTCGAGCCACAGGCCATCGCCCGGCTTCGTACCAAACGCCTCGTGGAACGGGGTCAGGTTTGCGACGATCTGGTTGCAACGGAACTCGTTTGGCGAGTGCGGATCGATCGTGAGCAGTCGCACCGTCTCGGCAGGGCGCGACTTCTGCTGCCAGGCCTGCGCCCACGCCAGGAAGAAGCGCTCTGCGCCGCTGAGGCCCTCAACGACCGGCGGCTCGGCACCGTCGAGCGAGATGAGGTAGGCCTTCCACGCGATCTCGAGCCCCGAGAGATCGCCGATGTTCTCGCCGATCGTCAGCTCGCCGTTGACAGTCTGACCGTCTGCGCCCTCTGGCGAGAGCGCGTTGTACTGCGCAATAAGCGCCGAGGTGCGGGCCTCGAACGCTTCGCGGTCTTCGGCCGTCCACCAATCGGTGAGCTTGCCGTCGCCGTCGTACTGCGAGCCCTGGTCGTCGAAGCCGTGGCCGATCTCGTGGCCGATCACTGCACCGATCGCGCCGTAGTTCGCAGCATCATCCCACGAGGCATCGAAGAACGGTGGCTGCAGAATGGCTGCGGGGAAGACGATCTCGTTGAAGCCGGGGTTGTAGTACGCGTTGACCGTCTGCGGGGTCATGAACCACTCGTCACGGTCGATCGGCTTGCCGACCTTGCCGAGCTCACGATCGAACTCCATCTCTGCGACACGGCGCGAGTTGCCGAGCGGGTCGGCAGCGTCGACAGCGAGCGACGAATAGTCGCGCCACTTCACGGGGTAGCCCACCTTGGGGGTGAACTTTGCGAGCTTCTCGAGCGCGCGCTCCTTTGTCTCTTCGCCCATCCATGCGAGCGAAAGAATCGACTGCCGGTACGCCTCGACGAGGTTGCCCACCAGCACATCCATCGACGCCTTCGCCGACTCGTCAAAGTGGCGCTCGACGTACAGACGGCCCACGGCTTCGCCCACCGCACCCTCGACAAACGAGACACCTCGGCGCCAGCGCTCGCGCTGCTCAGTCGCACCGGTCAGCGCAGTGCCATAGAAATCGAAGTTTGCCTTTGAGATCTCAGTCGAAAGCAGTGCGGCAGAGCCGCGCACGATCTGCCAGACGAGCCAGGCGCGCCAGGCCTCGAGCTCGTCGTGTACGAGCAGCGCGGCGAGGCCCGAAACCGCGTCGGGCATGCCGACGACGACCTCGGCGAAGGCCGACTCGGGCGCGCCAGCGGCCTCGAGGTAGGCAGCCCAGTCGAGTGTCGGGGTGAGATCTTGAAGCTCTGCGGAGCTGCGTAGGTTGTACAGCTTCTGAATGTCGCGGCTCGCCACGCGATCCCAGTGCGAAGCGGCGATGCGCGACTCTAGGTCGTATGAGAGTGCGGCAAAGTGCGACGCCTCACCCTCGGCAAAGCCCACGAGCTGCAGCATGCGCGCGATGTGGGCGCGGTACTGCTCGCGCACCTCCGCAAACTGCTCGTCGGTGTAGTACGACTCGTCGGGCAGGCCAATGCCGCCCTGCATCACGAACACGATGTAGCGGTTCGGGTCGCCCGGATCGTTGTCGACCCCCATGCCATAGAAGCCACCAAGGCCCTGACGTTCGAGCTCGGCAACCAGCGCGACGAGTTCGGCGATGGAGGCGACGGCGAGCGCACGCTTAAGGTCTGCCGCAATCGGCTCAGCACCAAGAGAGTTCGCGCGATCCTCGTCCATGAAACTCGCGTAGAGCGCGGCAATCTTGTCGGCCTCGCGGTCTGAACCACCCTCGATCAGACCCGCGGCAGGTGCCGCCATACCCGTAATGATGTCGCGCACCGCGGCCTCGGCGTTCTCTGCAAGCACCGCGAACGAACCGTAGCGCGCCTTGTCACCCGGAATCTCGGTGCGGGCGATCCACTTGCCATTCATGTGGCGAAACAGGTCGTCTTGTGGGCGCACCGCCGCGTCGATCTCAGCGAGGTCGATGCCTGCGGGGCCAAAGTTGCCGGGCGAAACGGGGGCTGATGCGTCGTTGGCGGTCATGCGCACAAGCCTATCGATCACAACAGGCAAGCTTTGTGCTTCGCGAACTATTCAAAGCCCACCCCAAGAATGTCGTACCCCACGGCTACGGTTAAGGGGTGAGTATTTCAGAGGGCGAGGATCAGCCGGGCGCCGAGGCAGACGGGGGTGAGCGGGCCGACCAAACCGCCGCCAGCGGCGCCAACCGCACACGCGGCCGCCGCGCGATCGACCGCAGCATCGCCGGTCTCGCGATTCCCGCGCTCGGGGCGCTCGTCGCCGAGCCCCTCTTTCTCATCGTCGACTCGGCGCTCATCGGCCACCTCGGCGCCGAACCGCTGGCCGGGCTCGCGATCGCGAGCACCATCTTGCAGACAGCGGTCGGGCTCATGATCTTCTTGGCCTACGCCACCACACCCCTGGTGGCGCGCAGGCGGGGCGCGGGCGATCTGCGGGGCGCCGTGCAGGCGGGCATCGACGGGCTCTGGCTCGCACTCGGCCTTGGTGCCGTGCTCGGGGTGGGCCTCTGGGCGGTGAGCACGCCGCTCGTCGGGTTCTTTGGCACCGACGCGGGGGTGGCGCAGCAGGCGGTCATCTATCTCGCGGTCTCGTGCGCGGGGCTGCCTGCAATGCTCGTCGTGTTCGCGGCGACCGGTCTGCTGCGCGGCCTGCAAGACACGCGCACCCCGCTCTTCATCGCCACCCTCGGGTTTGCCGCAAACGCACTGCTGAACTGGTGGTTCATCTACGGTCTCGGCTGGGGCATCGCGGGTAGCGCTTGGGGCACGGTTGCCGCGCAGTGGGCGATGGTCGCGATCTATCTCGTGGTCGTGGCGAGACACGCGAGAAGGCACGGCGCGAGCCTGCTACCGCACCTCGACGGCCTCAGCAGCGCCGGGCGCAGCGGCGGCTGGCTGTTCGTGCGCACCATCGGGTTGCGCGCGGCGCTCATGCTCACTGTCGCGGCCGCTGCCAGCCACGGCACGGTGGCGACCGCCGGCTATCAGGTGGTCTTCACGATCTTCTCGACCGCGGCCTTCGCGCTCGATGCCCTCGCGATCGCCGCACAGGCGCTTGTGGGCGACGCGCTCGGGGCCCGCAACGCCGAGCGCGCCAGGCAGGTGCTGCGGCGCACCGTGTTCTGGGGGCTCACGTGCGGTGCGGCAATCGGCCTGTTGCTCGCGGGCACGAGCCCGATCCTCGGCCGTATATTCACGAGCGACCCCGACGTACTAACGGTGCTGCCGCCATCGTTACTCGTGCTCGGCCTCTCGCTGCCGCTCGGCGGTTTCGTGTTCGTGCTCGACGGAGTGCTCATGGGCGCGGGCGACGCACGGTACCTCGCCTGGACGAGCCTCGCGAATCTTGCCGTCTATCTACCCGTGCTCTGGGCCGTCACCGTGTTCGTGCCCACCGGTACCATTGCGCTCGTCGCGCTCACGGCCGCGTTCACAATCGTGTTCATGCTGGCACGCGCGCTCACGCTCGGCCTGCGCGCCCGCGGCGACCGCTGGGTCACACTCGGGGTGTGAGCAGAAGGCGCAGCAGCCAACATCTCGACAAGCTCGATGATCGGCCGGACAATCCCGCAGAACGCACTCAGTCGTCGGTGCAGACAGTGCCGACCTTGGGCACCTCACCCTTCAAGAAGTAAGCCACCGCGATGTCGTCGGCGCACTTCGAGCGCTCCTGGAACGTCGCGATGTGGCCGCGCCCCTCGAGCGTCACGAGCGTCGCATTGCCGAGCTCGTCTGCAAGCTGCTGCGCGCCCGCGTACGGGGTCGCGTGGTCGCCGGTGATACCGAAGATCAGCACCGGCTCCTCGCTCTTGTTCGAGAAGTCAAGGTAGTCTTCACCGCTGTCGGGCAGGCCCTCGCACTTCAGCCTGACGTAATCGCGAATCGTGTCATCGTTGATCTCTGGCCCGCCGAGCGCCTCCGGCAGTCCGTGCTTATTGATGTAGTCATAAACGCCGACGAGGTTCGGGTCGTGCGGCGACGACAGGCAGCGCACCACCATGCCTGAGAGCTGCACCCTCATGCCGCCACCCGCCATTGCCTCGGCGATTTTGTCGATCGCCTCCTGGTCGCCGCTGAGCGCGCGACCGGTCACGTCGAGCACGTCGTGCCGCCCCTGTGGCAGCATGTAGAGCGCCGTAGTGAGATAGCCGTTCAGCATGTCACCGCTGACCTCGGCGCCATCGGTCGCCACAAGCGGCTGCGAGTCGAGCTGTTCTTGTACCCGCAGCAGCGCATCTTCGCCGCCCAGCGGGCAGACCGCAACGGCGTAGTCGGTGGCGCAACTCAAGAGCAGCTCATTGGTAGCGTTCGCGATTGCCTCGTGCTGCAGGTACGAGCCGAGCGGGCTCGACCAGTCGCTCGGCCACGCGCTGTCGAGCATGATGCGGCCGACCTTCTCGGGGAACAGCGTCGCGTAGCTCGCACCAATTGTTGTGCCGTACGAGAAGCCCGCGTAGTGCATCTTGGGGTCGCCAACGAGATGCCGCATCAGCTCCATGTCGCGCGCCACCTGCGCAGTGCCCATCGACTGCGCGAGGGGTTCTTCTGCCGCACACAGCGAAAGCTGCAACTCGAGAATCTCGGTGTCGCTCTGGCAGTCAATCGGCGAGCTGCCCGCGATGCCTCGAGGGTCAAAGCCCAGCAGATCGTACTGCTCTTGCACGGGGGCAAACGACTTCCCCGCGGTGAGTCCGATCGCAAAGTCAACACCACTCGCGCCGGGGCCGCCGGGGTTGCTCAGCAGCGTGCCGAGCCGCTTCGCACCGGTCGCCGGAATATGCACGGCCCGAAGCCTTATGGTTTCAGTGCTCTCGGGGTTGCTCCAGTCGAGCGGGGCATCGATCCACGCGCAGCGAATGCCCTCCGCGCGCATTCCCTGCCCAAGCAGCAGCTCTTCAAGCCCATCCACGACGCCGAAGCCTGGCCCGCACTCCTGCCAGCCGACCTCTTGCTCGTACACCCCGGCAAAGTTCTGCTCTTGCCAGGCGCTCTCTGTCTGTTCGGCCGGCTCGGCCGCGCCCGCACAGCCGCTCAACAGCAACGCAGCAGCAGCGGCGAGCGCCGCAAAGCGTCCCGTCTGTGCATTGCGATTTCGAAGACCTCGTTGCAATGTACTCATGTTCAGAGAATAGGGCGAGGGTCAGCCCAAGTCACGACTTGCGCCGCCACCGAGCGCAAACTGATCAAAGTCTGCGCAATCTCGCACAACTCCCGCTCATCGAGCTTGCCGAGATGCGTGACAGCAAGTTCGTCAGGCTTGATCTCGACGGGCTCGGCCCGGCCGAACCGCACTAAGCCCTGCGGTTGCGCAGTTCCCGCGGACCAAAGCGCTAAAGCAATGCACCGCATTGCGCGCTGTATGTCCCGAGCCCGCCTCGGGCTCGGCCCGGCCGAACCGCACTAAGCCCTGCGGTTGCGCAGTTCCCGCGGATTCAAGCGATAAATCTCATCGAGCGCGCGACGCATGCTGACGCTCGAGCCGAAGCCCGACTGCCCGGCCACGTCTTCGATGCTCAGCTCGTCGAAGCGCGCGTCTTGCAGCGTGGAGCGCGCGACTCTCGCGCGCTCCCGGCGAATCTCGCCGGCAACCGAGGTGCCGGCCTCTGAGAACACGCTCTGCAGGTGCCGCAGCGAAACCCCGGCATCACGCGAGAGTCGAGCCGGGTCAAGCTGCGAATCGCTGCTCTGCTTCGCGATGTCGAGCATGATGCGATCCCTGAGCGCCGCGTGCGGCGAACCCGGCTGCAGCGTCTCGCCCTGACGAGCGCGAAGCATCGTGCCCGCCATCTCGAGAATCATGCGATCGACGGTGTGGCTGTCGCTCGGCGAGACCTCTTGCTCAGATTCGACCGACTGCGCGAGAAATGCCTCCATTGCCTTCTCGGGCACCGAAAGCTCTTCGTAAATCTGCACTTCATCTGAGAGCATCGGCACGAATGGCAGCAGCGCCTCGCGAGGAATGCGCGCGACCACGAACTCCCAGTCGCTGTTGAAGCGCACCCTGTTGGGCAGACCGCTCGGTGCCACCATCAGGGGCCCGCGCGAGGCGACCCACTGCTCGCCCTCGAGGTAGGCGAACTCGCCGCGCTTCACGAAAATGATGTCGATCGTGGGCAGCCCCGGACGCACCGGGCGGCGCTCAAACTCGCTGCCGGTGCCGCTCACCCCGATCACAAGTACGGCACCATAGGCACGCACTCTGGCCGCCATTCCAAGGCTTCCGTTGACGCCTCGCACCCCTGAGCGTGCTAAATCTGATTGCTGATACACGGTAATCGAACGGTCTTCGAGGCCTTCGATACGCGCAGCTGTGTTATCCCCCATGTGCGCCATATTATTCGCTTGCTGTCGTTTTCTCGCGCGTTCTGCACCTTTCCTGCTGCAACGCCACAGCTCTGGGCCCGACTTCGGTGCGACTACTACACTCGATACGTGATCGCGCGACTGCCCCTAGATACCCCCGCTACGATCCGATGGATTCGCGCGATCCTTGTGATCTTCTTTCTGATGGGCTTCGGCTTCGGCACCTGGCTCAGCCGTCTGCCAACGCTGCGCGACTCGCTCGGTGCGAGCACCCTCGAGATGAGCCTCTACGGGCTGTGCCTCGCCGCCGGCAGCCTGACCGGCATGCTGCTCTCGGCGCGCGCGGTCGAACGCTTCGGCCCCCGCAAGATGATGGCGTTCACCATCGCGGTGCAGGTGGTCGCGCTACCCCTCACGGTGGTCTTCATGCTGGCTGGGTCGATCCCACTCGGCATCATCGCACTCTTTGTCTACGGGCTGAACTTCAGCGCTGCCGATGTCGCAATGAACGTGAGCGGCGCAAACGCCGAACGCGTCTACGGCAAGCCTCGCCTGCCCCTGATGCACGCGTTCTACAGCATCGGTGCGATGGCTTCAATGGGCGTGGGATCAGCGACCGAGGCTCTCGGAGTGCCCCTGCAGCCACACTTCATCGCCGTCGGGGTGCTGCTCGGCGTGGCCGGGTTTGCGGTGCTCGGTTGGGTGCCGCGCAACGAGGATGCGCTGCGGCCGGTGACCTCGTCGGCTTCGCTCGTGACGACGGGCCCCGTGCCGGTGGTTGAGTCGGCAACCGGCGATGAGCTTGCAACGGTGACGGGCTCGGTTCCCGTGATCCCGGCGCATCTCACCGAAGGCGGCGCAACTACCGCCCCCGCGACCAAGCGCAGGTACAACCCGTGGCGCGACCCGCGCGTCATTTGCATCGGCCTCATCACGCTCTCGGCTGGCCTCATTGAGGGCTCTCCAGCCGACTGGCTGCCGCTCGCGCTGGTCGACGGCCGTGGCGTCACGAACGAGTTTGGCGCGCTGATGCTCGCGCTGTTCTACGGCGCCGTCGTCACGGCACGACTTGCGGGGTCGGCGATTCTGATGCGCTTCACCCGTGTGGCTGTGCTGCGCATGAGCCTGCTTGTCGCGGCTGTCGGTATTTTCACAGTGGTGCTGGTTCCGGGGCCTGTTCCGCTGGTCGTTGGCACGATCTTGTGGGGGCTTGGCTCGGGTGTGTGCTGGCCGATCACCATCTCTGCGGCGGCAGATCGACACGAGACCGCGGCACGCGACGTGGCGACGGTGTCTGCCATCGGCTACACCTCGATGCTGCTCGGCCCCATGGCATTCGGCGTGCTCGGCGAGCAGATCGGCCTGCTCACCGCGTTCTTGGTGCTGCCGCTGTTCGTCGTGCTGGGCATTGTGCTCGCGGGGGTCACCCGCGAGCCGAAGCAGTAGGGGCACTGCCGCTCTTTATCCCTTCTCCATAGAACTCGGCCGGCGTCTCCCGGGCCGGAGCCCCGTCCTCCCTCCTCCGCCCTCCCCCGTTCCTTTTCTGAATTCGGGTCGCAAAAGCACAGTCTGAGTCACCCAGAACTGGTCTTTTTTGACCCGAACTTTGCGAGGTTTCGCGCGAGCACCGCCGTCCATCGATTCTGCCGAGCGTGCGGCTCACGCCTCGCCCGGGTAGGCTGTCTGGGTGCGAATTGTGGTGGCTGACTGTGCTGTTGATTACGCAGGGCGCCTGAGTGCGCACCTGCCCCGAGCGACCCGGGTGCTCATGCTCAAGAGCGACGGCTCGATTCTCGTGCACAGCGACGGCGGCTCATACAAGCCACTGAACTGGATGAGTCCACCCTGCGCGCTCGCGCCGATCGATCCCGATGAGGAGCAGCTCGAGGCCGGCGTCAAAGAGGTGTGGCAGGTCACGCACGCGAAAACCGCCGACCGGCTCGTGGTCTCGCTCTTTGGGATTCTGCACGACAGCTCACACGATCTCGGCGTCGACCCCGGCCTCATCAAAGACGGCGTCGAGGCACACCTGCAAGAGCTGCTCGCAGAGCAGATCGAGCTGCTCGGTGAGGGCCACAAGCTCGTGCGTCGCGAGTACATGACGGCGATTGGCCCGGTCGACATTCTCGCGCGCGACGCCGACGGCGAGTCGGTCGCGGTCGAGATTAAGCGCCGCGGCGGCATCGACGGTGTCGAGCAGCTGACTCGCTACCTTGAGCTCATGAACCGCGACCCGAAGCTCGCGCCCGTGCAGGGCATCTTCGCGGCGCAAGAGATCAAACCGCAGGCCCGCACCCTCGCCGAAGACCGCGGTATTCGCTGCGTTGTGCTCGACTACGACGCGATGCGTGGCATGCAGAACCTCAACACGCTATTCTAGTCGCGGCGAAAGACCCCGCAACCCAACCTTTCAGGCGCATCGTCGCCCGCACAGTTTTTGCGGCAAGGATCGGTGCCGCTACACGGCACCCACACCCGCGAGAATGATCGCAATGCCGCGGTCGAAGCCCTTCGTGAGCTCCCCCGCGGGGTCACCACGCTCGCTGCCGGGCAGCGCCCCAATCGCATGGGCCTGCATCTGTGTCTGCGTGGCCTGCGCGTGCCCAAAGGTGTAGAGCAGCAGGGTGCGCGCCCCGTCGGCACCGACCATTTCGGCCAGCCTTGCCTCTACGTCTGACACGCCCAGACGAAACGCTGACGCCGTCGCAACCACGTCTGCGCCGTCGCGAATCATCAGCATCGCAAGGCGCAGCGAGCGGCAGAGCATCGCCGCATCGCCACCCGAGACATGCCGCACGATCTCATCGGCCATAAGCGCAAGCAGTGTCTGTTTGTTGGGCACATGGTGGTAGAGCGCGCTCGGCTGCACCTCGAGCGCAGCAGCCACCCGGCGCATCGAGCAGAACTCTAAACCGTGCGCATCGAGCACGCGCAACGCCGCATCGACAACATCGGCGAGGGTATTGCGCATTTCCCCACTCTAGCGCTAACCTGAACACCGTTCACCAGAACACTGTTCAGGTAGCATCATCAGCCCCGCCCAATCACACCCAACAGCACGGATTCGAGACGCAAATGACCGCATCGAGCACACCAGCACCGCAGGTGCTCGGGCGTGTGGTCGACGCACAGACGCGTTGCGCACACTATGCAGGCCAGGCCGACATCATCGCGCTGAAGTTCAAGTGCTGCGGCGACTTCTACCCTTGCTACGAGTGCCACGACGAAGCGGTAACTCACCAGTCGTCGCGATGGGTCGAAGCCGAGCTGAACGAACGAGCAATTCTTTGCGGCGTCTGCAACGAACTGCTCACCATTGCCGACTACCTTGGTGCCGAACGCTGCCCGGCGTGCAACTCCGAGTTCAACCCCGGCTGCAAACTGCATCGCCATATCTATTTCGACCTTCCAGCACACGCAACGAACAACGAGGCGGCAAACGCCGGGTCCGGAAGCGATACCGCCTGCGCATTAACCACCCTTGAAAGGGAGCAATAATGACTGTTACACCCACTCGACGCGGCAACCCCGCGACCGATATCGCCCTGATCGCCGCCTTTGCGGCGCTTATTGCGGCCTGTGCGCTGCTCCCCGCGATCCCAGTTGCCGGCGGTGTGCCGTTTACCCTGCAGACCTTCGCCGTGGTGCTCACCGGCGCGGTGCTCGGCGCCCGACGCGGCTTCCTCGCCGCGCTGCTGTATCTCGCGGTTGGCCTGGTTGGTATTCCAGTGTTCGCCGGCGCATCGGCGGGCCCAGCGCCCTTCATTGGCGCGACCGGTGGCTACCTGATCTCATTCCCCTTCGCCGCGGCAACTGCAGGCTTCGTTGCATCGCGCCTACCCCGCAAGGGCATCGTCGCGAGCACCGCGCTCATGCTGCTCGCCACCCTGGCCGGCGTGATCGTCAACCACCTCGGCGGCATCATTGGGCTCTGGCTGGTCGCGGGAATGTCACTCTACGAGGCGACCTTCGTCGACGTCGTGTTCTTGCCTATGGATGCGGTGAAGGCACTGCTCGCGGCGATCGTCGCAACCGCGGTGCACCGCGCGTTCCCGAATCTGCTGCCCCGACGCCGTCGCGCGAAGCCGGCCCCCGCAAGCGCCTAGCGTCGCAACCGCGTAAAATCTCGGCATGATCGAATTGCGTGGGGCCGGAGTCACCGTACCCTCGGGCGAGCACGATGCGGTGATCCTGCACCCCACAACGCTCACCCTCGGCGAGCGCCGCATCTCGATCATCGGCGGCAACGGTTCGGGCAAGTCGACGCTCGCGAGGCTCTGCAACGGGCTCATCGAGCCCACGACGGGCAGCGTGATTGTCTCGGCCGACACCGACATCACCACCGGCGCCGCAACAGCCCTAGACACCACACGCCATGGGGCCGCCGCTCGTCGCCTCGTCGGTTTCGTGTTCAGCGACCCCAGCGCGCAGCTCATCATGCCGACCGTGCTCGAAGACGTGGCGCTCTCGCTGCGTCGCGAGCACCGCAAAAAGCCCGATCGGCTCGAGGCTGCCCGGGCGGTGCTCGAGCGTTTCGGCATCGCCCAGCTCGCCGAGCGAAGCGTACACACGCTGTCTGGCGGGCAACGGCAGCTGCTCGCCTTCGCGGCGGTGCTCGCAAGCGATCCCGCGATCCTCGTTGCTGATGAGCCAACCACGCTGCTCGACCTTCGCAACGCGCGCATGATCAACGACCTGCTGCTGTCATTGCCGCAGCAGGTGCTCGTGATCACGCACGATCTCGAGCTCGCCGCGCGCGCCGATCGCACGCTTGTGGTTGACGACGCACAGGTCATCTTCGATGGGCCTCCGGCAGAGGCAATTGCGTTCTACCGCGAGCTTTCGGCGCGTGGCAGCAACAATATCGGCGGCGAGGATCGCCAGGCGCAGCCCGGCACCACCCCGCAGGGCGAGATCGGCCCGAGCACGTGACCTCGTCACCACTCGGTGAGTACATTACGAAGCGCTCACCGCTGCACCGGCTACGCCCCGGCGCGAAGCTGCTCGGCCTGTTTCTCTTCGGCATCTTCACCGTCGCTTTTCGTTCCGTGCCGGTGGGCCTCGTCGCGCTGGCCATCGGCGTGACTCTAGCTCTGCTCTCGGGCATGCGCATGGCAGATCTGTTGCGCGTGGGGCGACGGTTTTTGATCGTCGGGGTGCTGCTGTTTGCGTTTCAGGCCTGGCAGCGCGGCTGGGAGCACGGCTTTGCTGTGGTCGCGACGCTCTTCGCTCTGCTGCTTGCGGCGAGCGCGCTGACGGCGAGTACCGCGGCAGATGAGCTGATCGACACCATCGTCTGGTTGCTGGGCCCGCTTCGACGCTTCGGTGTGAAGCCGGATCAGGTCGCACTGGCGTTCTCGCTCACAATCAGGTCGATTCCGATCGTGCTCGCGCAAGCCCGCGAAACGCGCGCCGCCGCGAAGGCGCGCGGGCTCGAGCGCAGCCCACGCGCCTATCTTGTGCCGTTCGTGCTACGCGTTGTGGCTCACGCCCAGCTCACGGGCGAGGCGCTGCAGGCGCGCGGCTTCGGTGACGACTGAGTTCGTAACAGCGGATGATGCACGTAACAGCGGATGAAATCGCCGAATCCGTCCGCTGTTACGTGCGCCGTCCGGTTTTATGAACAGCCCACACAGGCGGCCCGCCGGCCACCCCTCGATAGGCTTGAGGCATGGCCGAAGCGCAGACTCCAGAGGGCATCACCCCCGACTACGTGAACGAGGGCGTGCGAGACTCGCTCGCCGCACTGCAGCAGACGCCCGACTACGAGCGACTCGCCGAGTTTCTGAATGCGCTGCGCGAGGGCTTTCTCGTCGCAGACGTGACGGGCACCCACAAGAAGAAGTCGACCCGTGTGCGCACCGTGCGATCGACCAAGGGACAACTGCTGCTGCCCCTCTTCACCTCGATGGACGAGCTGCGCCTCGCCTACCCCAAGGGTCGAGGCGACCAGGCGAAGGGTGCGATCATGCCCGCGCTCGAGGCGCTCCGCCTCATCCAGACGAGCCCGTTTGTCGCGGTGCAGTTCAACGCGGGCTCAGCGGCGCTCCCCGTGGTGCGCAAGTACGTCGCTCTCGTGCTGAGCGACGAGCCCATCGAGGCCGCCGCGCTCGAACAGCTGGGCTGATCCTCGCCCGAAATGCCGGGCATCGACGCCACGACAGGCTCGGGTGCCGCACAAACGAAACGGCACCCTCAGCCGTAACCGAGGGTGCCGCAGAAGTTTCGCAAAGCCGCGCTCAGACCTACTTTGCAGGCTTCAGCGTGAACGCACGCACGATCTGCACGACACCCATGATCGCCATCGAGATGCCGACGAGCAGCCACAGCGTGACGGCGGCGGCCAGCGGGGTCACGATCAGCACAATGCCCGCGATGATGCTGACGCTGCCGTAGATGATGCTCCAGGTCTTGCTCTTCGACTCGCGGGCAGCCGCAAATGACATGATGCCCTCGAAGATCCAGAGCACACCGATGAAGATCGACAGCACCGCGGTCAGCACTGCTGCGGTCGCACCGAGGTTGCCGAAGACGATGATGCCGGCGATCAGGTAGAGCAGACCAAGCACAGCGTTGCCCACGCGACGCCACCCCGACATGGTCTTCGAGAAGATCATCGAGCCAAGAAACACGAGGCCCGTCACGGTCATGTAGATCGCGAAGATGATCGCAACGAACTTCATCATCACGGCACCCGACTGCACTGGGTTGATGAGAATCAGCACGCCGATAACGAGCGAGACGAGACCGCCAACGCCCATGATGGTGCGAATAACGTCGGTTGCCTTGCGGCCGTCGATCACGATGGTTTCTTGTTCGGCCATGGTTACCCCTTTTGTTGCTGCGCGTTGGCTCGGGCTCGCCTGTCGTGCCCGGTTGCGCTCACTCTGCTCTAAGCATGCACCCCGCGGGGCATGTGGCGCGCCCCCACGCCGACACGTGATGGTTTTGTTGCGTTGCGCAATGCCTCACGTTGCTTTCGGGCACCGACTGCAACGCGGGGCGAGGATCAGCCGGCGGTGCGCAGCCGCTCCGTGCCGGCGGTCGTGAGTGTCTGGCCGTGCGCGACGGGGTTGCCATCGCTATCAACCGCAACGAAAACGATGTTCTCGAGCCGCAGAATGTCATGGCCGGTCACGGAGTTGAACACGCGGCAGCTCAGACTGAGCGAGGTGCGGCCGAAGCTCAGCACGCGGTACTCGAGCTCGAGCAGGTCGCCTCGCTCTGCTCGCGCAACGAAATCGAGCGCCGAGATGTGACGCGTCACCACCTCAATCGTGCCGAGCTGCGTGATCGCAACAATCGCGGCCTCTTCATCGACCCACTGCAGCAGCCTGCCACCGAACAGCGCACCGTGCTGGTTCAGGTCGTCAGGCTTGACCCATTTGCGTACGACGTAGGTAGCTTCGCTCATGCTCCGAGCCTAGGTCATGTCTTGTAAATGGTGTCGCGCTGCGGTGCGCTCCAAGTCAGCGCTCGCTTCGTTGTCGTCGTCGGCTTTGCCACCAGCAAAGCCTCCTCCTCCGCCTCGCGATCACAGACTTCGAGCACATCCTCGCCAGCACCACCATTTACAAGACATGCCCTAGTGCGCCCCGGCACCCACGAGTCAGCCGGTTGCGGCCGGGGCACAGCCTGGCACCGTAGGCTTGAGACATGACGGTACTCGCAGGAATCATGCTGCTCGTGAACGCCGGCTACAACGCAATCGTGTGGCCACAGTTTTGGAAGCGAGTCGCGGCCGACCCGCGCGCACGCGATGAGGCAGGCGCACCCACAAAGTTCTATCGAGTGCATGCCATTCTCATTAGCATTGCAATCGTCATCGCAGTTGCATCGGCGGTCGCCGGCGTTGCCCTTTTGATCGGAGCCTGACATGAAGCGCATCCTCACCTACGGAACCTACGACCTGCTGCACTGGGGCCACATTCGCCTGCTACAGCGTGCCCGCGCGCAGGGCGACTACCTGATCGTCGCGGCGTCGACCGAGGAGTTCAATGCGGGCAAGGGCAAGAAGACCTACCACGACTTCGAGACTCGCAAGAATATGCTCGAGGCGGTGCGTTACGTCGATCTGGTGATTCCTGAAGAATCGTGGGATCAGAAAATCAGCGACGTGCAGAAGTATCAGGTCGACGCCGTCGTCATGGGTGGTGACTGGGAGGGCGACCCGCGCTTTGAGATTCTCACCGACTACTGCGACGTGATCTATCTCGACCGCACCGAGGGCGTCTCGACCACGAAGATCAAGCGCGATCTGGGCGTGAACGCCTAATCGCCACTTCGCGCCGTTCATCGAGCTTGTCGAGATGCACGCTTTCGTTTGGTCCCTACATGCTCGGCCGGCGGCGTATGCAACTGGCCCACATTCTGAGCCTGTCGAAGGGCTCGACCGGCACCCGCACGCAAGAAGCCCGTACCGTTCATCGAGCTTGTCAAGATGAACGGTACGGGCTTCTTATGCGAATAGCGCTACAGCACCTTCGACAGGAACGCCTTGGTGCGCTCCCTTTGCGGGTTCGTAAGCACCTCGGTCGGGTCGCCCGACTCGACCACGACGCCGCCATCCATGAACACCAGTTCGTCGGCGACTTCGCGGGCAAAACCCATCTCGTGCGTCACGACGATCATGGTCATGCCGCTCTCGGCGAGGCCCTTCATGACGTCGAGTACCTCACCGACCAGCTCGGGGTCGAGCGCCGACGTCGGCTCGTCGAAGAGCATCAGCTTCGGCTCCATCGCGAGCGCACGAGCGATCGCAACACGCTGCTGCTGACCACCCGACAGGTGAGCCGGGTAGTAGTCGTGACGCTCTGCGAGGCCGACTCGGGCAAGCAGATCCATCGCTCTGGTCTGCAGTGCAGCCTTGTTGCCCTTTTTCAGCAGTGTGGGCGCCAGCATCACATTCTCGAGCGCGGTCTTATGAGGGAACAGGTTGAAGCGCTGAAACACCATGCCGATGTCTCGCCGCTGCCTTGCGGCCTCTTTCGGGTGCATCTCGTAGATCTTGCCACCGCGCTCGTGATAACCCACGAGCTCACCGTCAACCGAGAGCCGACCAGCGTTGATCGTCTCGAGGTGGTTGATGCAGCGCAAGAAGGTCGACTTGCCCGAGCCCGAAGGGCCAACGAGGCAGAGCACCTCGCCACGTTTCACCTCAAGCGAGATTGACTTCAGCACCTGGTTTGAGCCGTAGGCCTTCGAGACGGCCTCGGCCTTCACCATTGGAATATCTGTCTGGCTCATACGCCACCTCCTCCGGCTCGGCCGTGCGGCGGCACGATCTGATCGCCGCCATCGGCTCCCGTTGCGGTCGGGTACCCGCCGCCAGCCTCTGTTGCTGACGAAAGGCCGATTACGCCGATCGCCGAGGTCTCAACCGTCGGCTTCTGCACGTCGGGCCGAGCACCAACGCCGCGCGCAAAGTAGCGCTCAACGTAGAACTGGCCGACCATCAGAATCGAGGTCAAAATCAGGTACCAGAACGATGCGACCAGCAAGAACGGCACCGGCTTGTACATCGAAACCGCGATGTCGTGGGTGCGCGTGTACAGGTCGAGCGTGAACGGCACCGCAATGACCAGCGAGGTTGTCTTCAGCATCGAGACCACCTCGTTGCCGGTGGGTGGCACAATCACGCGCATCGCCTGCGGCAGCACGATGCGGCTCATGGTGTGCCACCAGCCGAGGCCGAGGGCAACTGCTGCCTCGTCTTGACCCTTGTCAACCGAGAGCAGGCCCGCGCGCACGATCTCGGCCATGTAGGCCGCCTCGTTGAGCGCAAGGCCGATCACCGCAAGCGTGAAATAGCTAAAGAGGTCAGCTGTAACCAGCTGAATCCCTACCTCGGTGAACGGAATGCCGAGCGTGATGCTCTTATAGATCACCGGCATCAGGCCCCAGAACACGAGCTGCACGTAGACCGGGGTGCCCCTAAAGATCCAGAGGTACACCCACGCGACAGCGCGAAACACCGGGTTCGGTGAGAGCCGCATAATCGCAAGCAGAATGCCGAGCAGCACCGCGATGATCATCGGGTAGATGGTCAGCTGCAGTGTGTAGCCGAGTGCGCTGAGCACGCGCACGTCGAAGAGGTAGTTGACGACGATGTCCCACGAATACACCGGCCGGTTGGTCAGTGCGTCGAAGACAAACAGGCCGACAATGATGATGAGCAGGGCGGCGACCACCGCACGCCACGGGTGGCGCAGCTTGATCGCTTCAATTGCCTGGGGCTCACCATGCCGCTGCGGCTGCGGGGAAGATGCCCCCGCAGCCGCAGATTGCATGTCACTCATGACAGTTCGATTCGCGTCGGTTACTTACCGGCGTTGATGGTCGCCTCGGTAACCGCGCCCTTTTCGAAGCCTGCCTTGGTGAGAATCTCGAGGTAGGTGCCGTTGTCGATCAGGGCCTGAAGTGCGGTCTGCACTGCCTTGTCCATGCCCGAGCCCTTCTGCACGGCGAAGCCGTAAGGAGCTGCATCGAACATCTCGCCAACGGTCTCAAGCGCACCGTCAGTGTTGTTGACCGCGTCAACAGTCACTGGGAAGTCAGCCGAGAATGCCGCGGCCTGACCCTGGATCACAGCAGTGGTTGCCTCGGGCTGGCCACCGAACGGCAGAATGTTGATGGGTGCCTTGCCCGCATCCTCACAAGCCTTCGACTTTGCGGGCAGCTCGTCGGTGTGCTGCACGGTGTCTGACTGCACGGCAATGGTGAGGCCGCACGCATCGTCAGGGTTGACTGTCGAGCCGACGGGAGCAGCCCACATGCTGCCAGCGTTCAAGAAGTTCACGAAGTCAACGGTCTTCTGGCGCTCGGCGTTGTCGGTGAACGACGACGATCCCATGTTGATTGCGCCCTCTTCGATGCGGGGCAGAATGCCCTCGAACGGCATGATCTGCCACTCGGGCTTCAGGCCCATCTCTTCAGCGACTGCGTTTGCAAGCTCGACGCCCCAACCGGTCGGGTTGCCATCGGCATCCTTGAACTCGTTCGGCGGGTACTCGGCGTCGGTGCCAATAATGAGCACGCCCGACTCCTTGATCTGCTCAGCAGTCACAACACTCTTCGAGGTGGAGCTGCTTTCTTTCACAGCCGAATCGTCGTTGACGCAACCGGTCAGCGTAAGCGCGGCGGCAGCTGCCAGCGCGGGAACCACAAAACGAATCTTCATCGATCCAACATCCTCTTCATTTTCTGATGTGTTTCATACGGCACCAGGGTCACCTGGTCACACGGCGAGCATAGCGCGCAGAATGCGAGCCGAATGCCGAGTTCGTAGAGTTGGGATCAATCTGCAACCTTCGCCCACCTCACAGGGTCAGTCTGTTGCGCAGAAAGCACGGGAATACTTCGCCTGCCCGACAGGTTGGATCTCACCGTGGCGAGGGTTGATCCCGCGCGCCTCAAGAATCTAACGCAACCCAGGAGAAACACACGTGGCAAAGCCAAAGCTCATGATCGTCGTAGGCAGCGTGCGAGAGGGTCGCATCGCCGAACCCATCGCGAACTGGGTGCGCGATGCAGCCACCGCTGACGGCCGCTTCGGCATCGATCTGGTCGACCTCAAAGAGCTCGCGCTGCCGATGATGGCCGAGCCGAACCACCCGCGCGCCCGCAAGTACACGAAGCAGCACACGATCGAGTGGTCGCAGCGCGTTGAGGCGGCCGACGCGTTTATCTTCGCCTTTCCCGAGTACAACCACAGCTACTCGCCCGCCATCAAGAACGCACTCGACTACTTGGCTCTCGAGTGGGATCGCAAGCCCGTCGGCTTTGTGAATTGGGGTGGCAACTCGGGTGGCACGCGCGCGCAGGCCGCGCTGAAGCCCGTGGTCGCGGCTCTTGGCATGGTGCTCACCCATGGCCTGATCGAGATCAACTTTCCCGGCACGCACCTCGCAGATGGGGTGTTCACCCCGAACGAGCAGCAGGCGAACGTGCTGCAGCTCATGCTCGACGAACTCGTCACCCTCGACGAGACGCTGAGCCCGCTGCGCTAGGCGCCCCACCGTTCGCTGAGCTTGTCGAAGTGAACACCTGGCAGCCCCGCACCCGGAGACAAGCTCAGGGTGCGGGGCGAATGTCGCCCACCCGGCTAAGCTAACTGGGTGAGCACAGCGCGGTCGGTATCTTCGGTATCAATGGCAGGTTTTCTGCTCGCCATCGGCTCGGCCGCAAGCTTCGCGCTCTCGGGCATCTTCGCGAGCGCCCTGATGTCGTCTGGTTGGAGCCCCGGCGCAGCAGCCACTGCGCGCATCTGCTTCGCCGCGCTCGTGCTGCTGGTGCCCACGCTCATCATGCTGCGCGGGTCGTGGCAGCTGGTGCGCCGTGCCTGGGGTTCGGTGCTGCTCTTCGGCGTGCTCGCGGTCGCGGGCTGCCAGCTTGCGTTCTTTCTCGCGGTGCAATTTATTCCGCCGAGCCTTGCGTTGCTCATCGAGTTCATGGGGCCGGTGCTGCTCATGCTGTGGTCGTGGGCTCGCACGCGGATCGCCCCGTCGGGCCTGACACTGCTGGGAGCAGCACTCGCAGTGCTCGGCCTCGTCGCTGTCTCGGGTGCGGTGCTCGGCGGCGGGCTGCATCCGCTCGGCATTGTGTTCGCGCTGATCGCGGCAGTCGGCAACGCCAGCTACTTTGCCGCGGGCGCGAAGGCCGACCACGGCATTCCTCCGCTGCCCTTCGTCGGGCTAGGGCTCGGCGTCGCGGGCATCATGCTCGTTATCGTGAGCGCCACGGGCCTGCTGCCCTTTGTCGCCAAGACTGACCCTGGTGTGATCGCGGGCCGAGAGTTCTCGCCGTGGCTGATCGTGACGGGCATGGTGCTTATCTCGACCGTGCTCGCCTACGTGCTTGGCGTCGCCGCCTCACGCAGGCTTGGTGCAACCGTTGCGAGCTTCACCGGCTACTCCGAGCCCCTCTTTGGCATTCTCTGGACAATTCTGCTGCTCTCGGTGCTGCCGACGGGCATGCAGTGGCTGGGTGCGGCACTCATCATCGCGGGCGTCGCGACGGTGAAGGTCGGCGAGTTGCGGGCGACGAAGTCGGCTGTCTAGCCTGGGGTACTAGGGTGCGTTGATTTAGTCTGTGCGCTGGCGAGGATGTGCCCGAGATGCGTGATTGCGAGGCGATGCCGGAAGCATCGTTGAGCTTTGACAACGAAGCAAGCGCGCGGCTCGGGTGCACCGGAGCGTGTGCAGACTAAATCAACGTGCCCTAGCTGCGGTCGAGGTAGCTCGACACTTCGCTAGATGGCACACCGATTGCCTGCATCGCAGCGAGATAGTCGCGCGTGAGTTCGAGCGCTCGCCGGTGCTGGTCGGCGCCGCCCAGTTGAGACGCAACGGTCGTGCCCCCGCGACCGTGGGTTTGCACGAAGCCCGCGGCCTCGAGTTCCTTGTAGCTGCGCGCGACGGTGTTTGCCGCGAGCCCGAGCTCCGTCGCGAGTGCCCGCACGGGCGGCAGCTTTGTGCCGGGAGCGAGCTTGCCCTCGACGATCTGTGAGATCAGTGCCTCGCGCAGCTGCTCGAAGGGTGGCGCTGCCGACTCCGGGTCGATCTTGATGTCGATCATGCGATCCTCTTCGTTGCTTATCGAACTCTTTGCAGCCTATGCCGCGACCTGTGGCACGAGGCGCTTACCTAATTGCGGCTTCGCAAGGATCGAAGTCGCGGCCGCGACGATGCAGAGCACAGCCCCACCCCACCAGGCATAGGTGTACTCACCGAAAACGTCACGCACGAGGCCCGCGGCGAGCGCCGCCGCTGCCGCCCCGAGCTGATGGGCGGTGAAGACCCAACCGAAGACGATTGTGCCGCGATCCTTGAAGATGGCCTGACACAGTGCGGCCGTCGGCGGCACCGTGGCGACCCAGTCGAGCCCGTAGACGACCACGAACAGAATCATGCTCGGGTGCACGGTGCTCGCGAGCAACCACGGCAACAGCATGAGGCTGACCCCGCGAAACAGGTAGTAGATCACAAGCAGCTTGCGGGGGTCGAAGCGGTCGGTCAGCCAGCCCGACGCGACGGTGCCAAGCACGTCGAAGATGCCCACGACCGCGAGCAGGCTCGCTGCAACCGCCTGCGGCATGCCGTGGTCGTGCGCCGAAGGAATAAAGTGCACACCCACGAGGCCGTTCGTGGTCGCGCCGCACACCGCGAAGGCGATCGCGAGTGCCCAGAATGCGCGCTGCCTCACCGCATAGACGAGGCCGTCGAGTGCCCGCTTGACTGCCCCGCCGCGGTGCCGCTCGGGGGCAACGTAGCTCGCCGGGTCGGCACCAAACGGCAACACCCCGCGGTCTTCTGGATAGTCGCGCAGGACCCAGATAGCAAGCGGGATCACGGCAAGCGCCACGACCGCGATCAGCAGCGAGGCCTCTCGCCAGCCGACGTTCTCGGCCATCGCTGCGGCGGGCGGCAGAATGAGCAGCTGGCCGGTTGCTTGGCCCGCGGTCAGCACGCCCATGACGAAACCGCGCTTCGTCACGAACCAGCGTTCAGCGATGGTCGCGGCGAGCACCAACGCCATCGACCCGGTACCGCCACCGATGAGCACACCCCAGAACACCAGCAGCTGCCACGACGCAGTCACAAACACGCTGCCCGCGGCGCCCAGGGCGACGAGGCTGAGCGCGACCGCGACGACTCGGCGCAGACCGAAGCGATCCATGAACGCCGCCGCGAACGGGGCGACAAGGCCGTAGAGCACCAGGTTGACGCTGACCGCGAGCGACATCACGCTCATCGACCAGCCGAACTCCTCGTGCAGCGGCATGAGCAGGGCGCCCGGGGCACCGCGGAAGCCGGCCGCGCCAAACAGCGCGAGAAACGCGACAATGACGACCCACCAGGCGGGGTGCACCCGGCGCGTCTTGCGCGTCGACTCTGGCTGCGAACTCATCGCACCACGAAGTTCATGGGCATGGTGCCCTCGGGCAGCGGGTACGAAAAGTGCCACCACTCGAGCGGATACTGCTTGAAGCCTCGCGCCTGCATTGCGTTATGCAGCAGTGCCCGGTTTGCGGTTTGTGCTTCGTCAAGGCCCACGGTCTCGTAGTGCGAGAGCTCGCCGAAGTAGTCAAACGGCCCGCCCATATCGAGCGGCTCGCCGGTAGAACGACTTACAAGCGTGAGGTCAACCGTGCCACCAAGGGAGTGCCCCGACTTCTCTGCGATGTAGCCGAGCTCAAACAGCTCGGGCTTGTTGAAATCGGGGTAATACTCGAGCTTCGTTGCCTCGTCGCCGCTTCGCGACCACTCCATGAAGAAGCTCACCGCCCGAGTAGGCCGAAACGCGTCGTAGATGCGTAGGCCGAGCCCTTGTTGTTCTAAATCTTGCTGCACGAGCGCTAGTGCTTCTGCCGCCTCCGTGCGCAGCACCGCCGCTTCGGTCGACTCATAACCGTCGACAATCTGCCCGGTGAAGTTGTCGGTCGTGGCGTAGCGCAGCTCGACTTCGATGGTGGGCGCAAGGTCTCGCACATACGAAAAACCCTCGGGAAGCGGCTCACGGGTCGCGACCGACGCTGCCTCGCCGGCTTCATCGCCATCCTTGGCTTCGCCTTCGGCTCCGCTAGTCGGAGCCTCAGGGCCGGCCGCCTGCTCTGCACCGGCCTGCGCCCCTGCTGTTTCTGCAGCTGACGCGAGTGACACGGCGACCGCGGCACCAGCCAGGACCAGCCCAGCAACCAGCGCCACGGCGGCACACGCCACGCGCACCGCGTGGGCTCGCGCACCCGGCACCAGGCCGAGGCCGAGCGCCAGTGCCAGCACCAGTGCGGCGAGTGCCACCAACATCACGAGCACTAGGCCGCCTTCGGGCGGCGGTAGGCGTCACGCATGTGATCGCTCGTCAGAAAGTCACCGATGCCGATCATGATGAGGCTGAAGACAATTTGCTCGGTAATCATCCACGCGGGGTAGAGACCCGGAATCGCTGCGATCACCAGCGTGATCACCGGGAAGATCTGCGCAAAGAGCCGCAGCCGAGAGTACGCCCAGACCCACCCTCGCGCAGCGCGCCACGCAAAGTAGAAGAGAGTTGCCGTCATGCCGAGCACGATCAGCCCGCGCATCCACACAGCGAAGGGCTGCGGGTGACCACCCAGAGTGAGCACCAGCGCGATCACCACCGCGGCCAGGCCGATTAGCAGCTCGGCCACGAGCAGCCACATGATCCAGGTAAACGCACGGCGTGTTTTCGGGTGCGCGAGGGCATCCGCAGAGATCGCGACGCCGGCCTGACGGCCCCCGGCGATGCGATCAAGCTTCAAGAGCAGGTTTTCGAGTGACACACGCTGATACTAACGCTCGCCCCCGACGCGGCTGCGACGCACACGGTTCGGCCGATCCCGCGCCCCACCCCGACCCCATCAGCAAACTCGGTGCCGTTTACCGAGCTCGGCCCAATTATCTTGGAAAAGGCGCCGAGTTCGGTAAAGAAGGCCGAGCTCGGCGAAGCAGCGCGAACGGGGCCGCAGTAGCGCGAACGCGGCCTACGATCGAAGTATGAATGAGGGCGCGAATGCGGGCATAGGCGCACCCCGAATCTTTGGGCTAGCACCGTGGGCTGCGGCCCGTGCCTACTTCGCGGCGCAGGCACTCGCCGGGGCCACCTGGTGGGCATCGGTGTTCACCGTCGATGAAGTGCGCCGCGCAACTCTCGGCGATCTCGACCCGGTGCTCGTCGCCGCGTTCGATCTGCCCCTCTTCGTGCTCGCGTCTGCCCTTGCCGCATTCGGGGTGCGCTGGGCGGTCTACATCGCCGCACCCTGGACCGCATTCGTCGCCGCCCTCATGACCCTCTACGCAACCACGACGCAGCTCGCGGGTCTTGGCGCGGTGCTCATGATCGCCGCGGCTGCTGGCAGCGTGCTCGCGGGCATGCTGTTGCTGCTCGGCGGGGTGCCCGCGCGCCTCGTGCTCATCGGCCCGTTCGCGTTCAAAGAGGCAAAGACCGCCGCCAAAGTCACCCACCTCGGCATCACGATCACACAGATGCTTGTCTTCTGGGGCGTGTTTCTCGTGCTGCTCCCGCTTCTTATTTCTTGGGGCGAGGATCGGTGGCGCCTGCGCCTCGATCTACCGGCGTGGGTGCAGCTTTGCGGGCTCGCCCTGCTGCTGGCTGCAAGCGCGCTCGGGGTATGGTCTGCGACTTCGATGGCGACTAGAGGGGAAGGCACTCCCCTGCCATCGGCAACCGCGTCGCGGCTGGTGATCGCGGGCCCCTACCGGTTCGTGCGCAACCCAATGGCCGTCGCGGGCATTGCGCAGGCTGTCGGCGTGGGCCTGATGCTCGGCTCTTGGCTCGTGGTGCTCTACGCGCTCGCAGGCTCGCTGATGTGGAACTGGGTTGTGCGACCGCACGAAGAGGCCGACCTCGAGGCCCGCTTCGGTGATGAGTTCGCTGCCTATCGCAACCGCGTCGCCTGCTGGGTACCGCGCACGCAGGCGCGGGGCTGATCCTCGCCCCTCAACATTTTGGTTATTGGAATTTCCAATAACCAGCCCCCATGTCGTTCGTAACTGCGGATGAGGCACGTAACAGCGGATGAAATCGCCGGATCCATCCGCTGTTACGTGCCTCATCCGGCTGAACGCGCATGCCGCGCACAGTAAGTTAGAAGAATGGCTGTTTATCGCTCGCACACTGTCACGCACGGACGAAACATGGCGGGGGCCAGGGCTCTCTTCCGCGCGGCAGGCGTCGACGGCGCCGACCTCGGACGCAAGCCCATCATCGCGGTCGCGAACTCGTTCACCGAGTTCGTGCCTGGCCACACCCACCTCGCTCCCGTCGGCCGCATCGTCAGCGACGCGATCAAAGAGGCGGGCGGTATTCCCCGCGAGTTCAACACCATCGCCGTCGATGACGGCATCGCGATGGGTCACGGCGGCATGCTCTACTCACTGCCGTCGCGCGATCTGATCGCCGACTCGGTCGAATACATGGTGAACGCGCACTGTGCCGACGCCATTGTCTGCATCTCGAACTGCGACAAGATCACCCCGGGCATGCTGCTCGCGTCGCTGCGCCTCAACATTCCCGTCGTGTTCGTGTCGGGCGGCCCCATGGAGTCGGGTCGCGCGGTGCTCGCGAACGGCATGGTGCGCACCCTCGATCTCGTCGACGCGATCTCGGATGCGGTCAACGACAACATCTCTGACGAAGACATGCAGAAGATCGAGGAGTCGGCCTGCCCGACCTGCGGCTCGTGCTCGGGCATGTTCACCGCGAACTCGATGAACTGCCTCACCGAGGCGATCGGCCTGTCGCTGCCGGGCAACGGCTCAACCCTCGCCACCCACACTGCCCGCCGCGCCCTCTACGAGAAGGCCGGTGCCCTCGTGGTCGACATCGCGAAGCGCTACTACGAAGACGGCGACGACACCGTGCTGCCCCGCAACATCGCGACACCAGCGGCCTTCGAGAACGCGATGGCGCTCGACATCGCGATGGGCGGCTCGACCAACACGATTCTGCACCTGCTCGCGGCGGCCCACGAGGCCGGCGTCGACTTCGGCCTCACCGAGATCGATGCGGTGTCGCGCCGCGTGCCCTGCCTCGCGAAGGTCGCCCCCAATGTCGCGAACGGCAAGACCTATTACATGGAAGACGTGCACCGCGCTGGCGGCATTCCCGCGCTGCTCGGCGAGCTGCGCCGCGGCGGCCACCTCGACGAGCACGTGCACACGGTGCACGCGAAGACCCTCGGCGAGTGGCTCGACGAGTGGGATGTGCGCGGCGGCAAGGCGAGCGACGAGGCACACGAGCTGTGGCACGCCGCGCCCGGCGGCGTGCGATCCTCGACCGCATTCTCGCAGTCGGAGCGCTGGCGCGACCTCGATCTCGACGCGGCGAACGGCTGCATTCGCGACGTGGCGAACGCGTACTCGAAAGACGGCGGTCTGGCCGTGCTGCGCGGCAACATCGCCGTGGACGGTGCTGTGGTGAAGACCGCCGGCGTCGACGAGTCGATCTGGACGTTCTCGGGCCCCGCGGTCGTGTGCGAGTCGCAAGACGAAGCCGTCGAGAAGATTCTGAACAAGCAGGTCACCGAGGGCGACGTCGTCGTGATTCGCTATGAGGGCCCGAAGGGCGGCCCCGGCATGCAAGAGATGCTCTACCCGACCTCGTTCTTGAAAGGCCGCGGCCTCGGCAAGGCGTGCGCGCTCATCACCGACGGCCGATTCTCGGGCGGCACCTCGGGCCTGTCGATCGGGCACGTCTCGCCCGAGGCGGCGGCCGGCGGGCTGATCGCGCTGGTCGAAGACGGCGACATCATCTCGATCGATATTCCGACGCGCGCGCTCTCGCTCGAGGTGCCAGAGGCCGAGCTCGACCGCCGTCGCGCCGAGCTCGAGGCGAACGGCGGCTACAAGCCGAAGACCCGCGTACGCGAGGTGTCAGACGCGCTGCGAGCCTATGCGGCGTTCGCGCAGTCGGCCGACAAGGGTGCGGTGCGCATCGTTCCGTAACGGGCCGGTCGCGAGCATTCGGGGCGAGGATCTCGGGCCGCAAGCGGCCCGGTCAAAGGTGAGCTACGCCCAGACACTGAAGCCTCTCTTATGTCTCACATTACAAATTGTGAAGTAGTTTGTTGAACTACGCGCTCTGTGTTTTTAGGCTCTTCGCATGCACCCCATCGCCCCACTGCTCGGCGTTATCGCACTCGTCGCCGTGGCGACCACGATCGGCTTACTACTGCGCACACGCAAAGGGCGGGTGCGCACGCTGGCCGGGACCGCGCGCCTTGAACCCGCAACGCTCGGCGTGGAGCGCTTCGGCACAGCTGGTACCGTCGTGCAGTTCAGCACCGAGTTCTGCTCGCGCTGCCCCGGGGTGCGGCGGCTGCTCTCACAGCAGGTCGACGCCGTGCCCAGTGTGGAGTTCGTGCACCTCGACCTCACCCACGAGCCCGAGCTGGCGGCGCGTTTCAACGTGCTGCAGACGCCGACGATCCTCTTCATCGATGCCGCGGGGCGACCGAGCGCGAGGCTCAGCGGCCAGCTCGACCATAAAGCAATTCGCGAGGCAGTCGACACGTTTGTCGATGCCGCCGCATCTTCCGCGCGGCAGACCGCGAGCGGCACCGCGGTCCGCACCGCACGCAGCACCAGCACCAGCGCCCTCACCACCGGGGCCATCGCATGACCACAACACGCAGCACGACCCCGCAACCTGCGGGCACGGTCGATCCTCGCTCCCCTCGCTTCGGCGCGTCGATCACCTCGGCGCTACTGCTCATTGGCGTGTATCTGGCGGCGATCGGCACCTCCGCGCAGCCTGGCCTCGCAGGGCGCCCGCTCGGCGAACGTGCAGCGGATCCCGGATTCGTCGTATTGCTCGCAGTCGCGATCCTCTTCGCCTGGTCGCTCGTTTCGGCCCGCACCCACCCCTTCGCTGCGCTCTTTCGCGGCATCGTTCGACCGAGGCTCGGCCCGCCCACTGAGTGGGAAGATGCGCGCCCGCCTCGCTTCGCCCAAGGCGTCGGCCTGTTCGTGGTCGGCATCGGCCTCGTGCTGCACCTCGTTGCAGTACCGTGGGCGCTGGTGATTGCTGCTTCGGCGGCGTTCATCGCCGCATTTCTCAACGCCGCCTTCGGGTTCTGCCTCGGCTGCGAGCTCTACCTGCTCTTGGCGAGAGTGCGCGCAACCCGCGCCTGAACGAGGTGCGCCGTCGGGCGAGCCGTCGTGCAAAATGTAGTCATCACCCAGGAGCCGCGATGACCCAAAAGATCGACTTCAAGAAGACCCTCGACAGCTATCAGGCGAGGGCCGGCGAGTTTCGGGTAATCGACGTGCCCGAGCTGCAGTACCTCATGATCGACGGCAGCGGCGACCCGAATACGTCACAAGAGTACGTGGCTGCTCTCGAGGCCCTGTATCCGGTGGCGTACAAGTTGAAGTTTTCAAGCAAGCGGGATCTCGGCCGCGACTACGTCGTGCCTCCGCTCGAGGGCCTGTGGTGGGCTGAAGACATGACCGCCTTCACGAGCGCTCGCGACAAGTCTCAGTGGAGCTGGACCATGATGATCCTCGCCCCCGACTGGATCGACCGGGCAGCGTTCGAGGCTGCCGTCGCGCAGGTATCGAGAGCGAAGGTCGCGCCGCGGCGGCTCAGCGACGTGCGCCTCGAATCTCTCGCCGAGGGCCGCTGCCTGCAGACGCTGCACCGCGGTTCATATGATGACGAGGCTCCGACGCTGGCGTACATGCATGACGACTTCATTCCCTCCCACGGGCTGCGAATGACGGGCACACACCACGAGGTGTACTTCACCGACGCACGCAAGGTCGCTCCTGAGAAGATGCGCACGCTGCTGCGGCAGCCGGTCGCCGATCTTTAGCTGCTGGCCCCTCGACCGCTACACGAGCACGGCGCTGCGGCTCGCTCGGTGAAATGCCGAAAGCACGGCCGAGAAGGCGGCGTGGTTGCGATCGGCGTTGATGCCCACGCCCCACAGACGATGACCGTCGACTTCTAAACCGACGTAGGCCGCCGCGACAGCGTGCCCGCCCTCGCTCATCGCGTGCTCAACGTAATCGAATAGAGCCACACGATGGCCTGCGTCGTTCAACCCGTTGACGAATGCGTCGATCGGGCCGTTGCCGCGCGCCACCAACTGCTCGGCGTCTTCGCCGACGCGGTAGTCGATCGTGAGTTCGGTGACTCCATCGCCCGCATTCGTTGCGTGAGTGCTGGTCAGCTCGTACCTGCCCCACCCCTCTTGGGCTGCGTCGGTCATTGGCAGGTACTCATCCTGGAAGATGCGCCAGATCGCGTCACTCGAGACCTCACCACCCTCACTGTCCGTATGCGCCTGCACCACCGCACTGAACTCGATCTGCAAACGACGCGGCAAATCCAACGCATGATCCTGCTTCAACAAGTACGCGACCCCACCCTTGCCCGACTGCGAGTTCACCCGGATCACGGCCTCATACGAACGCCCCAGATCCTTCGGATCGACCGGCAGATACGGCACCGCCCACACCAAATCATCCACACCCACACCCTGCGCGTCAGCATCGGCGGCCATGCGCTCGAACCCCTTCTTGATCGCATCCTGATGCGACCCAGAAAACGCGGTGTACACCAGATCCCCAGCCCACGGGCTGCGCTCCGGCACCGGCAACTGGTTGCAGTACTCGGCCGCACGCTTCACCTCATCGAGGCGCGAGAAGTCGATCTGCGGGTCAACTCCCTGCGTGAACAGGTTGATGCCCAACGCCACCAGATCAACGTTGCCGGTGCGCTCACCATTACCGAACAAGCACCCCTCGATACGATCAGCACCCGCCATATACCCCAGCTCAGCCGCGGCTATCGCGGTGCCCCGATCATTGTGCGGGTGCAGCGAGATGATCACGTTCTCACGATGATTCAGGTGCCTGCCCATCCACTCAATCGAATCGGCATACACATTCGGAGAAGCCATCTCGACCGTCGAGGGAAGATTGATAATCACCTTGCGCTCAGGCGTGGGCTCGAAAATCTCCAGCACCGCGTTACACACCTCGACGGCGTACTCCAACTCGGTGCCCGTGTACGACTCCGGCGAGTACTCATAGAAGATCTCGGTCTCGGGGCAGATCGACTCGGCCGCGACGCACATACGTGCCCCGTCGGTCGCGATCTTCTTGATTCCAGCCTTGTCTTCACGAAACACCACGTCACGCTGCAACACACTCGTCGAGTTATACAGGTGCACAATCGCCTGCTTCGCACCGATCAACGACTCATACGTGCGAGTGATCAAATGCTCGCGCGCCTGCGTCAGCACCTGGATCGTGACGTCATCGGGAATCGCATCCTCTTCGATCAACTGCCTGACGAAATCAAAATCAGTCTGCGAGGCCGACGGAAACCCGACCTCGATCTCCTTGTACCCCATCTTCACCAGCAGATCGAACATGATCCGCTTGCGCTCCGGACTCATCGGATCAATCAACGCCTGGTTCCCGTCACGCAAATCCACCGCGCACCAACGCGGCGCCTCAGTGATGCGCTTCGACGGCCACGTACGATCCGGCAAATCCACCCGAAACGTCTCGTGATACGGGCGGTACTTATGCACCGGCATACCAGAAGGCTTTTGCAAATTTCTCATCCTCAGACCTCCCTGTCTTCAGACGCAGGGTGGGCAGGGGTGCATTGAGAATGGCTCATCGCCGTACCTTCCAGTGAGGGAGCAGGGCTTCTGACCCGACTTCCGTAACCTGACGGCTTCGCCTTATGAGCTACGCCGCACATGTGCTCACTATTGGATCACAAGCGCGGCTGAGATGCCAGCCCGCTCGGGCCTATTCGAGCACAGTAATGTCGGCGACCGTAGCGCCATACGCCCGAATCAGGTCGTCGGCCTCGACAAACAGGCTGAAGCCGTGCGCCCCCGCCCCCATCGCGACGCACTGACCAACGATCGTCTCGTCGGCGAAGACGGGCCAGTCGTGAGTGCTGCCGATCGGCGTAATCGTGCCCCGCTCGTAGCCGGTTGCCTCGAGCGCCAGCTCGGCCTCGGGCAGGCGCAGCTTGTTCACGCCAACCACCGCGCGCAGCTTCGGCCACGAGATCGCTCGACCGCCGGGCACGAGCGCGAAGAGATACGTGCCGTCTGATCGTTTTACGACGAGCGTCTTCACGATGCCCGAAGCGTCAATTCCCAGAATGTCGGCGGCCTCTTGCAGCGAACGTGCGTTTGGTCGCTCGCGAATCTCGATGTCGAGACCACGGGCGGCCGCGGCGTCTCTCACTCGTGCGTGTGCGTCTGACATACGAACCCTCTCGGCCGTGCGATCCTTCTCGCTCATTCTGCCAGTACGCCCCGCAAGCAATGCAGCACAAGGATCGCACGGAGCCGAACATGACAACCGTCATGCGCGAGGCGTGACACTGGCCCCCTGACTCGCTCGCACCCCGATGCCAGGCTGTGAGTATGAACACACGCAGCACCCCAACAGAGCCCACGGCAAGTCGGGCAACGCAAGACGCTCCGGCTATCGAGATCACTGGCCTCGCCAAAGGATTCGGTGGCGGCGAGCGCCGCGTGCGAGCAGTCGCCGGCGTCGATCTGACGGTGGGGCGCGGTGAGATCGTCGCACTGCTCGGGCCGAACGGCGCGGGCAAGACCACCACGATCGACATGCTGCTCGGGCTGAGCGACCCCGATGAAGGTGCGGTCGAGGTGCTCGGTCAGAGCCCCCGCCAGGCGGTTGCCTCGGGCAGGCTCTCGGCACTGCTGCAGACTGGTGGGTTGCTGAGCGATCTCACCGTGGCCGAGACGGTCGACGTCATCGCGAGCTTTCACGGCGCTCGCGCTCGGGTGACCGAAGTGATGGAGCGAACCGGGCTTGCACCCATCGCTAAGCGAAAGGTCAGCAAGTGCTCTGGCGGCGAACAGCAGCGCATCAAGTTTGCGCTCGCGCTCTTGCCCGACCCCGACGTGCTCGTGCTCGATGAGCCGACGACGGGCATGGACGTTGTCGCGCGCCGCAGCTTCTGGGAGGCGATGGCAGAAGAGGCCCGCGCGGGTCGCACGATCGTGTTCGCGACCCATTATCTCGAAGAGGCCGAACAGTTCGCGCAGCGCACCGTCGTGATGAACCGTGGCAAGATCGTCGCCGATGGTGCCACGGCAGAACTTCGTGCCGCACTCGGCGGCCGCACCGTCACCGCGACACTGCCCGGGCCGGTCAACACGGTGACCGTAGGGGCGATCCTCGACGCACTGAAACAAGGCGGGCTGCTCGATGGCTTGCAGGCAACCGATATGCAGATCGACGCCTCGGGCATCATGCGGGTGCGCACCGCGCGCTCTGACGCGCTGGCCGCAAAGCTGCTCGAGCTCGGCGCACACGACCTCGAGATCGTCGCGCCCACCCTCGAAACGGCGTTCACTGCCCTCACCCAAGACGCCGGCGAGTAGCCGAAATCTGCGAACCAAGGATCACCCATGCTCTTCTCACGCACCTTCTACCTCACCGAGGTCAAGCGGCAGCTGCGCAACCCCTACACGCTGGCATTCACGCTCGCGATGCCGATCGCGATGTACCTGCTGTTCGGCGCAAACGCGGCGTACGCAGACAGCAGCGCGGGCCACGGCAACGTCGCGTTCTACGTGATGTGCTCGATGGCCGCGTTCGGTGCGGCAACCGCGATGAGTTCGATTTGTTCGATCGCGGCCTCCGAGGTCGGCCAGGGCTGGGGTCGCCAGATCGCCATGACTCCCCTCTCGATCGCCGGCTACGCAGCCGTGAAGCTCGTCACGGCGCTGAGTTTCTCGGCCTTGTCGACCGCGGCCGTCTTTTTGGTGGGCGCGACGACGGGAGCGAAGGCCGACGACGGGTGGCGCTGGGCCGCAGTTGCGGGGCTCATTCTCGCGGGCGGGCTCATCTTCGGGCTGTTCGGCCTCGGTGTCGGCCTGGCGTTCAACTCGGACTCGGCGGCCGCGCTCGCTTCGATCTCGATCACCTTCTTCGGGTTCTTCGGCAACGTGTTCATGCCGCTTGACGGTGTGATGCTCGACATCGCGCACTTCACGCCGATGTACGGCTACGTCGCGCTCGTTCGCTGGCCGATCACCGAGGGGGTGCTCGTGTCGGGTGGCAGCGATGAGCTCTGGGTCGTGCTGCTGAACGTGCTCGTCTGGACAGCACTCTTCGCGGTGCTGACGAGGTTCGGCGTGCTGCGATCGCGGCGACGTCGCTGAGTGCGGTCCCTGGCATGTTCGCGACATCGCTGGATTACGCTGGGTGCGTGCACTCAGCAAACTCCCCCGCGTTCGGCGCCAAGGCCCTTGCCCTATCGGCGACGGCGAATCTCGCTCGCTCGCTCGGGCAAGAGGCGCTGTTCGAGCGAGCGAACCGCCCCCTCATGCGGCTCGCCGAGATGCAGCCCGTGACCGCCGCGTGGTGGCGCGAGCGCCGCAAGCAGGCCGGCGAGTTTCACTACCTCGCGCTCGGCGACTCGACAGCGCAGGGCATCGGGGCCTCTATCCCGGGCCGCAGCTACGTGGGTCAGCTCGCCGACCGCATCGAGGCGCAGCTCGGCACCCCCATCGCAGCGACGAACCTCGGCGTCTCGGGCGCGCCGACGCGGCTGTGCGTGCGCGACCAGCTGCCGCGCGCAGAGAAGGTGCTCGCGAAGCACACCCCCGATCTCGTGACCCTCGCCATCGGGGCGAACGACATCGCCGAGTGGAACCCGGTCGCGTTTCACCGCAACCTCAACACCATTCTTGATGTGCTGCCTCCAAAGACGATCGTCTCGGAGCTGCCCTGCTTTCACTTGCCCTGGAACGACCGCAAGGTGATCGAGGCAAACGGCATGGTGCACGCCATCGCCGAAGCGCGGGGCCTCGCGGTCGTACCGCTGTATGAGGCGACCCGGCGCCGCGGCCTCACCGGCATCTTCACCGAGTTCGCCGAAGACGCGTTTCACCCGAACGACCGCGGGTATGAGATTTGGGCCGATACGTTCTGGCCGTTGGTGCAGAACCGTGTCGAAGAGTCAGTGGCGAGGATCGCCGAGTGACCAGCAAACCAGCGCGTGCTGGCCGCGCACCTGCTGGCCCGTGGCAGCGCTACGGCTGGCTCATGTCGGTGGTCTGGCTCGGCTTTCTCTATTATCCGGCGACCGACCTCATCGAGTTCGCAGAGGCACCGGCGGCGAACCCCTGGTTCATCGCGCTCGGTTGGGCGGCGCTTGTGGCGTTCGCAGCCTGTTACCTCGCTGGCTTCGTGTTCGGCATGCGCGCCGGCTGGCACCAGCCTTCGCGCCTCGTGGTGGCTCTCTTCTTTGCCGCCATCGCGTGCGCAGCGCTCACGAGTCTGCCGCTCGGCTGGCACGCAGTCAGCTTCGTGCCGTTTCTCATGGCCTATGCCTCGTACGTGCTTGGCACGGTCTGGCACTGGGTGACCGCTGGCGCGGCCATCGCGCTGACACTGCTTTCGGCCTTCGCACTCGCAGCGGGTGGCGAACCACCGTTCATGCTGCTTGCAATCACCGTGATCATGCTCGCGGTGAACACCTTGAACGTCTGGTTGATCGGCCGCTCAATCATCGCCGACGAGCTGCGCCTCGATCTCGTGACGAGCGAAGAGCGCGAGTCGATCGCCCGCGACGTGCACGATCTGCTTGGTCACTCGCTGACGGTCGTCAAGCTGAAGGCTGAGCTTGCGATGCGTGTGCTCGAAAAGGATCCCGCCGCCGCACGTCACGAGCTCGGAGAGATCGTGCGGCTGACAGGCGAGGCGATCGCCGGCGTGCGTGGCACCGTAACGGGGCTGCGCGCCGAGGGGTTGGCAGAGCAGGTGCGGTCGAGCCGCGCCGCACTCGAATCGAACGGCGTAGCCGTCGCCGTTGACGGCGATCCCGGCGCGCTCTCGCCCGCGCAGTCGCTGCCAGCGGCATGGATCTTGCGAGAGGCGACCACGAACGTGCTTCGCCATGCGGGCGCGACACGGGTTGGCATCTCGTTTGCGCCGGGCACGGTCGTCATCGAGGACGACGGTGTCGGAGCGAAAGGCCGCAGCGGCAACGGTGTGCGCGGCATGGCCGAACGCGCGTCTGCTGCGGGAGCAACGCTTCGAATTGGGGATGGCAAGAATGGCGGAACGGCGGTGAGTGTGACGTGGTAGTCCAGGCTCCTATTCGGCTGCTCATCGTCGATGACCAGGCGCTCGTGCGAGGTGCGCTCGGGGCGCTGCTCGATCTCGAGGCCGATTTGCACACCGCCGGTACGGCTGCGAACGCCGACGAAGCGGTGCAGCAGACGATCGAACTCGCCCCAGATGTCTGCCTCATGGACATTCAGATGCCCGGCGACGACGGGATCCTCGCGACAAAACGCGTGCGCGAGGCGAACCCGGGCACGAGAGTGCTCGTGGTCACGACCTTCGCCCGGCCCGGCTATTTGCGGGCCGCTCTCGATGCCGGAGCCGGCGGCTTCATCGTGAAAGACGCCCCGCCAGAGCAACTTGCCGACGCCGTACGACGCGTGCATGCGGGGTTGCGCGTCGTTGACCCGGCGCTCGCCGAGGCTTCGCTCTTCGAGGGCGCGAACCCCCTCACCGAGCGCGAACGGCAGGTCTTACGACTCGCAGGCGACGGCCTCAGCGCGGCGGCGATCGCTGCCGAGGTGTTTCTCTCGGCGGGCACGGTGCGCAACCACCTGTCGGCCGCGATCGGCAAGACCGGCGCGGGCAACCGCGCAGAGGCTGCGCGAATTGCCCGCGATAAGGGGTGGATCTAGCAGCTACTACGGCCAGCGCAAGCCGAGCGACTGCTGCACGCGCTCACGCTCGGCCGCCACGTCGAATTTCACGGCCGGCCACGCTGGCGCAATGCGCTGAAGCTCCGAAATGACGATGCGCTGCACCGCGGCCCTCGCGTACCACTTCGCGTTTGCCGGCACGACGAACCACGGCGCGTGCTCAGCGTTCGTACGCTCGATGGCGATCTGAAACGCCTCCATGTAGCTCTTCCAGTGCAGCCGTTCGTCAACGTCGCCCGGGTTGTACTTCCAGTGCTTCTCGGGGGTGTCGAGACGATCGAGCAGGCGCGAGGCCTGCTCTTCAGGCGACACGTGCAGCATGATCTTGATAATGTGCACACCCTCGTCGGCAATGCGCTTCTCGAACTCGGCGATGGCGCCATACCGACGCTCGATCTCCTCAGGCGGCGCAAACCCGCGCACGCGCTGAATCAGCACGTCTTCGTAGTGCGATCGATCGAAGAGCCCGATGACCCCGGGCCCGGGAACGCGCGGCTCGATGCGCCACAAAAAGTCGTGCTCCCGCTCCTCTTCGCTCGGTGCTTTGAACGCGGTGAGTTCGAGGCCGTATGGTTCGAGCTGCCCGAACACGTGGTTGACCACGCCACCCTTGCCCGCGGCGTCCATCGCCTGCAATACGACGAGCAGCCGCTGCGGCGCGCCCTCTCGGCTCTGCGCGAAGAGCTTTTCTTGCAGCTCACGCAGCTCTTGTGCGCTCGAGGCGAGCTCTGCGAGGCCCTCGGCCTTGTTGGCGTTCGTGCCCGGCTTCGAGTCGGGATCGACGTCTTCGAGGCGAAACCCTGGCCCCACCCGCAGCGACTCATCGGGGCGTTCACCCCAGAAAGTTCCCGTCATCTCTGCCTCCGCTCAACTCGCGCCGCAATGCACACTGGTGATTACTGTACCGGCGATTCCCACTGCCAGACGGCCGCCCGACCGCTCGAACCTGCACGGCGCACGCGCCCGGTCGCCTCAAGCCACCGGGCGATGTTTGAGGCACGACCCGGCACCGCATCGAGTCGGTGCGAGAGCGCAAGCGCCGATTTGGTCGTGAATTGTTCGCCGAGGATCGCCCGGGTCAGTTCCCAGTCATTCCAGAGGCGCAGGCCGAGCTCTGCAAAGGTGGCAGCGACGATCGCGTCATGATCGAAGGGCAGCCCCTCAGCGCTGGTCTCCCAGCTTCCGAGCGGTAATTCACCCTCCGAGCCTGAGATGACGGCGAGGTGCGCGATCGAGATTGTGGCGCCACGAGGATCGCGGTTGGTGCCGTCGAACGCGCCGACCTGGCCCACGTGCGCAATCTGGTCCCGCGCAAGCGCGAGCTTCGACTCGAGCGCACGTGTCACGGCGCCGCCCAGCAGTTCGCCCGGCAAGAGCAGCACCCCTGGCAGCGCGCTTCGACCCGCAAACGGCTCGTTGGGGCGCTCGTGCAGCGCGAATCGCAGCTGCTCGTCGCGCCACGAAAGCGCCACCACGTCGACCGAGACGAGGGGCTGTTGCCAGCCCCCCGCCGGTCGGCCCTGATCCTTTTCGAGCATCGAACTCACCCCAGAGCCCGTGGTCACTTCGCCGCCGCCAACACCTCACGCACCTCGGCGAAGGTCTGGGTGCGCACGAACTCGCCGTCAGCCCAGACGTGCTGCAGCTCACTCGCTGCCTCGTCGGCCGGGGTTGCCTGCTCGATGAGGCGCAGGGCACCGTACCCGTCGCGGGTGACTGCGAGCCTGCCGCGCGCGCTCTTCTTCGTGCCACCGTCGGTGACCGGGTCTTTCTGCAGGTCGTAGCCCACGCCGTCGACCTGCGCCCACGTCGCCTTGACCGCGCTCATGAACGTGTCGCGGGTGTTGAACTGGTAGGTGAAGGAGCCGACACCGAACACCACGTTTGTCGAGGCGAATCCCTTCGCCGCGAGACGGTCGATGATGCGCGCGGCGCGCTCGCGGTTGATGGAGTCGCCGTAGATTGCGCCGATGTGCGAGTCGAGCACCTTGAAGCCGGCGTCGTTCACCGTGCCGCCGAAGGTGTCCCACAGCAACTCGATCACGCCCTTCTCAGCGGGGGCGGTGCCGGCGCCCAGCTCGGCCGCCGTGCCGCAGAGAATATCGACGGGGTCACCCGAGTCGGGGCGGATCACCATCTTGCCGTCGCGCGCCAAGATGCGATCCTTCATCGCGGGCAAGAAATCGGTGAGCACGGTCCACAGGTCGAAGGTGTCGCTCACGACCGAGAAGATGCCTGCCGGATACAGGTCGATCAGGCGAGAGAACATCTCGCGCTCGCCGAGCACCGATGTGCCGGTGCACATAACGCTGTGCTCGGTGGCGGGCACGGAGCCGGCAACGTATGTGCCGCCGTAGTGGCGCTCGATCCAATCGAGCGACGGCAGCGAGTCGGTGCCGCTGAAGCTGAGCAGGTGGCCCGCGCCAGACGCCGCCGCGGTCTCGACGCTCGACATGCCGCGAAACGAGAAGTCGTGCCCCTGCCAGTCGACCGCTGCGGGGTCGCCGCCGGTGCGCACCGCGCCCTCGTCGAGCACTCGCCGCAGCTCGCGCGCAATTGTCGCCGAGGTAGACGGCTGCCAGATCTCGGCAGAGACGGTGGTCTCGATGTAGTTCGTCAGCCAGAAGAACTCGGCGTCGGTGTTCCAGAACACGAACGACGGCACGCGCACCGGCACCGGGGTGCCCTCTTCGACGCCGGAGAAGCTGAGCGGCAGGTAGCCCTTTCGGTGCAGCGCACGAATGTGGTCTGAGCCGATCGTATTCGGGCCGAGAATCTGAGCGAGGCGCTCTTCGTAGAGCTCGCACACGAGGTCTTCGTCTGCCGCGAAGAACGGAGCGAACCAGTCACCGAGCTTGATCAGAAAGGCCTGCAGGCCGAAGTGCACGACGTGGTCGACGCCATCGATGCGGCTGCCGCGGTTGGTCCAGTTCGAGTAGACGATCTCGGGGGTGCCCGCGAGGCGGTACTGCTCGATATGGCCGAGCTTGTACACGTCGGTCATCATCAGTGCACGGATGGGGGCGAAACGGTCAGTGGTGTGCATGGTCAGTTCCTCTCTGACTCGAGATACGGGGCAAGTTCGGTGACGTGGGCTCCGACGTCTGCGCGACGGGCGCCGGGGTGGGAGTCGGTGGTGAAGATCTGGGCGAAGTGACCTGTGAGTTCGCCGGCGGCTCCCGAGAAGATGCCGTGCGACACCCAGAGGCCCAGGCGGTCGCGCCCGATGCCGGCGGCGGTTGCGAGGCCGCGAAACGTACCGCCTCCGTCGCAGATGTCGTCAACGACGAGGATCCTGCCGCTTCGCGGCAGCTGCGGCACCTCGAAGCTGGTGAGCTTGCCGGTGTCGAAGTCGCGGGTCTTCGTCGCGGTGAAGAGCGGCAGCCCGAGCGCGTCGGCGGCCTTCGACGCCCGCTCGACCGCGCCCTTGTCTGGGGCGAGCACTGCGCTGTAACTGTCGGTTTCGCCTGCCTCGCGCAGCACTTCGGCGAGCACCTCGGCCGAGTAGACGATTCTGATGTTCTGCACGAGGCTCGGCGCGACCGGCGAGTGCGGGTCGAACACCACCACCTCGTCGAGGCCCGCCGCATTGAGCATGTTTGCGTAGACCTTCGCACCAAAAGGGGTGCCCCGATCGGCGCGCGCCGCCGGCAGGTAGGGAATGTGCGCGATCGCACGGTGGCCCGCCTGGTGCGCGCTGTCTGCCCAGAGGCCGAGCAGCACGAGGTCATCGGCCGTGCATCCGTTGACCCGGGCGTACGCCGGAGTCTCGGGCTCAGCCGGAAGCCGCAGGTGCCACTCCCCTCCGGGAAACTTGAACGGCTCGATCGCGCTGAGAACGACGTGGCCGCCTGGGTGCTGTGCGAAGAATTCGATTGCCATGATCACAGGCTAGCACACTATTCATCATTTTGATGAATAGCGTGTGATCCTCGCCGAGTATACAAACATCGTCACAGCTTCCGTGAGTACTTGGTCTGGTCATGTAAACCAGACCAAGTTATGCTCTTTGCATGAGCACTACCGTGAACGTGCAAGAGGCCAAGACTCGTCTCTCGGAGTTGCTGCGCCTTGTCGAGCGCGGCGAAGAAGTTTCGATCGCGCGCGCCGGCACCGTCATCGCGCGGCTACAAGCTGCGACTCCGCCGCGACGAGACTTCAGCAAACCACTACTCCCTGGGCTTGCTCCGATCTCAACCGATCCTCTTTTTGAGGCGATGAGCGACGATGAACTGCTCGAGTGGGAGCAAGGTCACTCCGGCGACCCTCTCTTCGAAGACGAGCAACACAACGCATGAGCAGCTATCTTCTCGATACGCACGTGGTGCTCTGGCTCGCTGCCGAACCGCAGAAGGTTCCGCCCAAGGTGCAAGCGCTGCTGCTTGAGGCGGAGCATCTGTTTGTTTCACCCATCAGCGCTTACGAGCTCTCGCAGAAAGCAAACATCGGCCGCCTGCCAGGGGCTCAGGCCGTGCTCGCGAGATGGGGTGAACTTCTCCAGAACATGTTCGCCACTGAAGTCGCCCTGACGGGTTCAGTGATGCTGCAGGCAGGGTCACTGCGCTGGGATCATCGCGACCCGTTCGATCGAATGCTTGTTGCGCAGGCACAGCTCTACGGCCTCACGCTCGTAACGAAGGACGCGGCGATTCTTGGTTTCTCAGAGGTCAGCTGCGCTCGCTGGGAGTGAGCGTTCTCGTCGGCATCGCGAGAGGAGCCAAGAGGTTAGCGCACCTGCACTGCCCCCGGCTGCACCGATATCTCGACGCGGCTCGTTTCACCCAGAGCATCGCCGTCGACCTCGAAAACACGCGGCTCATCGAGCTCTACCGTTAGTTCTGTGATGCGCCGGTGAGTGGCGCTGTCGCTGCTCTTGGCCTGATCCTCGTCGCTCGATGACGGCGAGAGCAGACGCCTCAGCCCGTTATCCCACACCAGATTTCGCATCGTATCGGCCCAGCCGGGGATGCTGTCGGCGCTCAGCACGAGCAGATCGAGCTCTCCATCGCTGGGGTCGGCGTCGGGCAACAGTGTCATGCCGCCCTGCAGGCTGCCGCAGTTGCCAATGAGCAGGGTGTGCGCCTGCTCATCGGAGGGTTCGAGGTTCTGGCCCGACAAGCGAATATCGATCACCTCGCTCGCCGACAGCGCGCGCCCCAACGATTCGACGTAGGCGAGCCACCCGGCACGGTCCTTGAGGTCGTCGTCGGTCTCGGTGATCATGTGCGCGTCGATGCCGAACCCCGCCATCACCGCGAAGGCGTAGCGTTTGCCATCGGTTTCGCCGTCGACAGCAAGTCTCGCCCAGCCGATATCGAGTGGGATCGCCTCGCCGGTCAACGCCCGCTCGAACGCGGCGGTGAGATCTTTGAGCGGCACACCGAGATTACGTGCGAGCAGGTTACCCGTTCCGAGGGGAATGATGCCGAGCTCGGCGCGTGCGCCACTCTCGGCAAGATGCTCGGCCACCGCCCGAACCGTACCGTCGCCGCCCGCGGCGAGCACGACATCTGCCCCGGCTTCGACTGCGCCCCGCGCTGCGCCAAGCCCCGGGTCGTCCTCGCCCGTTTCGTGCCATGAGACTCGCACTTCTGCGGTGCCCGTCAGCACTCGCTCAAATGCTTTCTCGAGCGCGTTCTCGAGTTCATAACGCGACGTCTTCGAGGGATTCCAGACGATCCCGACATGCCCAGTGCTCATCCACGCTCCTCTTATCTCACCAACCACTCTTACCCGGTCGTCGCGGTCTCAGCAACCCCTTGCGGCCCTGCCACGCCCTTCGAGACACTCGTTGCGGGGCATCGAGTGTCTCGAGAAAGCAATACAGCAGGAGGTCGAAGCAGGCAGTGATACCGGATCTGGGCGAAAGGCAACTCGTCATGGTTTCGAACCGGCTCCCCGTCGATCGGGTCGAGCAGGAAGACGGCTCAGGTGCATGGCAGCCCTCGCCGGGAGGGCTCGTCTCGGCGGTTGGGCCCGTGGTCGAAGAACTGGGCTGCATGTGGGTGGGCTGGGCAGGCAATGCCGACGAAACGATCGAGCCGTTCGAACTCGGTTCTATGCGGCTGGTTCCCGTGCCGCTGAGCGGTAAAGACGTCGAGCTGTACTACGAGGGTTTCGCAAACGGCACCCTCTGGCCGCTGTATCACGATGTCATTGCCCCACCCGAGTATCACCGCGAGTGGTGGGAGCGCTACTGCGAGGTCAACCGCCGGATTGCCGAGCGCGTTGCTCAGGTCGCCGCACCCGACGCGCTCGTCTGGGTGCACGACTACCAGCTGCAGCTCGTGCCAGAGATGCTGCGCGAGCAACGCCCCGACCTGGTCATCGCCTTCTTTCTGCACATCCCGTTTCCGCCGACACGGCTCTTCGCTCAGCTTCCCTGGCGCAGACGCATCATCGAGGGGCTGCTCGGCGCAGACATCCTCGGCTTTCAGCGCGAAGCCGACGCAAGCGCATTCCGCGAAGCCGCCGAGCGAATTGCTGGCTACGCAATACACGAGAACTCAGTGCTCGTGCCCGCACAGGAGCAACACGGTGCCACAAGGCCAGTGCTCGCCCGCGAGTTTCCGATCTCCATCGATACGCAGACGATCGAGCGGCTGGCACGTCGGCATGAGGTGCGGTGTCGGGCACGCGAGATTCGTGAAGAACTCGGCAACCCTCAGACCCTCGTGCTCGGGGTCGATCGCCTCGATTACACGAAGGGAATTCTGCACCGATTCAAGGCGTACGAAGAGATGCTTGCCGACGGCGAGCTCGAGACGCGCGAGATCACTTTCGTGCAGATCGCCTCTCCGAGCCGCGAGCGCGTCGACGCCTACCGCGCACTTCGCGACGAGGTTGAAACCACCGCTGGGCGTCTCAACGGTGAACACGGCGATATCGGGCACACACCCCTCGTCTATCTGCACCGAAGCTACTCACGAGAAGAGATGGTGTCGTTCTATCTCGCCGCCGATGTGATGCTCGTCACTCCGCTTCGAGACGGCATGAACCTGGTTGCCAAAGAGTATGCGGCCTGTCGGGTCGACGATACCGGAGCCCTGGTGCTCAGCGAGTTCGCGGGCGCCGCCGACGAGCTGCAGGGTGCGGTGCTCGTCAACCCGCACGACATCGAGGGCCTGAAAGCGGCGATTCTGCGCGCGGTGCACATGCCGGCTGCAGAGCAGCAGCGCCGCATGCACGCGATGCGAGAGACAGTGCGCCAGCACGACGTAGCGCACTGGACCGAGAGCCTTCTCGAGGCGGTCTCACAGGCAACGAAGATGCGTCAGCAGCGCGAGGCCGCCCAATCGGCTGATGCGTTCGCGGCGAGCGCGCCGAGCATACCTGACCGCGTTGCCGACGGCATCCGGCGCCTCGCAGCGCATCCGAGTCTGATCGTCGCGGTCGACTTCGATGGTACGGTCGCGCCGCTGGTTTCGCGCCCGCAAGACGCCAAGATTCTTCCGGCCGCGCAGCGCGCCCTCAATTCCCTTGCCGAGGCGCAGGGCGTGACTGTCGTGTTGCTCTCGGGTAGGTCGCTGACCAGCCTCGCGGCTACCGGGCTCGAGTCAGACGCCTGGATCGTCTCTGGTTCTCACGGAGCCGAGCTCAGCGAGCCGGGAAAGCGACAGCGCGACCAAGGCACGCAAAGCCGCAACCGGGCCCCCAGCGCAGATGCGACGCCGGCCCTTCTCGAGCCCAGCGAGCAAGAGACTCAGCGCTTGGAGCGTTTCACCACGAGGCTCAATCGAATATTTCGCGAGGTCGCTGGTGTCTATCTCGAGCGAAAGCCGTTCGGGATCGCCGTGCACACGAGGGCCGTCGCAGACCGGGCCCACGCCTCAGAATTGCTCGAGGCAGCCGAACACCTCGGCACCGACTCCGGCCTGCATGTGAGGTCGGGAAAGGAGGTGCGCGAGTTCACGTTGCGCCAGTCAGACAAGGGCTCGATGCTCAAGAGCATACGATCCTCTCTTCCCGATGCGCGGGTGCTCTTTCTCGGAGACGACGTGACCGACGAAGACGTCTTCGTGTCGCTCGGGCCGGAGGATCTCGGAGTCAAGGTGGGCTCCGGAGAAAGCGCAGCGCACGAGCGGATCGAAGACCCGAGCACCGCCGCCGCGGTGCTCACTCTGCTCGCTGAGCTGCTTGGTGTCGGCGAGACCTTCTACGAGCGCAAGCCCGGCGGCGGGCCCGTCTGCTTCGGCGACCGCGATTGCCCGACCCAGTTCAGTGATCGGCGACGGGGCGACCGCGCAAAGCTGCGCGTACAGTTCGGCGATGCGCCGCCAGTCGGTCAGCTCGAAACGCGGGGCAGCCGCATGGCACGCGGCAATCTCGGCCTGCAGAGTGTAGGAGCCCGATTCGCTTCGCCCGCTCTCGGCAGATCGTCGGGCCCACGATTCGCGTGCCTTTGCGAGGGAACGATTTCCGAGCCCGATGAGCGAGCGATCCCAGCGGGTGCGCTGCTGGCCGGCGAGCAGCACCGGGTGGCACGAGATGAACACGAGGCGCAGCACATCGTCTTCGATGACGTCGGGGTTCCAGGGCAGCTCGGTGGCTTCGGCCCCCTCAATCACTCGCTGCTCATCGGCGAGCAGCGGGATCCTCTTTTCAAAATTCTCGCGCCTGCGCCACCCATCGATCGCCCGCCGCTTCGCCGTCGTTGTCAGCCACGCGGCAGGGTAGGCCGGCACGCCCGAGCGCGGCCACTCGCTCATGGCTGCGGCGAGCGCATCCTGCGCGAGATCCTCGGCGAGGCCGAAGTCACCCACGTACCTCGTGAGCGTCGCGACGATCTTGGCGGCCTCGATGCGCCAGGTGGCCTCGACCACTCTCGCGATCGAGGCCACCTCGGCAGCTGCATCCCGCGCGGGCATCAGGTGATCGGCGTGCGGCTAGCCGCGGGCCTTGCCCTCGGCGATCCACTCCTGCTCTTTCTGAATCCACTCGTTGTCCTGCGGAAAGTCTTCGGGGCCGGTCACGCGGCGCACCTCGATCTGCGAGCCGTCGCCGAGCGGGGCCCTGCGAGCCCACTCGATCGCCTCTTCCTTCGACGAGACCTCGAGCATCCAGAAGCCGTTGAACAGTTCGCGCAGCTCGCCGTAGGGGCCGTCGGTGACAACTGGATCGCCGTCGCCGAACGCAACTACCGCGCCCTCCGAGGCGTCTGACAGGCCCGCGCCGTCGACCATGACGCCCGCGTTGATCATGGCCTCGTTGTATACGCCCATCTCGGCGATGATTTCTTCGAATGGGCGCTGCTGGTACTGCTCGACCTTTGCCTGATCGACTGCGCGCATGATGAGCATGTACTTCATGATGACTCCAATGTTGGTGTGCTTCGAAGGGCCGGTTGATTCTTCTTACTCACTACGTCGAACCAGAGTATTGCGAACCGACAAGCTCGCGAGAAATTTTTTCAAGCTTGATTGCCCTGCTCAAGCAGATGGGCAGTAGGTGTTGTCTCTGCTGAGTTCAGACAACATTAAGTGCCCAATTGCTACGGGAGGGGAGGAATCACGCGAACGAGGTTAGGTCAAGACAGCTCGGCAGCAGGTATTTCGGCGAGGATCGCCCGAACCGCGTCGCGGCCGGCCCGGTCGGCTTCTCGGGCGGGGTGGTCTCGATCGGAGTGCGCCTCGCGGCGGTAGATGATCGAATCGCGGCGGCCGTGCTTTTCGCCGGCAGCTACGTGCCCCGGTCGATTCTCGAGCAGGCGCACGGGATCACCATTCCTCTTTACATGCTGCTGCAGTGGGATGACGAGGGCAACGACCGGCAGATGGCACTTGAACTTTTCGATGCGCTAGGGTCGCGAGAGAAGACACTGAATGCGAACCTCGGCGGGCACACGGGGGTGCCGCGGCACGCGGGGGAAGACGCGAATCGGTTCTTCGTTCGACACTTGCTGACCTCGCCGAACACAGGTGGCACCGATGCCATCAGACGATCCTGACTTCAAACGGTCACGTGCAACGGATACGCGCAACAAGCTGAGAGCGATGACAGGCGTCACTTTTCTGCAGAGCGGCGCTCTCTAACGATGAAGGAGGAAGAGATTATGAGCAATATTCATGTTCCCGAAGCAGTGCGACGGGTCGTCACCGGCGAATCGATCGCATTGGTCACAGTCGAGGGCGACCGCGTCGCCTCGTTCCGAAGCCCGCCCCGCGCATGAGCAGCACGGTACTGGGGCGGTTCGGCCTCATACGCATGTCGGGTCGCGACCCTCGCCAGCAGCACCGCGTCGCAAGCTCGCTCGAGCTCTTCTTCGATCTCGTGTTCGTGATCGCCGTTTCGCAGGCTTCGCAGAATCTGCACCACGGCATAGTCGAGGGTCACGCGATGGCGACCGTGCTGGCGTACGCCATGATCTTCTTCGCCATCTGGTGGGCGTGGATGAACTTCACCTGGTTCGCCTCAGCGTTCGACACCGACGACTGGCTATATCGCGTCACGACCATCGTGCAGATGGGCGGCGTGCTCGTGCTCGCAGCTGGTGTGCACGACGCCATGGCCGAGGGTGAGTGGGCGACTGTCACCTGGGGCTACGTGATCATGCGGCTTGCGATGGTCGCGCAGTGGGTGCGGCTTGCGGTGTCCGACCCGGAGCTCAGGGCTGTCGCGCTGCGGTACGCGGTCGGGATCTCTGTGGTGCAGTGCATTTGGGTGGCGAGGATCGCCTTCTCGTCCGAGGTGCAGTTCTGGAGCTTCTTGCCGGCGATGCTGCTCGAGGTGCTTGTGCCCGTGTGGGCCGAACGGGCGAGGAACACTCCCTGGCACCCGCATCACATTGCTGAGCGCTACAGCCTGTTCGTGCTGATTCTGCTGGGCGAGAGCCTGCTCGCCTCTGCCAACGCGATCATCGACGCGCTGAACTCGGGCGAGCATGTCGACGGCATCGTCGGGCTCGCTGCGGCAGGTCTCGTGTTGGCCGCCGGTGTGTGGTGGATGTATTTCTCTCACGAGTACGGCGAACAACTCGACTCGGCGAGCAGCGGATTCGCGTTCGGATACGCGCACTATCTGCTGTTCGCCGCGATCGGCGCGATCTCGGCAGGTATCGAGGTCGAACTCGATCTGCTCTCGGGGGCGTCGGAACACCTGAGTACCGCGACGGCTTCGCTCTCGCTCACCGTGCCCGTAGCGGTCTTCATGGCGGTGGTCTGGCTGATCCTGCTTCGCAGCAGAATCCCTGCCACCGCATCGGTGGTGTTTCTGCTCGCCGCGTTGGCAACCCTCGCGTGCGCGCTCCTGCCGGTCATCACGATCGTCGGGGCGGCGACTTGCGTGGTCGTCGCGGTCGTCACGGTCGAACTGCACCGAGTTCGGCAGCGGCGAAGTGTGCTGGTGTAGGGGCTGATCGACTGTGACGACCGCATCGATCACAGAAACCCGCTCAGCCCCTAGAGCAGCTCGGCGAGAAGTGCCTGCACGCGGGCTTTGATCTCGTCGCGGATCGGGCGCACGGCTTCGATACCCTGCCCGGCGGGATCATCGAGCTTCCAGTCTTCGTAGCGCTTGCCCGGAAAGAACGGGCACGCATCTCCGCATCCCATGGTGATCACCACGTCGGACTCCTGAACTGTCTCAGCCTTTAGCACCTTGGGGCGCTCAGCCGTGATGTCGATCCCAACCTCGCGCATGGCCTGGGCCGCAACTGGGTTGATCTGTTCTGCGGGCATGGATCCCGCGGATCGAACCTCGACACGCTCCCCTGCGAGCTCGCGGAGCCAGCCGGCCGCCATCTGCGAACGGCCCGCGTTGTGGACGCAGACGAACAGAACCGATGGTTTCTGACCGGTCATGTGTTGGCTCCTCCCAGCGCTGCTGATGACGGGACAGAGAAACAGCGCTCCTTGCGACAAACGTTACACACGAGATCGATACTGTGTGCCGAGGGCAACAGTCAAGCCTCAGCCCAACAGCCGAGCCGGGCGATTGTCCCTATGCAAAACCGTCGCGCACACCTTGGCTCTTGCGAACCTGGAGCCCTGCGGGTGATGCTTCGGGGACGGCCTCCGAAACTGAACCCATGCACGATGCGACTTCCGGGTTAGCCTGTGTGCGTGACCCCCCGTATTCTCACCGCCGTCTTCTATGGACTCCTGCCGATCGTGGGCATTCTCGTCTTCGCTTGGGACTGGCGATCGGTGCTGCTGCTCTACTGGTTTGAGAACGTCACCGCCGGCCTGCTGAACGTCGTGTCAATGATTCGCACGAAGCGCGTGCAGCCCGAGGGCGAGGCTCCTATGACCTTCAACGACAGCACAAAACCTGCCTCGCGAAGCGGTCTCGTGCTCTTCTTCATCGCGCACTACGGCATCTTCACGCTGGTGCACGGCATCTTCGTGCTGCTGATCTGCGCGGGCGTGTTCAACTTTCTGGGCGGATCGATCGTCGGCAAGGGCCTCTTCGGCGATCTCTCGCTCGTCAATTGGCGCGGGATCCTGCTGATCTGGTTCGGCGGTACCGTGGTGCAGCTCATCGCCTTGTTGCTCACTCGGCCAGATCGGCTTCCCGCTGCCAGCAAACTGTTCTGGCAGCCCTACCCGCGAATCATCAAGCTGCACATCACCGTGCTCGGCGGCATCTGGCTCATCGAAAAGCTCGGCTGGGCACCCGCGGCGGCGATCTTGCTCGCACTGCTGCACCTCGGGTTCGACCTGGCCTCGATCCTCTTCGAACGAAGAAAAATCAACGCAGCTCTTTCGTAAAATGAGCGCATGCAGAGTGCAACTGATCCGACTGATTTGCGAGTAGACGAGGACGGCTTCGTCGCGCTCGTTGCCCCCGACGCGTACAGCGGTTTCGTTGACGAGGATTGGGAGCTCGAAGATCTGCTCGCGCGCTTCGTCGAGCAGATGAACGGTGAGGTGTTGTTCATCGCTTACCCAGGGCCGGACGATGCGAATGCGGCCCTCGAATTGAGCCCGCAAGCTCCCTCGGCGATGCGCCGCCAGGCCACCGGGGTGGTGACGGTTGGAGAAGATGGCCTCTGGCTCACCGACTACACCCAGCTGACGATGGCCGGTCAATTCGCTGACGAATCAGCTCTCTCACGCTATGCACAGCGCCTCCTTGTCGAGCCAGGCGGTGAACGAGTAACGGCCAGAGACCCGAAGGTCCCTGGCCGTTTGTTCTCGCGCCAGTGAGGGCCGTTAGCGCGAGGTACTCACGAACGAACCCCCTGTCGGTGGGGTTCGTTCACGCTTTGTGGGTGACCACACTATTGATGTTTCCGCCTCGCGCCTCGGCGTTACAACCAATTTCAGCAACCGAGTCTGGTGATTGTCAGATTGTTGTTGACAAAGGAGTTGGCGCTCACAGAGAGAACCGGCGATCCCCCGTTGAAAGCCAGCACGTTGCCTGAGCTACGCGCGTTCGCGATTGATCTCACAGGCGAGCCCAGAGGTGCAACCAGGTTCGGGGCAGTGCACGATGAAAACGAAATCTTCGACCCCGTGAGATTCATCGAGGAGAAGCCGCAGAAGTATCCCGTTGCGCAGGAACCAACTGACGTGCTCGCGTCCGTTCCGTAGGTGCTGCTTTGCTCTGAGCGCAACGTGAGAATGACGTCACCATCGTTCCAGGTGACTTCAGCGGGCCCAGTTTGCACCCCTCCCGGATAATCAGCAAGCACCTGGTTCACTTCTTGCTGCAAACTGGTTGGCTGCGCGTGGGCTGCGGCCCCTCCCCAAGCACACGTGAGCACGACGGCGAACGTCAGGGTCAAGATTCTCTTCATGTTTCGCTCCTTTGCGAATGTGGTTGTTAATACCAGGCTTTGTAGTCGATGACGGCTGGCGACGGAACATCGGTGCGGCTCGAACCGGTATAGACCAATTCGTAGGCCAGCACCCCCAGCTCCGGACTGATGATCAACATGCGACGGTAGTCGCCGTCGGGAGCGACGAAGCCCACCCCTGGTCGCCCGAGGCGATCAATCAGTTCCCCCTCGACGTGAATATCGGGAAGAGTCGCTAAGAAACGCACCAGCTCGGACTGTTCAGATCCGCTCAGCGGGTGCTCGCTCAGCAGGTTCGCTACCGCCCGAAAATAGCCGGCCGCATCGGCGTCTGCGGGCAGTCTCTCGCCCTCTCGAAGCAACGAGCCCCACTCAGTGTCCAGCGACGGTTTTGAGAACACGCCCACCGCTTCACCTTTCTTATAGAGGTGCCATAGGACCAGCTCGCCCGCGTCGCGCGCGTCAGGGTCGTCAACAGGACTCCCGTCGGCCGCCAATGCCTGCAAAGCTCGGGTCTCAACCGCTGTGCTCCCGTCGGAGCGATAGTCGAGAAGCGTCTCGTGCGGCTGCATCGACACCGACGACCCCTGTGGCGACAGCGCCAGCCCCCAGAACTCAAATCGAATCGTGGTTGCCGGGCGAGGCTCCGCGGCAGCGGCAACGCTTTCCGAAAGTTCTAGGAGCAAGTTCTCGGCGTTCCCCTGAAGAGGTTGAATCTGAAGCGCCCTCGGCGTCACCGCGACCGCATGGCTGGTCTGAACCGGCCACACAGAGACCGTCGCGCTTACGACCACGAGCACCAGAAGCAGTGCGGCGGCCAGCGACCAGCGTTCGAGCACCGTTTTGGAGCCACGAGCGCGTCTCGGCCGAGCCACCCCAGCGCTCGCCATAATGCTGGCCAGCAACTCCTCTTGCTCACCTGTAAGTGGCGCACCTCTGAGTGGTGTGTCGGGGCGAGCGCGAAACAGCCTGCCGTCAAGCGCGTCATCGTCAATCATGATGCGCACCTCCTGAACTCTGATGCGCAAGATGGTGCAGCACGACTTTTAAGCGCCCCCGCGCTCGATGAAGTTGCACTCGCACCGAAGCGGTCGAGCAGTCCAGCACCTCGGCCATCTCCTCGCGGGTGAGCTCTTCCCAGTACGCCATCCAGATCAGCTCTCGGTCACTGGGCGACAACGCGGCAACAGCCTCGCGAACCTCAAGTTGATCTGAAAGGTAAGAAGCTGCCTTCGGCAGGTCGGGAACCGCAAGCAACTCGCTCGCTGCACGCTCACTGCGTTTGTCGGCCCGCGTCCTGCGGCGATACTCATTTCCCACAACATTTCTGAGGATCGAGTAGAGCCAGGCCAAACGCTTTGTTTCCCTGAGTGTTTGGCGTCGATCCCACGCAATTCGAAAGACTTCGGCTGCAACCTCTTCAGCATCGGCCCTGTTGTTCAAACGGTTGTAAGCGGCTGAAACCATCACTGGATGGTAGGCGCGAAAGAGCGCACCGAACCAGGCGGTATCGTCGCCCGCTCTCGTATCGGGAAGATCGACTCTTCCTTTTTGCCCCGTCACACTAGTGATGTTTCCACCACACGCCCTGGCGTTACAAGCTCGGCTGCGGCACAGCAATCGCACGGCGTGACGCAGCAAGAGTTCGATATCGGGGCTGAGCGAGGCCTTCGGCGTCACGCAAGTAACCTTGCGCGTGATTGGCGCCCTTCGGGTCAAAACCACGGCATCAATTCCTCACCTCGGCCGCTTTCTTGAGGTTTTCATGGTCTAGCTTGGAAGAAAGCAGCGGGGGCTCGAGGAGAACGAAACAAAGGGGCAAGATGTCGAAAGATGAGGGTTTTCTCGAGGTGATCGAGGCTGAAGTCGCGCAGGATCCGCAGAACTCCGCGCTTCGAGAGGATTTCATCACGCTGCTGTTGCAATACGAGCCCGAGCGGGTGGCGTCAGAGGTCGACGCCTTCGAGGCGCACGGCGGCGATCCTGCTCGCGCCCGCGTGCTCAGGGCACGCCTCATGGCGACACGCCTGCGCAGCGGTCACGGCCCGACGACGCCGACCGAGGCTGCAGCGGCGCAGGTACCTCCCATTTCCGGTACGTCGGCGAGTTCTGTGCCGACGCCGGTGTCGGCTCCCGCGGACGGCGACGTCTCGGAAGACGCGTTGGATCAACCCGGCCTGTGGGACGCAGAACGGCCGTCAGTGACGCTCGCCGACGTCGCTGGCCTTGCCGAGGTCAAGCAGCACATCGACTCGACCTTTCTCGCGCCGCTTCGCAACCCAGAACTCGCCGCTGCTTTCGGGCAGAAACCCGGCGGGTCGCTGCTCATGTACGGGCCTCCCGGCTGCGGAAAAACGCACATCGCAAAAGCGATTGCGGGTGACCTCGGAGCAGCGTTCATTCACGTCACGCTCGCCGACCTGTTGAGCAAGTACATCGGCGACAGCGAGAAGGCGATTCGAAGCATCTTCCAAGACGCTCGAGCTGCCGCGCCCTGCGTGATCTTCTTCGACGAATTCGATGCGCTGGGTGGCCGCAGAACTTCGGGCGGCGGCGGTTCGCAAGCCATGCGCATGGTCGTGACGCAGCTGCTCGAAGAGCTCGACGGCGTGACAAGCGAAAACGATGGGGTCTACTTTCTCGCCGCGACCAACCGGCCGTGGGACATCGATCCCGCTCTGCGCCGCCCCGGCCGTATCGACAAGACCGTGCTCGTGTTGCCCCCAGACGCGGTGGCTCGCGAAGCGATTCTGCAAGGTGACCTCGAGGGCAAGCCCGTCAACGGCACAGATCTCGGGGCGGTAGCCGCCGTGACCGAAGGCTTCTCTGGTGCCGACATTGCGCAGGTCGCGAAGATCGCGCTGCAGCAGTCGATGCAGGCCTCAATGAGCGCTGGTGCGATCGTTCCGGTGACCACGGAGGCGCTGCTTGCGGCCGCTGCCGGCATCACCCCATCGACCACTACCTGGTTCGACCAAGTGGCCCCGGTTATCGAGTACGGCGTAGACGACGGCACCTTCGAGCAGCTGCGCGCCTACCGCGTGCGCCGGGGCATGCGATGAACCGGGTCTCGCACGACGAAGACCCCGAGCGCGACGCAATCATTCGCGATCGCGATCTCGCCCTAGAGCTTATACAGGCGCAGCCCACCCACAAGAAGGTCGGCAACCTGGCCCGCAGCGTCTTGGCTCGCGACCCCAGCCTCACAGAGATGCAGCTCATACTCGCGCTGCACCTGCAGGTGCGCGGAGAACTCGACGAGGCGCGCACGCATCTTCGCACGCTCATTGCAATGCAGAACGATGACCAGCTGACAGCGCTGCGCATTCTGCGCGATCTCGAGTACGACGCGCGAGACTACATCGAGTCGCTTCGCATAGCCGACCAGGTCTTACAAGCGACGCCTGAGCCCAACTGGCTCGACATTCATACGCTCGGTGCGGCGACCATCTTCGCCGGAAGCAGAGAAGCTGGCTGGGATCTCATCGACGTGTCCGTTGAGCACGCGGGCCGCACTGATCCAGAGAGTTACACGAATGCGCTGCAGAAGCGAGCCGTGCGCTTTCTCTCAACGGCCGCGCCACCGTCGCGGTTTCTCACCGCCGCCGAGGAGGCGATCGCCGCCGATCCTTCCGAGCAGACGTTGTCGATAGCTCTCGCCTATGCGTACTTGTTTCACTACCGCCCGGAAGAAGCGCGTGACCTGCTGCTGCGGGTGCTTCGAGAGGACCCGACGAACACTGTCGCACAGGGTGGGCTGATCGCGGTGCGCGGCGCTCTCGATCCGATCGAGCGTGGCGACACGACGATAGAGGCCCTGCGTGCAAGCGGCGCTGGCGAAGTTCTTTGGCGCAGCTTGCACGAGAGCCTCTTCGACATTGGTGCGAGCCAGGCACTCAGTGCCCTGGATCGCGTGCTGCCCCGAGCTCTCGTTCGTGCGTTGCGCGGCCCGCTGAAGCGAAAATACCGCGAGACCACCGAGGGCAGCCGGGAGCTGCTCTCCTGGCACGATGGGCAAGACCAGGGGACAGGAGACGCTTGGGGCCTCGAAGCTCCGTTCCGACTGCTTTCGCACGCCGAGATCGAAGCCTTGGAGTCTGAGATTGCGGCGCATCCTGACAAGTGGCCGGGGTGGGATCCTGAGGCCTACGCAATGCTCATCGCGACGGACGAGGCGGGCGGCTACTTCATCGAAGGTTTTGGGGGCCGGCTCTATCACCGGGTGTCAGGGGCGGCAGACGTCGAGATCGCTCCGAGCCTCGCCGATTGGGTGTGGGATCGCGTCGTCACCTTCGGCGGCGACGAGCGGCGACCGGGAAGGATCGATGCGCTATGAATGGCAACGGTACGGTGCCCCTGCCGCACGACGACGCCGAGCGTAGCTCGATCGAACACGATCGAGACCTTGCGTGGGAGCTGTATGACGCCCAGCCGACGCATCCCCGGATCGCCGAACTTGCGCAGAGTGTGCTCTCGCGCGAACCCGCCTTCACCGGGATGATCAATCTGCTCGCACTGCACCGCGAAGCATGCGGCGAGATCGCCGAGGCGAGGCGCCTGCTGCAGGGCCTCATGGGTCGCCGAGACCACCAGTTTCTCAATGCGGTGAAGAGCCTTCGCGACCTCGAACAGGCCGAGGGCAACTTCGCCGAGGCGCTCCGCCTCACAGAGATAGTGCTTCGCGAGGATCCCGAGGCTAGCTGGCTTGAACAGATGGAACTCGGTGCAGCGCTCGCATATACGGGCCAGCGCGAACGGTCGATCCAGCTCTTCGACGAGGCTGTGAGAAGCGCAGCACAGCTCGGCTCCGAAGAGCACGCTTTGGCGCTGGGCCAGCGCGCCACTCGGCTTTGGGCGACGATGGCTCCTCCCGAACTCATTGTTCCCGCGGTTGAGCAGGCGATTGAGGCCGACCCCACGGACCAGATGCTCGGGCTCGTGCTCGGTTTCGCACGGCTCTACGACTATCGGCCCGATGACGCGCTCGCCCAGTTTCATGCGTTGCTGCGAGAAGACCCAACGTTGCACACGGCGCACGTTGGCGTTGCGCTCACGAGAGGGTTTCTCACACCGATCGAGCGGGGCGACGCCACGCTCGAAAAGATGCGTGAGCTCGGCTCGGGTGAGTTTGCGTGGAAGGTGCTCCGAGACAAGTACCTCGGCACGGGCCTGAAAGATGCGCTTGCCGCACTCGATCGTGTCATGCCGGATGCTCTTGCAGCCGCGCTTCACGCTCCCCTTGAGCTTGACGACGCGAGCCAGGCCAGTGGGCTCGATGATGTGCTCGAGTGGCACGACGGGCAGATGCCAGGCACCGGCGTGCTCTGGGGCGCAGAGGGCAACTTTCGATTGCTCAGCCACGCAGAAGTCGCCGAGACTGACGCAGCTATCGAGGCAGCCGAGGGAGCGTTCGCGCCGTGGGCGTCGAAGTCAGACTATTTCTGGCTTATCGCTACCGATGATGAGGGCCGCTATCTTCTCGAGGCAATGGGTGGAAGGCTTTTCTGCTGGTCGAGCGAAGGCCCCGACGTCGAGATCGCACCGAGCTTTGCCGACTGGGTGTGGGATCGCGTCGTCGCCTTCGGGGGCAGGGATGCGCGAGTGGGCGCATAGTCAGCAGCGCGCGAGCTGCCAGGGCTCGACGCGCTCGAAGCAACCCTCGGCATCGATTTTCCCGATCCACCGCCGATCAGCTAAAGTTCGGGCGCAGTTCGTCTCTGATCGATGAGAAAGTGGCCGGGGTGACTCGCCAGCGATCCTCATCGGTGTCTTCGAAGGTCACCTCGAATCGACCGGTCCCGCGGTCGAACTGCACGAGCAGGCTGACCGGCAAACTCTCTCCCTGCGCGTAATGCTGATCGGTGTAGGCCTTAACCGCTGGTCGGATGTCGTAGGGCGATACCGTGACCGCGTGATCCTTGCCGGTCTCGTCGTATGCGAACCCGAAAGTGCGATACACCTTAGTTGTGTCGAAACCGAGCACCATTGCCAGAGACACCCACTGCTCAGGCGCGTTTTCCAGGTTCTCGACCAGGGTGCGGATCAAGTTGACTGTTACGTCTTCAGACATGACTCACCTCTCGTTTTCTCAATGCTAACGAGCGCTTGAGTCACTTGGCGCACTCGTCAGCCAGAACCGTGCGAGGGAAATCCCGAACGCGAAAGGCGAAGCATCCGCTACACGCCTACGGAATTCAATGGTTGGGGTGAAACGACGAACGGCCGGAGATTCAATGATCTCCGGCCGTTCAAATGTATTTCATGAAAAGAAGGGAATGATTTCCCAAACTTCCACTCGTGGGTGGTTAAGCAAATATCGGGAGGCCCTGATTTGCAAGGCATCGCGGCCCGCCTGAATTTCGGTCTTCCAGGTTAAGTGCCGGACTTTTCCAGCGTTCCCTCTGGCTGAGTCGTTTAGGGGACTTGGAGTGAACTATTTCTCAAGGCATCCTCGCTCCCGCTGATTCCGGTTTCCAAGTTGAATGCTCAGCGTTTGTCTGCAATCTGTTTAGCCGGTGCATTGGGAAGCGTTGATGTAACGATCGGGAAGTGCGAGCGCGCGTACCTGGAAGCGGTTGCGCGCTCGCACTTTTGGCTCAGTTGGCGGTGT
>JAIUOH010000071.1 GCA_020161315.1 Actinomycetota bacterium | reverse complement strand
TGGTGATTTCGATTCGTGTCGCCACTGACACCACGTCCTTGTTCATACTCGTTCAGCGTAGAAGTACGCGATCAAAGTATGTGAGGCACGACTCGGGCTACGCGATCAACATACGTAAGGTACGCCGCGGTCATGATTGCGGGCACCGTGTGCGTTATTGTGACCACGCTGCTGCGCTTGCTCGCGGTGCGCTTCGGCTGGAGCCTGCCCGAGCAGCGCGCGCTGAGCAGGCTGCAGCTGCGTCGCCAGCGCGAGGTTGAGGCGGCTATCGAGGAGGCGCTGCATACCGGCCTGCTCACCATGCCGATCACGCTGCCCGGAGACGACGAACAGGAGCCGAAGAAGGCGCCTTAGCTCTCAGAACAGGGTCGGCGCCTCGGGCAACCCCGGGGCCTGCGAAGCGGCCGCAAGCGCTGAGGCTTCGCGCGCAGCCTCAACCGAGAACACCCGCTCTTCGCGCCCACGCTCGAGGCCGAAGCGCCTGATGATCGGCCTGATGCGAGCCGCGAGCTCCATGCGGTACTGCTGTGGCGCGCGCGTGCTGGCGCCGGGGTAGAGCGCGCGATACGCGGGCACGAGATCGGGGTGCTCGCGACCGAGCCACTCGAAGAACCACGGCTTCACGTGCGAGCGCAGGTGCAGCGGCCCGTACATCACAGAGCTTGCCCCCGCCTCACGAATCTCATAGAGCAGTCGGGTTAGCTGCGACACTGAATCGGTGAGGTGTGGAAGCACGGGCATGAGAAACACCTGCGGTGCAAAGCCGGCCTCGCGCGCTGCTGCGATCGTGTTGAGACGCGCGCGGGTGCTCGGGGTGCCAGGTTCGACTGACTGCTGCAGGTCATGGTCGGCGATGGCGATCGACATGGCGAGTGACACATCAACTCGCTGATGCATTTCGGCGAGTTGCGCGAGGTCGCGACGCAGCAGCGTACCTTTTGTGAGAATCGAGAGAGGAGTGCGCGTGCGGCCGAGCGCCTCGATGATGCCCGGCATAAGCGCATAGCGACCCTCTGCTCGTTGGTAGGGGTCTGTGTTCGTGCCGAGCGCGACGTATTCGCCCTGCCAGCTGGGCTTCATGAGCTCACGAGAGAGCACCTCTGCGACGTTAACTTTCACCACGATTTGGGAGTCAAAGTCTTTGCCTGTGTCGAGATCGAGGTAGCGGTGCGAGCCGCGCGCGAAGCAGTAAACGCAGGCGTGCGAGCAGCCTCGGTAGGGGTTGATCGTCCAGCTGAACGGCATTGACGAAGCACCTGGCACCTTGTTGAGTGCACTCTTTGCGAGCACCTCGTGAAACACCATTCCTTTGAAGTCTGGCGATCTCACCGTGCGCAGATGGCCGGGCATGGCCGCCATTTCGGCGAGCCCGAGCCCGGGCAGCGCGCTCTGCTTTTCGCGCGTTGCGGTGACGCTCTGATCGCTCCATCTCATGCAATTTATTCGAACATATCTTCGAATGAATTGCAAGATTTGAGGTGTGTCGAGCACGACCGCGCGTATTCTCGCGCAAGATTCGGGTCAAAAATGCCCAGTGTTCACGGGGCATGACTGGGTGTTTTTGACCCGAATTTCAGCGGGTAGGGGTAGGCCGAGTGAGGTCGCCGCGCGGCGAGAGGTCGCTACGCGCGCGCTCGCATCGCGTGGCAGCTTGCGCGTATCGGCGAGTCTGTGGCGCAAGTTCAGTAGTTTTCCGGATGTGCGGCCAAGCTGTCTCGGCGACTCTTGAAACAGCGGCTGGCAACGTGGCCACGCTGCGGTGAATACTGAGGAGCATCACATGAACGACGCAAAGAAGCGCACCGGGTATCTCTGGAACACGCTGTATGGATGGGTCGATACGGGCTCGGGCGGGTTGTTTCCTGCAGACCCCGCGTCGGGGCTGCAGCCGATCTCACATCACCTGGCGCACCCCGATACAAAACGCCGCTTACACGAACTCGTTGTGGCCTCGGGCTTGATAGACCATCTCGTTGAGCTGACCGCAACGCCGGCTACTCGGGAAGACGTATTGCGAGTGCACGATGCGGCCCACGTGGATCGGATAGTCGCAGAAGGTGCCTTGCCAAAGGGGGGTGACGCTGGTGACGGGGTGTCTCCTTTTGGTCAGGGTGGCGATAAGATCGCGTTTCTCGCGGCAGGCGGGGCGATTGAGGCCACTCGCGCCGTGGTAAGCGGCGAGGTCGATCGGGCCTACGCGCTGATCAACCCGCCGGGTCATCACGCGGAGCGCGCGACAGGGCGGGGGTTTTGCATCTTCAACAATGTTGCGGTCGCAGCCACGTACGCGCTCGAAGAACTCGGACTTGAGCGGGTCGCTATCGTGGATTGGGATGTGCACCACGGAAATGGTGCTCAAGATATTTTCTGGGACTCCACGCGAGTGCTCAATATCTCGCTCCACCAAGACCGCTGCTTTCCCTCGGATTCAGGGTTCCGTGATGAGAACGGTGGCGATGGTGCGGAGGGATACTCGCTGAACGTGCCCCTGCCTCCGGGTGGCGGTGACGCCGTGTACGAATATGCACTTGAGCAGGTAGTGGTTCCCGCACTTGAAGCTTTCGAGCCGCAGCTGATTCTCGTGCCGTGCGGGTTCGATGCCGCGATCCTCGACCCACTTTCACGAATGATGGTTCGCGTGAACGGGTTTCGCCGAATGACGCAACTCATTGTGGACGCGGCAGAGCGTCTGTGCGACGGGCGCATCGTGTTTTTGCAGGAGGGTGGGTACAGCCCCTATTACGTGCCTTTCTGCGGGCTTAGCGTGATTGAGGAGCTTGCCGGGGTTTCCACCGGAATGACCGAAGCCTATGAGCCTATTGTGAGTGCCATGGGTGGTGACGAGTTGCTGGCGCACGAGCAATCTGCCGTCGATGCGGCGGGCGAACTGATCATGCGGATTGGCCAGCGGTCAGAGGGCTAACCCAAACACCTCATCGACGGGGCAGAGCGTCGGATCGGGAAGTACTGAGGCCGTGGTGATCATGTGCACCACGGCCTCTACCCGATTGCGTGCGCCAAGCTTATGGCGCGCGTTGAGCACGTGAGACTCGACCGTGCGCCGGCTGACCCGTAGGCGCGCGGCAATCTCGGCATCGCTGAGCCCTGCGCATACGAGGCTCATGGTCCGCAACTCCTGCCGGGAGAGATGGTGAAAACTCGCCGGCTCCGCATGTGCAACGCTGATCGCAATGTCGCCGCGTAACCCAATTCGGCGGATCTCAATTCTCGCAACCTCGTGTGGCAGCTCCCAGATATGCCGAACCGACGCGAGCCCGCTCTCTCGAAACTGCTGCAGATGTTCCAGAAATGCGTCGCTGTTAAGAAACGAAGGGAGTGTCGTAAGTGTACCCTCCGAACCGAGGTGCGCGTCAGTAATGACGCGCCAGGTTGGCGCCTCTTGCGAAGAGAGCGAGAGCGCGAATGAATTGGCAGGTGCTTCTGGGAGAGTGCTCTGTGCAGCACCTAGGGTGAGCGCGGCGAGCATCCCACGAACGCCCGCTGCGGCGAGGCGCGCTTGCCGGGTAAACCCGGTCTCTGCGCGAGCCGAGAAGTGGGCGATGCCAACGTAGCGATCCCCCGTGAAAAGCTCCATGCTTATTCCGTCTCGAAACCCACCTGCGCCCAGGTAGTCTCGAAAGATCGGAGACGCAACAAAATCTTCGCGAACCTCAGCTCGTACCGAGCTGATCGCGGGAGGCAACCCGTCGTTAGGGCTGAGTGCATTGGTAAACCCGAGGCGGTACTTTTGTGTGAACAGATGCTGCAGCGCCCATGCTTCGGCAGAAGCGTAGCCGACTCGCAGCACTTCATGAATTTCGCCGTGTTTGGGTTCGTGGCGAAGTAGCTGAACTGCGTCGAACGGCAGGATCGAACTGAGCTCGGTAACTGCGGCAGCAAGGATCGCATCATCTGTCGGCGCGATCAATGCGGGCATGCTGTCACGCTAACCTAGGCGCTGCGCTCTTCGGTGCCCGCGTCTTCTTCGATAACCGAACCGGCAGCCGACCACGGAAAGTCGATCCACTGGTCGGTCGCCTTCCACGCGTAATCTGGCTGAATCACGGTGGTCGGCTTGGTGTAAATGGTCACCGAGCGCACCACGGCACCCTCGGCCTCGAGCAGTTCGACGGCAAGCTTCAGAGTGCGGCCGCTATCGGCAACGTCATCAACGAGCAGCACGCGGCGGCCGTTCAGGTAGTCGAGATCGAGCGTGGGCGGCAGCACCTCGGGTGCGTCGAGCACCGTGCCGATCCCGGTATAAAACTCAACGTTCAGCGCGCCGCAGTTCTTTGAACCGAGCCCGTAAGCGATTGCGCCGGCCGGCAGCAGCCCACCGCGTGCGATTGCAACGACCACCTCGGGGGCAAAGCCGTCGGCGACGATCTTGCGAGAGAGTTCGCGGGTGGCATCGCCAAACCCGTCCCAGGTCAGTACTTCGCGCGCTTCGGTCATGCGTTGGCCCCTTCGTGTGGTGAGACTATCGAGTGTACCGCCAGCGTGGCTGGGCAACTGTCGTGCGCTGGGGTGAGCAATGCGCCACGAGGATCGCCAGTCGTGAGACACGGTGATCCTCGTGGCGCATAAAAATGCTACTGCGTGCAGAACTTCGCTTCGGCGGCCTCTGTCGCGGCCACGTGCCCAGCGGTGAGGTTAAGATCCATTGCAGTGCCGAGCTTCATGTGCTCGATGTAGGCGCGAATTGCGTCGGCGTCGGCGCCGGGGCCGAGAAGCTGAGCCAGCGCCTCTTGCGCGGCGTACCACTCGGCGTCATCCATGAACTCGCCGGTCGAGTTGTTGAGCTCGCGAGCGAGATCGCATGCAGGCCACTCGGCGAGAATCTTCTCGGGCGTGTCGAGCAACTGTGCGGGGCCGGCCTCGGGCTCGACCTGATCTGTGCCGAACTCTTCGAGGCTCTGCTCGTACTCTTGCGCTTGCGAGAGGCCCGCGCCTGCAGCGGTAACTGCGACGGCGCCGAACACGAATGTGATGAGCAGGCTGAAGATGATCGCGAGCAGGCCTGCCGCGGTGCCGATGTACCCGAGAATCGTGCCGGCGAGGGCGAGACCGCGCCCGCCCTCGCCAGTGCGCTTAATCTTGCTCAGCGCCATGTGGCCGGTGACGATGCCCGCGGGCGCGATGACGATGCCGAGGATCAGCGCGATGATGGCCAGGCTGTTCGTCGGGGGCGACACGGGGGCCGCGGCTGGCTGGCCGTAAGGGTAGGGTTGCCCGGGCGCCTGCGGGTAGGGCTGGCCCGCCTGTGGGTAAGCCTGCTGCGGTTGCTGCGGGTACGGCTGCTGAGGCTGGTTGTTTGGTCCGGGGGGATACTGATTCGTCATTTGGCTCATGCCCTCTTCAGGTCGGGTGTGCGTCAAATCAACAGTAACAAAGCAGCCGCAGCCGCATCGATAGCCCGGATTCTAGTTGGAAGTGCAACACCCGGTCGTGGGGGTGAGTTCCCAGGCTAGCTCGTTGAAGACCTCTGCCGGGGTCGCCCACCCCAGGACCTTCCGGGGGCGGTTATTGATCTCGCTCACGA
>JAIUOH010000021.1 GCA_020161315.1 Actinomycetota bacterium | reverse complement strand
TCGTGAGCGAGATCAATAACCGCCCCCGGAAGGTCCTGGGGTGGGCGACCCCGGCAGAGGTCTTCAACGAGCTAGCCTGGGAACTCACCCCCACGACCGGGTGTTGCACTTCCAACTAGAATCCGGGGCGCCGAGAGCATTCTCGCCAGAATCTCGCGCAGCAGCGTTTTCGAGAGCGGCTGCGCATTCACCGACGCATGCATAGTCGCACCATCCATAATGAGCACGACACCGCGCGCCACCACCGACCCAAGCGTGGGAGTGAGCATCTCCACGATGCCATCAGCCCAGTGATTAGCCAATGGCCGCAACACGGGATCGGCATTCGCGGCGACCATGAGTTCGATGGAGATGCGAACGAGCTCGTGTTCGGCGAGAAACTCGGCAATGTCTTCGGTGAGGCTTTCGGGCGTGACGCCTTCAGCCTCAAGCCTGGCCCGAGTGGAGGCGAGATCCTCTTCGAGCAATTCAGACATCTCAGTGAGGCCCGCCTTGCGTAACTCATCGAGGTTCGCAAAGTAGCGGGTGGTCGAACCGAGCGACACCCCCGCGCGCTGAGCAACCAAGCGGTGGGTAAGCTTCGCCAGACCCACCTCAGGAATCAGCTGCGCGGCAGCACGCACGATCTGACGGCGACGCCCTTCGGGATCATGGCGCCCCGAAGGCACTGCTCCGTTTGGAGCGCCGTGCTCGAAATATTGCTCAGTGTTCATCGCATCACCATCTTACATATGGTACAAATGTACTGTAGTTATGGTACGTCTGTACCGTATTGAATCTCGATCACATACTCAGCTCAGGAAGATCATGAACGCGAACCTCACCGGCCGCACCACCGCACTCTCGAAGGGCCGCCGCTGGGCAGCCCTCGCAGTGCTGACCGCCAGCCTGTTGGTGATCACAATGGACATGACCATTCTGAACATCGCACTGCCCGAGCTCGCGGGCGAGCTGCAACCAACCGCTGAGCAGCAGCTTTGGATCATCGACATCTACTCGCTCGTGCTCGCGGGCTTGCTTGTCTCGTGGTCAGCGATTGCTGATCGCTGGGGCCGCAAGCGCATGCTCATGCTCGGCTACACGATCTTCGCGCTCGCATCACTCCTCGTGCTCTTCGCAGACAGCGCAGAGGCCGTCATTGCAATTCGCGGCTTTCTCGGCGTCGGTGGTGCAATGATCATGCCGAACACACTGTCGCTCATTCGCGTTATCTTCACCGACGGCAAGGAACGCGCAACCGCACTCGGCATCTGGGCCGCGGTCTCTGGTCTTGGCGCCGCGGTCGGCCCACTTGTTGGCGGCCTACTGCTTGAGTACTTCTCTTGGCACGCGGCGTTTCTCGTGAACGTACCACTGATGCTTGCCGCCATTATTGCGGGCCTGATTTTCTTGCCTGAGTCCCGCGTTGCGAGCCCGGGCAAGTGGGATGCCCTCGCTGCCGCACTGTCGTTCGTCGGCATGATTTTGCTGGTCTGGGCGATCAAACAATTCGGCAAGGAAGCAAGTTTCGCTGTGCCCGAAGCGTGGATCGCGGTTGCGTTCGCCACTGCTGCGCTGACATGGTTCGTGATTCGTTGCGTACGGAGCGATGTTCCACTGCTCGACCTGAGGCTCTTCCGCAGCAGGCCGTTCTCTGCGGGCATCATCGCTGCGCTTGGCACGACCTTCTCGATGGTCGCGGCGCTGTTGCTCGTCGCGCAATGGTTGCAGCTCATCGACGGTGCGACCCCCATCGAGGCCGGCATCAGGCTCATGCCCGTCGCGATTGCGGGCGCCGTCGCTTCGATGCTGGCCCCGGCAATCGCTCGTCTCGTCGGTGCCCGCGCCGTGCTCGCGGGCGGGCTCGGGCTCGCCGCAATCGGCATGCTGTACCTCGGAGTTGCGGGGTCTGATCTCAATCTCGCGGGGGTGCTCGTCTCAACGAGCCTTATCGGTGCGGGTACGGGATCCCTCGCAATTGGCTCGGCAATGATCATGGCGGGCTCTCCCGTCGAGAAGGCCGGAAACGCGGGCGCACTCGAAGAAACCTCGTACGAGTTTGGCGCCACGCTGGGCGTTGCGATCCTCGGATCAATTGCCGCACTCATCTACCGTTTTCAGCTCGCCGTCGACCCCGCGATGAGGGGCGTCGACAGCGAACTGCTCACCGGCGCGAAAGAGTCACTCGGGGCCGCGTTCGTCATCAGTGAACAGGCGGGCATGCCAGAGCTCATCGAAAGCGCGAGTGCCGCGTTTGCGCGTTCACTGCAGGCGGCTGGCTACGCGGGAGGCTTCTTCATGCTCGCGGTCGCAGTGCTGGTATTCTTCCTCACCCCGAAGGGCACCGACGTCGAGGGCGCGGAGCACTAACTCCGCGCCCATCCAGTACGTTGCCGAGCGCACCCCTAGTTATTTTGTTCCCGGAGTCGCTGATACGCTGGAACATGCGCCTCCGTAGCTCAGAGGATAGAGCAGGAGCCTTCTAATCTCTTGGTCGCAGGTTCGATTCCTGCCGGGGGCACTTCGCATGTAAGACCCGAACTTTGGTCCGCTTCTTTCGCGGGCCGAAGCTCGGGTCTTCGAAACCGGCAACCAATCGGTCTCAAGAGGGCTTAACCGTTCAGCCCGGTCATACGCATGGTGATATTGATCCGACCCGCGCTCTGCCCATCGGCAGGGTCAAGCCCGCAGCCCTCGGGAGCCGTGCCCGGATGCACTCGGGTCACCCCGTGATAGGCGAGCCGCGAGGCCCCTCCGAACACGAAAAGGTCACCTGATTCGAGCACAAGGTCGGTGTACGGCTTGTTTCGATTCTCGGTGTTTCCGAATCGAAAGGTGCACGAGTCGCCTATTGAGAGCGAAACAATCGGCGCGTTGGATCGCTCGTCCTTATCCTGATGCATGCCCATGCGGGCACTCTCGTCATAGAAGTTCGCGAGCACGGTGTCGGGCTTGTAGTCCGAGGCTTGTTCTTCACTGTAGCCAGCCTCGCGCAGTGCGCGCCGCCCAAGCTCCACCATCCAATCGGGCACCGGTAATACGCGGGCGCCGTTCACGTCGGTGGCCTCGCGCGTGTATTTGTAGGGCTGCCAGTGCCAGCCAAGGCAGACTGTCTTCACCGACATTTCGTGCCCGCGCACTTTTGCGGCGCGAATCGGCACGGGCCCGCGCGTCCACTCTCGAAACTGCTCGACGATCCACTTTTGCTGCTCGAGCGTGAGCCAGCCCGGCACGTGCATCGCGTCTGGGCCCGGGCTAATCGGCACCCGCGGTTCGGGTTCGAGCGAGAACAGCGTCATGGTCTGTGTTCTAGCCCGAGCACCGGGTTTCCGTACACCGATTGCACCTCGGAGATCACCACTCGATACTCGCCTAGCCACTCGCCCGAGCGCGCCTTCGCAATGCGGTGCGTATCCATTCCGACAAGTTGCCTGAGCGCGTCCATGTCGGCCCAATAGTAGACCTCGGCATGCAGGCCTGTGCCTTCGTTGTGCCATGCCTCCTCGCCAAGAAACCCCGGGATCTGGCGCGCGCGGGTCGCGATCTCGCTATCGATGCGGTGAAACTCGTCAGTGAGATCCTTTGTTTCAAAGATGAAGGTCGAACTGTACTTGGGCGTGGTCGTCATGATCCCTCTTTCCATGGTGAGGATCGCGCTGCCGAATTCATACAGTGCAGCTTAGCCGCCGCGCGAGGCCACCAGCACGAGCACGCCGTCGCCCACGCACCAGCCCATAGACTCGATGAGTGACGAAACCCGCCAAGCCCACGAAACCGCCAAAGACTCCCCTACCGTTCGAAGTCTGGGCACTCGTAGCCGGCGGTTTCGCGGTCGCGCTCGGCTATGGCGTCGTCGCCCCCGCAATTCCCCAGTTCGCCCTCGAGTTTGGCGTCTCGAACTTTGCGGCATCGGCAATTGTCAGCGCCTTCGCGCTCATGCGCCTCGTCTCGGCCCCGCTCGCTGGCTGGGCGGTTGCCCGCATGGGCGAGCGCCGCACCTACACCATAGGCATTCTGATCGTCGCGGTATCGACCGGTGCTGCGGCGCTCGCCGCGAACTACCCTCAGTTCGTCATCTTGCGCGGTGCGGGTGGCATCGGTTCGACCCTGTTCACCGTTGCAGCTACGGCACTGCTCGCAAAAGTGAGCCCGGTCGAATCGCGTGGCAGGGTTGCGAGCCTCAACGCCGCAGGCTTCTTACTGGGCGGCCTCTTCGGCCCGGTGCTCGGTGGCATCGTGGCGGTGTTCGGCCTGCGAGCCCCGTTTGTCTTCTACTTCTTTACGCTGCTGGTCGCGGCTGCGATCGTGGCGTTTGCGCTACGAGGATCGCAAGCCGCAAGCGCACCCAGCCCCGCGGGGGCAGGCGATCCCGCAAACGGTGCTGAAACCGAGCTCACGCTAAAGAGGGCCCTTCGCGTACCCCAGTTTCGCGCGCTGCTGTTTTCGGTGTTTACCTTTGGTTGGGCATCGTTTGGGGTGCGGGTCTCGCTCATACCACTGCTGGTCGCGGTCACCTTCGGGGGCGACGCCACGATGGCCGCGTGGATCCTCGCAGCCTATGCCGCTGGCAACGCCGCTTTTATCTTCCCCTCGGGCCGCTGGACCGATACCGTCGGCCGTAAGCCGATGCTTATTCTCGGCCTTGCGATACTCGCCACGAGCTATGCCGCCATGGGTTTTGCGCCATCGCTCTGGGCGCTCGCGGCGATCATGCTCGTTGCGGGCGCGGGGTCGGCACTTGCGAACCCCGGCCAGCAGGCGGTGCTCGCCGATGTGCTCGCGAAGCGGCGAGGCGGCGGCCCCGTCGCGGCCTACTCGATGTCGAGTGATCTCGGCGGCGTGCTCGGCCCAGCGATCGCAGGCCTGGTCGTTGACGCCGCAGGCTTCGGCCCGGCTTTCGCGCTCACCGCGGTGCTGCTCGCGGCGGCGGCAGGTGTGTGGTCGCTCAGCCGCGACTCCCGCACCCCTGCCTAGCGCGAACCCCGGACGCTACCCCTCGAGATCGTCGACGCCCGGCATCCAGCTCAGGCCGGGCTTCCCCCAACCGTTCTTGCGCTCCGCTTTCTGCGCGCCTCGGCTCTCTGGGTGCACGAGGCGATCGACGTAAAGCAGACCGAGCAGGTGGTCGAACTCATGCTGCATGATGCGCGCGAACCAGCCGCTCGCCTCAATCTCAAACGGCTCGCCATTGATGTCTTGTGCGCGAAGCAGCGCGCGCTCTGAGCGGCGCAGCGCGAAGCGTTCACCCGGAAACGACAGGCAGCCCTCGATCTCGTCTTCACCTGGCAGACCCGGCTCGGGCGGCGACAGCCACAGCTCAGGGTTGATCGCCACACCGCGCTCGGGAGCCTCGTCTTGATCGTCGTACATCCACACGAAGATGCGCTTGCCCACACCCACCTGAGGCGCCGCAAGACCCACGCCGGGGGCCGCCTCGCAGGTCTCGAACATATCGTCGACCAGGGAGCGCAAAGCATCGTCAAACTCGGTGACGGGCTCAGCTGGGTTGTGCAGCACGGGCTCGCCGCAGATCGCGATAGGAAGAATTGCCATGAGAGCTAGTGTATTAGCGCTCGGCCAAGGTGCTCACCGAAGGCGCCGCGACCAACACCCGCGTCGATCCAGCCGAGCAGAGCGCTCACGAGCATCGCGGTGGTCGCGGCGGCGCGTGCGTGCAGCACCACCTCATCGCACTGTTCGGTGTGCTGCAGGTAGCGCACGAACACGCGGTTGAGTTCGAGCGCGCGGCTCGCTCCGCTCGCGATGAGATCTTCAGCTGCTTCGAGCAGACGATAGTTTTGCAGCGCCCACGGAATGCGGTGGCTCTCAAAGCCCGCAGCGAAGCCGAGCAGCGCGTCGCGCAGATTCCGTGGAGTGGGATCGGCCAGTTCTTCTTCGAGGTATTTCTTCAGCGCCACCACCAGCGCATCGGTCTCAAGCCAGAACAACTCTGCCTTCGACGAGAAGGTGTTGAAGAACGTTGCACGACTAAACCCGGCAGTGCGGGCAATCTGCTCAACCGAGGTGTTTCGGTACCCGCGATGCTGGAAGAGTTCGAAGGCTGCCTCCTGCAGTAGCTCTCGCGAGGCTCGTTTTGGCCTACCTGCCGATGTCGCCACTCTTGCTCCCTGTGTAACAATGCGCATGACTCAATTATTAGACTGCGTCTAATATTATAGAGTTAGTGCCCGTGAGTGAAACCAGCACCAAAAAGTTCAAGATCGCAGGCGCGATCCTCGCCACCCTAGTATTGCCCCTCGCGGCATGTAGCACCGCCCCGGGCGCTACCGGGGGCGGCCCTCGCGACACTCTCGTGTACGCGACCGGCGATGCCGAGCCAGACTGCCTCGACCCCCACGTTGGCGGCAACTACCCGCAGGCGCTGCTGGCCACCCAGGTGCTCGAGTCGCTCGTCTCGCTCGACAAAGACGGCAACATTGTGCCGTGGCTCGCTACAGAGTGGAAGGCCAGCGACGACGGCCTGAGCTGGGACTTCACGCTGAACCCGAAGGCCAAGTTCAGCGACGGCACTCCCGTCGACGCCGCAGCGGTCAAGGCAAACATCGAACACCTGCAAGACCCCGAGACCGGCTCATCGACCGGCTACCTCGCAGTGCAGCAGATCGCAGAGGTCGAGGTTGTCAGTCCCGATGTCGTTCGTTTCCATCTGACGCGCCCCGACGCTGCCCTGCTCGAGTCGCTCGCACAACCGTGGGTCGCGATTCAGTCGCCCGCAGGCATCGAGCGCGGAGCAGAAGCCAACTGCCTCGCACCCATCGGCTCGGGCCCGTTTGTGGTGGGTGAGTGGACGAAGCAGGATCGCATTGTGCTCGACCGCAACCCTGACTACGCGACGCCCCCCACCGGTTTCGAGGTAGCCGCCACCGACGCACCAAAACAGCTCGTCTGGCGGTTCATTCCCGACGCGACCGCGCGCTTTGCGTCGCTGCAGAGCGGCGAAGTCGACGTCATCGATAACCCACTGCCCGAACAGATCACCACCGCCGAGGGCGACGACACCCTCGCTCACCTCGATGCGCCGCGCCCCGGCGCAAGCAACCGACTCGAGCTCAACACCGCGCAGGCTCCGTTCGATGACAAGCTCGTGCGTAAGGCGTTCATCGCTTCGGCGGACGTCAATCCCGGCATTGAGACCCTTTTCGAGGGCACGGCCAAGCGTTCATACAGCGCCCTCTCGAGCGTCGAGCCGCTCGGCCTGCAGTCGCCCGATGCATACAAGGCTGACCCCGAGCGCGCAAACAAGCTGCTCGATGAGGCCGGCTGGGGTGAAAAGAACGCCGACGGGGTCCGCGTAAAAGACGGCAAGACCCTCACCGTGCGCTTTCCGGTAACGGGTGCGCAGTCGACTCAGACCGAGCAGGCGCTCTTCGAGCAGATTCAGGCATCGACACGCGAGGTCGGTTTCGATGTGCAGATCACGCTGCTTGACCTCGGCGGTTGGTACGCAGCGCTCGGAGCACACGAGTACGAGCTGGTGAGTGCCCCATACACAAAGATCGGCCCCGACGTGCTGCGTTTCTTGTACCACAGCGATGCCACGGTGCCGGCCCCCAGCGGCTACTTTGCGAACCACGCGATGATCAAGAACCCCGAGCTCGACGCGCTGCTCGATCAGATCGGCAGCGACCAAGACGCCGATGCCCGTGCGACTGCGACAAAGACTGCCCAGCAGCTCATTGCCGATGAGCAGATTATTTTGCCAATCTACGACCAGCAGAACCACTTCCTATACCGCGCAGACCTGCAGCACTTTAGCGCTCTGCCGACCGTGAGCACCCCGTGGCTCGGGCAGGTTACCGCGGGTTGAGTCGGCTTCGCGCTGGCACCCTGGTCACAGCGCTGTCACGATTGGCCGGTGCCGCGGCGGTGATGCTCATCGTCGCGACACTGGCCTTTGGCGCGCTTCAACTGATTCCGGGTGACCCGGCAGAGGCAGCGGTTGGCGGCCCTGGCAGCCAGGCGAGTGCGGCAGCGCTCGAAGCCGCGCGCGCAGAGTTTGGCCTTGATCGCCCAATCATTGTGCAGTATTTCGACTTTCTGTGGCGGCTCGTGCGCGGCGATCTTGGTGTGTCATATTCGCAGAGGATCCCTGTAGCAGAGGTGTTGCAGCACGCCATCGGACCCACCCTGGCTCTCGCGGCGCTGTCGCTCGCGATCGCCTGGGTGATCGCGCTCACCAGCGTGTTTATCGCGAGCGGTAGCTCACGCGCAGCTCGCGCGGTCACCTCAGCGCTCGACCTGGTCGCAGCGGCGATGCCTAACTTCTGGCTGGCGAGCTTGCTCGTGCTGCTGTTTACCGGCGTGCTCGGCTGGCTGCCAGCGGTGAGCACCGGTGAATTCGCCGGCATCGTTCTACCAGCGCTCGCCCTTGCCATTCCGACCTCTGGCTTCATCGCCCAGGTGTGCCGCGCGGGCGTCGAGAATGCCCGCAGCGCACCGTTCATTGAGAGCGCACGCGCGCGCGGCGAAACTGAGGCCGGCGTGCGACTGCGCCACATTATTCGCCACGGCCTCGTGCCAGGTCTCAATATGACCGCGTGGGCGCTCGGCTCATTGCTCGGTGGTGCTGCCGTGATCGAGGTGATCTTCGCGCGTCCGGGGCTCGGTCGCACACTCGTGAGCGCGGTCACGGTGCGCGATATTCCCGTCGTGCTCGGCGTGGTGCTGCTCGCGGCTCTCGCCTACGTGGTCGTGACGCTGATCACAGACCTGACGATCGCCAAGGTTGATCCGCGCACCGAGGCGAAACTACAGCAGGCGGTGGCAAATGGCTAGGCGCCTCGACGTTGCGGGCTGGGTCGCCCTCGCATGCCTCGCGCTGCTCGCGCTCTGCGCACTTTTTCCGGGTCTGCTCGCCCCGCATGCGCCGCTCGAGATCGACCCGCGGGGGGCTTTCGCTCCCCCATCGCTCGCCCATCCGTTCGGCACCGATGATTCAGGGCGTGACGTGCTGAGCCGGGTGATCTTCGGCGCACGCGACTCGCTCACCATCGGTGTCATCGCAACGCTTGCGGGTCTCGCGGGCGGCCTGCTACTCGGTTCAGTCGCGGGTGGCAGCCGCGGTCGTGCACTCGGCCCACTGCGCTACGTCGGCGATCGCCTCATTGAGGCGCTCTTCGCCTTCCCCGGACTGCTGCTTGCGCTGCTACTCATCTCGGTACGGGGGCCCGGCGTTGCCTCGGTGGTCATCGCGGTCGCAATCTCGACCGCCCCCGGCTACGCACGTATGGTGCGCGGCGGGGTGCGCCAGATGCTTGGAGCAGGATCGGTCGAGTCCGCACGACTGCAGGGCGATAGCTCGCTGCGCGTGTGGAGCACGCTCGTGCTGCCCGAGACGCTGCGACCCGTGCTCGTGCTCGCAACCCTCGGCATCGGCCACGCTGTGATTCTCGCGGCGGCACTCGGTTTTCTCGGGCTCGGCACCCCGCCCCCCGCCCCTGAGTGGGGCGCGATGCTAAATGCTGGCCGGCCCTATCTCACGAAAGCCTGGTGGCTCACCTTCTTTCCCGGCCTCGCGATTCTCGCCGTGGGCATCGCCTGCACTGTACTCGGCAGAGCGCTCGAGAGAAGGGGGCAGTCACGGTGACCCAGGTACAAACGCAGACCCCCCTCGCCCGTATCGAGCAGCTGCGCGTTACTTTCGCAGGGCATGCGCAAGCTGCGGTCGACGGCGTCTCGCTCGAAGTGCATGCCGGCGAGTGTGTGGTACTCGTCGGCGAAAGCGGTTCGGGCAAGTCGCTCACTGCGCGTGCGCTGCTGGGACTGCTGCCCGAAACTGCGTCGGTAGCTGGCACCGTGTTCTTCGGCGACAGCGTGGCACCCCCAAACGGCCATCACTCATGGACCGAGCTTCGCGGCCGCGCTGCCGCGCTCGTGCCGCAGGATGCGCTTGGTGGCCTCGACCCATTGCGCCGCATCGAACACGAGGTTGGCGACGCACTGAGGCTGCATCGCATCGTGCCGAGCGGTGCCGAGCGCCGAGCGCGCGTGGTCGAGACGCTCACGGCCACGGGCATGCCGTCACCTAAACAGCAACTGCGCCGCAGGTCAGACGAGCTCTCGGGTGGGCTGCGCCAGCGCGCACTCGTGGCCTCGGCGCTCATCGCCGAACCAGAGCTCATCATCGCGGATGAGCCGACCACAGCGCTCGACGCAGGGCATCGCACGCGCGTGCTCGCCGAGCTGCGCCGCAGGGTTGACGCGGGCGCGGGCGCGCTGCTTATTAGTCACGACCTCACGAGCGTGCAAGGCTTCGCAGACCGGGTGCTTGTGATGCGTGACGGTCGCATCATTGAGCAGGGAGACCCGAGCAGGGTATTCGATGCGCCGCAGCACGCGTTCACGCGCGAGCTGATCGCCGCCTCCCCCGGCGGCAAGCCGAGAGGCACCCGCTTGCTCGGCAGTTCGTCGGCCCGGCTTGTCGCACCAGTCGAGCTTGCCGAGACCAAGATCGCGAGGCTCGAACTTCGCAGCATCAGCGCCGGTTTCGCGCGAGGCGCGACGACAGCACCCGTGCTGCACGACGCGTCTCTTGAGGTGCGCTCGGGCGAGACCGTCGGCCTCGTCGGCGAGAGCGGCTCTGGTAAGACCACCCTGATCCGTGTCGCGCTCGGCCTGCACAAGCAGACCAGTGGCGAGGTGCTGATCGACGGAGCAGATCGATCCTCTGCAGATCGAAGCGCACAGCATCTCATGCGTCGGCGCATCGCGCTCGTGCCGCAGGACCCGCTTGATTCGTTTCCGCGAGCGGCAACCGGACGCAAGATTCTCGTTGATGCGCTGCGCGCAGCCGGCGCGGCGCGCAGCGCACGCAGAAGCTTGGCTACGACACTTGCCGACGAAGTTGGCCTCAGCGGGGCGCAGCTCGAGCAGCCTGTCGCAACTCTTTCGGGTGGCCAGCGGCAGCGCCTCGCCATCGCTAGAGCCCTTGCCCGAAAACCCGAACTGCTGCTGCTCGATGAACCGGTTTCGGCGCTCGACGTCACGGTGCAGGCACGAGTGCTCGATCTGCTTGATGAACTGCAGGCGCGCCACGGCACCGCCTATTTGTTCGTGTCACACGATGAAGATGTCATCTCACATATGAGCGACCGCGTGCTGCGGCTCGAGGCTGGGCGCATCGAGCAGGCGGGCACTCCTGCCAAACGGTAGACTGATTCGGCCCGTAACACCCCTGATAAGGAGCCCCATGTCGAATACCCCAGCCGCTCAACTGGTCTGGATCGACTGCGAAATGACGGGGCTCGATGTCGACACCGACGGCCTCTGCGAGATCGCTGTCATCGTCACCGACTTCGATCTCAAGCCTCTGCACCCCGGCTTCGAGCTCGTCATCAACCCGGGCGCCGAGGCACTCGAGCAGATGAACAGCTTCGTGCGCGGCATGCACGAAAAGTCGGGCCTTTTGCCGCGCATCGAGCAGGGCGTGAGCGTCGAAGAGGCCGAGCGGCAGGTGATCGCCTACCTAGCGCAGCACATCACCGCGGGTCACCGCCCCCTCGTCGCGGGCAACACCATCGGCATGGATCGCCGCTTCATCGCGAAATACATGCCGACTCTCGAGGAGAAGCTGCACTACCGCAGCATCGACGTGTCGACCATCAAAGAGTTGTCGCGGCGCTGGTTTCCGGCCGCGTTCTTCGGCGCGCCAGCCAAGCGCGGCGGTCACCGCGCGCTTGCCGACATCGCCGAGTCAATTCAAGAACTCGCCTACTTCAGAAACGCGGTGCTCGTCGCGCAGCCCGGCCCAGACAAGGCGGCGAGCGAGCAGTTGGCTGGCGAGATGAGCGAGGTCTACGCCCCGTTCATCGACGGCACAGCCTAGCCCCGAGCGGTGACGCACACATCTGAGGCGGCTGCAGCAAAGTTCGGCCTCTCGAAACACGAGTTCGCGCTCGTTGGCGTGACGGCCCTCTGGGGCAGCACATTCTTAATCATTCACACGGCGATGGATTTCGCCGGCCCAATGTTCTTTGTCGGCGTTCGGTTTCTCACCGCGGGCCTCGTCGCCGCTGCCGTGTTCTGGCGGTGGCTGCGCGGCCTCACCCTGCTCGAGCTCGGTGCCGGCCTCGCGATCGGCGCGTCGCTCGCTCTCGGCTACGGCCTGCAGACCATCGGCTTACAGTCGATCTCGAGCAGCATGTCGGGCTTTATCACTGCGTTCTACGTGCCCCTCGTGCCGCTGATGCAGTGGGCGTTCTTGCGCAAGCGCCCGGGCAAGATGAGCTTTATCGGCGCGGGTCTCGCGTTTGCGGGCCTCGTCGTGCTCGGCGGGCCTGGGGCCGCCGGTTTCAGCTTCGGCTTCGGCGAGTGGATCACGGTCGCCGCCGCGGTCGCCTGCGCCGTCGAGGTTATCTTGATCAGCGCGTTCGCCAGTAAGCGCGTTGAGTTTCGCCGCGTCACCGTCGTGCAGTTGCTCGCCGCCGGCGGTTTCGCATTTCTCGCAATGCCGATTACCGGCGAGAGCGTGCCCGCCGCCGATTGGCGCTGGATCGTACCCGCAGTGGCCCTCGGCGGCATGAGTATGGTGATCCAGCTCACCATGAACTGGGCGCAACGACACGTCTCAGCAACGCGAGCAACGATCATTTACTCGGCAGAGCCCGTGTGGGCGGGCCTCATTGGTTGGGTCGCCGGCGATCAACTGCCGTGGTTCGCGCTCGGCGGCGCAGCGCTGATCGTGGCGGGTGTGCTCGTCAGCGAACTCAAGCCGCCACCCAAGAGCGAGTAGGCTGAATCCCCGTGCACGATCTCACCCCCACTCGACGCCGCATGGCACTGTTTACGCTTGCGCTCGGCGGCTTCGCGATCGGCGTGACCGAGTTCGCGTCAATGGGTGTGCTGCCAAACATCGCCGAAGACCTGCTGCCGGGCTTCGCCGAAAACCCCGCGCAGGGCATCTCGCAGGCCGGTGTGGTGATCACCCTCTACGCGCTCGGTGTCGTTATTGGTGCACCTATCATCACGGCGCTCGCGGCCCGGGCGTCGCAGACCACGCTCGCGTTCTGGCTGCTCACGGCGTTCATTGTAGGGTCGATCGCTTCAGCGCTCGCCCCGACCTTCGAAACGCTCGCGGCGGCCCGGCTCATTGCGGGCCTGCCGCACGCCACCTTCTTTGGGGCATCTGCGCTGCTCGCGGGCAAACTCATGGGGCCCGGCAACCAGGGCAAGGGTATCGCGATTGCGATGTCTGGCCTGCCCATCGCCAACATTCTCGGCGTGCCCGTCGCAACCTGGATCGGCCAGACGCTCGGCTGGCGCTGGGCATACGCGCTCGTCGCGGTGCTCTTCGCGCTGACGCTCTTGCTGTCGCTCAAGTTTTTGCCGCGGGTGCCTGGCGATCGTGAACTCAGCCCGCTTGGCAGCATGGCCGGGTTCAAGAACGTGCGCATCTGGATCATGATCGCGCTTGCGGCAATCGGCTTCGGCGGCTTCTTCGCGGTGTACTCGTATATCGCCGAGGTCGTGACCCGGGTGACGATGCTACCCGCCGGGGCAATTCCGTGGGTTCTGAGCGTGGTCGGTGTCGGCATGACCATCGGCACCTTCTACGGTGGCTGGGCTGCCGATCGCAATACGCCGCGGGCTATTCTGACCGCATTCTCGGCGCTCATTCTTTCGCTGCTCACCTATGTGTCGTTCGCGACCTCGCCGATCGGCCTGTTTGTCACAGTGTTCATCGTTGGGTTCTGGTTCTCGGCGCTGACGCCCGCTGTGCAGACCCGCTTCATTCGAATGGCGCGAGAGGCCGAACTCATGGGCTCCGCCATGACCCACGCCGCATTTAACGTCGCCAACGCGCTCGGTGCATGGATCGGCGGGTTGGTCATCGCCGCTGGGCTCGGCTACCTCGCGCCCGGTGTGGCGGGCCTGGCGCTAGCTGCTGCGGGCCTCGTGCTCGCCATCGTGAGTCTCGCCGTGCAGCGCCGCGATCGCCTTCGCGGCACCGACACCACCGGCATTCGGCTGCCCTAGGCTGAATTGTATGAGTCAGTTTTTTGACGCTTTGCGCGAAGCACCCATTGTGCTTGACGGTGGTCTTGGCACACGCCTCGACGCACGAGGTAACGATGTGTCGAGCGTGCTCTGGTCTGCCGAGGTGCTGCGGCAGCGCCCGGAGGAGGTGCGCGCGGCTCATCTCGACTTTTTCGAGGCGGGCGCGCGCATCGCAACCACCAGCTCGTACCAGGTCAGCTACGACGGGTTCGCGCGGGCGGGTATCACTACCGCTGAGGTGGATCGCCTGCTCGATCTCAGCGTTGAGCTTGCGATCCAGGCCAGAGCCGAGGCGGGGCTCACACAGCAGAATGCCTGGGTCTTCGCCTCGGTGGGGCCGTACGGCGCCTCGCTCGGCAACGGCAGCGAGTACACGGGTGACTACGGCCCAAACTTCGGTGTCGACGCCCTCAGGGATTGGCACCGAGCTCGGCTACTCCGGCTTGCGCAGTCGAGTGCTGACGCTCTGATTTGTGAGACCATTCCAAGCCTTGACGAGGCACGGGCGCTCGCCCACGAGGCGGCAGACCTCGGGCTTCCGGCGATACTCTCATTTACCGTTGGCGATGGTGCGCTGCGAAGCGGTGAGTCGCTAGCAAATGCCGCGAGGATCGCGCAGGGCGTCGAGAACATCATTGCCGTGGGCGTGAATTGCTCCGAGGCTACGCACGCGACCGCAGCCCTGCGGCGTTTTCGCGAAGAGACCGATCTGCCGCTCGTGGTCTACCCGAACAGCGGCGAGCACTGGAACGCCACCGAGCGGAGTTGGTCTGGTGTGGCGGGCTCGCTCGAAAGCTATGTCGACGAGTGGGTCTCGCTCGGGGCATGTCTCATCGGCGGCTGCTGCCGAGTCGATATCGAGGGCATCGCGAAGATTGCTTCGCGGCTCACCGACCCGGCGGAGTAGCTCCCCCGGTAGCGTGACAGACTCGTCGCGCGCCTACTCCGCCGCGATGTTGATGGTCGCCTCGGTAATCGCGCCCGACTCTGAATGGTACTTCTTCAGAAGCTCCAGATAGCGGCCGTCGTCGATGATGGTTTGCAGCGCGGCTCGCACGTGCTCTGCGAGCTCGCTGCCCTTCGCGACGGGCAAACCGTATGGCGCGGTGTCGAACATTTCGCCGACGATCTCAATCTCACCGCCGAGCGCGTCGACGGCTTCGATCGTCACCGGTGAATCGGCCGAGAACGCATCAGCCTGACCCTGCACGACAGCGGTCGTCACCTCCGGTTGGCCCGTGAACGGCAGAATGTTGATGGCCGGTTTGCCCGCGTCGACACATTCCTTGCTTCGGGTGGGCAGCTCGTCAAGGTGCTGAGTGCCGTCTTTCATGACCGCGACAGTCAAGCCGCACGCGTTGTCTGGGTCAATGCTGCCGCCCGCAGCCGCAGCCCAGAGACTGCCAGCACTGTAGTAGTTCACGAAGTCGACGACCTGCTGGCGCTCGACGGTGTCAGTGAACGAACCAACGCCGAGGTCGATTGCCCCGCCCTCGATTCTGGGCAAGATGCTGTCAAAAAGCAGCTCCTGGTATTCGACATTGAGCCCAAGCTCGCTTGCAATCTCGCCGACGAGTTCAACCGCCCACCCGGTGGGCTTTCCGTCTGCAGTCTTCGTTTCGTTCGGCGGGTAATCGGTGATTGTGCCGACCTGCAGCACACCGCTCTCTTCGATCTCGGCCCAGCTTCTGAACTCGGCAGCGGGGGCCGCATTGGCCGCGTCAGGCGTAGCCGTCTCTGAGTTCGTGCAGCCTGCGAGCAGGAGCGTCGCGGCGATCAGGGCGGGGATCATCAGGCGTTTCTTCACCCGGTAATTCTCTCGGGTACATTCGCCGACGGCGCCCAGATTACTGAGTGTTACTAGAACCCTCGTCAACCGGCTCCTGCGAAGCCGAGAGTTCACGAGCCGCAAGCACCGACTTCTGCGCCGCAGCAACCAGCGGTGGCGCAAGTATCATGCCGATCATTCCAGCCACGGTGCCACCGATAATCGTCGCCAGCAGCACCGCTACGGGGTGCATCTTGAGCGACGAGCCCAGTGCCCACGAACTCACCGCGCTCTGCACCGCGCCGTTTGAGACGAGCAGGCTGATCGATACGATCAGCGCGGCCGAAGCGCCGCCCGACCCAAAGGCGATTAGCACGGCAAACGCGCCGGTGATCCACGCCCCCACATAGGGAATAAACGAAAGAAAAAAGTACAGAATGAACATCGGGAGCACGAGCGGCACCCCAAGCAAGATCAACGGCACGATAAAGATAGGCGCGGTGATGAGGGCGGTGATTGCGGTGCCCTTGAAATAGGCACGAAGCGACTGGCGCGACAGAGTGTCGATCTCTTGCACGAGCACGGGGTTGAGGTGCGTGCTGCGGGCGAGCCACGCCGGAAAGAGGTGCCCGTCGCGCAGCACGAAGAAGAGAAAGAACACCGCGAAGAACGTGCCAATAGCGAAGCCGATGGCACCCGTAAATGTAGTCGAAATGAACCCGAGCACCCCGTGGCTCAGGTCGGGCAGGTACTGCTGAATAGCGCCTCGCGCATACTCAATCCAGGCAGTATCGAGATCGAGCGAGCGCCCCCACTGCAGAAACGAGCGCCGACCGCGCGCCAACTCTCGCGAGATCTCTGGGAGCTGCTGCAAGAATCCGCGAACGACAAGCACGATCGTAGCTACCGACACAACGACGGCGACGAGAAGCGAGATTGCGGTGGCCAGAGAGGGGGCGACCCGGTGAGCCTTCAACCAGTTTGCGAGCGGCTCGAGCACGGTCGCAAGGATCACGGCGATGACGAGCGGAATCACGATTCCGCTGACCGCCCCGAGCACGAGCGCGACCACCACGATCACGCCGACAATACCGAGCGTTGCCCAGCTCGCCCGACCGAGCCGACCGAGCTTCTCGTAGCCTGTCATCTTTGACCCCTGCCTTCGACTCGTCCGGGTGAAACGGTGCGCATATGAAAAAGACCCCTCATGCACCCGCTAGAGCCCCGGTACCCTTGCTCTGTTTCCAGCCTGGGGGAGTTTCCGAAGATAGCGCCACATGAGGGGCCTTTAAGAGCTTACCCTATTCGGCGGCTCCTTCCGAACCACTCGGGGCAGCATCGGTGCCTGATTCGACGTGAGCTTCGCCCTCTTCAGCGCCCTTGAACTGCGACTGGTACAGCTCGTAGTAGGCACCGTGTTGGGCGATCAGCTGCTCGTGCGAACCCTGCTCAACAATGTCGCCGTGTTCCATCATCAGAATGGTGTCGGCGTCACGAATAGTCGAGAGTCGGTGCGCGATAACAAACGAGGTGCGGTCTGCGCGCAACGCGTTCATCGCCTGCTGCACCAACACCTCGGTGCGGGTGTCAACCGACGAGGTTGCCTCGTCGAGAATCAGCAGTGACGGGTTCGCGATGAATGCGCGCGCAATCGTGAGCAGCTGGCGCTCCCCCGCCGACAGCGACGACGCGTTCTCTTCGATGACAGTGTCGTAGCCCTCAGGCAGCTGACGCACGAAGCGATCGACCATGGTGGCCTTCGCCGCCTCGATAATCTCTTCGTCGCTTGCCTCGAGGCGACCGTAGCGAATGTTCTCGCGAATGCTGCCCTCAAACAGGAAGGCGTCTTGCAGCACCATGCCAACGTGCCCACGCAGCTCAGCCCGCGAGAGGTGCGTGATGTCGACGCCGTCGAGCAGAATCTTGCCGCCCTGCAACTCGTAGAAGCGCATGATCAGGTTCACCAGCGTGGTCTTGCCAGCGCCAGTAGGCCCGACAATCGCAACGGTCTGACCCGGCAGCACCTCGAGCGACAGGTCTTTGATCAGAGGCTCTTCAGCGTCGTAGCTAAATGCGACGTGGTCGAACTCAACGTGACCTGTCGCGCGCTCGGGCAGATGCTCGGTCACGGTCTCGGCCTCTTGCTCTTCAGCGTCGATCAGTTCGAAGGTGCGCTCGGCCGAGGCGACGCCCGACTGCAGCATGTTGGCCATGCCAGCCATCTGACCGATGGGCTGCGCGAACTCACGCGAGTACTGAATGAACGCGGTCACATCGCCGAGGGTCATCTGACCAGCAGTAACCTTCAGCGCGCCGACAACAGCGATCAGCACATAGGTCAGGTACTGCACGAACTGCATCGCCGGCATCATGGCACCCGAGAGCGCCTGAGCCTTGAACGAGGCGTCATACAGACCCTCGTTGCGCTTGTCGAACTCTTCGACCATCTCGGCGTCGCGGTTGAACACACGAATCAGCTCATGACCGGTGAACGACTCCTCGATGTGACCATTGAGGTCGCCGGTTCGCTTCCACTGGGCGGTGAAGAGCTTCTGTGCGCGCACGCCGACGATACCGACGATGACGCCCGAGAGCGGCAACGCGAGCAGGGCGATGAGGCCCAGCTGCCACGACACCCAGAACATCATCGCGCCAATGCCGATAATCGTGAGCACCGACTGCACCAGCTGTGAGAACGCCTGCTGCAACGCCTGCTGAATGTTGTCGACGTCGTTGGTCACGCGCGAGAGCACATCGCCGCGCTGACGGCCATCGAAGTACGACAGCGGCAGCCGGTTGATCTTCTCTTCGATCTCTTTGCGCAGCTTGTAGACGACGCGCATCACGAGGCCGTTCAGCAAGTAGCCCTGCAGCCACATCAAGAATGATGCGACGAGGTACAGAGCGAGCACGACGAGGATCAGCCAGCCGAGTTTCTCAAAGTCGATCCCCTGGCCTGGCACGATGTCTGCGCCCTGCAGCATGTCGGCGAACTGGGTTTCGCCCTGCGCTCGCAGGCCCTCGATGATCTGCTCCTTGGGCACGCCCGCGGGCAGCTGCGCCCCGAGAATGCCGTTGAAGATCACGTCCATCGCTTGGCCCAACACCTTTGGTGCGATCACGGTGAGCACCACCGATGCCACGACCAGCAGTGTCACGAAGCCGAACAGGCCCTTCTCGGGGCCGAGCAGGCCGATGAGTCGCTTCGCCGAGGGCCAGAACGCCTTGGCCTTGCGGGTTGGCTGGCTGCCCGACCAGTCATCGGTGTCGGGCACGTAGTCGTCAGGCAGCTCAAACTCGGCGGTATCGGTGGTCACCGCGCCCGCTGCGCTAGCCGTCTGCTTCTTGTTTCGCTTCTCGCGCGCCATCAGACTGCCTCCGCCTCGGTCAACTGCGATCTGACGATCTCTTGGTACACGCTGTTGCTCTCGAGTAGCTCGTGGTGCGTGCCACGGCCGACGAGTTCACCGTCTTCGAGTACCAGAATCTGGTCGGCGTCGGTGATGGTAGACACACGCTGCGCGACAATGATGGTGGTCGCACCGGCGGTGGCCTCTGGCAGTGCAGATCGCAGGCGCGCATCGGTCGCAACGTCGAGCGCCGAGAACGAGTCATCGAAAAGATACACGCGAGGCTTCGCGACAAGCGCGCGGGCAATCGAGAGGCGCTGACGCTGACCGCCCGAGACGCTCGTACCGCCCTGAGATACCGGCTCTTCGAGCCCCTGCTCTTTCTCGCGCACAAAGTCTTCACCCTGCGCGACCCGCAGTGCTTCCCAGAGTTCTTCGTCACTCGCGTCGGCGTTGCCGAAGCGCAGGTTCGAGGCGATGGTGCCGCCGAAGAGGTAGGGGCGCTGCGGCACGAGTCCAAGAGTGTCAGCGAGCTGCCCACGGGTCAACGACGAGACAGGGGCACCGTCGACGGTCACACTCCCCTCTTGGGGGTCGAAGAGGCGCAGCATGAGACCGAGCAGGGTGGTCTTGCCCGATCCTGTCGAGCCAATAATGGCCGTCGTCTTACCGGGCTCTGCAACAAAGCTCATGTTCTTAATCACGGGCAGTTCTGCGCCCGGAAACCCGAAGGTGACGTCGTTGAACTCAACGCGGCCCTCGCTGGGGGTCGCCACCTGCTCGGTCTCGGAGAACTCGAGCGTTGACTTGGTGTCGAGCAGCTCGCGAATTCGTTCGGCACAGACGACAGCGCGAGGGATCATCATCACCATGAAGACACCCATCATGACCGCCATCAGAATCTGCAGCAGGTACTGCAAGAAGGCGGTGAGTGAGCCGATCTCGACTTCGCCCGCTTCGACGCGGTGACCACCGAACCACAGCACGGCCGCAGTTGCGAGGTGCAGCACCATCATGATGACCGGGAACATCAGCACGAAGACATTGCCCACCTGCACCGAGATGCGGGTGATGTTTTCGTTCGCGCCGCGGTAGCGATCCTCTTCAAAAGGCTCGCGCACGAACGCACGAACGACGCGAATGCCCATGATCTGCTCGCGCAGCACACCGTTGATCTCGTCGACACGGCCCTGCATATTTCTGAACAGCGGCAGCAGCAGCCACACCAAGAAGCCCACGATGACGGCGAGGATCGCGACCGATGCCCAGACGAGCCAAGCCATGCCCGCATCTTCTCGCAGCGCGTAGATAATTCCGCCGACAGCCATAATGGGGGCCGAGACCATAAAGTTCAACGCCATCAGCACAAGCATCTGCACCTGCTGCACGTCGTTTGTGCCGCGCGTGATCAGCGTGCCAGCACCAAACTTGGTGGCCTCGAGCGTCGAAAGCGAATCGACCTTGCGAAATACCTCACGGCGCAGATCGCGGCCGATCGACATCGCAACGCGGGCACCGCAGTAGACAGCGAGCACCGCCGCGACGAGCTGACCGAGCGATACCGCCAGCATTACGCCGCCGGTCTGCCAGATGAAATCAATATCGCCGCGAGTGATGCCCTTGTCGATGATTTCTGCGTTCAGGTTGGGCAAGCGCAGGGCTGCGAGTGTCGAAAGCAGTTGCAGCACAAGCACGCCGACAACCCAGGCCCAATAGGGCTTGGCGTGGTGAAGGGTGAGTCTGAGAAGAGCCACGGTGCACCTTTCGTAAAGGAGAAACGTTCAACACTAGCGCCGAACTCGGATCATGCGCAATGTATTCCCAAAACTTATTGGCGCGCCGTGGCCCCTCGTTCGTGACTAGCTGTGCAAGCGACGCCGCGCGAGCACCAGCACCGCGCCCGAAAGCAGCAGGAGAGCTGCACTCGCGGCGGCAAACCCGTTCAGTTCAGCGCCGGTATTCGCCAGTTTGTTGGACGCCTGCGGGTTCGTCGGGGTAGTTGTCGTGACGGGTGCCTTCTCAACAAGCACGGTTTGCGAGGCGGCGTTGATGTCTCTGTGCACTGCGACAGCGTCTTCGCCCTCGAGCGCAGTTTCGAACAGCTCCTCGAACGCGACGAGGTGCTCCCCCGCATAACCCGTCGGAACAGTAAACGTGACGTCGACCGTGCCCGATGGAGACGAGGGTGTAAACACAGCAGAACCCACGATCCCCGTTGCCGAACCGTCAGACTTGCGCATGAGCTCGCCCTCAAGTCGGTACTCGATTCCTGGGGTGAGGTTCTGGTAGGCGACAGTGTCGACGACCGTGCCGCCGTTCCATGCCAGGGCGTGATCCCCATCGGCGAGGTCGGTCAGCGTTGTTCCGATCGCGGGCGCCTCGATTCCTCTCCAGCGCACGCTCGTCTGCGCCGAGGTGGTCTTTCCGGCGGCGGCGATCAGCCCGAGCGTCTGCCAATGATCGAGCTCAGCCTCGGGGTCAGGATTCGGCACCGTCACGATGCGTCCGCTAGCGCTTGAACCGCGCACCATTGCGGTCAACGTCGCAGTTCCGGGATCATCCGATCCGCGCAGATCGAGATAGAGCTCTTGTCCATCGCTTACCGCAGCGGGATTCACCGCGTTTCCGTTCTCATCAACCAGGTTCAGTGATGCGTCTACCGTCACACTCGCGGTGGGCTGATTCGTGTTCACCACGAACGGGCCGACCAGCGAGTCGGCCTGCCGCGTACCCGCGGGCGCCGTGATCGAAACCGTAGTCTCGAAGTCACTCGGGGTCATACCTGAACTTGCGTTGGCACCGTTCACCAGATGCCAGTAGGCGGCGGCCGTTGCTGCCTCGTCGTCGTTGCCCGACCAGTTCCAGTTCGCATCCCAGCTGAGATCTGTGTATCGCCAAATGGCGTACTGGGTTGCCTCGATTGCATCGTTTCGGGAGAGGCCTGGCACATTGGCAGCGACGCGGAAGTCCTCAAGACTCATCGCCGGGTAGCTGTGCGCCAGCACCCAGAGCACCTTTCCTTGGATCACCGGGTCAGTGAAATGGTTCTCACCGGGAAAACCGGATGGGTCATCGATCTCGCCCGCGAGATGCGTCTTTGCAGAAACATCGTGCTCGATACAGTAAGCCCAGAAGTCAGGCTCGCCTGGATTTGCAGGGTCCTCCGGTGTCTGCAGGTAGATCGGAAAGAGCCCGGTACCACCGTGGCCCTGTTTGCTTCCGATCCACACGCTATCCCCAGGCTCGGCGGAGGCATATGCTGTCGAGGCGATTGACGGCACGAACACAGCAACCGCGGCAATCACCACCGCAAACCACCACCGCGTCGTTCGCCTGATCTTCTTCTCGCGATTCGGGGACATCTGAGCACTCTCCATCTTCATTGATCTCCGTAGCGAGCGCCTCAACGCTCATGATGGCATGACCGGGCCTTGGCACAGCAAAACCCGCCTTCACAAGAAAAGAGAGTGAGAAATCATCGCGAAGTGTCGCGAGACCAGACAACTTGAAAAAGAAATCGGCCCCGACTCGAAAGTCGGGGCCGATTCATTCAGGGTGGACAACGGGACTTGAACCCGCGACCACCGGCACCACAAGCCGGTGCTCTACCAACTGAGCTATGCCCACCATGCTGCGCCTGTACGAGCCAAAAGCTCACCGGGCAACCCCACGATCATATCCCAAAGCTGTGACCAACGCACAATCGGGAACTGTCTGGCGTGGCGCGCTCCGCACACTCGCACGGCACACCCACTCGCACTGTGGCGAAGCGCCCGCAGTTGTTAGGGTGAAAGCATGCTCAACGTGTCACATAAAGACTTTGAGATCCTCGTCGGCGAGGGCCTCGACACGCTGCCCGACGACATGTTGCGCGAACTCGACAATGTGATCTTTCTTGTTGAAGATCGCCCCGAAGATGGCAGCGATATCCTTGGCGTCTACGAGGGCTTCTCGCTGGCCGAAAGAAACACCTACGGTTTCGGCGAAGAGCCAGATCGAATCATTCTCTTCCGAGAGAACCTGCTCGAACACTGCGAAGACCTAGAAGAGCTGGTCGCCGAGATCAGAATCACCCTGGTGCACGAGATCGCACACTTCTACGGCCTCACCGAAGAGCGCATTCACGAACTGGGGTGGGGCTAGTGGCCACGAATCCGCGCACGGGCGAAGCAGTCAGCCCCGGCAACCAGCTGCTCGCCGAGCGCCCCTGGCAAACGGTGGTGTGGGATGACCCGGTCAATCTGATGTCATACGTCACCTATGTGTTTCGTACTCACTTTGGCTTTGATCAGTCGCTCGCTGAGCAGCTGATGATGCGGGTACACCAGGCCGGCAGTGCCGTGGTGGCCGAGGGTTCGCGCGAGGCGATGGAAATGCACGTCGAGGCGATGCACGGCTACGGCCTCTGGGCCACCGTTCGGCAGGCGGGCGAGCAGTGAGGCTGCTCCCCCTGCCGGACGGGGGCCTCAGGCTGCGACTCGACTACGACGAGGCGCAATTGCTCGACCGGCTCGTCACGCAGCTCACGGGCCTACTGCAAAGCCACAGCAGCACGGCTCTCGACCCAGATCCGCTGTTTGCGAGCCTCGAGATTGGCGGCAGCGACCAGACCCCCGAAGATCCCGCGCTCGCGAGGCTGTTTCCTGACGCGTTCGAAGATGCCGACGAGGCTTCGGCATTTCGGCGCCTGAACGAGCAGGGGCTCGTAAATCGCAAACTGCAAGACGCGGTCGAGGTGACGAGCGCGCTCGGCCTCGGTTCGGAGTCCGTCGGAAGCGACGAAAGCCCTGTCGAGATCGATGTCACTGCGAGAACCATGCCCGCGTGGGTGCGCACCCTCACCTCGCTGCGGCTCGCGATTGCCGCCCGCATCGGGCTTGAGCGCGAAAGCGACCATGCTCGGCTGCTCTCAGAAGACGAGACCCGGGGCACTGTGATGGTCTACGACTGGTTGGCCGCGATCCTCGACTCAATTTTGCTCGTGCACGAGGCTTCGTAAGAATCCCGCACGCCCGCGACGCCTCATGGGGTTTCGAGCGAGCGGGGATCAACCACGTCTCTGCGCGGCGCAAGCAGGCGGGCTGAGGTAAGGCCGTCACGACCAAACTTGCCCTTGACCTCATCGATCGCCTGGTCGAGTGCTCGCCACTCTTCGTTCTCGCTCCAGAGGGCCGCCGAATCGCTACCGGCCGCGAGCAGCTGCTCGGCCCGCACGCCAATGAGCCGCACGGGTTGCACCGGCCCGCCGTCGCTCGCAGCTCCAAGCGAGGTGAACAGCTCGCGCGCCGTCTGGTAAATACGCTGCGTTGCGTTCGTGGCCTCGTTCAGCGTGCGTGAGCGGCTCACTGTCTGAAAGTCGTCGTACCGCACTTTGATCGCGACGGTGCGCGCTTCGAGGCCGTGCTGACGCAGCCGCTCCCCCGTGCGCGTGGCGAGGCGCAGCAGTTCACGCTCAAGCACCTGGCGCGAGCGCTCGTCGATCGCAAAGGTCTCTTCGTGCCCGATGCTCTTCTCGACACGTTGGGTCTCTACCTCTCGCGCGTCGCGCCCGTTTGCGAGCTCATGCAGCTTCTGTGCACCGGCGTTGCCGACGATGCGACGCAGGCTCTCGAGTGGCTCACGCGCGAGGTCGCCAACCGTGTGAATTGCGCGACCGTGCAGGGTCTTCGCGGTTGCCCCGCCGACGCCCCAGATCGCCTCAATCGGCAGCGGGTGCAGAAATTCGAGGGTGCGCTCTGGTGCGATCTCAAGCAAGCCATCGGGCTTCGCGCGCTGCGAGGCAAGTTTCGCGACGTGCTTGGTCGACGCAAGCCCTACAGAGGCCGGCAGGCCCGTGCGCTCTCTAATGCGCTCGCGCAACTGCTTCGCGATTTCAACGGGGCGGCCAAACAGTCGCACCGAACCGGCGACGTCGAGAAAAGCCTCATCGATGCTGAGCGGTTCAACGAGCGGCGTGAACTCGTGAAAGATCTGCATCACCTGCTTCGACGCAGCCCGGTACTTCTCAAAGTGCGGGTCGATCAGCACGAGCTGCGGGCAGAGCTGCTTCGCACGCGCCACCGGCATCGCAGAGCGTACGCCGAAGCGGCGCGCCTCGTAACTGGCGCTCGACACGACCGACCTCACGGTGTCGTGGGCAACCGCAGTCGGCAGGCCGCACAACTCGGGGCTATCGAGCAGCTCGACAGAGACAAAGAACGAGTCCATGTCGACGTGCAGCACCGAGGCTGTATCTCGTGCGCGCTGACTCATACCCCTATTCTCGGTGCGCACGGGGCGGTCGATCAAACTGCTCAGCGCGCCGCGCTGAGCGTGATCCCAGAATCGTATGGGGCGAATGGCTAGAATGTTGGAAGCTATTTGGGGCAGCTCGCTGCCCATCAGGTCGCGGCAGCTCGCGGCCTCCAACCACACAGGCCGAGCGAACGGATCCGCATGACAAGCACCCTTCCGATCCGCCTTCCCCTCGACGGGAACACGGCGAGCGGGTCACGCAGCTCACAGCTGCCTCAGTTCGAGGGCTCGGCACACGCCAAGGCCATTCTCTTCGGCGAGCACGCCGTCGTATACGGAGCGCCGGCTATCGCAGTACCCATTCACGAGCTCGCGGCTGAGGCGCGTGTCGATTCTGCCGCCGAGGGCATTCGCATCGAAAGCGAGCTGTTCTCAGGCGACGCGAGTGCCGCACCCGCACGCCTGCAGCCCGTGGTAACCGCCATTCACGCGGCACTCGCCTATTGCGGCGTGAGCGATGCATCGGTGCGCGTGCAGATTTTGAGCGCGATCCCCCACTCACGTGGTCTCGGTTCGAGCGCGGCCGTGGCCGCGGCAATCGCGCGTGGCGTGACCAGCTGGGCGGGCGTGCAGCTCACCACCGCTGGCCTCTACGACATCGTGCAGCAGGCCGAGCGCGTCGCGCACGGCAACCCGAGCGGTCTCGACGCGCGTGCCGTCACCTCTGATGGTGCAATTCGTTTTGACTTTGGTGCGGTCTCACCGGTACGCATCGGCGCTCCCCTCAGCTTCGTGCTCGCGGATTCTGGCATCGCGGGATCAACGGCAGAAGCAGTTGGGGCTGTGCGTGTGCGGCGAGAGCAAGACCCCGATGGCATGGAGGTGCTGCTCTCAAGACTTGCCGCAATCGCCGAGGGCGCAATTGATGATCTCGCCACCGGTGACCGAGTCGCAATCGGCGCCCGTATGCGCGACGCCCACGAGGTGCTGCACGCGATCGGTGTCAGCTCTGACGCACTCGATGCGCTCGTCTCGGCGGCTCTTGAAGCTGGCGCTATCGGCGCGAAGCTCACCGGCGGCGGCCTCGGCGGCTGCATTATTGCGCTCGCTCACTCGGCAGAGCACGCAGAGCAGTTGGGCAGCATCCTTCGTGACGCGGGTGCCACCCGCACGTGGACAGCGACGGTGCCCGTCGCATGAGCACGCAGGCCGCACCGCGCCCGGCAACCGCCCGCGCATACCCGAACATCGCACTCGTCAAGTACTGGGGCAAGCGTGACGAGGCGCTCATGTTGCCTGTTGCAGGTAGCCTCTCGCTGACCCTAGATGCGTTCGCCACGACCACCACTGTCGAGGTGCGTGCCGAGCTGACCGCCGATGAGTTCTCACTAAACGGCGTCGCACAGAGCGGCGACTCGCTCGGTCGCGTCACTAAGTTTCTTGATCTTGTACGCAGCATGGCAGGCTCGACGCAGTTTGCCGTTGTGACTTCGATCAACGAGGCGCCGACCGGCGCAGGGCTCGCGTCGTCAGCCTCGGGCTTCGCTGCTCTCGCGGTATCTGCCGCCGCGGCATACGGGCTCGATCTCGACCGCCCAGAACTGAGCCGACTTGCCCGACGCGGTTCTGGCTCGGCGGCCCGCTCGCTCGTAGACGGCATCAGCGTGTGGCACGCGGGCGACGGCGACGGGACCTCGTTTGCAGAGCCCGTTGAGGCTCCCGAGATGAGCATGATCATCGTCACGGTCGATGCCCGCCAAAAGGCGGTGTCGAGCCGCACCGCGATGCGCCGCACCGCCCTCACCTCGCCGTTCTACCCCGCGTGGGCGCCCTCGACCGAGCAGAGCCTCGCGGCCATGCTCGAGGCGTGCCATGACCGCGATTTCTCGCGCATCGGCCGCATCACCGAAACGCACGCGCTGCGCATGCACGCGCTGATTCAGTCGGCAGACCCGCCCATTCGTTATCTGTCGCCCGTGAGCATCGCCGTCTTTGATGCCGTTGCCGCGCTGCGCGAGGCCGGAGTCGAGGCCTACGCCACGGCAGACGCCGGCCCGAACGTCGCCGTGATCTCGCGCCCAGAAGACGCGCAGGCTGTCGCCGAAGCGCTTGCCGAGTACGGCTCAGTGCGAGTGGTTGGCGCGGGCGCTGGTGCCATGCTCATCGACCCCGACGATGCCACCCCCGCTGAGGCGACGGCTTGATCGAGACTCGCGCTCCCGGCAAGCTCTTCATCGTCGGCGAGTACGCGGTCGTCGAGCCCGGCGAGCCCGCGGTGCTCGTCGCCGTCGATCGTTACCTGCGGGTGCGGCTCACCGAGTTGCCAGCGCAGTCGGCCGCGAACCCTGAGTCGATGAGTGATCACGTGCACGCAGCGACCCGTGCCATCGATGAACTACGCCGCGAGCGCGGCCTGCCCGAGCGATTCTTCAGCATCGAAACCGAGAGCGAACTCGACGAGGCAGACGGGCGCAAATACGGGCTCGGCTCATCGGCCGCGGTCACCGTTGCCACTATCGAAGCACTCGATAAGCTCTACGGGCTTGGGCTGAGCGCACTCGAACGCTTCAAGCTCGCGCTGCTCGCCACGATCGAGATTTCACCGAAGGCCTCGGGCGGTGATCTCGCTGCAAGCACGTTCGGCGGCTGGGTGCGTTACACCTCACCAGACCGCGACGCCCTGCGCTTGCATCGCGAGGCACACGGCATCACCTCGACCCTCGAGTCAGAACTTTGGCAGGGCTATCACGTGCGCAGGCTGCCAGCCCCGGCCGATCTGAGGCTGCTCGTAGGCTGGACGGGATCCCCCGCATCTACCGAGGCGCTCGTGAGCCGCGCGGCCGCAGGTGCCGATGCGGCCGACAGCGAATTTCTTGCGGCCAGCCGGGCATGCGCCGACGCACTCTGCGGCGCGCTCCTAGGCACGACGCTCAAAGGCAGCACCGAAACCGCGTTGACCGCGATTCGTCAGGCCCGAACTCTGCTGCTGAAATTTGGCGAGGATCGCGGCACCGTCATCGAGACTGAAATGCTCACGGCGTTGTGCGACTCGGCTGAGCAACACGGTGCAGTCGCGAAGTCGTCGGGCGCGGGCGGCGGTGACTGCGGCATTGCGCTTGCACCCCGCGGCAGCGACATTGAGGGTATTCTGCGAGAGTGGCAGAAGTTGGGCATCACCCCGCTCAATCTCGAGGTAGCCGCAGGTTCGCCGGGCGCAGAAGGAGACGCAGATGAGCGTTGAACTACCCGCCGTACGCGCGGCACGAAAAGATGACCACGTAGAACTTGCGAGTGCGCAGCGCGCCGACTCCTCAACTGCACGCGATTTCGACGATGTTGAGTTCTTGCACCACGCCCTCGACGGAATCGACGCTGACGATGTGAGTCTCGCTGTCGAGGTCGACGAGTGGCGCTGGGCCACACCGTTCTATGTCAACGGCATGACCGGTGGCACCGAACAGACCGGCATCATCAACCGAGAGCTCGCCATTGCGGCGCGCGAAACGGGGCTGCCCATGGCCTGCGGCTCGGTATCGATTGCGCTCGACGCACCAGATGATTTTGCGATTCAGCGGGGCTTTTCCGTGATTCGCGATGAGAACCCCGACGGTTTTGTCATGGCGAACATCGGGGTTGGGCGCCCAGCGAGCGACGCGGTGCGCGCGGTCGAACTGCTGCGGGCAGACGCGCTGCAGGTGCACATCAACGCGGTGCAAGAAACGGTCATGCCAGAGGGCAGCCGCGACTTCTCGAGCTGGCAGCGCTCGCTCGAGTCACTGATCGCTGCCTCCCCTGTGCCCGTCATCGTCAAAGAGGTCGGCTTCGGGTTGAGCCGTCGCACCCTCGAACGCCTCAGTGATTTGGGCGCTCGTGTTGCAGACGTGAGCGGCAAGGGTGGCACAGACTTCTTGCGCATCGAGAACGCGCGGCGCACGAATGCTCAGGGCGACTACTCAATCATGTCTGGCTTCGGTCAGTCAGCCATGGCGTGCTTGCTTGATGCCCCCGCGGGTGGGCCCCAGCTGCTCGCCTCGGGCGGGGTGCGAAACCCCTACGACGTGGTGAAGGCACTCGCCGCTGGTGCGAAGGCAGTCGGCGTTGCCGGCACCTTCCTCGAAACCGTGCGGGCTGGCGGGGCCGAAACGCTCGTGCCACTCATCAGGCAGTGGCTCGCCCAGACCACGGCGATCCTCGCACTGCTCGGTGCCGCGCGACCCGCCGATCTCACCCACACCGACATACTCGTGCGGGGAGGCCTGGCAGAGTACTGTCTACTGCGGGGCATCGATACACCGTCGTTAGCTAGGCGATCCAGCGCGCATCATGCTGAAACGCTGCCTCGCGACGAGGCCCGACACCCAGACCACACCGACCTCAGGAGCCAAAAGCAGTGAACGCCACCGCAGAAACCTTCGCCACCGAGGTGCCAACCCGCTGGGTTGGCCCGCTTCGGGTGAGCGGTGATGCCGTCGCTCCGAACGCGCCCCACGCCGAGATCTCGGTGCCGCTCGCAACCTACGAGACCCCGCTCTGGCCCTCCGTTGGCCGCGGCGCCTCAATCTCTCGCGAGATCGAAGGCGGCATTCGCACTGTTGTCGTAGACGAGCGCATGACCCGGTCCGTGCTGTTTGTGACGCAGGGCGCGGTTATGGCGCAGCACGGCGCGAGCATCGTGCGTGAACGATTCGAGGAGCTCGCAGAAGTGGTTGCCGCAGGCAGCCGCCACGCCAGGCTCATCGAGGCACACCCCGAGATCGTGGGCAATCTGCTGTTTATTCGCTTTGCGTACAAGACCGGCGATGCATCGGGCCACAACATGGTGACCAACGCCTCTGAGGCGCTGATGGAGCGCATACTGTCGTGGAACATCGGCCTCGAATACGGCTCGATCTCGGGCAACTTCTGCTCAGATAAGAAGGCGACCGCAGTCAACGGCATCCTCGGCCGCGGCCGCAACGTCGTCGCCGAGATTCTGATCCCGCATGAGGTGGTCGAGCGTCGGTTGCGCTCGACCGCCCGCGAGATCACCGACCTCGTGGTTCGCAAGAATCTGGTCGGCAGTACCATTGCTGGCGCGCTTCGCTCTGCAAACGCGCACTACGCAAACATGCTGCTCGCCTTCTATCTCTCGACCGGTCAAGACGCCGCAAACATCGTCGAGGGCTCGCAGGGCATCACCTACGCCGAGGAGCGCGAAGAAGGTTTGTACTTCTCTTGCACGCTTCCTCACCTCATCGTTGGTACTGTTGGTAATGGGAAACACCTCGCGCACGTCAACGACGCGCTCGAGAAGCTGGGATGTCGTGATGATCGCGAGCCCGGTGAAAATTCCCGTCGCCTGGCCGCACTGATGGCCGCCACGGTGCTGTGTGGGGAGCTCTCGTTGCTCGCTGCGCAGACAAACCCGGGCGAACTGATGGCCACACACATACTTATGGAGCGAAAGGAGAAGCCGAGCGCATGAGTGCTTCGACTGCTGCCACCCCGATCGGAATTCACGATCTGGAGATCACGACGACCCATCACGTCGTCGACCTCGCCGATCTCGCGCACTCGAACGGCACCGAAGCAGCGAAGTACCGCCTCGGGCTCGGCCAAGACCAGTTCAGCTTCCCCGCCCCCGACGAAGACATTGTGACGATGGGCGCGGCCGCAGCGCTCCCCCTCATCGAGCGCAACGGTACCCAGGGCATTCGCACCGTCATGTTCGCGACCGAGTCTGGCGTCGACCAGTCAAAGGCCGCCGGCGTGCCCGTGCAGCGCCTGCTGGGCCTTCCCAGCCAGGTGCGCGTAGTTGAGCTGAAGCAGGCCTGCTACGGCGGCACAGCTGCCCTGCAGGCCGCTCTCGGCATCGTCTCCCGCAACCCGAACGAGCGCGTGCTCATCATCTCGAGCGATATCGCCCGCTATCAGCTTGACAGTCCCGGCGAGCCTACACAGGGTGCTGGAGCGGTCGCGATGCTGGTTTCGGCCAACCCCGCTCTGCTCGAGATCGAGGCTGCAGCCGGCCTGTTCACCGATGACGTCGATGACTTCTGGCGCCCCAACGACTCGACCACCGCGGTCGTCGACGGCAAGCTCTCGATGTCGGCCTACCTTGATGCCCTCAGCGGTGCCTGGGCGGACCTGCAGTCGCAGGGTGGCCCCAGCATCAACCAGATCGACCGCATCATCTACCACCAGCCCTTCACCAAGATGGCAAAGAAGGCGCAAGCGCACCTCGCGTCGATCACAGGTGTCGACCTCGGGCTTGAGCTGCCGGGTGAGGCTGCTGCTCACAGTGAGACTTCCGCAGACGACGCAGCCCGCGACACGGGGCTCGCAACCGGCACGCTCTACAACCGCCGCCTTGGCAACTCGTACACCGCCTCGGTGTTTGCTGGCCTCGCAGCGCTGCTGCACCACGACGCTGACCTCGAGGGTAAGCGCGTCGGGCTCTTCAGCTACGGCTCGGGCAGCGTCAGTGAGTTTCTCACGGGCGTCGTGCGCCCCGGCTACTTTGACGCAGAGGCAGCCTCGCGCTTCTACGCCACGCTCGATGCGCGCGAGACGCTCGATATCGAGGCGTACCGCGAGCTGCACGCAGCTGAGCGACCAAGCGCAATCGAATACGAGACGCCTCGTGTCACGTCGGCACCGTTCAGGTTTAGCGGCGTCAAGGACCAGGCCCGCCAGTACGAGCGCAACGCCTAAGGGGTCCACTCTTCCTCGTGCACCTCGAGCTGACTCGCCATGTTTTCGAGAAAATTCGCGATGATTGCGCGTTCACTCGAAGTCAGGTCGATACTCGCGATGAATCGCTTCGCGTGCTGCTTGCCGACGGTGCGCATCGCTGCGGCACGGGTCTCGGATTGCACGGTGATGCGCAACGCCCTGCGATCAGTGGGGTGGGTGTCTCGCTGAATGTGACGCCCCCGTTCGAGGCGGTCGAGCAGCTTCGTGGTCGACGCTGTTGAGATACCGAGGTGTTCGGCGATCGCGCTGGGGGTAACGATCTGCCCACGGTTCTCTGCAACGATCAAAAAGTGCAGCGCACGCATATCAGTGCGGTTGAGCTTCATGTAGCGCAGCGAGGCCTCCGAGAGCTTTTCTTCGGCCTCTCGCAGTGCAGCCATCGCCGTCATGATTCGGTTGATCTCAGCAATGTCCTCGGCGCCAAGTCGCGATCGGTCGACCAGCTCACCGAGAGGGTCGCTCGAATCAAGGTGGTAAATGTTGCCACCCGCTCCTGAGCTGATCGCGTTTTCGTCCATAAAGATCATGCTATCGCTATAGAAAATGCATGCTAGGCTTACTCCTAGCCTGTCTAGCTAAATGTAATGGATGTTGTCGAGTGAGGCACAAGTGAAGAGCACCCAGAACACTCCCTCGCAGACCCGCATGCCCAAGTGGCTCCGGGTGCTGTTGCCCGCAATGCTGATCCTCATCTGGTTCGCTGGAGCCGGAATCGGCGGCCCGTACTTCGGCAAGGTAAGCGAGGTCTCGTCGAACGACCAGACGGCGTACCTCCCCTCCTCAGCCGAGGCTACGCAGGTACAGCAGCGACTCAGCGACTTCCGCGATTCCGAAGCCATCCCCGCGGTGGTGGTGTTCACCAGCGAACAGAAACTCACCGACGCGACACTGCAAACGCTATCTGAAGCGGTCTCCGCGCTCCCAGAAAAGGTTTCGGGGGTGGCGAGCGATCTCTCGCCACTTATCCCTTCGGAAGACAGAAAAGCGGCTCAAGCGTTCGTGCCGATCAGCGACACTGAGAACGTGAAAGGCACGGTCGCCGACCTCGGCGATAAGTTGCGCGCTGTGGCCCCGCAGGGAGTCACGGTCTACGTCACCGGCCCGGCAGGGTTCACCGCCGATCTCGTCGCCGCATTCTCCGGCATCGATGGCCTGTTGCTCGGCGTCGCACTGCTGGCGGTCTTCCTAATCCTCATTGTCGTCTACCGCTCGCTGCTCCTGCCGATCGCCGTGCTCTCCACAAGCCTCTTCGCGCTGACCGTCGCCCTGCTCACCAACTGGTGGCTTGCCAAGTGGGGGCTCATCATGCTCTCCGGCCAAACTCAGGGCATTCTCTTCATCCTCGTCATCGGCGCGGCCACCGACTACTCACTACTCTACGTGGCCCGCTACCGTGAACAACTGCGCGTGCACACCGAGAAGTGGTCGGCGACGTTTGCCGCGATCAAGGGATCCTTTGAGCCGATTCTAGCCTCCGGCGGCACCGTGATCGCGGGCCTGATGTGCCTGCTACTGAGCGATCTCAAATCGAACAGCGCGCTCGGTCCGGTCGCGTCGATCGGCATCGCATTCGCCATGCTCGCTGCGCTCACCTTACTCCCGGCCATTCTCTACGCCTTTGGACGGGCCGCGTTCTGGCCCCGCCGGGTCACGTACGAACCCGAGGTGGTCGCGAGCGAGCGCGGAATCGCGACGCGTGGCGTCTGGGCACGACTTGCACGTTGGATCCAGACGAAGCACCGCCCCATCTGGATTGTCACGGCACTGCTGCTCGTAGTCGGCGCCGCGGGCATGACTCAGCTCAACGCTGTCGGCGTCGCGCAATCGGACCTCGTGCTCGGAACCTCTGATGCGAGAGACGGCCAGATCGCACTCGGCGAACACTTTGCCGCGGGATCTGGCAGCCCCGTATACGTGCTCGTCAAGGAGAAGCACCTGCAGGAAGCCGCTGACCTGCTGCTTGCTGACAAAGGCATCGACAGCGTCAGCGTCGCCTCCTCGGACGCCGCAAGCGGGACTGCCGCCGTGACCACAGGCGGCATCACAGCCTTCGGCCCTCCAGGTACCCCGTCACCGAATCCCAGCGTCGCGAGTGGCCAAGTGTTGCTCCAGGCGACGCTCACAGACGCAGCCGACAGTGAAGACGCCGAGACAACGGTACGTGGCCTTCGCGCATCACTGCATGACGCGCTGCCGGGATCCCTCGTCGGAGGCACAACCGCCACCGCAATCGACACAAATGACGCTTCGATCCACGACCGAAATCTGATCATTCCAATCGTACTGGCGGTGATCCTCGTCATCCTTATGCTGTTGCTGCGCTCGATCCTGGCACCCATCCTGCTGATCCTGACAACCGTGCTCTCTTTCGGAACAGCGCTTGGAGTCGCGGCTCTGGTCTTCAATGGCGTGTTCCAGTTTCCCGGCGCCGACCCAGCTGTGCCACTCTACGGATTCGTGTTTCTCGTCGCCCTCGGCATCGACTACAACATTTTCCTCATGACGCGGGTGCGCGAAGAGTCCGTGCTGCACGGCACGAGAGACGGCATTCTGCGGGGCCTCACCATCACCGGCGGGGTCATCACCTCTGCCGGTCTCGTGCTTGCCGCAACATTCGCAGCACTCGCGGTGATTCCCATTCTGTTTCTCGCACAGATCTCGTTCATCGTCGCGTTTGGCGTGCTGCTCGATACGTTCATCGTGCGATCGCTGCTCGTTCCTGCCCTCGCGTACGACCTCGGTCGGGTCATCTGGTGGCCATCAAAGCTCTGGCGCGTGGGGCGAGACGGCGGATAATCGCCGCACACCGCACCACCGCATCGTGCGGCGCGGCGGTGTGCGGCGCATCGCACCGCATCGCCGCGCGAGCAACTCACCACACTCATCTGACTAGATATTTGCAACATGATCACGTATCTACCGCGCAGTTGAGGCACAATCGCGAATCTCTAGCCAGATGGTTGCTGAGGCTCGGTCGCAGTAGCGAAAAGGGTGGCACCGGTATAAGAACGATGCCACCCAAATCCGTGCGTGACTGCGCTACTGACCTGCGCGCTCGAGCACGAGTTCGCGCACGCGAGCCGCGTCTGCCTGGCCACGCATGGCCTTCATGACCGCGCCGATGACCGCGCCAGCGGCTTGTACCTTGCCGTCGCGAATCTTCTCGAGCACATCGGGCTGCTCAGCGAGAGCCGCATCGATCGCCTCGATCAGCGGGCCATCGTCTGAAACGATCGCAAGGCCGCGGGCCTCAACAATCTCTGCGGCGGTGCCCTCGCCATCGATGATGCCCTGAATGACCTGGCGTGCAAGCTTGTCGTTCAGTGTGCCCGCCTCAATGAGCGAGGTCACCGAGTGAATCTGGCCAGGGGTGATGAGGTCGGTCGGTTGCGCCTCGCGCTCGTTGGCAATGCGGGCGATCTCGCCCGTCCACCACTTGCGGGCACTCTGCGGTGCGACGCCCGCCGCGACGGTTGCCTCAATCGCGCCGGTCAGGCCCGCGTTCACCACGTCTTGGAACTCGAGCGCGCTAAAGCCCCACTCGCCACGCAAGCGCCTCGTGCGCAGCGTCGGGTGCTCGGGCAGCCCGGCCCGCAGCTCCTCGACAAGCTCGCGCGAGGGCGTGAGCGGTGCAAGGTCTGGCTCTGGGAAGTAGCGGTAGTCGTCGGCGTCACTCTTGGGACGGCCCGGCGAGGTTTCCCCCGTGTCTTCGTGCCAGTGACGCGTCTCTTGCGTGATTGAGCCGCCCTCGGCGAGAATCGCCGCCTGGCGCTGAATCTCGAAGCGCACAGCGCGCTCGATCGAACGAAGCGAGTTCACGTTCTTGGTCTCGGTGCGAATACCAAGCACGCTCATGCCGGCGTCTTCGTTGCCGCGCGGGCGCAGTGACACGTTCGCGTCGCAGCGCAGGTTGCCGCGCTCCATGCGAGCATCAGAAATACCGAGCGCCACCACCATCTCGCGAATCGTCGCGACGTAGCTTGCCGCGATCTCGGGGGTGTCTGCCTCGCCACCAAAGATGGGGCGGGTCACGATCTCCACGAGCGGCACGCCAGCGCGGTTGTAATCAACGAGCGAGTACTCGGCACCCTGGATGCGACCGGTCGAGCCACCCACGTGGTTCAGCTTGCCCGCGTCTTCTTCCATGTGAGCGCGCTCGATCGGCACGTGCACGACACGACCCGAGGCAAGCTCAATCTCGACCGAACCGTCGTGTGCGATGGGATCATCGAACTGCGAGATCTGGTAGTTCTTCGCCATGTCTGGGTAGAAGTAGTTCTTGCGCGCAAAGCCAGACACCTCTGCGATCTCGCAGCCGAGGGCCAGGCCAAGGCTGATCGAGTAGCGCACCGCCTGGTCGTTGACCACTGGCAGCGAGCCAGGCAGGCCGAGGCACACCGGGGTCAGGTTGGTGTTCGGCTCGCTGCCGAACTCGTTGGGTGCCGAACTGAACATCTTGGTCTTGGTGTTCAGCTCAACGTGCACTTCGAGACCGATGACGGGCTCGAAGAGCTCGAGCGCCTGCTCGAAGGGCATCAGCTTGGTCTTGGCCATTAGTTCGCCGCCTTTCGTGCTGCGCCACCCACAAGGGAGGGAGCCTGTGCCCAGAAGGGCGATCCATCGCGCTCGGTAACCAGCTGCTCGATAGCCGCGCCCGCGCGGTAGAGGCGAGCGTCTTCGTAGGCCGGAGCCAGCAGCTGTAGACCGACAGGCAGCCCGTCTTCTGCTGCGGTGCCGATGGGTAGGCTCAGGCCCGGAATACCCGCGAGATTCGCAGGGATTGTCGTGGCGTCGTTCAAGTAATCCTGCATCGGGTCTCCCCCGTGTGCACCGAGCTGCCACGCAGTCGTCGGCGCGGTCGGCGAGGCGATGACGTCAACCTGCGCGAATGCCTGAGCGAAGTCGCGCTGGATCAGCGTGCGCACCTTCTGCGCGCTGCCATAGTAGGCGTCGTAGTATCCGGCCGAGAGCGCGTAGGTGCCGAGAATGATGCGTCGCTTCACCTCGGCGCCAAAGCCAACCTCGCGGGTCGCGCTCATGACGTTTTCGACCGTACCGGCGCCGTCTGGAGTGACGCGCAGGCCGAAACGCACCGAGTCATACTTGGCAAGGTTGCTCGATGCCTCTGCGGGCAGAATCAGGTAATAGGCGGCAACCGCGTACTCGAAGTGCGGGGCGTCAATCTCAACGATCTCAGCACCCTGCGCAGTGAGCAGCGCAAGCGACTCTTCGAAGCGAGCCTTCACACCGGGCTGCACGCCCTCGAGCATGAGCTGCTTCACGACACCGACGCGCAGGCCATTGAGCGAACCACCAGCTGCACCCTCACGAGCAGCAGCGGCCATCGACGGCCACTCGTGCTTCAGCGAGGTCGAATCGTGCGGGTCATGCCCGACGATCACATCGTGCATCAGCGCCGTGTCGAGCACGGTGCGTGCCACGGGGCCAATCTGGTCGAGCGAAGAGGCAAGCGCGATCGCACCGTAGCGGCTCACGCCACCGTAGGTCGGCTTTGCGCCGACGGTGCCGGTGAGTGCCGCGGGCTGGCGAATCGAGCCGCCAGTGTCGCTGCCGAGCGCCAGCGGCGCCTCGAACGCGGCTACAGCGGTCGCAGAACCACCGCCAGAGCCGCCGGGCACGCGGTCGAGTGCCCACGGGTTCAGGGTTGGCCCGTATGCCGAGTTCTCAGTAGACGAGCCCATCGCGAACTCATCCATGTTGGTCTTGCCGATGTTTACGAGGCCCGCAGCTCGCGCCTTCGCAACCGCGGTTGCATCGAAGGGCGAGCGGTAGCCCTCGAGAATCTTCGAACCCGAGGTCGAAGGCATATCGGTCGTGACGAGCACGTCCTTGATCGCGAGGGGCACGCCAGCGAGCGCACCGAGCGACTCGCCCGCGGCGCGACGCTCGTCGATGCTGCGCGCAGCGGCGAGTGAGGCCTCAGCGTCAGTCGCGAGAAACGCGTGCAGTTCGCCGTCAACCTCTGCGATGCGATCAAGCTGTGCCTGCGCGGCGTCAACCGCCGACACTTCACCCGCAGTGAGCGCAGCCGCCAGTTCGGCGGCGGTCAGTCTGGTCAGTTCGCTGTTGTTCGCCATTACTGCTCCTCTCCCAGAATCGAAGACACGCGGAACATGCCGTCGGCAGCCTCGGGCGCGTTTGCGAGCGCCTGCTCGAGCGTCAGCACGTCGGCAATCTCGTCAGGCCGAGTGACGTTGTTGATCGGCAACGGGTGGCTGGTCGCAGGCACATCAGCGCTCGCCACCTCGCTCACCTTCGCGATGTTGTGCAGAATCGAGTCGAGCTCACGGCTCAGCGTCGAGACTTCTTCTGGGGTGAGGGCGATGCGAGCCAGATCGGCGAGATGCTCTACGGTCTGCGCCGTGATCTCGCCGTTCGCTCCACTGGTTTCAGACATGCTGCTCCATCAAGAGTGATCGGATGAACCTATCTATCCTATCGGGGCAAGGATCACGGTCGCCGCCTCGCGGGCGCGCTGGGAGACCCGCTGCCCCTCTACTGTGCGTGTGCCGTCGAGATGCCAGAGCCCCGAGCAACCGCGACGGTGGCTCGTCATGAGATGCACATCTGCGATGCCAATGGCGGTCATGAGCGCGTAGGCCGTTGTGGGCCCCACAAAACGAAAGCCCAGCCCCTTGAGTGCCTTGGCCAATTGCACCGATTCAGGCGAAGTAGCCGGCACCTCACTATCGTCTGTCGGCTCGGGCGAACGCTCGGGCATGAACGACCAGACAAGATTTGAAACGGTCACGCCGGTCTCGTGCAATTCGAGGATCGCGCGAGCGTTCGCGATGGTTGCGGTGATCTTGGCGCGGTTGCGAATAATGCCCTCATCGGCCAGCAATCGCTCGACGTCTGACTCGTCGAAGGCGGCGACCCGCTCGATGTCGAACCCGCTGAACGCCTCGCGAAACGCCTCGCGTTTGCGCAGAATCGTGAGCCATGACAGCCCCGACTGAAAGGCTTCGAGGCTCAGTCGCTCGAAGACCCCCTGCTCATCAAAGACGGGCATGCCCCACTCGCTGTCGTAGTAGTCGGTGAGCAGCGGGGTGCCAGTTGCCCAGGCAGATCTCGTCAGTGTCGGCGACTCGCTCATGCTTCAACACTCCTTCATTCGCTTGTGTTTGACCCGGAAGATCCGCGGCACTTCCGCACAGCCTAAGGTCTCTGTGAGACCCACAATCGCCATTCGGCGAAATCTGTTGAGAACCCAAAAATCCCTGCCCTGTGGAAAGCAAGTGCTTCGCACCCGCACTTGGCCTGGTCTTCTTCTGTTAGAGCGACAGCGCCGCCGGGCCCTCGCTCACGAGCACCGCAAACTGTTCGGCGTCGAGCACTGGAACGCCGAGTTCCTCTGCCTTTGTGAGCTTCGAACCGGCACCCGGGCCAGCGGCGACGTAGTCGGTTTTCTTAGAGACACTCGACGCTGCTTTGCCGCCGGCCGCGATGATCGCCTCTTTCGCGCCGTCTCGGGTAAAGCCGTCGAGCGTGCCTGTTGCCACAACGGTGAGACCCGCGAGCACTCCCCCCTCGACCACAGCGGCCCCGGGCCCGGCGTGCCCGGGAGTTGCCCACTGCACACCGGCTTCAGCCCAGCGCTCAACGATTTCACGGTGCCACTCAACCTCAAACCACTCGCTCAGCGAAGTTGCGATCGTCGGCCCCACACCCTCGACCGCAGCGAGGTCTTCGGGGGTCGCTGCGCGAATCGCATCGAGCGAGCCGAACCAGTCGGCAAGCGCGCGCGCTGCAACCGGCCCAACGTGGCGAATATTGAGCGAAACAAGCAGACGCCAGAGCGGCTTGGTCTTCGCTTTCTCGAGCTCGGCAAGCAGCGTGTCTGCGTCTTTCGAGGGCAGGATCAGCTCGTGGTTCTTGGTCACCTTCGCCGCGCGCCGTTCAGCAGCTGTTTTGTCTTCCCACCCGGGTGGGTACACCCTGTCGATCTTTTGAAACGGCTTGCGCAACCGTAGCTCACCGGTTTTCTCGTCAAGCACCGGTTCGCCCGTCTCGCTATCGCGCACGACAACCTCGATGGGCACGAGCTGTTCAAGCGTGAGGTCGAACAATCCGGCCTCGGTTTCGAGCGGCGGCTGGGCTGGCACGAGCGGCTGTGTGAGCGCGGCCGCAGTGATCTCGCCGAGCACCTCGATATCGAGGCCGCCGCGCGAGCCGATGTGCTCGACACGGCCGCGAACCTGTGCTGGGCAGGCTCTCGCGTTCGGGCAGCGCAGGTCAATATCGCCCTCTTTCATCGGGCGCAGCTCCGCGCCGCACTCGGGGCACTCACGCGGCATGACCCATTCGCGCTGGGTGCCGTCGCGACGCTCAATCACCGCCCCAAGAATCTCTGGAATCACGTCGCCCGCTTTGCGCAGTACGACGGTGTCGCCGATGAGCACACCCTTCGCTTGAACCACCTCTTGGTTGTGCAGCGTTGCCTGGCTGACCGTCGACCCGGCAACCTTTACCGGCGCCATCACCGCGTAAGGAGTCGCACGCCCGGTGCGGCCCACCCCCACCCGAATATCGAGCAGCGTCGTATAGACCTCTTCCGGCGGGTATTTGTAGGCGATGGCCCAACGCGGGGCCCGACTCGTCTCCCCCAGTTCGGCGTGCAACTCAAGCTCGTCGATCTTGACGACGATGCCGTCGATCTCGTGTTCGAAGCCGTGACGGTTTGCGCCGCTGCGTTCGACAAAGCCAAGCACCTCGTCTGCACTCTCGAACACGGCGAAGTGCGGCGAGACTGGCAGCCCCCACTCGCCGAGTAGGCGGTACGCGTCGCTCTGATTCTCAAACGCCGGGTGCTGCCAGGCGCCGATTCCGTGCACGTAGAGCGAGAGCCGCCCAAGCCTGTCGCGCATGAGGTCAAGCTCGAACGGGGTCTTCTTGTCAGCGCGCTGTCGCAGGCTGCCTGCCGCCGTGTTGCGCGCGTTCGCGAACTCGGGGTATCGCACCTTTACGTCTTCGGGCGAGGCTCCCCGCGAGATCTGCTCAGCAGCCGAATCAGCCTGCAATTCATGCTGACGTTCGTTCAGCGCTTCAAAGTCAGCGCTGCTCAGAAACACTTCGCCCCGCGCCTCAAAAAACTCCGGCATCGCGGCACCATCAGCACCCACCGAAAGCACCCGCGGAATCGCCGGGATGAAGTCAATATTCTCGGTGATGTCTTCGCCAACGTAGCCATTGCCGCGAGTCGTGGCGGTCTCGAGCACACCGTCTCGATAGGCCAGGTTGATGGCAAGGCCGTCGATTTTCAGCTCGCTCAGCCAACGCACGCTGCGGCCTGCAGAGCTTTCAGCCTTCTGCATCCACTCGCGCAATTCTTCCAGGCTGAACACGTTGTCGAGGCTGAGCATTCGCTCGGCGTGCTCGTGCTCTGGAAACCCGACCGAGACGACTGCGGCACCCACTTCGCGCGTCGGGCTGTCTTGCCCGCCGAGCTCGGGGTACGCGCGCTCGATCGCCTCAAGCGCCCGAAAAATCGCATCGTACTCGGCGTCTGAAACGAGACTTACACCCTCCGAGTAGTACGTGGTGCGAAAACGCTCGATGTCTGTCGCGAGGCGCAGCGCCTCTTCTCGAGCTGACTCGAAATCAGTGGGTACTGCGAGTTCGGTGGGGGCAGCCTGGTTCTCGTTCACACCATCGATTCTAGGGTGACCCTCTGACACTCGGCAGGGTCAAACTCACCAGCCGAAATCGCGCGGTCGATGGTGAACTGGCCAAGCACCCGGGTGCCCACATAGAGCACCGCGCTCTGCCCCGGCGCGACGCCGATCAGCGGCTCCGCATGCTCCAGATCAATATCGACCACGATCTCGTGCGTGGCGCCAGCCCGGTGCTGTTCGGTGCGATCCTCGTCAAAAATTTCGCGAAGCGAAGCGATCGCCGGCACAGGGTCGGCATGCGCCCGAATCTGCACCTCACACGCAAAGGGATCAGCCAGATCGAACCCGGGCTCACCGGTGAGGCTGTATCGACCACCGGCGATGCGAGAGATCGCGAGCTGTTCCTTGGGGCCAACGACAACCTGGTTCGACACTGGTCGAATCGACAGCACATATCGCGGCTTGCCGTCATCGGCAGGGCGCCCAATCGCAAGCCCACGCCGCTGCCCAACCGTGTAGCCGAGTGCACCGTCGTGCTCACCGAGCACCGCACCAGACTCGTCAACGATCTCGCCCGGCACCCGATCGAGGCGCTCGTCAAGCCAACCACGCGTGTCGCCGTCTGGAATGAAGCAGATGTCGTGGCTATCGGGCTTCCGCGCCACCTGAATGCCGCGTTCTGCGGCCTCGGCACGAATCAGATCTTTCGACGGGGTGTCGCCGAGCGGAAAGTAGCAGTGCGCCAGCTGCTCGGCAGTCAGCACTCCGAGCACGTACGACTGGTCTTTTGCCCAGGCGCTCGCGCGATGCAGCTCGCGCCCGTTCGGGCCGTCGATCACCGTAGCGTAGTGACCGGTAGCAACCGCGTCGAAACCCAGCGCGATCGCCTTGTCGAGCAACGCCGCAAACTTAATCTTCTCGTTGCAGCGCAGGCAGGGGTTGGGAGTGCGCCCCGCGGCGTACTCGGCAATGAAGTCGTCGACCACGTCTTCTTTGAAACGCTCACTGAAATCCCACACATAGAACGGAATCTCGAGCAATCCGGCCACGCGACGCGCGTCCATCGAGTCTTCAATCGTGCAGCAGCCGCGCGACCCTGTGCGCAGGGTACCCGGCATGCGGCTCAGCGCAAGATGCACGCCAACCACCTCGTGGCCGGCCTCAACAGCGCGCGCAGCAGCTACCGCACTGTCGACGCCCCCACTCATCGCAGCCAAAATCTTCATCAGAGCAGTCTACGCCAGCCCCGCGGCTCTGGCACGGAAAACTGCGTTCGGTAGTGCCGCGATGAGCGCGTCGATTTCAGCCTCGCTCGTTTCGGACGAGAGCGTGAAGCGCAAGGACCCGATGGCCTCGTGCTCTGGCACACCCATGGCGAGCAGCACGTGCGACACCTCGGCCACCCCGGCTTGGCAGGCCGACCCGACAGAGGCCGACACTCCAGCGACGTCGAGCAAAAACACGAGCGAGTCGCCCTGACAGCCTGGAAATGTGAAGTGTGCGTTACCCGCAAGCCTCGGGTCACCTGCGGCACCCCCGGGCCGCGCACCCCGCAGCACCGCCTCTGGCACCGCGCGCTGCACCCCCGCAATCAGGTAATCGCGAAGTGCCCGCAAGCGATTGGCCTTCGCACTGAAAGCTTCGTCTGATGCTCCGTAGGCGTGATCCAACGCTGCCGCGAAGGCGACCGCCCCGGCGACATTCTGCGTGCCAGATCTGGCCCGCTGCTGGCTGCCACCGTGCACGAGCGATTCGATCGTGACGTGCCTGGCAAGCAGCAGAGCGCCGACGCCCACCGGCCCGCCGATCTTGTGTGCCGACACCGAGAGCGCGTCGGCTCCTACCTCGGTAAAATCGATGGGTACCTGCCCAAGCGCCGCCACGGCATCGATGTGGCTTGCCACACCGGCCTCGCGTGCGATGCCAGCGAGCTCGCGCACCGGCAGCAGCGAGCCGACCTCGTTGTTGGCCCAGAGAAACGAGACCAGAGCGATGCGCTCTGCCCCAATATCTGAGATCACGCCACGCAGTGTTTCGGGCTGTAATACCCCCTCACCGTCAAGCGGCAAAAACCGCAGCTCAGCACCCTGTGCATCACGCAGCCACTCCGCAGCTTCAATGGTCGCGTGGTGCTCCCCCTCAGCGACAAGCAGCACGGGCGCGCTTTCGATATTGAGCCGTCGCTGCCGTTTCAGAGCTGCCCAGTAAAAGCCCTTGAGCGCAAGGTTGATCGACTCGGTACCACCAGCGGTCAGCGTCACGAGCGCGGCATCGGCACCGAGCCTGCGCCCTATGCGCTCGCGCGCCGATTCAAGCTGTTCGCTCGCGAACTGTCCGTGAGCGTGTGTCGATGCTGGGTTGCCGAGCAGCGCAAGCGCCTCGGTGTATTCCGCAAGCACAGCTGCGGGCATCGGTGAGGTTGCCGCGTGGTCGAAATAGGCACGCATTCTGGGCGAGTTTCGTTAGTAGAGCAGGTTCGCGAGTTGGGCGCGCGCCTTGATCACACGAGGATCGGCCAGACCAACGACTTCGAACAGCTCGAGCAGGCGCTCACGAATGCGGGTGCGATCGTCGGTGTCAGCCGTTACGAACACGTCAAGCAGACGCAGGAAGGCGTCTTCGATGTGGCCGCCCGAAAGGTCGAGATCAGCGACGAGCAGCTGAGCCTCAATATCGCTCAGATCAGCCGCCGCAGCGTTCCGCACCTCGGCAGCATTGGCTCCCTGCAATCGCAACAGCAGGCGAGCCTGTACGAGCGCGGCTCGCGCCTCGTGATCTGCTGGGGCCTTCGCAAGTACCTGCTCGTAGGCCTGCACAGCCGCGGCGAAGTCGCCACGTTCGAGCGCCTCGAGGCCCTCAGCGTGAGCAGGGTTTACCGGAGGCCCAGCCGGCGCAGCCGCCGCATCGGGGTCACTGTCGGGGGCGTTCACGCGCCCACTCACGCCCTGCTGTTCGCCAAGCTGCAACAGCTGAGTGAACAGCTCACGAATCTGTTCGGCCCCGGCTGGCCCCTGAAACAGCGGCACGGGCCGGCCCGCGATGAGCGCCACGACGGTGGGCACCGCCTGCGCCTGAAATGCCTGCATCAGGCCGGGGTTCGTGCTGGCCTCGACCTGCGCGAGCACGAGGCGACCCCCGTGCTCACGCACCGCCGCGTCGAGCACTGGAGCAAGCTGCGCGCTCGCGGGATCCTCGCTCGCAAGCAACGCGATGACCACCGGCACAACCGCCGAGAGCTGGGCTACCTGCTCAAAACTCTGGTCTGTGAGCGCAAACACCAGTGCGGGCACATCGACTACCTGGCCACCGCCGCCCACCTGCGCGCCGGACTGGCCCTGTGGCTGCTGCCCGCGCGAGGCGAGGTGGCTGAGGTCGACGGCGCCCCCTGCGAAGCGCGCGGGAATCTGCTGAGACATGACTGTGCGTGATCCTTAATTCTTTTCGCTACGATCTAGCTGTTCTAGCTGTTGCTGGCGCTGACGAGGTCGCTCGTGTAGCCAAGCAACTGAATCTTTTCTTTCGAGTCCTTGCTCGGCACAAAGAAGAGCAGCTGATGGGCAACTACGCTGACAAGCTTCTCTTGCTGCCCCTCGAGTCCGCTCAGTGCAGTGAGGCTCTTTGGCACCGTTGGTCGCCAACGACTGCCCTCAGCTGGAGCCTCTGTGCGAGTCTCGAGTACTGTGTTGGTCACGAACGCGCCACCAACGCCCGTTGAGAGGCTCACAATGTCTGCGTCGGACTGCGCAGCAGCGACCGAGTAGTTGATACCTGATCCGCCCGCAGCAGCGGCCTGAGCCGACTGCGAGACCCAGGCAGCACCGCTGCGCTCAATCAGGCTGTCGCCCTCAAGGTTGAACTCTTTCGCCTGTTCGACGCCAGTGCCGCCAGCGAGCACCGCCGCGTAGGCGGCCCCAACCTCTGCCGGGGCCAGTCGCAGGGTCTGCAGGTCGTCTGCAAGCAGTGCGGTGCCTTCTTCTGCCGGAGCCGCCTCTGGCATGGTGATGCCGCCACGAAGTGCGATAGTTCTCGATACCAAGAAGTTCTCGTGAGGGCTCTGCTGCGTCATGATGAGCGCGAGCGAGGGCGAACCATCTGTTGCAGGTGCCGCTGTGTCGCCCTCGGCCGGTGCAGTCTCTTCCGCCTCTGAGGCGACAACAACAAATACCGTGCGCGGCCAGCTCTCGGTGCTCTGCACGAGCTGGTAGCCAAGCTCCTCGCTCGTGATGCGCGGCACCACGACCTCATAGTCACTGACCGCCTTGCGAATCGTGTAGTTGGCCTTGCGCTCAGCGAATGCGTCGCCAGTAAAGCGGGTTTCGAGGCCTGCTACGTCGAGTGCATCATCCGACTTACCCGCGACGGCGGCAATATCAGACACAATGCGACTGATCTGAGCGGCAGCCACCGGAACCGGTGCGGCCGTATTCTCGGGACCTGTGGTTGCCGCCGGCGCTTCCTCCGGCGCAGAGAAGTCGGGCCAATAGCTCGGCGAACAACCGCTCAACGCCAGACCTGCGGTAATGACAAGCACCGGGGCAATTGCTCTGCGGCTCAGGGCATTGCGTGAATTCTTCTTCTCGCCGATTGTCTGCTCGGCAGCAGTCTCGCTCGAAGTGTCGGGCGTCTTTGCTGCCCTCCTCTTCGCAGAGGGTGAGAACACATTGCGAATGCCCTGCAGGGGGCCCTTGCGCCCGCGTCGCGGGCCGAGCCCGCGGCGGTCATGGTCGACTGCCAAGAGATAGAGCAGTGCACCGATCAGCGCGAGGGCTCCGCCGCCGACAAGCAGAGGGCCAGCCCAAGGAGTGCGTCGATCCTGCACCCATTCAATCGAGAGTCTGGCATCCGATGACGGCTCCGCAACCGATACGAGTGCTGTTTCACCGGCTTCGAGTGACACCGGAAGGCGCACGCTCTGCGACCCTGTCGCTGATTCGGACGATGTCGGATCCTCGCCGCGCTGCTCGAGCCAAAGATCGCTGCCGAATGGCGTGGGCGCCACGATCTTCTTGCCCGGCTCGGCCTCTATCAGCTCTGCGTATTCCTTCGCAGCGGCGGTGTCTTCTGCAACCGATTGAAAGTCGAGGCTGCGGTCTTTTGCATTTGTCTGCACCTCAGCGTGCGCAAACGGCGCAACCCAGGCCTGAACGTCTCGCGAGTGGCCGATCGCGATCACTGCACCCTCGCCCTGCAAGACCAGGTTTGCTTGCCCAGAAACCGCATCAAACTGCTCAGCGTCAATCACAGCCAGACCGTTCGGCGTGTCGAACTGTTCGGTGTACGAAACCTGGTGTGGGCCTGCCAAGAAGGTAACCTGGCCGATACCGAGTACGAGCATGATGCCCGACAGCACAAGCGCCGAAATAGCAAGCACAAATCTCACTGCCGCATCCTCTGCTCTATCCAAAACCGCGTAGCGCTCAAGACGAGGCTACGTATATCAACCGTCAACGCTACCTGAGACTACCGAGCTTCGCCTGAAAACCTCGATCGCCTAAGATAGAAGATCTGGGATTCTCCCCCCACGCCGCCGCGATTCGAGCGCGGCTCAAGAAGCACCAGGAGCATCGGTGACAGAAGCAAATTCGCAATTCTCGCAGGCCTTGCGAGGCTACAACCGCACTGAGGTTGACGCACGCGTGTCAGCAATGGCCGGCCATATCAATTCGCTTCAGGCTCACATCCAATCGCTGCAACTTGCACATCAGAACGCGGTCGGTGATGCAGAGTCTCAGCGAGCGCTGATCGAAGATCTGCAGGCGCAGGTCGCCGAGCTGGGCGCAAGCGGCTACACCGGCCTCGGCTTGCGGGTCGAAAAGAGCCTGCACATGGCCGAGCAGACCGCACAGACGCTCATGGCTCAGGCCGACCTCGACGCAGAGAAGCTGCGTCGTCAGACCGAAGCAGAGGCAGACCGCCTCGTGCGACAGGCTCAGACACGGGCAGACGAACTCGTCGCAGGTGCCACCGCACAAGCCGAGACCTTGGTGAGCGAGGCTCGCGCTGAGGCCGAGCACCTTGAAGCCCACTCTCAGCAGCAGGCAGAGCTTCGAACGCGCGAATCTGAGCAGAGCGCCGCCGCGCTCAAGGCTGACACCGAGCTCGATATGAGCACGGCGCTTGAAACGGCAAAGTCCGAGGCGCGTGCACTTCTCGCCGAGGCAACCGCTGAGGCCGAGCGACTCACCACTGCGGCCCACGCCGAGGCCGACGAGTTGCGCCAGCAGACCGAGCGGGCCGCTGCAGAGTTTCACCGCCAGCGAGACGGCTACGAGCGCGAGGCAGAGCTCGAGCGCACCAGGGTCACCACCGAGGCCGAGCGCGCCCGCGCCGAGTTTGCCGAGCGCACTCAGCGCGAAGAGGCCGATCTTGCGAACCGCTACGCAGAGAAAGAGAAGTCTCTCACCGAAGAGATGAGCGCGCTTCGTCTCACCCTCACCGATGAGATCGAGACCCTGCGCGCCAAGATTGCTCAGGAGCGCACGGAGCACGAGCAGAGCATGGCGCAAGAGCTGCAGGCGCACCACGCCCGCCTGCAGGCAGACTCGCTCAAGAGCGAAGAAAGCCTCGCGGCTGATCGAACCGAAGCACAGGCCGCGGCAGAGCGAGCCTCCGCCGCGCAGCTTGCGTCTCTCGCTTCGCTCGCTGCGCAGGCAGAACGCGAGCGCACACGCGCCAATGCCCTCTCTGCCCAGCAGCTCGCCAGCGCGGCAGAAGCGCAATCGAAACAGCTCGGTGAGGAACTCGAGGAGCACGACGCCACCCTCCGTGCAGAGATCGCCGAGCACGAGACCGCCCTCGCGCGTGAGCGTGAGGCCCACGACACCCAGATTGCACGTGAGCGTGAGGCCCACGACAAGTCGATCGTTGAGGAGCTCGATGCGCACCGCACCCAGCTGGCTCGCGAACGCGAAGCGCACGACACACAGATTTCACGCGAGCGCGAGTCTCACGATTCCGACCTCACTCGTGAGCGTGAAGAACACGACACGCGACTCGCGTCAGAACGCGCAGATTTGCAGCGAGCCACTGATGAGGCCGAAGCAAAACGAGTCAAGGAGCGCGCAGACCACGAGCAGCGCATCGAGGCCGAGCTTGCTGCCCACGAGGCGAAGATTGCGAGTGAACTCGACGAGCACACTGTGCGCATCGCAAACGAACGCGCCTCGCACGATGCGAATATTGCGTCTGAGCTAGAGGCGCACGCCACAAAGATCGCCGACGAGCGCGCCGCGCACGAGCTTTCGATCAGTGACGAGCGCGCCGCGCACGAGCAGCAGATCGCTGACCAGAGCGATGCACAACGGCGCAGGCTCAATGCAGAAACGGACGCGCACAACACCCGAGTTGCCGACGAGCGGGCTGCTCATGAACAGCAGCTCGCAGACGAGCGCGAATCGCATGAGGCCGAGCTTTTGCGCGCGCGTTCGGCACAAGACAGTTCGCTCGCGAAGCAGCTGCTGACGCACGAGAGCGCCCTGGCGGTGGCTCTCGCAGCCCAAGAAGCCAAGCTCAGCGACGCGAAGACCGCGCACGACGAGCGCCTTGCCGCTGAGAACGATGAACAGGCGGCTCGACTCTCGAGCCTTGCAGCGCACACCGAAGAGCGGGTGCGCATTGAGCGCGAAGAGGCCGCAACCAAACTCGGAATTGATCGCGAGCAGTTCGAGCTGCAGGCCGAACGAGACCGGCTCAGCCTCGCAGATGATCTTGCCCGTGAGCGTGCCGACCACGAACGTCGACTCGCCTCCGAAGCTGAGGCGCAGCACGAGGCGCTGCGACTTGCACGAGAGGCGGCTATCGCCGAGGTTGAGCGGGAGGTCGAGACCACTCGCACCCGTGTGACCTCTGAACTCGATGAGCTTCGTGCGACCACCGTCGAAGAACTCGCACAGTATCGCGCCGAGCAACAGGCCCAGCTTGCAGCATCAAAAGCCGAAACCGAAGATCTCGTGCGCGACGAGCGCCAACGTATCTCTCACGAGACCAACGAGTTCACTCGCGCAGCCGCGGAGCGCAAGGAGCAACTCGAGCGCGAAATCTCTGATCGTCAGGCCGAAGCCGCTGCGACCTCGCGGTCACAGCTCGAGACCGCACGCACCTCACTCAGCGAGTTGCAGCAGCAGCTTGAGATCGCCCGTGCCGAGTACGACCATGTCGTTCAGGGTGCAGCTGCAGACGCGCGCGAGATGAGACTGACGGCAGAGCGCCAAGCCGCCGACATCGTGCACGAGGCCGAGCAGCGCGCACACCACACATTCACTGACGCCGAGAATCGGGCGCAGAAGGTGCTCGCCGCCGCTGAAGACCGCATGACGCAGCTGAAGGTTGAACGCGTCGCTGTCGCCCGATACTTCGAGAGTCTGGGTGAGGTTGTCACGAACGCGCGCAAGCTCGAGCAGAGCGTGAAACCGTCGACCGAGGCTGTCGTCGAGCCAGCTGTCGGCGAGAGCGCTGGCAGCGAGAACGATACCAAACCAGTGACCAGGATCAACGAGGCATGAGCCTGCTTGCCGCTGCAGATGGGTCAGCGCTGGGCAACCCGGGCCCAGCCGGTTGGGCGTGGTACATCGACGACGCACAGTGGCGAGCCGGAGGCTGGCCGCGTGCGACAAACAATCAGGGCGAGCTGATGGCAGTCATCGACCTGTTGCACGCCACCGCGCACCGAGCTGCTGAACCGCTCACCATTCTGTGCGACAGCCAGTACGTGATTAACTCGGTCACACAGTGGATGCCGGGCTGGAAACGGCGTGGTTGGCGCAAGGCCGATGGCAAACCGGTGCTCAACCGCGAGCTGCTCGAAACGCTTGATGCCGCGATGCAGGGGCGGCAGGTCAAGTTTGAGTGGGTGAAAGGCCACGCTGGCCATCCATTGAACGAGGCAGCAGACGATCGCGCCCGCGCAGCAGCGACCGCGTTTCAACGTGGTCAACAGCCCGACGCTGGCCCGGGGCTTGCCGCAGCCGCGCCGACACCAGAGGTGTCACTCACTGCACCACAGCAAGACACTCTGTTTTAGGGCAGGCGCCAGCAGTGCGCGTGAAAGTGCCGACGCTCTTGTAGCGCGGCAGCATCTCCGAAGAGATGTTCGGCGCTCCATGCAACGATGTGTGCCTGGCCCGCCGGAATATCAGTGCCGCAGTCTGGGCAGCGGTAGGCCTTTTCAGCACGATGGGCAGGGATCTCACGCACAAACCACTCGGTGCCACGGCGAAACTGTTTGCGAGCTCCACCATACGCGAGCCTGGTCACATCTCGTGCCGGCTCCAAGGCAGCCCGCTGGTATTTGCTCGGGCCGCGTCTACGCGCCATGCGAGTCACACTGGCTGCCTACCACCAGTGATTCGCCTCCCAGAACGCATAGGCCCCGGCCCAGCTTCCGTAGCGCCCGTTCGCATAGCCGATTGCCCAGCGCAGGTTATCGACAGGATCGTATCCGTTACCCGGAACTTTACTGCACGGTAGCGCCTGCACCAGACCGCAAGCACCGCTACCCGAGTTCGTAGCGTTGGGGTTCCAACCGCTTTCGCGACGCACGATGGCGTCGACATAGCCCCAGTCGCTCTCTGGAATACCCGCGGCGGCCATCCACTCGGCAGGTGAACCGCCGCCGGTGTAGCGAGGAATCTCGCCCGAACCACCGCCGCCCGTCGTGGCGGGCGCAATGGGTGCGGGCTCCGGGGCGGGTAGTTCTTCGGCTGTCGGCGCTTCGAGGTGAATCTCTGGCGACTGCGAGTCTTCGGGAACGAATTGCTGATTGATACGTTCGTAGAAAGCCTGATCAGCGAGCGCGGGGCCAGGTTCCGAGAACGGAGCAATAATCGCCACCCCCGCGATTCCCACTACCGCGAGTGCGGCGAGGTAGCCGCGCAAGCGTTTTGCAGTGGAACGAGCGGTTGAACTAACGGCAGAAGAAATCACAATGTAACGATTCTATCTCAGATCTGCAATTCGGTCGAGTGGCGGCCGATGGGCGCTCAGCGAGTGGCGAGCAGCAACTCGATAACCGAGTCGAGCAGCGCATCGACCTGGTCTTCGTTGTACCCGCGCCACTGCGAATGAAACACCACCCCGCGCACCTCAACGGTAGTGAGCTGATCCGTGCCGGCAAACATCGCAGAAACCCGGTCAAGGAACGCATCTACCTGAGAGCGCCTGTAGCCGCTCGCGAAGACGCCGCGAAGTTGAAAACGCTTTCCTCGTGGGCGATCGAGGCGCCCCCGCACCTCACGCAGAAGCTGACCGACCTCAGCCCACCACGCGTCGTCACCGATCTGCTGCATGCGCGTACGCCGCTCGCGCTCGTAGAACACCTCTTCAAGGCGATCCATCGCAGCGTCGACAAAGCGCGCAGAGTAGCCTCGCTTCTTCAGCGGAAACGCGAGCTGTCGAATCTCAGCCGCAGTGACGGGAGTCGAGCCAGATTGGGCCTCATCATAGGTATGCCGAGCGCGTTCGAGGAACGCATCGACCGCATCCACTTGGTACCCGAGACGCCCTCGTTCAGCGACAGGAAATGCACCGTGCTCCCCCGCCGACGCCGTCGTAGCTGCGCCACTCATGCAAACACCCCTAAGCTCAACGCTACCCCGTACACGCCAATGGCTGAGGGCAACAACGAATCAAGTCGATCCAGAAAGCCACCGTGGCCCGGGATCCAGGAACTCATATCTTTCACACCAAGGTTACGCTTGATCAGCGACTCCGTCAGATCGCCTCCGGTTGCGGTAAGCAGCACCACAAGCCCAAGCAGCACACCAACCCACCAGGGTTGGTCAAGCGCGAACAGCGAAATGGCGACGCCCGACAGCACCGCAACAAGCGCGGCACCGCCAAAACCCTCCCAGGTCTTGTTTGGGCTAATTCTCGGTGTCATCTTGTGCTTGCCAAGGGTAACGCCAGCCGCATATGCACCTACATCGACCGAAACGACTACGAGCACGAGCGCGAACACCCACCACTGCCCGTTCGGGGCTTGCACAAGCAAGATCGTGGTCGAAGCCAGAAACGCAACGTACACAAGCGCAAACAAGCCCGAGAAGACGTCACGAATAAGCGTCTTCGGAGGCACCTCCCATGCCGGCACAAGGCCCTCTATGAGACGCCAGATCACCAGCAGCACTGAGGCTGCGAAGAGCGCAAGCAGCAGGCCCTTCGCACCGAAGAATGCGGCACCGGCGACAATCACGAGACCGCCAATTGCGGCGCCGACCCTGGGGACTCGGCGACCGCCCACTCGAAACGCGGCAGCGAGTTCAACGAGAGCAATCGTGACGAGCACAGCGATCAGGCTGACGAACGCCCAAAATGAGGTAAACAGAGAGACCACAAACGCGGCAGCAAAAATCAGACCGCTCAGCACTGCGAGAAACAGATTGCGGCCTGCTCGCTGCTCGATCTTTGCGCTAGTTGCCTCGAACTGGGCTTTTGCGCCGTCAATCTGCGCGCGAAGCTCGCCTCGCAGTTCGTCTCGACGATCCTGCCCTGACATGGTCTGACTAGACCTCCAGCAGCTCTGCTTCTTTGTGCTTCAGCGAGTCATCGATCTGATCGATGAACTGCTTGGTGACTGCGTCAAGCTCTTTCTCAGCACGGGCGAGCTCGTCTTCGCCAACCTCGCTCTTGAGCGCATCGAACGAGTCCTTGCCGAATCGACGCACGTTGCGCACTGCGACTCGTGCGTCTTCGGCGCGCGACTTCACGATCTTCACGAACTCCTTGCGGCGCTCTTCGGTGAGCTCGGGCAGGGTGACGCGAATCACGTTGCCGTCGTTGCTGGGGTTGGCTCCGAGGTTTGGCATATCGCGGATAGCCTGCTCGATGTCTTTCATCGCACCCCTGTCGTAGGGGGTGATGATGAGGCTGCGCGCATCTTGGTTTGCAACCGAGGCCAGCTGTGGCAGCGGGGTTGGGGTGCCGTAGTAGTCAACCTGCACGCCCTGCAGCAGCGACGGGTTTGCGCGACCGGTGCGCACGGTGCCAAAGCTCTCACGGGCAGCCTCAACTGCTTTGGTCATACGTTCTTTGACGTCAGCGAAGACCTCGTCGATCACGGTTGCTCCTTCAGGGTGGGTTCAATATGAAAAGTCTAGTGGTGGGCGAGGTTCGGTGTGCGCTCGATGAGCGAGACTCGCCACACAGGTGTTTAGCGGTGCACGAGGGTGCCGAGGCGCTCACCACGAATCGCCTCGGTAACGTTGCCGGTCGGCTCCATGCCAAACACGCGCATCGGCATACCGTTGTCCATGCAGAGGCTGAATGCGGTCGAGTCTACGACTTTCAGCCCCTTGACGAGCGCGTCGCCGTAGGTGATGTCTTCGATCAACGTTGCCGTCGGATCCTTGTGCGGATCAGCCGTGTAGACGCCATCGACGCCGTTCTTCGCAACCAGCACCTCGTCGGCCTGAATCTCAAGCGCACGCTGCGCAGCAACGGTATCGGTCGAGAAGTACGGCAGGCCGGCGCCGGCACCGAAGATGACGACACGGCCCTTCTCGAGGTGGCGCACCGCCCGCAGCGGAATGTAGGTCTCTGCGACCTGAGTCATCGTGATGGCCGACTGCACACGGGTCTCAACGCCGGCCTGCTCGAGGAAGTCTTGCAGGGCAAGCGAGTTCATGACGGTACCGAGCATGCCCATGTAGTCTGCACGAGCGCGATCCATGCCTCGCTGTGAGAGCTCTGCACCGCGGAAGAAGTTGCCACCGCCAACAACGATCGCAACCTCTGCACTCTCCATTGCAGCGGCAATCTCTCGCGCAATCTGGCTCACCACATCGGGGTTCACGCCAAGCGTGCCTCCCCCAAACGCCTCACCCGAGAGCTTGAGCAGAACGCGACGCTTGCGGGGTGTTGACATGGGTGAACTCCTTGAGGTGGTGAGGGTGTCTTGATCAGCTTAGCGGGCACGGCAGCGTTTCATAGGCACGGCGGCGGCTAAGCGAGTGGGGGGGCACAGCAAGAGCCCGGGCCGCTACTGAGTGCGACCCGGGCTCTTGTGCGCGTGTTAGGCGCCGACCTTGCTACGAGCGAAGCTCGTGACGGTGATGCCAGCTGCCTCAGCAACCTTTGCAACCTCGCGCTTGTCGGCGTCGAGTGCGTGCACCTGCTCGTTCAGAGCGACCTGCTTGAAGAACGCAGTGAGGCGACCCTCTACGATCTTCGGCAGCGCAGCCTCGGGCTTGCCCTCGTTCTTCGAGATCTCGGTAACGAGCGCGCGCTCCTTCTCGACCTCTTCAGCGGGAACCTCATCGCGGCTGACGTACAGCGGATCAGCGAACGAGATGTGCTGAGCGATACTCAGGGCAGCCTTCTCGTCTGCGCCCTCGTAGCCAACGACCACGCCGATCTGCGGCGGCAGATCCTTCGAGGTGCGGTGCAGGTACACAGCGGTGCCGGGAGCCTCGATGCGCGTAACCTTACGCACCTCGATGCGCTCGCCGATGATCGCCGACTCGTCGGTGATAACCTCGCCGACGGTCTTGCCCTCGAGCGGAGCTGCAAGAGCAGCTTCAACGTCAGCAGCACCTGCAGCCGAGATTGCGTCGAGCACCTTCTCGCTGAGCGCGAGGAACTTCTCGTTCTTTGCGACGAAGTCGGTCTCGCACACGAGCTCGATCATGGTTGCGGCGCCTTCGGTCTGACGAACGCCGACCATGCCCTCGCTTGCCTCGCGGCCCTCGCGCTTTGCAACGCCCTTGAGGCCCTTGAGACGCAGAATCTCGATGGCCTTTTCGATGTCACCATCGGCCTCGACGAGTGCGTTCTTGCTATCGAGCATGCCAGCGCCGAGACGCTCGCGAAGCTCCTTCACAGCGGCCATGCTTACTGCAGCCATGTGTGACTCCTTCTAGGAAAGATTTGAAAGTGAAAAGATTGGTTGCGAATTGCTCAGCCGAGCAATTACTCGGCGGCAGGAGCCTCAGCGGCGGGTGCCTCAGCAGCTACCTCAGCAACCTCGACCACTACCTCAGCCTCTGCAACAGGCGCGTCTGCGTTCAGCAGCTCGACCTCCCACTCAGCGAGCGGCTCAGCGGCTTCGCCCTCAGCAGGCTTCTGGTGGCGCTCCATGAGACCCTCAGCAACGGCGTCAGCGATCACGCGGGTGAGCAGCGCAACCGAACGGATTGCGTCGTCGTTACCCGGGATCGGGTAGGTGACCTCGTCGGGGTCGCAGTTGGTGTCGAGAATGGCGATCACGGGAATGCCGAGCTTCTTCGCCTCGTCGATTGCGAGGTGCTCCTTCTTGGTGTCAACAACCCAGAGAGCCGAAGGGGTCTTGCCCATGTGACGGATGCCGCCGAGTGACTTCTGCAGCTTGTCGAGCTCGCGCTTCTTGAGCAGCAGCTCCTTCTTGGTGAAGCCGCTGGTGCCGCCCTCGAAGTCGAGCTGCTCGAGCTCCTTCATCTTCTCGAGACGACCGGTGACGGTGCCGAAGTTGGTCAGCAGGCCACCGAGCCAGCGCTGGTTCACGTAGGGCTGGTTGACGCGGTCGGCCTGCTCAGCGATGGCCTCCTGGGCCTGCTTCTTGGTGCCGACGAAGAGAATGTTGCCGCCGCGTGCGACGGTGTTCTTCACGAAGTCATATGCCTCGTCGATGTAGCCGAGCGACTGCTGCAGGTCGATGATGTAGATGCCCGAGCGCTCGGTGAAAATAAAGCGCTTCATCTTCGGGTTCCAGCGGCGGGTCTGGTGTCCGAAGTGCACACCGCTGTCGAGCAGCTGGCGAATGGTTACGACGGCCATGGCCGGTCTCCTATTCTGCGCGCCAAAAAAGCGCGCTATTACGGTTGTCTTTCGCGGGCGGATGCCCCGAAACCTGGTGCCCTCGTGTCGCGCCGCTTCTGCAACAGAAGACCGGTGGCGAAACTACGATGTGTGGGCAAGCGAAGTCACCTCTTTCGAGATGCCTTACTAGCTTAGCATCAGTTCGCCACGCGTTCGGCACTCAGGAGCACCGTTTTTGCTTTCCACAGGTAACGGTTTTGCGCGCATCGAACGAGTTTTGTGAGTAACCGATTTCAGGGGCGAGGATCATGCGACACTCAGCGCATGATCCGTTTTCAGAAGCACGCCCTGGTGGCGCGCTCACTCGCTCTTCTACTGAGTGTGTCGAGTGCCGCCATCTGGCTGCCACCGCTCGGCGACAGCCTGCAGGTCAGCAAACACTATGACCTCACACATGGCCCGTACGCGGCGGGCCATCGCGGCATCGACCTTCCCACGGCCGAAACACAGCGAGTGTTTGCCCCCGTGGCTGGGGTCGTTACCTTCAGCGGCACGGTGGTTGACCGCCCCCTGCTCTCGATTCGCGTCGACAGCGAGACGCTGCTCTCACTCGAGCCCGTACTAAGTGAGCTCAAACCCGGAGATCCGGTCGCCCGCGGCCAGCCGCTCGGCACAGTTGCGACGGGTGGCCACTGTGCGAGCGAGTGCCTGCACCTGGGGGTGCGAGTCAACGAGCGTTACGTCAACCCTCTGCGTTTCTTTCGCGGGCGCCCCGTGCTCGTGCCGTGGTAGCTACGCTCGCTGCCTGAATGCAGTCGTGTACAGGCACACGCTCGCGGCGGTGGCAAGGTTCAGCGACTCGGCCTTGCCATAGATCGGCAGCCTCAGGGCCCTATCGGTGAGCGCACGATCGGCGGCGGTCAAGCCACGGGCCTCGTTTCCGAACACCCAGGCGGTGGGCTGGGCAAGCGAGGCATCGCCAGCGTTCAGCTCGTCACCGTTCACATCGGCGGCGACGACCGCAAGGCCCGCCGCGCGAACAGCGTCGATTGCCTCGGCGAGCGTTGCCGCGGTGGCAACCGCCAGGTGAAACAGCGACCCTGTAGTTGAGCGCACCACCTTCGGGTGCCAGGGGTCGATGCTTTCCCCCGCGAACACCACGGCGTCGGCACCCGCAGCGTCGGCGGCACGCAACACGGTGCCTGCGTTACCGGGATCGCGCACCTCGTGCAGCACAGCCACCAGCCTGGCGCCGCTGAGCGAGTCTGCGAGCGAGGCGCGCTCGATGCGCGCGACAGCCACCACACCCTGCGGCTGCACGGTCTCGGCCATCGCCGCGAGCACCTCGTCGGTCACCCGAACAATCTCCACGTCTGCTGCATCGGCGAGGCGATCCATCTCAAACTGCCACGGCTCGTTGCCTGTGGTGGCGTAGACAGCGACAGCAAGCTCAGGCGAGTGCACCAACAGCTCCCGCACAGCCTGGGGCCCCTCAACAAGAAACTGCTGGGCCGCGAGCCGATCCTTTTTACGAGCGAGCGCTGCGACGCGCCGCACGCGAGGCGCTTTTGGGTTCTCAATCATGCTCATGCTTTCAATCTAACTGGCACAGCAAAAGGGACCGGCCACCGCGAACGGTGCGCCGATCCCTTTTGCAGAAACGAGAAACGCTTAGGCAGCAGTCTTCGCGGCGTTGACATCCTCAGGCAGAGCCTTCTTGGCAACCTCGACGAGAGCAGCGAACGATGCGGGCTCATTCACAGCGAGCTCTGCGAGCATGCGGCGATCAACCACAACGTCAGCGAGAGCGAGGCCCTGGATGAAACGGTTGTAGGTCAGGCCGTTGGCGCGTGCACCAGCGTTGATGCGCTGAATCCAGAGACGACGGAAGTCGCCCTTCTTCTTGCGGCGGTCGTTGTACGAGTAGACCAGCGAGTGGGTGACCTGCTCCTTGGCCTTACGGTAGAGGCGCGAACGCTGTCCGCGGTAGCCCTCTGCGCGCTCGAGAATAACGCGACGCTTCTTGTGGGCGTTGACGGCCCGTTTTACTCTTGCCATTTCAGTTCTTCCTTAAAGTTCTTGTAGCTCGGGCGGTGCTTA
>JAIUOH010000020.1 GCA_020161315.1 Actinomycetota bacterium | reverse complement strand
GCTGTCCGCGGTAGCCCTCTGCGCGCTCGAGAATAACGCGACGCTTCTTGTGGGCGTTGACGGCCCGTTTTACTCTTGCCATTTCAGTTCTTCCTTAAAGTTCTTGTAGCTCGGGCGGTGCTTAGCGCACCAGCAGCTTCTTGGCCTGCTTGACGTCGCCAGCCGAAAGTACCTGGTCGGCGTTCAGACGGCGCTTACGCTTCGAGGCCTTGACCTCGAGGTTGTGGCGCATGCCGGCCTGCTGCTTCATCAGCTTGCCGCTGCCGGTTACCTTGAACCGCTTCTTCGCCCCCGAGTGGGTCTTCTGCTTAGGCATCTCTATCTCCTTGTTGTGGTGCGCGTCGCCTGGGCGACTACGTGGGTATCGGTGACTGGCGAGCCCGCCACCGGAAAACTACTCGGCCGGTGCGGCCTCTACGACCTCGATGGTGCCGGTCTCGCTCGGCTTGTCCGAGCGACGCGAGGCCTTCTCTTCAGCGCGGCGAGCGTTCTGCTCGGCCTTCGCTTCGCTCTTGTTCTTGAGCGGGGCGATGACCATCACCATGTTGCGGCCGTCGATGCGAGGCGAGCTCTCGACGGTGCCGAACTCGGCGATATCTTCTGCGAACTGCTGCAGCAGGCGCACGCCCATCTCGGGGCGTGACTGCTCACGACCGCGGAACAGGATCATGGCCTTTACCTTGTCACCCTGACCCAAGAAGCCGATGGCACGCTTGGTCTTGGTTTCATAGTCGTGCTTGTCGATCTTCAGGCGGAAACGCACCTCTTTGAGCACGGTGTTCGCCTGATTGCGACGAGCTTCTTTTGCCTTCTGCGCTGCCTCGTACTTGAACTTACCGAAGTCCATGATCTTAGCCACGGGAGGCTTCGAGTTCGGGGCAACCTCGACCAGATCGAGATCGGCGTCGGCAGCAAGGCGCAGGGCAGTGCTGATCGGCACCACGCCGACCTGTTCGCCGCTGGGACCAACCAAACGCACTTCCTTGGCGTTGATTCGTTCGTTAGTACGGGGATCGCTGATCGCCGGCTCCTTAGATCGTGTGCATCGCTTTCCCGTGAGGGTTGCTGCATGCTCAGTTCTTTTGCAGGCGCAGATCAAGAGCCACGAAATTGTTGCTCTACACCCTTTTCAGCTGTTTGCTCTGGCGAGCGAAACGGGGCGTCAACTACCCGGTAGCCTGTATATCGGCGTGGGGTGGGAGGATCTCCACTTGCAAGTTCAAGGCATCATGCCGTGAACCTTTAGAATCTTAGCAAGGCTTTGCCCCACACGCAAGGTAACGACACGCAGAGGACGCACGATGAGCGAGCAGCAGACAGAACAGACCGACGCGCAGAGCGCCGCACGAGACATCGCTGAGGTGCCGGCCGTAGAGATCATCACCGCTGCCGCAGTCAATCTACTCAGTGCCGCCGCTATTAAGTGCGGTCTTTCTGAAGACCCCGAGAACGAGACCGATCTCGACGAGGCGCGCAAACTCATCAACGCGCTCGCCGGCCTTATCACCGCAGGTGCCCCCGAGATCAGCGATTCTCACGCTCGCCCGCTGCGCGACGGCCTGCGCTCAGTGCAGCTTGCTTTCCGCGAAGCCTCGGCGATTCCTGACGAGCCGGGCAAGGGTCCGGGTGAAAAGTACACCGGCTCGGTGATCTAAGCTCACCTCGACGATTCTCTCCCGGCAACGCGGCCGCAGCAGTATCGACAAGGATCGCGCGAAGTGCATGCACCCCCTCAATCTGGCGCATCTGCCCTTGATGTTCTGCTGCGGGGCATCGAACACAACGCACCTTTCGAGGCCTCTCGACTGCTGGTCGAGCAGGCGGCATCGAGCGACCATGCCTCGATCAAGCTGGGCCTGGCGAGCATCGCTGCGCTGCACGCGCTGCGACCGAAACGCACTCGCAAGCTAGCGCATCGGTCGTGGGCGCTCGCGCGCCAGACTCCCTCTGGGAGCGCTGACCGCATGGTAGCCGCAGCCGCGCTCTCGTTTGCTGCGGCATGGGGCCCCGACTCGCCCTTTGACGGTGCTCTCGAGCAAGAGTTCGACAACGACTGGCAGCAGGTGCTCGCCGCAGAACAATCAATCGCAGCACTGGCCAAGCCTGGGTCGCCCCTCGAACACTTTCTGCGCTATCAACTCGCCGAATCTCGGCTCGCCTGCGGTCGCGTCGCCGAAGCCGCGGCGCTCGTAGATGCTGGCGCGGGGCTGGTGCCACCAGACCCCGGGGGCCCGCAAGCCAATTCGGCTGCGGTTGCCCACGTGTTGGGTGCTCTGATGCGCGCTCGCACTCTGCTCTTCGCGGGCAGGGTTGCCGCTGCTGAAGAAGAGATCGGCAGGATCAGCACACCCGTGCCCGAGCAGTTGGAACCCGTGGTTGCGGCAACCCACATGCTCATAGCCGGCAACGCAGACGACCGCGCGACTGCGCAGCAGCTCATGGAGCGGCTGCGTGACGAAACCGGTATCGCGCGCAGCTATCGATCGGCCGGGCTCCAGGTACTGGTGGCCTACGGGTATCTTGGCACTGGCGATCTCGTGCAGGCCGCCTATCGCGTGCATCTCTCGCGAAGCTGCGGCCCGCTGCTCGAGATTGACGACGCGCTGAGCCTTGAAACCCTCGTAGCCCTCGCAAGCGCCGAGGGCGACCTAGAAGCCGCCGAGGCTTGGCTGCAGTCAATTGAAACAACCGCCGCTGGCAAGCCCGCGCGGCCGACTCTGCTACGAACGCAAGCAAGGGTGCAACTGCTACGCGGCGACCCACACAGCTCAGAGACGCTCGCGCAAGAGGCGGCCTCAGTTGCGCTCGCCGAGGGGCGACTCGTGGAGGCAGCCGAAGCAGAGATCGTCGCCGCACGCGCTCGTATCGCTGCGCATCGCCCGGCAGACGCGGCCACCGGGCTCGAGCTACTGCTTGAGCTGAGCGAGGCCAGTGGGCATCTTGCCGCCCGCCGTGCCGCTGCGCAAGAGATGCGCGCCGCCGGAAGACGCCTGAGCCCCACGCCGGGCAGTGCGTGGTCTGGGCTCTCGGAACGAGAGCGGGAAGTCGCCATGCTCATCGCCGCGGGCCTCAGCAATACCGAGATAGCCACAACTTTGTACCTCTCACCGCACACGGTACGCACACACGTGTCACGCGTGCTCACCGCATTTTCTGCGGCAAGCCGCCTGGTTGTCGCGACTCGTATTGGTGCGCTGCTCCCGGGGCCGAGCGATCCCCCGCCGATACTTACCACCCGTCAACGCGAGGTCGCAGAACGCGTCGAACGCGGCCTCGGAAACGCGCAGATCGCCAACGAACTTGGCATTAGCATGAAGACCGTTGAAAAGCACCTCACCGAGATACACCGACGCTGGGGCGTACGCACGCGTACTGGGGTTGCGCGGCTGGTGCGGGCGGCGGCACCCGAATCGTTATGATCGCAATCGCAAAATAGTACGAAACCCCACTGTGCGGGAGCAGCACACATCGCGACGATGATGCCATGCGTACTCACATTTCTCGCCGCACGGCCCCTGTCACCAAAGTTTCACCCCTGAGAGGCGCCTCGGGCAGTGCTGCACTGCTTGCCGCCGCACTGCTCGGAATCGTGCCGCTCGTGGGATGCACCCCCACCGCTCCCGCGACCACCGATAGCGCCGGCACCGCGTCTAGCGAGGAGCCGGCAACGAGCAAAGCTGCCGGTGCGGATGCCGACTGCTCTAGCGCTACCACCGCGGGATATGACCTCTTCGTCGATCCTGAGGTGACGGTTGATCCCGCGCTTGATGTGTACCCGTTGCAAAGCGAAAGTGACAAAATCACCTTCACCTACACGGGTGACACGAGCGGTTCGCCCACCTACACCTGGGATATCGCGTACATTCAGCCAGAGGGCGGCGAGGTATCACCCCAGGGTGGCTCGCCATTCTTCGATGAGGCTGGTGGCGTGTTCAGCATCTCCGGGCCGCAGAGTACAATCGGAGTCGATGGCGGGCCCTACACCGCATTTCTCGACGTGACCAAGACTTCGAATGCGAGCTTCAACGAAGAGACCCAGCAGTACACGGCAGACACAAAGGTGATTGCACGCCTGTGCGTGCTGCTCGCCGAGTAATCAGGACACCCGGTGCCCGAGGCGCTCTCCCCTTTGCTCGGCGCTGCGGCACGCAAGCCCAGCGCTCGGATAGCATCGTGAGGTGAGCAAAGATCCCGCACCTGATCAATCGCCACCCGACCCCGGTGCGGGTCGCACGGCAAGTCGCGCCGCCAGCATTCGAGGCGGTGCGATCGATTCGCTCGGCGTAGGCATCGGTATCTTCCCACTCGGGGTCGCGCTCGGCTTTCTCGTGATTCAGGCGGGACTACCCTGGTGGCTCGCGCCCGCGCTCTCGATCGGCATTTTTGCGGGGTCAGTTGAGTTGCTGCTCGTCAGCATGATCGCGGCGGCCACTCCCCTTGTGACGATCGCCGCAACCGTGTTTGCGCTGAACTTTCGGCATGTGTTCTACCCCTTGAGCTTTCCGATTCAGGTGGTGAAACCAGGCCTGGGCCGCGCGTATTCGATCTACGCGATGATCGACGAGGCCTACGCAACCTACGTGCTCATGCCGCCCGAGAAACTCACCTCGACCCGCATGCTCACCGGCCAGCTGCTCATGCAGGCTTACTGGGTCGGTGGCGGCCTGGTTGGTGTTTGCGTCGCGAGCCTGCTACCCGAGCCGATCGAGGGTTTCGAGTTCGCACTCGTGTCGCTCTTCATCGTGATGGCACTCGACGCCGTGCGTTCGAGGCGCGAAGTTCCGTCAGTCATTCTTGCCGGACTCTCGGTCGCGGTCGCCATGGTTGCGTTCCCTGGTGCGTCACTGATCGCGGCACTCGCGATCTTCACGCTTTTGCTCGTTGCGAGGTTCCTCTGGCAACGCAGGTCGCACGGTGGCGCGCTCGATAGCACCGAAGAGGATCGGTCGAATGCCTAGCATCTGGTACATGATCGCGGCTGTCGCAATCGGTGGCATCATCACGGTATTGCTGCGCGCACTGCCTTTCGCCATTCTGAAGCCGCTGCGCAAGTCCAAGTTCGTGAAAGCCCTCGGGCAGTGGATGCCTGCGGGGTTGCTAGTGATCCTCGCGGTCGTCATGCTGTCTGGCGAGATCAGCGCAAGACCCGACAAGCTCTGGGTTGTGGCGGTTGCCTCTGCCGTGACCGTGGTGACGCATCTGTTCTTGGGGCGGCGGGCATTGCTGAGCATCTTCGCGGGCACCACCGTGTACATCGTGCTGCTGAACTTCTTTTAGGGCGGTTTGCGGGGCTGAGCTCGCTTTGCCAGCCTCTGAGCCTGTTCTGCGCCTGCCTGAGCTTGTTCCCCTCGATCCTTGAGCTTGTCTGCGCCTGCCTGACGCTCCTCGAGCTTGTCGAGAGGTGCGAAGATCAGCCCTGCCCGAAGTAGCGTTTCGCGACTACATCGAGCAGGCCGCGCCCGCCATGGTGAGCCGCTTCTCGTAGCGGTTAGTGCTTTGCGCCACGAGTACGGGGCTTTGGATTGCGTGCAGATCCATCCGCGCGCAGGGCGCGCTCCCGCCAGGCCCGACCATGCGCACAATCCAAAGCCCCGCACCCGCGCCAAGCCACTGCCGGTTCCCTCTCGCCTTGAGATCTGTTCTCTCGCCCCCTGAGCTTGTCGAAGGGCGCGAGAGAACACCCGCTGCCCGTTCTCTTCGCTCCTCGAGCTTGTCGAGAGGTGCGAGGATCACCCCGTCTTTTGACACTGTGTTTTGCGGGTTGTGTGTACCCCACAAAATACTCACGAATCTTTGAACCACGGGCAGCCCGTCGAGGCCCGTGAATGTCAGTGGTCGCTGGTGTACTAGTGCCATGTCCACCAACCCAGCATCACCCTCACCGCCGCCACCACGGCAACCGCGCTCGTCGCGGTCTCCGCGGTCCGGTGGTGTGTGGTCTCCGGGGTCTGGTGGTCCGAGGTCGCGCGCCACTCAGGCTGGGCACACCAGTCCTGCTGGGCGTACCAACCCTGCTGGGCGTGCCAACCGCGCTGATGCTGGCGTTCGTATGGGCGGCACCACGACAGGGACGGTGATCGATCCGGTACAGGGTACGAAGGTCCCACCCCATCTGCTCGCACTCGATTCCGTCGTGTCGCGGCTTGAGCGGAGCGAGTTGCGTCGTCGTGCTGCCGATGCCGCCCAAGTACTGCTGTATGCCGAAGCGTTCGATCTCGCTTCCCCCGATCTGCACGCCACTTACGTTGACGGTGTGCCCGTGTCTGGTGCTGCGCCTGCGGAGCTTGCGTATCGTGCGATCCGTGCAGAACTCGCCTGCGCCCTGCACCTCAGCGAACACACCGTAGAACGTCGGCTGGCGCACGCGCACGAACTCACCACCCGTTACCCAGACACCTTCGACGAGCTCCGTGACGGCGCCCTGAGTTTGGCGCACACCGAGGTGATCATGACCGCAGGGCGGGTGATTGGTGAGAACGACTCGTTCGAAACCATGTGTAAACGTCACCAGTACGAGCAGGCCGTGCTCACGTACGCGATTCGTGAGACCCCGGCACGGCTCCGCCCGATCGCACGACGGCTCGCAGAACAATACGCAGAACGCACCATCAACGAACGGTTCGAGATTGCCGTGCAGGAGCGCCGAGTGTGGGTGGTTGACCGTGACGACGGGATGAGTGATCTGTGCGCGTATTTGCCTGCGGTTGAGGCGCACCAGATTTACGACCGACTCACTCGGGCATCGACACAACTCGCACACGCAGAACACCTACACGACGAACAAGCAGAGCGCACAGAGATATCAGGGCAGTCGGGGCAGCTGGGGCAGCTGGGGCAGTCTTCGAGAGTGTCTCCTGCTGAGCCTACGCAGCCGCAGGTCGACGTTGATGGCGTTCCTGCGGCCCCGGTGTTTGTGCGGCGTACTCGTGATCAGATCCGCACCGACCTGTTCAGCGAAACACTCCGACAAACAGATCTCGATGGTGAACGACTTGAGGGCGAGCATCTCGGCGGCGCCTTCCGGGATGTGGAGTCGAGAACTCAGGTGCAGGCGAATATCCAGGTCATCGTGACCGACGAAACCCTCTTCACGAACGAGTTGCGCATCAACCCGGAAACTTTCGTTACCCGTATCAACGCTGTTCCACCAGATAGCGACGGCGCACTACCCGATCACACCGACCCGCTCGCACTTTTGCAGCAAGAATACGACGCCCCGACCTCACTCCCACCACCAGAACTCACCGGACACGGACCCATCAGTACCACCACCGCGCGAGACCTTGCCGCGACAGTGACGCACTGGGATCTCACGAGGCTTCACCCTGTCACTGGGGCGGTGATGAGTGTTGACCGGTACCGCCCATCTGAGCAGATGCGCAGACTGCTTGCGGTACGAGATGAGCACTGCAGGTTCCCCGGGTGCCGTGCCCCCGCACACCGGTGCGACATCGATCACACTATCGACGCCGCCAAAGGCGGGGCGACAGTGACGACGAACCTTGCACATTTGTGTCGTGGGCATCACACGATGAAACACCACGGCAGGTGGCGGGTCACCCAAACCGGTGACGGGGAGCTGCACTGGAAATCACCGACCGGAAGGAACTACACCGATACCCCACCAAGCACCGTCAGGTTCGAACAAGTAAAACCTGGCAAGAAGGCAACCGGCAAGAGCGGTGCAGAACCGTCACCCTACTGAAATTGCCTGACCGCCTGACTGCCTATCCGGTTGCTTACCTGACTTGCTGGCGACTTGGCTGACTGACTGATCGACTGAACCGACTGACGCATAGGTACCTGATTAACCGACAGGCTGATTGAACGGCACATCAATCAATCAATCAATCAAGTGCTTACCCGCTCAGTTGAAACGCTGCCGCTAATTCGTGAACGATGCGAAGTGCTCGCGGCGACCTCGATCGATCTGCGCGCCCTTTACCATGCAGTAGACCCAGAGCGCAGTGAACAACAGGCTGACCACGAGCGAAGCTGGCAGGATGAACGCGGTCGCCAGCATCAGCGCGTGCACAAGCCAACCGAGCCAGATGCCGACGCGTCCAACTCGCATGAAACCGAGCGCAAGCACGCACGCAGCGGCGAGCCCACCGGCGATCCACAGCCCAAGCTCACGCGGCTCGAGCAGGCTCAGCCCAAAGATCGCGAGCCCAATCAGCACGACCACGATCAGCTCAAAGCCGAGGGTAATCGACGCGAGTGCGCGCTGAGTCTTCGCGTCAACCTCGCCCCGACCAGCACCGGCGAGACGCATCGCGGCGTTGTGCGCGGCGGTCTCCGAGGGCGAAAGCTGCAGCTCCTCTGCGTCTGAATTCTTATCGCGGCTCACGCGATGCCCCACCCTTCATTGCGCGAGCACTGAATTGCCTCGCCCGCCAACAGCACCGAGCCGGCAACAAGCACTGCGCGCCCGTCACCCTGCTGCGCCCACTCGCGTGCCGCATCAAGCGCCTCTACGAGAGACTCCGAAACCTCAGTAACACCATCGCGCTCAAAACCACCAGCGACCTGATACAGATCTTCAACCTCAAGCGAGCGAGGCGAATCAATCGGCGACAAGAACAGTGCGTCGGTGATTGGCAACAGTGCCCCAAGCACGCCCTCGGCGTCCTTATCGACCATCATGCCTGTCACAAGCGCGAGCTCGGTAAACGCGAACGACTCGGTGACCGCCCGCGCGAGCGCCTCAGCACCGTGCGGGTTGTGCGCCGCATCGACGTAGACGATCGGCTCGTTACCGATGAGCTGCAGGCGACCAGGTGAGGTCAGCCCACCGAGGCCCTCGTCGAGCACTTCTTCGGGCAACGGGCGTTCCGCGCCAAAGAACGCCTCGACAGCCGCCACCGCGAGCGACACGTTCAGTGCCTGATGCGCGCCGTAGAGCGGCACGAATGCAGGGTCATACTCGTGCCCGTGCAGGCCGCGCAACGAGACCTGGCGGCCGCCCACTGCGAGCAGATCCTCGGTCACGTCAAAATCGCGACCCGCAACGAAAATGTGTGCGTCTTCGCGCTCTGCAGCCTCAACAAGCTCGACAAGCGCGGTCGCGGCCTGCGAGGCCGTCACCACAGTGCTGCCCTGCTTCACGATGCCCGATTTGGTGCGGGCGATCGTCTCAATATCTGGGCCAAGCACTGCCGTGTGGTCGAGGTCAATCGGCGTGAACACGGCGACCTGAGCATCGGCGATGTTCGTCGCATCCCACTCACCACCCATGCCGACCTCGATCACCGCGACATCGACGGGCGCGTCGGCGAACAACGTAAACGCGAGCACCGCGAGCGCCTCGAAGAAGGTGATTGCCCCCATGCCCTCGGCCTCGAGCTCAGCATCAAGCACCTGCAGGGGCAAGCGAAGCTCATCCCACGCATCGGCGAGCACCTTGCCGCTGACGGGCTCGCCGTCAATCTGAAAGCGCTCGGTGAAATCGACGAGGTGCGGGCTCGTGAAGAGACCCGTGCGCAGCCCGTGGGCGCGAACGAGTGACTCAATGGCTCGGCTCGTCGAGGTCTTGCCGTTGGTGCCCGCAACCTGAATCACGGGGTACGACAACTGCGGCGAGCCGACCAGTTCGGCGAGCCGACGTACCGGTTCGATGCGTGGGCGCGGGTTTGCCTCGCCCACGCGGGTCAACAGCTCTTCGTAGACTCGCTCTGCGGCGCGTTCTGCTCCGGTCATGTGGCGCTCCAGTCCATAGTGGCGAGTCGCCGTCAGGCGATGCTGCCGTGTACGTCGATCGTAATACCGAGCGGCGATTTTTCGATGCCCAGCGCACCAGCAACCGTTGAGGCGGCACCCGACTCGCCGCGAGCAGCCTCGTCAGCGCTCGGAGCCTCATCGATCACAACGGTCAGCTCAGTCGCCAGGGTTTCACCCTGAATCAGCTCTGCGTGCGTCTCAAGCGCGGCTGCGAGCGGCGCAGCGGCAGCGAGCTGCAGCATAATGCGGTCGCTCACTTCGAGGCCCGCGTTCTTGCGCGCCTCCTGCACCGCACGGATCGCGTCGCGAGCGACACCCTCGGCCTCAAGCTCTGGGGTGGTCTCGGTGCGCAGCAGCACGAAGCAGCCACCGGGCAGCAGCCCGAGCGCGTCGCGGCTGTCTTCGCCAGACGCGGTCGAAAGCGTGAGCTCGTACTCCCCCGCCTCGAGCGCGATGCCGCCGGCGGTCACGATGCCGTCGACCTCGCTCCAGTCGCCGCTCTTGGCCGCCTTGATGACCTGCTGCACGTTCTTACCGAGGCGCGGGCCGGCGGCACGCGCGTTCACGGTGAGCGTCTGTACGATGCCGTATTTCTCGGCACTATCGTCTTTCAGGCGCTTCAGCTTCACCTTCTTCACGTTCAGCTCTTCGGCGAGGATCGCGGCAAACGGCTTCAGAGCCTTCTTGCGGGCGGTGACAACCTTGAGCTTCGCGAGCGGCAGGCGCACACGAAGTCGCTCTGCCTTGCGCAGCGCGAGCGCCTGCGAGGTGATCTGGCGCAGTTCGTCCATCGCTTCGACGAGCTCATCGTCGACGGGGAACGCGTCTGCGACTGGCCAGTCTTCGAGGTGCACCGAACGACCGGCGCTCCGGCCTGCGGTGTGGCCGAGACCACGCCACAGCTCTTCACTCACGAGCGGCGCGAGCGGCGCGGCGACACGCGCCACGGTCTCGAGCACGGTGTAGAGCGTGTTGAAGGCTTGCTTGTTCGAAGGCTGACCGTTGTCTCCGTATACGCCCTCCCAGAAGCGGTCACGCGAGCGACGCACGTACCAGTTGGTGAGCACCTCGGCGTAGTCACGCAGCGACTCGGCAGCCGACGTGGTGTCAAGCGCCTCAAGATGCACCTCAACGTCGCGCACGAGGCCGCCCGTCTTCGCAAGAATGTAGCGATCGAGCGGATCCTCACTGTCAGTGCGCCACTCAGCGTCGTAACCGTCTGCGTTCGCGTAGAGGCTAAAGAAGTACCAGGTGCTCCACAGCGGCAGCAAGAACTGGCGCACACCCTCGCGGATGCCCTCTTCGGTGACGATCAGGTTGCCGCCGCGCACCACGGGCGAGGCCATCAAGAACCAGCGCATCGCGTCTGAGCCATCGCGGTCGAAGACCTCGTTCACGTCTGGGTAGTTACGCAGGCTCTTCGACATCTTGTTGCCGTCGCTGCCGAGTACGATGCCGTGGCTGATCACGTTCTTGAACGCCGGGCGATCAAAAAGCGCGGTCGCGAGCACGTGCATCACATAGAACCAGCCGCGGGTCTGCCCGATGTACTCAACGATGAAGTCGGCGGGCTGGTGCTCGTCGAACCAGTCCTGGTTCTCGAACGGGTAGTGCGCCTGAGCGAACGGCATCGAGCCCGAATCGAACCAGACGTCAAACACGTCTTCGATGCGACGCATGGTCGACTGACCACTCGGGTCATCTGGGTTCACGCGCGTCAGCGAGTCGATGTAGGGACGGTGCAGATCGACCTCGCCCGACTCCGGGTTCACGGGCAGCGTGCCAAAGTCGCGCTCAAGCTCTTCGAGCGAACCGTACACGTCGACACGTGGGTAGTCGGGGTTGTCGCTCTTCCACACCGGAATCGGGCTGCCCCAGTAGCGATTGCGGCTGATCGACCAGTCGCGCGCGCCCTCGAGCCACTTGCCAAACTGACCGTGCTTCACGTTGCCGGGCACCCAAGTGATCTCTTCATTCAGCTCGAGCATGCGCTCTTTGATCTCGGTGACACGCACAAACCAGCTCGAGACTGCCTTGTAGATCAGCGGGTTGCGGCAGCGCCAGCAGTGCGGGTAGCTGTGCTCGTAGCTTTGCTCGCGCAGCAGGCGGCCGCGCTCGCGCAGCAGGCGAATCAGCGGACGGTTGGCCTCGAACCAGAGCTCGCCCGCCACATCGGTCACGGCATTCACAAAGCGGCCACCATCATCAAGGCTCACGATGGTCGGCATGCCCGCAGCCGTCGTGATGCGCATATCGTCTTCACCGTAGGCGGGCGACTGGTGCACGATGCCCGTGCCGTCGCTCGCACCGACGTAATCGTCTACGAGAATGCGCCAGCAGTTTTCGGTGCCCCACTTCTCGGTGTCGGTGTAGTAGTCAAAGATTGGCTCGTACTCGACACCGTCGAGTTCGGCACCGACAATCGTGCGCTCGACTGCGTCGCGCGCTTCGTCTGCCGAGGCGAAGCCGAGCTCCTTTGCGTAGTTGCCGACCAGGTTGAGGGCGATGAGGTGACCCGCCACCACGGCGTATTCGATCGCCGGCCCCACCGCGAGCGCGGCGTTCGTCGGCAGGGTCCAGGGCGTCGTCGTCCACGCGAGCGCGCGCACGCCGTCGAGTCCGAGCTCGGCCGCGCGCGATCCTCGCATCGGGAAGGTCACGGTGACCGAGGGATCCTGACGCATCTGATACACGTCGTCGTCCATGCGCAGCTCGTGGTTTGAGAGTGGGGTCTCGTCGCGCCAGCAGTAAGGCAGCACGCGGTGGCCCTCGTAGGCGAGACCCTTCTCGTGCAACTGCTTGAACGCCCAGAGCACGCTCTCCATGAAGCTCAGGTTGAGCGTCTTGTAGTCGTTCTCGAAGTCGACCCAGCGCGCCTGGCGAGTAACGTACTCTTCCCACTCCTTCGTGTAGAAGAGCACCGACTCCTTTGCCTTCTTATTGAAGACATCGATGCCCATGTCTTCAATCTCGCTCTTCTCGGTGATGCCAAGCTGCTTCATCACTTCAAGCTCTGCGGGCAGACCGTGCGTGTCCCAGCCGAAGCGACGCTCGACCTTCTTGCCCCGCATTGTCTGGAAGCGCGGAAACACGTCTTTGGCGTAGCCGGTCAGCAGGTGACCGTAGTGCGGCAAACCGTTAGCAAAGGGGGGACCGTCGTTGAACACCCACTCTTCGCAGCCCTCGCGCTGGCGAATTGACTCGCGAAACGTGTCGTCCTGCTGCCAGAACGCGAGCACGCCCTGCTCGATAGCCGGAAACTTCGGCGACGGCGAAACGCCGGCCGTCTGCGTGGCCTCGCTCGCGGCGTGCTTCGGCTGCTTCGCCGAGACTGCGTCGGTGTGCTGCTTGGGGTACGTCATGGGTTCTCCGGCTGTCGATGTTCGCTACGAATTCATCTGCCGGGACGAGCGAGAATCTAAAAGTTCTTACCCGCGGTACCACCCCGCTTGCCCGCCGCCTCGCTTGCACGAGCACCTTGGGCCTCTTCGTTCGGCTGTCACGGGCCGTACCCGTTCGGTTCTAGTGAGTGGCTGGGATCCTTTTATTGAAAGAGGATCACGGCCGCCGTTCTTCCGAAGACTCACCGGTGATGGCCGGTTCACAGTCGCTGCCTAGAGTTTAGCGCACTTCGCTAGTTAGGTTCGTCGCTAGCCGGTACCCACTCGAGAATGTCGCCGGGCTGACACTCGAGCACCCTACAGATCGCGTCAAGGGTGGTAAAGCGCACTGCCTTTGCGCGACCGTTCTTGAGCACCGACACGTTTGCGGGCGTGATACCGATCGCGTCGGCAAGCTCATTCACGCCCATCTTTTGCTTCGCGAGCTGCACATCAAGATTGATCAGAATGGGCATCCGACCACCTCTTCGAGTTCGCTCTGAAACTCGGTGGCCTGGCGCAGCAGCGCCCGCATGATCACCACGACCAGGGCGAGCGCGAGACAGGTGAGCGCGATGAAGACACCAACACCCGCCACCATCGGCGGCACGCCAATGCCCATGGTCACAACCACCGTAACTGTCGCAATCACGGCGAAAGTCAAGCCCGCGAGCACCGAGACGATCATGCCGTTCACCGCCCCGAATGCACGACGGTTAAAAATCGTGCCCTCGGTCGCGAATGTCGCGAGTCGCCAGACGAAAATCAGCCCCGCCTGAGCGCAGATCACAAAGGCGAAGACGCAACTCCAGAGCACGACCATCACTTTGGCGTCGTCACCGAACTCCTCTGTCAGGCCCTCGCCCATTCCCAGCACGATAACCACCTGAAATGCGACGAGCGCGAGCAGCATCAGCACGATCAACGCTTTCAGCGCGACAATGATCTCTTTGCGCACAGATTATCCAATCGCTTTACAATCTGTTTCTATCGAAAAACGATATGCGCTTAGCGCGGCTTGCGCAACCTGAAGATCGCAGCAGCGAGCAGCCGCCACCCCACAAGTAGCACGCCAAGCGTGCCGGCGGCGACCAGCACGAAGGCCAGGGGTGCGCCGCCGTCGGTGAAGATCACGCGCATCACCATGCCGACGGAGAGAGTGCCAAGCCACACGGGCACCCCGCTGCGCAGCACGGCAAGCGGCCGGCGCCAGACCACCGCCACGAGCCAGACAATTGCGAGTGCCGCCAAGAACGGCCACGCAGTTTGCCACAGCCCGGCGAGCGTCGCTGCCTCGGCGTGCTGCGATCTGCCGGCCGCAGCAAACCCCACCACGCAGAGCGCGTCGGCCAGGGCAGCGGCGAACACGACGCCCGGCCGCGATCCCTTGCTATTTACGTTCTTTCGCACGAAGAGTATTCTCGCACCCATGAGCGAGCAATTTTCGACGCCAGAGGTTATCGAGCTACCGGAGCGACACCTTGTGGTGGTGCGCGACACCGTTGCGTTCGATGCGATTCCCGCACTCTACGACCGCGCGTTCCCTGCGATCTTTGCCGCGCTCGGCGCCGCGGGCGTGACACCATCGGCCCCGCCAATGGGAGTGATGCACGGCTCCCCAGGCGACACGCTCGATCTATCGGTCGCGGTGCCCGTCGAGGAGCAATTCAATGTAGGCGACGACACCGACGGCATTGCTTCCGAAACGCTCCCCGCCGGCCGAGCGGCAACCCTGCTTGTTCGCGGCGACTACAACCAGCTCGGTGCCGGTTACGAGCGTCTCTTCTCTTGGATCGCCGGGCAAGGCCTCACCCCGTCGGGCAACTCCTGGGAACAGTACCTGACCGAGCCAGAGCCGGGCGGTAACCCTGCCGACAACGAGACACTGATCGGGGTCGAACTGCAGGCCTGAGCAAGCGCTGACACGGCCCATCGATTCGGTCCCGTCACCCCTGAATCGGCTAAACTAGTGGGGTTCACCATCAGGCACCAGGGCAGGGCTGACTCGCAATGATCGCAGCCCCACCGACTACGCGGTGCCGCCCATATTGACCCCGGAGGCCAGGCATGAGCGCTATCCCAGACAAACCCCAACTCGAAGGCCTCGAAGCGAAGTGGGGTGCCGTATGGGAAGAGCAGGGAACCTACCGTTTCGACCGCGAGAGCGCTGACGGCACCACAATCGGTCGCGATTGCGTCTACAGCATCGACACGCCGCCACCCACCGCCTCGGGCTCGCTACACGTCGGCCACGTCTTCAGCTACACCCACACCGATACGGTCGCCCGCTTTCAGCGTATGCGCGGCAAGCGGGTCTTCTACCCAATGGGCTGGGACGACAACGGTCTGCCAACCGAGCGCCGCGTGCAGAACTACTACGGCGTGCGCTGCGACCCTTCGCTCCCCTACGTCGAGGGCTTTGTGCCGCCGCACGAGGGCGGCGACGGCAAGAGCATCAAGGCGGCCGATCAGCAGCCAATTTCGCGCCGCAACTTCATTGAGCTGTGCGAGCGCCTGACCATCGAAGACGAGAAGCAGTTCGAAGACCTGTGGCGCACCCTCGGCCTCTCGGTCGACTGGGCGCAGACCTACCGCACGATCGGCGCAGAATCGCTTCGCGCATCGCAGCTCGCATTCATCCGCAACGTCGAGCGCGGCGAGGCCTACCAGGCGCAGGCACCGACGCTGTGGGATGTCACCTTCCGCACCGCAGTGGCCCAGGCCGAGCTCGAAGATCGCGAGCAGCCGAGCGCCTACCATGCACTCGCGTTTCACCGCACCGACGGCCAGGGCGACATCGTCATCGACACGACGCGCCCCGAACTGCTCGCAGCGTGTGTCGCGCTCGTGGCACACCCAGACGATGAGCGCTACCAGCCCCTCTTCGGTTCGACCGTCACGACCCCCGTCTTCGACGTCGAGGTGCCCGTGCTCGCGCACCACCTCGCGCAGAAAGACAAGGGCACCGGCATCGCCATGATCTGTACCTTCGGCGACGTCACCGACGTCGTGTGGTGGCGCGAGCTCGACCTGCCTAACCGCGCAATTCTCGGCTTCGACGGCCGCGTCATCAGCGAGGCACCCGAGGCAATCACAAGCGAGGCGGGCCTTGAGGCATTCGCGCAGATCGCGGGCAAGACCGTCTTCAGCGCAAAGCAGACCATGGTCGAGCTGCTGCAGGCTTCGGGCGAGCTGCAGGGCGAGATTCGCAAGATTAACCACCCCGTGAAGTTCTTCGAGAAGGGCGACAAGCCCCTCGAAATCGTCTCGACCCGCCAGTGGTACATCAAGAACGGCGCCCGCGACGAAGAGCTGCGCGAGCGTCTGCTGGCGCACGGCAAAGAGCTTGAGTGGCACCCCGACTTCATGCGCGTTCGCTACGAGAACTGGGTCGAGGGCCTTTCGGGCGACTGGCTCATCTCGCGCCAGCGATTCTTCGGCGTGCCGATTCCGGTCTGGTACCCGCTCGACGCAGACGGCAACCCGGTCTTCGACCAGCCGCTGCTACCCGAGGTCTCGCAGCTGCCCGTCGATCCTTCGAGCGACGTGCCCGCCGGCTTCACCGAGGCTCAGCGCGGCATTGCGGGTGGCTTCCAGGGCGAGGTCGACGTGATGGACACCTGGGCAACCTCGTCGCTCACCCCGCAGCTCGCGGGCGGCTGGGAACGCGACAGCGAGCTCTTCGATCTCGTCTATCCGTTTGATCTACGCCCCCAGGGCCAAGACATCATTCGCACCTGGTTGTTCTCGACCCTGCTGCGCAGCGAGCTCGAGGCGGGCACCCTCCCCTGGCGTCACGCCGGCATCTCGGGCTGGATCCTCGATCCCGACCGCAAGAAGATGTCGAAGTCGAGGGGCAACGTCGTCACCCCAGCCGGCATGCTCGAGCAGCACGGCTCTGACGCGGTGCGCTACTGGGCAGCTTCGGCAAAGCTCGGCACTGACGCTTCGTTCGACCCGCAGAACCCCACGCAGATCAAGATCGGCCGTCGCCTCGCGATCAAGCTCTTGAACGCCGCGAAGTTCACGCTCTCGTTTGACGACTCGGCTGCTGGCACCGTGACCGAGGCGCTCGATCGTGCGATGCTCGCAAACCTTGCGCAGGTCGTCGAGCAGGCAACCCGCGCCTTCGAGAACTACGATCACGCACGCGCGCTCGAACTCACCGAGTCGTTCTTCTGGACGTTCTGCGACGACTACCTCGAACTCGTGAAGGAGCGCGCACACGGCGGCGAGGGCCAGCCACAGGCCTCGGCAGTAACCGCGCTTCGCGCCGCACTCTCGATGTTCACACGCCTGCTCGCTCCGTTCTTGCCCTACGCCACCGAGGAGGTGTGGTCTTGGTTTGAAGCGGGATCAGTGCACACCGCCGCATGGCCCGAGGCAGCCGAGGCGCTCGCCCTCGCTGGCGACGACGCTGACCCCGAGCTACTCGCTCTTGTCGGCCGCGCGCTCATCGGCATTCGCGGCGCAAAGACCGCCGCCAAGGCCTCGCAGAAGACCCCCGTCGAACTCGCAATCGTGCTGGCACCCGCCGCCGACGCGGATCGCTTGCGCCTTGCAGCAGACGATCTCGCGGGCGTTGGCCGCATCACCGAGCTGCGCATTGAGGCGGCTGAGGTCGATTCAGTTTCGGTAGACGAGATTCGTCTCGCTCCGACCGAGGCAGCAGGCTAGGCACACCATGCAGTTGGGGGCACGCTGGCGGGTGGGTGAACCACCTCACCGCAGCGTGCCCTCGGCTCTGCACGGGGCAATCGCTGCACAAGAGGCCACCCACCCCGGCGCAGTCTCGTGGACACTCACTTGGCTCGAGGGTAGGCCTCGCTGCGCACTCGATGACGTTGCCCTTGTAACAAGTGATCTCGATGGGCGGGCGATCCTCGTCACAGAATCAAACGAAGACGACGACGATTGGTTGAACTGACCATGAGCACCCGGAGGCCCCCAATGCAGCAGCACACGCAAAGTTTCTCAAGGTCAATGCTTGGCGCAGCCCTCGCCACCACACTGGTGTTCGCCCTTGCGGCGTGTGCCCCCGAGCCCGGGGAGGCCGCGGGGAGCATCGACAAAGAGAAGCAGACCACGAGTCCAGAAACCAAGTGGGGTGGGCAAGAGCAGCCCGAAGAGGTGCTGCAAACGACGCTGCCCGAGAGCTTTCCCAGCGACGCATTCGTGCTGCCCGATGGTGTCACGATCTACAACGCAGGCGAACGAGGCAGCGACCAATGGTTTCTCGTGCTGCGTGCCGCAGATGCCGCCGCCGCAACCTCACTCTGGGGCGCGATTGTGACAGGCAACTCGTTTACCGTGTCTGATGAAGTAGAAACCACCGAGGGCGGCACCGCAGCGACGCTGAACAGCGCGATCCTCACGGTGCAGGCGCTGACGATCCCACAGGAAGACGGCAGCGTGCTCGTAAACTACGACCTGCTGCGCACCGCTTAGCGAGGCGATGTCTCGCTAGTTGGCGCCGCCTATGCGCTGCGCTCTGCGCTGCTGGCGGTGCTGAGCACACGCGGCGAAGCCTCGCCGAGTACGGCCTCTCGAGTCACAATCACCTTGGTGATCTCGCTGTTCGAGGGCACATCGAACATGACCGGGCCGAGCACATCTTCAAGAATGGCGCGAAGCCCGCGGGCGCCGGTCTTGCGTTCGACGGCCAGCTGCGCGATGGCCTCGAGCGACGCGAGCTCAAACTCGAGGCCCACGCCATCGAGCTCGAACATGCGCTGGTACTGCTTCACGAGTGCGTTCTTCGGCTCAGTGAGGATGCGCACGAGAGCGTCGACGTCGAGTGGTTCGACGGTCGCGACCACAGGCAGGCGTCCGATGAACTCTGGAATCAGGCCGAACTTGTGCAGGTCTTCTGGCTGCACCTTTGAGAGCAGCTCGGCCTCGTTACGCTTGCTCGTTACCGGGGCACCGAAACCGATGCCACCCTTGCCGAGGCGCGAAGCGATGATCTCTTCGAGGCCGGCGAAGGCACCCGCGACGATGAAGAGCACGTTGGTGGTGTCGAGCTGAATAAACTCCTGGTTGGGGTGCTTACGCCCACCCTGCGGTGGAATCGAGGCAACTGTGCCCTCGAGAATCTTGAGCAGCGCCTGCTGCACGCCCTCACCCGAGACGTCGCGAGTAATCGAAGGGTTCTCGGCCTTACGAGTAATCTTGTCGACCTCGTCGATGTAAATGATGCCCATCTCGGCTCGCGCGACATCGTAGTCGGCAGCTTGCAAGAGCTTCAGCAGAATGTTCTCGACGTCTTCACCGACGTATCCCGCTTCGGTCAGGGCAGTTGCATCTGCCACCGCAAACGGAACGTTGAGCTGGCGAGCCAGGGACTGCGCAAGATAAGTCTTGCCACAGCCTGTCGGGCCGAGCATCAAAATGTTTGACTTGGCAATCTCAACCTGCTCGGCAATAGCCTCAGCACTCGTGAGCGACTTTGTCGCGCGCACTCGCTTGTAGTGGTTGTAGACCGCGACGGCGAGCGACTGCTTCGCCCGATCTTGACCGATGACGTACTGGTCAAGAAAATCTGCGATCTCGCGTGGCTTGTGCAGCGAGAAATCACTCTGTTCAGTGGCAGAGTGCTCGGCCAGACGCTCTTCAATGATCTCGTTGCAGAGACCGACGCACTCATCACAAATGTAAATCTGGGGGCCAGCGATGAGCTGCTGCACCTGCTTCTGAGATTTGCCACAGAACGAGCACTTGAGCAACTCGCTGCTCTCAATCTTCGCCATACGCGCCTCCCCAGAAATGAAAGTAACTTGCGGTTGTGCCGAGCCTAACTGGCACCACTGACATTCGGCTTTCCGGCACGCCGCTCCCTGCGGATCGGCGTGCCGGAACCGTACTCAGTTTACTGTCCGAGAACCGGCTGTGGGTTTTTGCGGCTGGTGAGCACCTGATCGATCAGACCGTACTCAAGCGCCTCGTTGGCATCGAGAATCTTGTCGCGGTCGATGTCGCGGTTCACCTCTTCGACGCTGCGCTTCGAGTGCTTCGAAAGCGTCGTCTCGAGCCACTCGCGCATGCGCATGATCTCACGCGCCTGAATCTCGATGTCGCTGGCCTGACCGTGACCGCCCTGGCCGGTCGAGGGCTGATGAATCAGCACGCGTGCGTTTGGCAGCGCGAGGCGCTTGCCTGGCGTGCCGCCCGCGAGCAGCACCGCGGCAGCCGAGGCAGCCTGGCCAAGGCACACAGTCTGAATGTGCGGCTTGATGTACTGCATCGTGTCGTAGATCGCGGTCATCGCGGTGAACGAGCCGCCCGGCGAGTTGATGTACATGATGATGTCGCGCTCGGTGTCTTTGCTTTCGAGCACGAGCAGCTGCGCCATGATGTCGTCTGCCGAGGTATCGTCGACCTGCACACCGAGAAAGATGATGCGATCTTCGAACAGCTTTGCGTACGGATCGGTGAAGCGCGTGCCGTACGTGGTGCGCTCTTCGAACTGCGGCAGCACGTACCGTGCGTTCGGCATCATCAGGGGCGAAACGCCCGCCTGGGGCTGAGTGTTATGCATCAATGTCTCCTGTGCCTTACGTGCTACTTCTTGGTGCCGCCGCCACCGACGACATCGCTTGCTGAGTCGCGAATGAAGTCGACGAAGCCGTACTCGAGGGCCTCTTCGGCGCTGAACCAGCGGTCGCGGTCACCGTCTGCGTTGACCTGCTCAACGGTCTTGCCCGTCTGCGAGGCGGTGATCTCGGCGAGACGATTCTTCATCGAGGTGATGAGCTGCGCCTGGGTCTGAATGTCGCTTGCGGTGCCACCGAAGCCACCGTGCGGCTGGTGCAACAGCACGCGAGCATTCGGCGTGATGTAGCGCTTGCCCTTGGTGCCAGCGGTCAGCAAGAACTGACCCATCGAGGCCGCCATGCCGATGCCCACGGTAACGATATCGTTCGGCACAAAGCTCATCGTGTCGTAAATCGCCATGCCCGCGGTGATCGAGCCACCGGGCGAGTTGATGTAGAGGTAGATGTCTGCCTCGGGATCTTCTGCCGCGAGCAGCAGAATCTTGGCGCAGATCTCGTTCGCGTTCTCATCGCGCACCTCTGACCCAAGCCAGATGATGCGGTCCTTCAGCAGTCGCTCGAACACACTGTTCGGCGCCATCGGTTCAGCCATAGCTGCACTCCTTCAATTTGTGCCTGATATGAGGCTACAGACTCGCGGGCACGCAATCTGCTGTGTTCGCCCACGGCGTTTCTCAGCTGCCAAGCAAGGCGGAAAGTTCGCAGAAAGCGAAGGATCCCCCGCACCCTGAAATGCTCAGAGTGCGAGGGATCCTCGTGTGAAAGAAGCGGGAGTTACTCGCCGGCTTCTTCAGCAGCCTTCTTTGCGGCGCGGGTTGCAGCTGCCTTCTTAGCAGCGGCCGAGCGAGCGGCCTTCTTCGCCTCAGCGTCGTCTACCGAGTCGCTCTCAGCTGCCTTCTTCTTCGCAGCAGCCTTCTTCGGCTTCTCCTCAGTTGCAGCAGCCTCGACGGTCTCTTCAGCCTCTTCGACCTCGTCGCTATCGACAGCGGTGAACTCGCTGAGGTCGACAGCCTTGCCGTTCTTGTCGACAACCTTCGCCTTTGCGAGAGCAACAGCGAGCGCCTTGTTGCGAGTAACCTCGCCAACAATCATGCCCATCTGGTTGCCCTGGCTGATTGCCTGGATGAACTGGCCCGGATCCATGCCGTACTGCTGAGCCGACTGGAAGATGTACTGCGACAGCTCGTTCTGCGTCGGAGTGATCTCTTCAGCCTCGACGATTGCGTCGAGCAACAGCTGCAGTGCGAGCTGCTTCTCGGTCGACTCGCGAACCTCAGCGCGGTGCTCGTCGTCCTCAAGGCGACCCTCGCCCTCAAGGTGACGGTGTACCTCTTCTTCAACGAGCTCTTCGCTGACCGGAATACCGGCCTTCTCGATGAGGGTCTCGGTGAAGATATCGCGCGCCTGACGGCCCTGCGCGAACACGGCTGCCTGTGCAACCTGCTCCGCGAGGCTCTCGCGCAGCTCCGCGATGGTGTCGAACTCGCTTGCGAGCTGAGCGAAGTCATCGTCAGCTGCTGCGAGCTCGCGCTCCTTGACAGCGGTGATCGAAACCTCGACCTCTGCATCCTGCCCCTCGTGCTCGCCGCCAAGCAGCTGCGAGGTAAAGGTGGTGCTTTCGCCAGCTGTCAGCGTCTCGACTGCCTCGTCGAGGCCAACGAGCATGTTGCCCGCGCCAACCTCGTACGAGACGCCGTTTGCCTGATCAACGTCGTTGCCGTCGATGCGAGCAACAAGGTCGAGCTCAACGAAGTCGCCGCTCCTTGCCGGGCGGTCGACGGTCACGAGGTTGCCGAAGCGCTCGCGCAGCTTGGTCAGCTCGGTCTCGACTGCGTCGTCGCCGACCTCAGCGTTGTCAACCTCAATCTTGAGGCCGTCGTACTTGGGCAGCTTGAACTCGGGGCGAGCCTCAACCTCGAACACGAGAGTCATTTCGCTCTTCGCATCCTTGAGGTCGAGCCACTTCGCAACGTCAGCGGTGGGGCGGCCCATCGGCTGGGTCTCGGTCTCAGCGAGCGCAGCCTGGAAGAACGAATCGAGCGAGTCGTTCACGGCCTGCTCGATAACGGCCTGGCGGCCAACGCGCTGGTCGATGATCGGAGCGGGCACGTGACCCTTGCGGAAGCCGGGAATCGAAACCTGCTCCGAGATGGTCTTGTAAGCCTGCTTCAGGAAGGGCTCGAGATCAGCAATGGTGATGTCGACCGAGAGCTTGACCCGGGTCGGGCTCAGCTTCTCTACGTTTGTCTTCGGCAATTTGGCCTCTCAAATATCTCAGTTGTCAGTCGTATCGGTGTCGCGAGCCATAAGGCTCCTGTCGGGGTAACAGGATTCGAACCTGCGACCTCCCGCTCCCAAAGCGGGCGCTCTAGCCAAGCTGAGCTATACCCCGGTGAGTAGACAACCCTGCAAGTCTAGCGGAACATTCGCCGCCGCAAAGCGCATTGCCTAAAACCGACCGAATCAACGGAGATATTTAGTGAGCATCGAAAACGACCGACCCTTTCGAGCGAGCCGAATCGACATTCACCGAGGGGCTGACGGGAATCGAACCCGCGTAATCTGTTTGGAAGACAGAGGCTCTACCATTGAGCTACAGCCCCGTGATGAGGCGAACGTTCACCTCATTCACGAAAACCCTCACCAAAGTGAGGGTTTCGCTCCCCCGACTGGGTTCGAACCAGTGACATCCTGATTAACAGTCAAGCGCTCTGCCAGCTGAGCTACAGGGGATCATTGCCTAGGCAACGGGAATTAGCTTATCAAGCTTCAGAAAGCCCACGCAAATCGGGCGCACCGCGTGTCGCCCGCTTTCTGCACCTCTTGGGGCTATTCCTCGGCAACCTCGTCATACGCGGTAGCACGCAATGCCGTCGCAAGCCGCTGCACGTAGCCGTGATCAGCCTGCCGAAAAATCTCGTTGATATCGCCCGCACCCACGAGACTTCCCTGCTGCAACACCAGCACGTCGTGCACGAGCGCCTCGAGCATGCCAATGTCGTGACTCACGAGAATCATGCTCGCAGCGGTGCGCTCCCGAAACCACTTCAGTAGCTCGACGATGCGCGGTCGATTGTTCGCGTCAACACCGAGTGTTGGCTCATCAGCAATGAGCAGCGAGGGCGCAAGCATCAGCGAGCGCATGACCGCGATCCTCTGCCGCTGACCCTTCGAGAGTTCGTACGGATACTCCTTAAGTTTTGTCAGCGGCAGCGAAACGATATCCATCATCTCGGCGATCTGACTACCGAGCTGCTCTCGATCGAAGTGTTTGGTGCGCTCGGTAATCGGCTGCAGCAGAATGTCGCCGACGTTGAGCTCCGGGGTGAGCGTCGCCCCGGCGTCTTGCGCAAGAAACCCCACGTGCGCGGTAAGCCGAGTCCTCGCGCGACGCCCGAGCTTGCGCATCGGTGTGCCGAGCACCTGCGCGTCGCCCCCACTCACCCGAATGCGCGCGTGCTTCTCACCCGCGTCGTTTGCGCGACCGGCCAAGAATCTCGCGACTGTCGACTTGCCAGATCCGCTCTCTCCGAGCAGGGCGAGCACATTGCCGCGCCCCAGTTGAAAGCTCAGCCCGTCAACCGCATTGAACGCTTTTGCGCCGCTGTGCGCCGGGTACATGAGTGAAAGATCAGACACCGCAACTGCCGGGTCAGCGTCTCTGACTGGCTCGATCATGCAGTTTCCTCCCGTGAATACCGTGGTGCTTTCAGCGTACCCAGGCCCGGCATCATTCTGAGCGCAGGCTGCGGCGTGCCGACTCAAGCGCGGCGAGTTGCTCTTGAATGCGTCGCGACCCCGGATCGCTGGGGTCGCCAATGCGCTGCATTCTCGCAACAAGCTCAGACTTGAGCGAGAGCAGGTCACGATCGAGCAGCGAGGTCACTACACCGCGCGAATACGCTTCGAGCAGTTCGGGTCGATTTTGCGGAATCGGTGCGAGGGCGAGCTCGCGAATCAGCTCACGGTAGGGTTCGGGTGCCTCGGCGAGCACGCGCTCGAACCAGCCTGGTTCTGCCATGCTTGCGAGCGCAGCGCCGATCGAGTCACGCACCACCTTGAGCGCGGGGTCGCCGACCTCGGCGGTCACCGCCTGCGCCATGAGCGCAGCGCCAATCGCTTGCGGCTGCTGCAGCATCGCCATCAACGCGTCTCGTTCGAGTCGCACGCCCGGGGTCGCTGGCAGCGAAGCGAGCGTGGCGCGCGGTCTCGCGGGCTCACTTTCGAACTGCTGCATTTCATACGAGGATCCGCCGGGCGCCTGCGCGTCAGGCCTGCGGCGCGAGCTGCCTCCTGAGGCTCGCACTGCTCGCTGCACCTCGCCAAGCTCCATGCCGAGCATGCGCGCCAACTCGCGCGTGTACCCGGGTTGCAGCGCGCGATCCTTGAGCTCGGCAATAATCGGCGCAGACGCGCGAAGTGCCGAAACCCGGCCCTCTACGGTATTGAGGTTGAATCGCGAGATCGCCTGTCGCAGCGCAAACTCAAAGAGCGGCACCCTGCGGGTAAATAGCTCGCGCACCGCCTCGTCGCCTCGGTGCAGCCTGAGGTCTGCGGGGTCGAGGCCGTCGGGCGCCACAGCGACGTAGGTCTGCGCACTAAAGAGCTTCTCGTCACTGAACGCCCGCAGCGCGGCCTTCTGCCCGGCCTCATCGGGGTCGAAGGTGAAGATCACCTCTGCCGCTGCATCGTCTCCCATCACGCGGCGCAGCACCGAGATGTGGTCTTTGCCGAAGGCGGTGCCACAGGTCGCCACGGCGGCTTCCTCGCCCGCAAGGTGGCAGGCCATCACATCGGTGTAGCCCTCGACCACGATGACGCGCTTGCCCTTCGATATGGCGCGCTTTGCGAGGTCAAGCCCATAGAGCACTCGCGATTTGTGGTAGATCGGCGTCTCGGGCGTGTTGAGGTATTTCGGCCCGCCGTCGTCTTCGTAGAGTTTTCGCGCACCGAAGCCGACGGTTTGCCCGCTGGTATCGCGAATCGGCCAGACGATGCGGCCGCGAAAGCGGTCGTAGACGCCGCGCTGCCCCTCGCTCGCAAGCCCCGACTGCGCGAGCTCTTTCTGCGTGTAGCCCTGCGCGGCGAGGTGTTTCGTCAAACCGTCCCAGCCGCGCGGTGCATAGCCGACGCCGAAGCGCGCACACGCGGCCTCGTCAAAGCCGCGCTGCTCGAGAAACTCTCGGGCGGTCTGGGCTTCTTCACCGCGCAGTTGCTCAGTGTAGAACGCGCTCGCCGCCTCGTGGGCGGCAAACAGGCGCGCACGGTTTGGCCCGTCTTCGCGCCGCTCGGTACCCTCTTCGTAGCTGAGCACGTAGTGCAGGCGCGCAGCCAACCGTTCGACCGCCTCGGTAAAGGTGAGGTGATCCATGCGCTGCAAAAAACTGATCGCGTCGCCCGACTCACCGCAACCAAAGCAGTGGTAATAACCAAGGCTCGGGCGCACGTGAAAGCTCGGGCTGCGCTCGTCGTGAAAGGGGCAGAGCCCCTTCATCGAGTCGATGCCGCCGGTCTTCAGCGCGACGTGCTCCCCCACCAGGTCGGCAAGGTTGGTGCGACGCTTGACCTCTTCGATGTCGGAGGATCGAATGCGGCCAGCCATAGCAAGCAGTCTAGTCAGAACGTTCAGTATGCGGTGAGCGCGGCAGCAATTGCCTGCACTCTCGGCTCGATTGACTCGGCCATCATCGCTACTTCGCGGGCCGCGATGCCATTCGCCCGGGCGAGCTCTTGCCAGTTCTCGAAACCGCTCATCACTAGGCCGAGTTGTTCGCGCGCATGTGTCGGGTTCAGGTCGCACTCGTCGGCGAAAGCAAATAGCGCATCGACCTCGTCTGGAAACGCGTCGGCCCCCAAGATCGAGGTTGACCTGCTGCGAGTGATATCTGGGTTCGGGTTCACGTCAAATGCTGGGCTCAGCGCCCAAGAATCGCGCGCTGCGAGAAACCCGTGATTGCGCAGGTGGTCGTCAGTGTTGCCGAGCGCCACGCTCGCCACCACACGCCGAAACAGCTCAGCGAGATCCCGCTTCACGGAGAGCGAGAGATCGCGCACTGCGTCTGCGATGTCGGCGTAGTCGCGACGCTCGCCGTCGCGTGAAGCTGTAGCGGTCATCGCACTGATGTAGCCAACTCTTTCGCCTGAGCTCGAGCGGTCAAACCTTTTGAGAATCAGTACGCCACGATCGCCTACCCTGGCAAGACGGCGCCACGGCACCTTAACCCCGCTTCGTTCAAGCAGGTCGAGCGCGGTGGCCTCCCACGCCATCACATCCCAGTTATCGCTGCTGTGCGGAAACTTTGCGATAGCAAGGCTGCCATCGTCGAGCCGAACGGAGGCCTTAGGCCGGGCGCCACCCAGGCCCGTGGTGCCCGTGTCGAGAAGCTGCTTCACCGCGGTCGACGAGTCGTCGTCAGACGCCAACTCATCGCTCGCTCGCAAGAGCGCAGGTAGCGAGACGAGACGCGGCACTCGAGAAGGAGCCCCGAGAAATTCCTGCCCACCCGGTGCCCGCAAACGCAGTGCCCCCTGCCTCGTGTCGTCGCTTACCCCGAGCAGAAAATCAAAATCATCGAGCCCGCGTGGCACTCGCGCCTCTTCACGTGCGCGAATTCGTTCAGCTTTCTCGATGATGTTTCGCCCCCACCTATCGGGCGCGCTGTCGGCGAATGCTCCGAGCAGACCCGGCCAGTGCTGGGCTCCCGGCCCAAGCACAAGTTCAGGGTCGATGTTCTGACCACCGTTTGCGAGGTAGTGGGTATCGTACGCGAATGTCGTGGCAATGTGGCCCCGGCTTCGCGTGAAGTATGCCAACCCAATGAGCCGGGTATCGTTCGCCCCCTCACAGCACACCTCGATTGTGGTCATCGCGCGCGCCTTTTTGTCAGCCTGTCGGCGCGCAGCCTGCCGATGTCGCTGCTGAGCGGGTCAACCGAGGCGACGGCCTGGTCGAGTATGCCAAGGGCGCGAAGCACCTGCGCGACGTTGTAAAAATTCACGCCTGCTTCGCCTGACTCGATCTTTCGCAGGGTGTCTCTCGAAATATCTGCGCGCTCAGCGACCTGCTGCGCTGTGAGGCCCAGCACCATTCGCCAGCCACGAACATGCTCGCCGAACTCGACAAGCTGTCGATCAATGCGATACCCCGCCACAGCGACCCCGATCTCTTATGCAGTCAATTCTAGCCTTAACTAATAGATATGACTACTATTTTCGCCATAAGAATCGTCTATTATTCCGTGCGATGTCGCCCCAGCCACTCTGCCTGTATGACGAGCCCCACCAAGATCGCCGCCATCGCGGCGACGGCCCAGCCAGCCGCCACACCGAGCGCGAGCGGCAGCACTGCGAGCGGCAACAGCAGCGAGGGCACCGCCCAGGCGAGCACGAATCGCCGCCGCAGCCCGTAGCGAAGCCCAATTAGCGTGTTCGCCGCATAGAACAGCACGATGCCACCGCTGAGCGACAGGGCCGATACCGCGGGGAGCACCTGCTGCGGCTCACGAATCGCAATCGCAAGGGCTCCCGACAGCAACATCACGCCAGCGACGAGAAAGTAGGGTAAGAACGCAAAGGTGCCAATGATGCCCTTCGAATCGCCCGCGGCGACGAGGCGCTCAAGCCCGCTACGCATCGAATCGATGCCGTACATGAACATCACCCACGCTAGGCAGGCGGCGATCACCAGCGAGAGCCCGGCTACGATCGCTGCCTGCGCCGTGAACGCAGCAGAAAGCGCGACGACGATGGCAAGCACCGATTCGCCGAGCGCAATGATCACCAGCGTGCCGAAGCGATCTGCAAGGTGCTCGACGCGAAACGTCTGCACTCGGCTCAGCATTCCGGGCGCGCTTGCGAGTAGCAGCGCGATTTCACAGAGAATCGCCACGGCCCACAGCGCATAGCAGGCGGGCGCGGGCACGAGTGCCGAAGCGAACCAGAGCAACGCAGTTGCGCCGTTGTAAGCAAGAATTCGGGCCCGCGAGCCGGCGCTCACCGCCCAGGTGCGGCGCGCCCACAGCGCGAGCATCACGCATCTGAGCCCCGCGTTGCCGAGCGCAAAGAGCCACGCACGGTCGCCGACTGCCTCGGGAGCCGCTATCGCCACGGCACCAACCGCAGCCATCGCCGTAAGCATGTAACCGGCGAGCGCGCGCCGCGAGAGCCCGAGCTGCACATTAATGGTGTATGTGAGGTTCACCCACGACCACCACACCGATGCAAAAAGAGCCAGAAAGACGAGCGCCGCGCCGAACGAGGTGTGCTCGCGCAGCCCCGTCGAGAGCTGCCCGATCAGCGCGACGAATACGAGATCGAAGAAGAGCTCCATCCAGTCGGCGCGCGACTCATCTCGATCCGACTGCTGCTGCGCGGTTCCGCCGCTCTGTGCGCGCATATGTCGGTGCTGTCTTACACCAACGGGGCCGTGCAGAGCCGTTCGTACCAGGCGATTGCCGACTGGTCGGTAAGCGAGGCGACCTGGTCGACCATCGCGCGGCGCGCCGTGGCTTCGTCTGGGGCCGCGCGAAAATCTGCCGCGTAGGCTGGCTCGAGCTCGCCAGGGCCAGCCTCCCACAGGGTATGCAGCAGCTCGATCAGCAGGCCGCGCTGGCGACGGTACACGGGCTGGCGACGATCGCTCTGCATGACGTAGGCCGCCACGATACCCTTCAGCACAGCAATCTCGGCGCGAATCTCGCGCGGCACCACGACGTTGGCACCGTATCCACCGGTGCCGTAGCGAGCGAGCGAGCGCCCATCGGCCTCGTCGACCGTTGCGCGAATCGCCTCGCGCGCGAAGCGGCCAATCATGTCGCTCGTGAAGTTCTTCAGACCCGCCTGGTGTGCGCGCGAACCGTCCCAGCTCGTCGGCCAGTTCTCGCCCGCAGACATACGATCGAACGCTGCGCCGAGTTCGTCCGCGGTGAAGTCTCCCCCGGCCCACTCGGCAACGATGCGAATGAGCGCGTCGTGCCCCGAGCGTGCGGTAAGAAACTGCGGGTCGATGTGCTCAGACACGATAGCGTCTTCGAAGTCGTGCACCGAATAGGCAACGTCGTCTGAGAAATCCATAATCTGCGCCTCAACGCACTTCTGCCGCGCCGGCGCGCCAGCGCGCAACCACTCAAACACGGGAGCATCGTCTGCGAAGTAGCCAAATTTCACCCCGCCAGAGGCGCTGCCCACACCCGCCTCATCAAGCGACCAGGGGTACTTGCAGCTCGCATCGAGCGTCGCCCGAGTGAGGTTCAACCCGACGCTCGTACCGTCGGCCGCGAAACGCTTCGGCTCGAGGCGCGTCAGGATACGCAGGGTCTGCGCGTTTCCCTCAAAGCCACCGAAGCCAGCCATCCATTCGCTCAGCGCCTTCTCGCCGTTGTGGCCGAAGGGCGGGTGCCCGAGGTCGTGCGCGAGGCAAGCGGCATCAACCACGTCTTGCGAAACCCCGAGAGACGCCGCAAGCTCACGCCCAATCTGCGCGACCTCAAGCGAGTGCGTCAGGCGGTTGCGGGCAAAGTCAACACCAGCGGTCGGGCTGATGACCTGGGTCTTCGCAGAGAGTCTGCGCCACCCGCTCGAGTGCAACACGCGCGCGCGATCCCGCGCAAAATCGCTTCTGCTGCCGCTGTGATGCTCGGGCAGAAACCGCTCGAGGTCGCGGGCTTCGTAGCCCTCGTGCGCCGACAGCTCGACCAGTGCCGCCGACTCAACCACCGTCGCCACCGAGCCCCTGGCGCTCGGCCTCGACGAGCTCTGAGTAATCAACGCCCTCGCTCGTGCGGCTCTTCAGCCAACCGTCTGGCAGCACTACACGCTTCGGGCTGCCCGCACGACCGCGCTGGCCCTCGGCACCCTCACCGGGGTACGGCATTGAGCGGTCCATGGTTGAGAAGATTTCGTCCATCTGCTCCAGCGACTCGACCGCCGCAAGTGAGCGGCGCAGATCGCCGCCGACGCCGTAGCCCTTGAAGTACCAGGCGACGTGCTTGCGAATGTCGCGGCAGGCGCGATCCTCTTCGCCGTCAAAAAACTCGACGAGCAGCTCGGTGTGGCGACGCATCGCCCGCATCACGAAGCCGAGCGGCGGCTTCGCGATCGCTTTTTCTGCGTCGCTCCACGAGATCTCGCCTGCCTCGGCGCGAAACGCCGCGACAAGATCGCCGAAGAGCCACGGACGGCCGAGGCAGCCACGGCCGACGACGACGCCGTCACAGCCGGTCTCGCGCACCATGCGAATCGCGTCGTCGGCCGACCAGATGTCGCCGTTGCCGAGCACGGGCACGCTCGTGATGGTCTCTTTCAGCTTTGCGATCGCCGACCAGTCGGCGTGACCCGAATAGAACTCGCTCGCCGTGCGACCGTGCAGGGCGATAGCGGCGACGCCCGCGTCTTCTGCTGCGCGCGCGGCGTCAAGATAGGTCAGGTGATCTTCATCGATGCCCTTGCGCATCTTGACGGTAAGCGGAATATCGCCCGCGGCCTTCACTGCCTGCGTCACGATCGCCTCAAAAAGATCACTCTTCCACGGCAGGGCCGAACCGCCACCCTTGCGGGTCACCTTGGGCACCGGGCAGCCGAAGTTCAGGTCGATGTGGTCGGCGAGGTCTTCGTCAACCAAGAATCGCACGGCCTCGCGCACGGTGACAGGGTCGACGCCGTAGAGCTGAATCGACCGCGGCGTCTCGCTCTCGTGGTGCTTGATGAGACGCATCGACGCGGGCGTACGCTCAACAAGCGCGCGGGTCGTGATCATTTCGCTCACATAGAGGCCAGCACCGTACTCGCGGCAGAGCCGACGAAAGGCGGTGTTCGTGATGCCCGCCATGGGCGCAAGCACGACCGGCACGTCGAGAGTGAGTGGACCGATGCGCAGTCGCGAGTCGTTCAGAGTTGCGGTAGACATATGCTGCCATTCTCTCATAGCCATGCTTCGGGTTTCAGGGCGCGGGATCGCCAGGCCCCGCAGAGTGCGAGAGAATTGCAGGCATGCCCCTGTATCGCGAGCAAGGCGTTGTGCTGCGCACCCAGAAGCTCGGCGAAGCCGACCGAATCGTCACGCTGCTAACGCTCGGCCGCGGCATTATTCGTGTGGTAGCAAAGGGAGTGCGACGCACCTCGTCAAAGTTTGGGGCGAGGCTCGAGCCATTCATGGTCGCCGACCTGCAGCTTTTCGAGGGGCGCACGCTCGACACCATCACCCAGGCCTCCACGCTCGGCGCCTACGGCCCACACATCAGCGAAGACTACGATCGCTACCGCGCAGGCAGCGCGATGGTCGAAACCGCTGAGCGGCTGAGCGAGGGCGGGCCCGCCCCCGAACAGTATCGGCTTCTGGTCGGCGCGCTGCGCACGCTCGCGCAGGGCAAGATCGCTCCCGAGCTGCTGCGTGACGGCTACCTCCTGCGCGCGCTCTCGGCCGCCGGCTGGGCGCCCGGTTTCGACGAGTGCGTGCGCTGCGGGGCTCCCGGCCCGCACCAGCACGTGGCGGTGCAAATGGGCGGCGTGGTCTGTGAGAACTGTGCGGTGCCGGGCACACCAAAGCTGGAGCCCGGCAGCATCGTGTTGCTTGCGGCGCTATTAAGCGGCGACTGGAGCTTGGCGCTTGAGTCTGACGACCTCGAACGTGGCCAGGCATCGGGCATTATCGCCGCCTACGCGCAGTGGCATATGGAGCGCGGTCTGCGCTCGCTGCGCACTAACTAGCCCCGCGCCGCACCGCCGCGCGGTTCGATGCCAACCGAGCGCTACAGTTGGGTCTGTGAGCATGCGCCGAGCCCCCTCAGAACTGGTGCCGGTCGACTGGACCGGCGAACACCCGCCCACCTTTCGCGGTCAGGTGCCGAAACACGTTGCGATCGTTATGGACGGCAACGGCAGGTGGGCAAATCAGCGCGGTTTGCCCCGCGTCGAAGGTCACCGACAGGGCGAGCAAGCGCTGCTCGACGTCGTTGCGGGGGCGATTCAGGCCGGTGTGACCCACCTCAGTGTCTACGCATTTTCTACCGAAAACTGGCGCAGATCACCCGACGAGGTGCGCTTTCTAATGGGCTTCAACCGCGAGGTGCTCCGAGGGCGTCGCGCGCAGCTCGATGCATGGAACGTGCGCATGCGATGGGCAGGCCGCCGCCCGCGGCTCTGGGGCTCGGTCATCAACGAACTCAAGGCGTCTGAACGGGCCACCGCGAACAACACCGGCCTGACCCTGACCATGTGCGTGAACTATGGCGGCCGCAACGAGCTCACCGACGCAGTACGCTCGATCGCCAACGAAGTCGCCGCCGGGCGCCTGTCACCCCACGGCATCACCGAGCGCACCATCGCGAGACACCTGTACGTGCCCGAGCTGCCCGAGGTAGACCTGTTTCTGCGCTCGAGCGGCGAGCAGCGCACCAGCAATTTCATGCTCTGGCAGTCTGCCTACGCAGAGATGGTCTTTCTCGACACGCTGTGGCCCGACTTCGATCGCCGCGAGTTGTGGCGCGCCATCGAGATCTATCAAGATCGCGACCGTCGCTTTGGCGGCGCAGTAGATCGCCCCAGCGGGGCATAGCCACTTCTCCAGCTACCGCAGATACACGCAGCACTGCGCACTACCCCAAGGATGACACTCGTGAACTCACCGATTCGCATCGGCATCGTCGGCTACGGCAACCTCGGGCGCGGGGTTGAGACAGCGATCGGGCTGAACCCCGATATGCATCTCGTCGGCGTATTCTCTCGCCGCGACCCGGGCACCGTCGCCACGGCACACAAGTCAACAAGCGTGTTCTCGATGTCGGCTCTCTACGAGGATCGTGACGACATCGACGTGCTCGTGCTCTGCGGTGGATCTCGCGATGACCTGCCCAGGCAAAGCCCCGAGTTCGCGGCCCGGTTTTCCCTGGTCGATAGCTACGACAACCACTCGCATATTCCGGCGCACTTCGACGCGGTCGACGCAGCGGCAAGCAAGGCTGGTACCACCGCGATCATCTCGGTGGGATGGGATCCGGGGCTCTTCTCGCTCAACCGTTTGTTTGGAGAGGCGATTCTGCCCGAGGGGTCGAGCTACACGTTCTGGGGCAAGGGCCTGAGCCAGGGGCACTCTGACGCACTGCGCCGCGTGCCGGGTGTTGCTGGTGGCGTGCAGTACACCCTGCCGTCAGACGAGGCCATTGCCCGAGTGCGTGCCGGCGATCACCCCGAGCTCAGCACCCGCGAGCGGCACACGCGCGAGTGCTACGTCGTGCTTGCCGAGGGGGCAGACCCCGAGGCCGTTCGTGCCGAGATCGTAAACATGCCCGACTATTTCGAGCCCTACGACACCACCGTGCACTACATTTCTGCTGAAGAGCTTGCGCGCGATCACGGCGGCATGCCGCACGGCGGCTTCGTGATTCGCAGCGGCAATACCTCTGCCGGCGCGACCCAGGTGATCGAGTACCAGCTCGCCCTCGATTCGAACCCCGAGTTCACCGCGAGCGTGCTCGTGGCCTACGCTAGGGCGGCGGCCCGCATGAGCCGATCGGGCGATCACGGCGCGAAGACCCCGTTCGATGTCGCACCGGGGCTGCTCTCACCCCGCACGGCGGCGCAGCTGCGCGCTGAGTTACTCTGACATCAGTTTTAGCCGCCGCGGGCGCCTCGGCGACGGCCCTGTTTCTGCTCGGCCTCACGCCAGGCACGCTGCGCCGGGGTTTCGCCCCCGACCGCGGGCAACGGGCCCGCAGTCGCTGAGCGGTTTTCTGTCTGCCTGTTGGCAGCCCCGCCACGCCCCAAATGCCAGGCATGAGTGATCGCCAGCGCAAGCGCGTCGGCGGCGTCAGCGGGCTTGGGCGGAGCCGCAAGACCGAGCAAGCGCGTCACCATTGTGGTGACCTGGGCCTTATCGGCGGCACCGTACCCGGTGACCTGTGCCTTCACCTCGTTCGGGGTGTAGAGCGCCACTGGAATGCCCCGCTGCTCGGCGAGATACATGACGACGCCGCTGATCTGGGCAACGCCCATCACGCTCGCAACGTTATCTTGCGCGAACACGCGCTCGAGCGCGATTCCATCGGGCTTGTGCCCATCGAGCAACCGCTCGATGCTCGACCCGATGCGGTGAATACGCTCGGGTTGAGTCGCGCTCGCCGGGCTCTGCAACACCTCGACGTGCTCGAAGGTGACGCGTCGACCCTGGCTTGAGGTCACGATGCCAACACCGCAACGGGTCAGGCCAGGGTCGATGCCGATGATTCTCATGGACTTATTTCACCAGACAGACGGCAGCCGAGGCGGCTGCCGCACATACGGTGCGCAAAGCGATGCTTTGCCTCGAGCGTCTTGGTGCAGGGTCGACGCCGATGATGCGCAAGCGCTCAGGCTCCTGCTAGTCGTCGCTCTCGAGCTCGGCCTGCACCTCAGCGGTGAGATCGAAGTTCGAGAAGACGTTCTGCACATCGTCGCTGTCTTCGAGTGCATCGATCAGGCGAAACACCTTGCGCGCGGTGTCTGCATCGATCTCAACCTTCAGGTTTGGCACGAACTCGGCGTCGGCCGACTCGTAGTCGATGCCGGCCTCAACGAGCGCGGTGCGCACTGCAACCAGATCGGTGGCCTCGGTCAGCACCTCGAATGCCTCGCCGTTCGGCGTCGGGTTGACCTCTTCGGCACCCGCGTCGAGCACGGCCATCAGCACATCGTCTTCGGTCGTGCCCTCGGCGGGCACGGTGATGACACCCTTGCGCTCGAAGTTGTACGCGACACTGCCCTGCTCGCCGAGGTTGCCACCGTTACGGCTGAGCGCGGTGCGCACCTCGGCGGCGGCACGGTTCTTGTTATCGGTCAGACACTCGATCATGAGCGCCACGCCGTTCGGGCCGTACGCTTCGTACATGATCGTCGTGTACTCGACGACCTCACCCGAGATACCCGCGCCGCGCTTGATGGCGCGGTCAATGTTGTCGCCGGGAACCGACTGCTTCTTTGCCTTGTGCACGGCATCGGCGAGCGCCGGGTTGCCCTCGAGGTCGGCGCCACCAATGCGCGCAGCGACCTCAATCACCTTGATGTACTTGGCGAAAGCCTTCGCGCGACGCGAATCGATAATGGCCTTCTTGTGCTTCGTGGTTGCCCACTTGGAGTGTCCGGACACGGGAGCTCCTCTTTCGTAAGTTCAGTCGTTATGAAAAGTCTATTGAGATTCGCTAGCGCCTTGGTCCTGGGTCCACGGGCCACGCGGCCGCGATCCTCTCGCGAACATCGCCAAGCAGCTGCGGCAGGGCCTTGGTCTTCGCGATGATCGGGAAGAAGTTGGCGTCCGCACGCCACCTCGGCACGATGTGCTGGTGCAGGTGTGCGGCAATGCCCGCCCCTGCGATTTCGCCCTGGTTCATGCCGATGTTGAAACCGTGGCAACCCATCGCCTCTTTCAGCACGCGCATTGCGGTCTGCGTAATCGCACCGATCTCGGCAACCTCTTCTGGCGTCGCCTCGTCATAGGTCGAGATGTGGCGGTACGGGCACACCAATAGGTGCCCGTTGTTGTACGGGTAGAGGTTCAGCAGGGCGTAGCAAGTCTCGCCTCGGTACACGATGAGCGCCTGCTCGTCGTCTAGCGATGGCGCATGGCAGAACGGGCAGTCATGCTCATCTGGCTGATGCGTGTCAGCGATGTACACCATGCGATGCGGCGTCCACAGGCGCTGCATGTCATCGGGGTCGCCGACCAGCCCGCTTTCGGCGAGCGTTTCAGCGTGCGCCCCGTCTACTCGATCCACGCGGTGGTCACCTGCTCGTGCGTCTCAATCGATCGCAGAATGCGCTGGATCGCCTCGTCTACCGGCACGCCGTTCATCTGCGTGCCATCGCGGAAGCGGAAGCTCACGGCACCGGCCGCGCGATCCTCTTCGCCAGCAATGAGCTGGAACGGAACCTTCGCCTTCGTGTGCGTGCGAATCTTCTTCGGCATGCGGTCGTCGCTGTGGTCAACCTCGGCGCGCACACCTGCGACGCGCAGCTGCGAGATCACGCCGTCGAGGTAATCCCCGTACTGCTCGGCCACGGGAATACCCACTACCTGCACTGGTGCGAGCCACACCGGGAACACACCGGCGTAGTGCTCAAGCAGAATCGCGAAGAAGCGCTCGATCGAACCGAACAGGGCACGGTGAATCATGATGGGACGGTGCTTTTCACCGTCGGCACCGGTGAACTCGAGGTCGAAGCGCTCAGGCAGGTTCGGGTCAACCTGCACGGTCGAGAGCTGCCACACACGACCAATCGCATCGCGGGTCTTCAAGTCGATCTTGGGACCGTAAAACGCGGCCTCGCCCGGCACCTCGGTGAGCTTTAGGCCAGAAGCGAGTGCCACCTGGCGCAGGGCGTCGGTCGACGACTCCCAGAACTCCTCGGTGCCGATCCACTTATCTTTCTCGTTGTCTTTCATCGAGAGCTCAAGCTCGAAGTCTTCGAGACCGAAATCACGCAGCATCGAGATGATGAACTCAAGCACCTTACCTGCTTCTTCCTGAAGCTGGTCGGGCGCGACGAAGAGGTGCGAGTCGTCTTGAGTGAAGCCGCGCACGCGGGTGAGGCCGTGCAACGCACCTGAGAGCTCGTAGCGATAGACCGTGCCATTCTCGGCGAGGCGCAAGGGCAGATCGCGGTAGCTGCGCGCACGCTCCTTGTAAATGAGAATGTGCATTGGGCAGTTCATCGGCTTCAGGTAGTAGTCGACACCCTTTTTGGTGACGTTGCCCTCGGCATCGGTTTCTTCGTCGATGCGAATCGGCGGAAACATGTCATCTTTGTAGTTGACCAGGTGGTTCGACTGCCAGAAGAGATCTTCTTTTGAGATGTGCGGCGTGTACACGTAGGTGTAGCCGCCCTCAATGTGGCGCTTGCGCGCGTGCTGCTCCATTTCGCCACGAATAATGCCGCCGCGAGGGTGCCATACCGACATTCCCGAGCCGATCTCTTCGGGGAACGAGAAAAGGTCAAGCTCTTTGCCGAGCTTGCGGTGGTCGCGCTTTGCAGCCTCTTCGAGGCGCAGCTGGTAGGCACGCAACTCGTCTTTCGAGGGCCATGCGGTGCCGTAGATGCGCTGCAGCATGGGGTTCTTCTCGCTGCCGCGCCAGTACGCGCCCGAGGCGCGCATGAGCGCCCAACCGTTGCCGAGCATGCGGGTATTCGGCACGTGCGGGCCGCGGCAGAGATCTTTCCAGCACAGCTCGCCGGTCTTCGGATCGATGTTGTCGTAGATGGTGAGCTCGGCACCGCCGACCTCAACGTTCTCGTTGTCGTTGCCAGCAACCTCGTCACCAGCGCCACCCTTGAGCCCAATCAATTCGAGCTTGTACGGCTCGTTCGCGAGCTCCGCGCGGGCCTCGTCATCGGTCACAACCCGACGCACAAAGCGTTGGCCCTGCTTGACGATCTTCTGCATCTCTTTTTCGATCTCGCGAAGATTCTCGGGAGTAAAGGGCGATGCAGGGTCGAAGTCGTAGTAGAAACCGTCGGTGATGGGAGGGCCGATGCCGAGCTTGGCCTCTGGATTGATGCGCTGCACCGCCTGCGCGAGCACGTGCGCTGCCGAGTGGCGCAGAATGTTTAGTCCGTCTTCGCTGTCGATTGCGACAGGCTCGACCGTGTCGGTCTCTGTCACCTCTGCCGCGAGATCGCGCAATTCGCCGTTCACGCGCATCGCGACGATAGAACGGTCGGTGAACAGGCTGAAACCATCTGCCACGGTTCGACTCCTTCGAGCTAAATAGACCCACTAATCCTAGCGGGTGTGGCTCTTCGACTAGAGTCGTGTGATTATGACCTCTCACCGCACTCGCGTCGTCGCCGCCTGGTCAGTACACGCATTCACGCTCACCGGAGTGATCTGGGCAACGCTCGCAATGCTCGCCCTCTTCGCAGACCAGCACAAGCTGATGTGGCTCTACCTCGGCATAGCCCTCGTCGTCGACGGGGTCGATGGTTCGCTCGCCCGACGCGCAGACGTCAAAAAGTACGCCCCGAACTTTGACGGGGTGATCCTCGACTGCGTGGTCGACTATCTGACCTGGACGTTCATTCCGGCGCTCTTCATGTATCGGGCAGGGCTGCTCGGCGAGGGCACGCTTGCGGTCGTGCTTCTCGTGCTCATCAATGTCACCTCGATGTTCTGCTACGCGAACACGAAGATGAAGACCGATGACTACTACTTCATGGGCTTTCCCGCGACATGGAACATTGTCGCCCTCGCACTCTGGCTCGCCCAGCCAAACACACTCGTCAACGCGATCATCGTGGTCTTCTTCTCTGTGCTCACCTGGGCGCCGATTACCTTTGTGCACCCGTTCCGCGTCAAGAGGTTTATGGCGCTCAACGTAATCGCGACCCTCGCTTGGGTCGTATCGTCTGGCGTGCTTGTGGTCTACTACCCGGTGCAGGTGCACTGGGCATTTATCATCTGGATCGTCTCAGGGCTCTGGATCGTGGTGCTCGGTCTCATTCGCACCGTCACCGCAAAACGGTCTCAGCGAGCTTCTGCGGCTGTCTCGGCCGACGAAACCGTCTTGGCGGGAGCGGCAGACACCGAGCGGTAGCGCCTGCGTAACTGCTGCTCTTGCCGGTAGCGGTTCGCTTCGAGCAGCACGCTGCCGAGTGTGAGCGCCACGATCACAATCGGCACGTAGGGCGGGTAGCCCCTTCCGTGCATCCAGAAGTAGACGTACGGCCCCACAAATGTCACCAGCGTAGTCAGCGCGGCCAGCAGGCGTATGCGTCGCTTTGGCGCAAACAACATCGCGAGCACACCCCAGGTATAGGGCACGGCGGTGATTATGTCGATCGCCCAGAGCACGAGAAGGCTGCCGTGAAACTCACGGATAAGCGCGACAGGCAGCACTCGTAGCGACGAATAGATGAACACGATCAGGTAGACGGGCATGCTGGGGTGTCGCAGCGTGCGCTGCACCCAGTTCGTTCGCTGCACCAGCATTGATTCGGGCAGCAGCGCAAGCGCCTTGCGGGGTGTGCGATGGGCGGGCATACCGCGAAGCGCATCTTCTAAGTGTCCCTGTTCCGGGCCCGCGAGCGTTGCCCGCAGCAGTGCCGTCACATTTACCCCGTAGAGCGCACGCTGCCCAGTTTCGGGCGGTTCGTCGAGGCGCACGGCGATCCCGCGCAATTCGTTGGTCAGGCGCAACCCCTCAGCCGTGTTCACGGCTTCAACGAAGAGGATCACCACGCCACCCTCAAGCGCATGCCACAGGGTGCGCGCCCGAGCGGCTGGGCTCACCACATCGTCAACCGATACGACGAGTGCGTTGTGCGGGCCAAGCTCAGCCAGGCGCTGTACGCCCGCTGCGTCACAGACGTGCTCTGGCGAGAGCGAGTGAGCGGCAAGCGCCGGCATGTCGGCCAGTTTCGAGGGAGACACGAGCAGCGAGCCCACGACTCGTTGCACCCAGCCCCACACCATAGCTGAGAGCCTATCTGAACCGTGGGTAAACACGAGCGCACCTAGGCGCGTGCGTGCACAATACTTGAACCGTGACGAAAAGCAATGCGACTCCCCCACCCGTGACCATTCGAACCGGCGTTGTGCCTGAAGATGCCAACCTCTGCGCAAACATTTGGGTGCGTGCACTTGCGGCGCGCGACGGCTCGGTTGATGAACAGGCGATGGCGGAATGGGTACGAAAGTCACTGGCGATCCCGTCAGTGCGCTTTAGCGTTGCCACGGCCCCTCGCCTGGGGTTTGCGCTAGTCGAGACAGTGAATGATGCCCCGACCGTGGCGTACCTACACTTTGTTGCTGTCGACCCTGATGGGGTCGGTGGCGGTGTCGGTCGCGCACTACTCGCTGATGCGATTCATCACTCCAGAGAGCAGGGCTATGCGGCTCTAGAGCTCGAGGTGAGAGACGTAAACAGCCGGGCGATCGAGTTGTACGAGCGGGCAGGGTTCGTGGCGATGGGCGATCCAAGCCCGCACCCGATAGCCGGATACCCGATGCAGCGCTACGGGTTAACCCTGTAGGGCAGCCAAGATCGCGAGGTGATCGCTGCCTCCCGCCGGCATCGACTGCGCCGAGGCCCGCGTAAAGCCGCGTTGAAACACATGGTCGATGCGCACGATCGGCAATGCAGTCGGCCAGGTGAACGACGGGCCGATGCCAGAGAATCGGGCCTCGGCGAGCTGGCCCCGCACGCTATCGAGTGCAGGGTCTGTCGAGGCCGCATTGAAATCGCCCATGGCGATGACGTGTGGGCTCGGATCAGCTGCGATCTCTGCCCCGAGTGCTCTCAGCATGCTGTCCCGCTCGCCCTGCGCACCAGGTCGCACCGAGGCGGCGTGCACCACGTAGATGGCCACCGACCCCGCTGGCGCATCGATCTCGACGCGCAGCGCCCGCTTCCAGCCAAGCCCCAACTCGAGCGGCTCTTCGCTCAAGATCGGGTACTTGCTCCAGACCCCCACGGTGCCAACCCGCGAGACGTTCGGGTAGCTTTCGGTCAGCGTCTGCTCGATCGACGACCCTGTGTCGCCATCGATCTCGGTGAACGCGATCACCTCGGCGCCAGTTGCGGAGAGCGTTTGCGCAGACAGCTCACCTGTGCCCGAGCCAGCCTGCACGTTCTGGGTTGCGACCAGCAGGCCTCCATCGGCGCTGCTTGGGTCGCTCTGCATTGGGGCCGGCAGAAACCCCCACACTGTGGTCGCCCAGACAAGTGCAGGTAACGCGGCAAGCCAAATAGTGCGAGGCCTCGTGAGCAGCGCTGCGAGAGCGAGCAACAACACCGCAAAGCCAAGCCACGGCGTCACGACGGCGATAGCTGTGCCGAACGCTCCCGGTAGATTGCCGAGCAGCATGAGCGCGACAAGGGCGAGTGCAGCGAGCAGCAGCCACCGAGAGATGCTCGAACGTCGGCTTCCGCGGTCGCGCGTGCCAGACCTCGTTGTAAGCTGTGCGGGCCTATCGCCTAGCTGCGCGCTACGCTCGTTCACCGCTCTCACCAAGCAATTGTCGCGCGAGCCCGCTGAGTGGGGGCTGATCGCCAGCACGCCGCTCAAACGCAAAAGACCCGGCCGCAGCCGGGTCTTTCTCTAGTGGGCGATACCGGACTCGAACCGATGACCTCTTCCGTGTGAAGGTGGTCAAAACCGGGTTTCCCTTGATTCATAAGGGCCTACGGGTGTCCCAGAGACCCATGAATCCGTTATCGGGGTGATTTTGGGGTGATCGGTTCAGAGGCCTTGTTCGGCTCTGCGAGCGGCTGCGCGCTCGGCAATATCTTGGGCGACGTAGCGGTGCCTCGGCAGGAGCTGCCCCAGCGGATAGGTGCTCGTCAACAGTTCGATTGCCTGCTCTGCGGTGGTGTACCCGAGCAGAGTAAACAGGGTCGTGGCGTCGTTCAGATCGGTCTCGTCGCGTGAGGCGTGCAGCTTCATCGCAAGCATGTAGCCGGGCGATGCGATCTGCACAAGTAACCAGTCCGATTCGAACACTGTCTCAGGGTGCTCGTCCTGGCCGGGCAGAAATCCTTTCGCTGCGTCGTTGAGCCAGTCCGGCTCCAGCCCGCGTGCATCGGCGATTGCCTCGGCTGCTTCGCGCACCTCCGGGGCAGGCACAAGCACCGCGTCAACGTCGCGGGTGAGGCGGTCACGGTCATATGCGAGAGCCATTGCCGCCCCGCCCACGACGAAGAGCTGCGCGTGCACCTGCTTGGCGGCGAGGTGGTCAGAGAGTTCTTGGAACAGTGCCCGAACATCCTCCGCACCGAGTTCGCCGCCGATCCTCGTCATGCTCGGCTCAGTGACCGGTCGGTGATGAAGATACCGCGCTGACGGAACGCTCGCGGGCTGTCCTGTTCTGCTTCCTCACGGAAGATTGCAGGCACAGCCGGATACCACGCCTCAGTGTGTCGTGCGGGATCAACAGCCCAGAGCGGAGCCGTCCACCCGTCGCACTCCGCAAGGTGGTCTGCCAGCGCCGCGAACGCGGCATCGAGCTGCACCGAACCCGTTGGGGCAGGTTCGGTCGAGAACACCTCGGCAGCGAGTTGCGCACCTCCGCGTCGAAGCGTCGAAGCATAGTCATCCAGTGTTTGGAGTACACCGAACCGCCAGCACGCTTCTGGCGTATCACCAGAGGCCAGCAACTCGGCCGCGTGAGCAGCGTTCCCCGCTGCCGTATGGCGCACGCCGACGCCTGCGCCGGGCGTGTGGCGTGGGGCGGCCTGTGCGCGCTCAAGCAATGCGCCGATCGACAGCACCTCACCCTGAAACGCCATGACCGCCTCCTCTCGTCGCCTCTATTCTCCCAGAGAAGCTGCGGATTGTCCCCGAGGCCACTCGTCAGCTCGGGATTCACCGGGGCACGGTGTGGGAGAAGACGCGGTAGTCGCGTCAACCGACAGCGAGGGAATCAAGCGGTATGCCTCGACCCCTCGCGCACAAGACAGACTTCGGCATCCACGGACGTACGCGAACCTGTTGTGGATTCCGACTCGCAGGCAACGCCGCTCTCGTTCGCAGAGGCAGACGTTGCCATTCAGCCCGCTTCGGCGTCCGTGGACTGGTCAAGGAGGTAGAGAACGGCACCGCCCGGCTCCTGATAGGTCGCCATAGCGCCACCAGGGATGTCGGCAGGCTCCTCGATTACGCTCAGCGCCTCAGGCCGCTTCGCGTGGAAGTCGGCGACGCTCTCGACCACGAAGATCGGGCCAGCAGGAGCCTCGGGGTCATTCGCGTCGAGCATGATCTGCACCTCGCTCCCGGGCAGCGTCAGCGCGACGGTGGCGTCACCCTCACGCCACAACTCGGTGAAACCGAGCCCGTCGCGGTAGAGGGCGAGCGAGGCGTTGAGGTCGGTGGTCGGGATAAACAGGAACTCCAGTTTCATGGCTGGCCTTTCGGTGTCGTAACGTGATTCTTTCTGAGCATAACAGTATTATGGTTTCATGCGCGAGTGGATTCCGGTGTCGTCGTCCCCGAAGGGTCGACTAGTCCTCGCGGCGGTGACTGCCTTCGGAGCACGCGCCTTTGACGAGGTCACCGTCGGCGAACTGTCGGCAGCGGCCGAAGTGACTACTGGTGCGCTCTATCACCACTTCGGCAGCAAGCTTGGGCTGTACGAGTTCGTCCGAGCCGATGTAGAGCGCCGCTTGCTGGATCGAATGGAAGGCGCGGTCGCTGCCAGCGGGGCGGATCACGCGACCGCCGTGCGGGCGGCTCTCCTGGTCGGGTTCGACTTCGCAGTCAGCGAGCGGTTCCTACGCATCCTGGGAGCACCTCCGGCCGGAGCGGACGGCGATCGCCTCGCTGACGTGCTCAGCTCGGCCACATATTCTCCTGTGCTTGGGCGAGTGCTCGCCGCCGCCTGGCGGGCTGCCCTGGCAGCCATCGCTGAGGGCATCGACGCGCAGGAAGCGCGCGCCGCCATCGAAGCGCTTGAGGTTCGCCTTCCCCCAAAGGCTGGATAGTTCCCCAGTGGTTGCACTGCCGTGCCACCGGCGACTGGGCCGACTACTTGGTTTTGGCGTGGTCACCAGCCCAGGGACGGGCCGTCATGGTGCGGGGTGCTGTCGCGTGTGTGCGGCTCGTGGTGGAGTTGGCGACGACGCTCAGCAAGAGCACGTTCAGCGGCCTCGCGCGCGGCTTGCTCGGCGGCGCGGGTCTGCTCGATCCGCTCGACCGCCTCGGCGGGAGTGAGCGCGTGTAGCACCGCGACTTCGGCGCGGGCGTGTCGCGCGGTGCGGGTCTGGTTCTCGGCGTTCGCGCGTGGTCGGGCGTCAAGGTAGGCCGCCCGGTTCTTCACCACCGTGTCCGCGCCGAAGATGCGAGCGTAGACGCGCAGGCGCGGCAGCTCGTCGGGTTCAAGCGTCTTGCGCACCGCTGTCGCTGCGGCCTCCTGCTGTGCGGCGGCCTCGGTCACGCGCGGGTCGGCGTCGATGCGTGGCCTGGTGGCGCGCTCGATCCAGGCGGCGCTGTTCTCGTTCCAGCGGGGCGGCTCGCCCCAAGCGTTCGTCAGTCGCTGCTCGGCGTCACGGGTGAGGGTCTGGGCGGTGTGGTGTTCTCTGGTGGCGCGGCGCTTGCCGAACCTGCCGACCGCGCGCAGGCGGTCGCGGGCACTCTGCCGCTTGGTGTCGGCAGCCTGCCACTCGGTCAACGCCGCCGATGCCTGCTCAGTGAGCGGCGCGGCGACCTCGCCGCGCACCCGCTCAAGCTGCCGGGTCGCGGCATCGCTGGCCTGGCGTGCATTGTCGCGTTCGTGACGCTGCTGCGCGTGCAGTTCAGTGAGTGCGTCGGCTGCCTGCCGCCACTGTGCCGCTCGGTGCTCGGCTCGCTCGGCCTGCGCCGTGAGGGTGGCTATTTCAGTGTTAACGCGCTTGACGGGGCCGTCGTCGACCAGCCCGCGCACGGCCTCTGCTGCTTGCTGTGTGGCGTGGGTGAGTCCTCGGTCGGCCCGGTCGCGTTCTACGGCGTCGATGAGCTGTGCTCGGGCGTCGGCGGTGTTCTCGGCGATGATGTGCAACTGGTTCTCTTGCTTGCCTCGGGTCATTCCGACGTACACGGCGGCTCCACTCATCGCGTCGGAGAGAATCGTGTGCGATCCCGGCGCGGTGACGCCCTGCACGCCGTAGGCGGTCGAGGCGTAGGCGAGGTGGGTGTGCTCGGTGACGTAGGCCGCGGGCAGTTGCACGGTGTGCTCGCGCTTCCTCTTGTTGCCTGCCTCGACCGCCCACACGGTGCCGTCACTCTCGACGTGTTGCACGACCCACAGTTGCCGGTTTGCCACCCCAAGGGTGGTGTCGTTCTTCCGGGTCTGGATCAGGTCGCCCCGACCGATGGGAAGGCCGTCGCTGCCCGTCGCGGTCGCCTCGTCGTCTACGGCTCCGGTGTGGGTGCGGTGGTCGCGGATGCGCTCGTTCAGGCGTGCGGCTTCGTCGTTGGTGGCGACCGTGACCGCCTCCCCATCGCCGCGCTGCTGGGCGATGTGCTCGCGCAGACTCTCCGCATCAGTGTGCAGGTGGATCAAGCCGAGCGATCCGAGCTGGTCAAAGATCACACCCGGATCATCCCGGTCGCGCAACCGCACCGAGAGTTCCGCATAGGCGGGATCGGTGAAGCGATGCACCTCGGACATGTCGATGGTGCGACCCCGAATGGCTGCGGCCATGTCGAGCACGCCGCCTCTGCCGACTGCGGGGAGTTGCGCCCGGTCGCCGACGAGCGCGAGCGTTGCGCCCGCTTCGGCGGCGACGGTGAATAGTGCGATTGCGGTGTCTTGGTCGAGCATCCCGGCCTCGTCCACCATCACCCGCTCACCGGATGCGAGCCGCGAGGCTTTCGGCACTCCGGTGTAGGTGCGCCCGGTTTCGGGGTCGGTGTCGCCGGGCGTGAGGCGCGTCCATACGCCGTCGCGGTTCCAGCGCCAGCCGTGCGCGTGCACGAGGGCTGCGACGGATGCGGTGGGGGTGCCGAGTTCGTGTTGCGCAACATCAGCGGCCTTCTTCGTCGGCGTCACCACCCGCGACAACCTGCCCTGCTGCGCGGCGACCTCGATAGCCGCCACCAGCATCGTTGTCTTCCCGCTCCCTGCTGCACCCTCAACGATCACGAGCGGGTCGGTGGAGGCGAGGGCAGCGGCGGCCTCCGTCTGGCCTGCGTCGAGGTCGGCGACCTGCGCCAGTTGTTGCATGTCCGGCAGCGGCGGCTCATCGTCGGGCACTTGTGCGGTGATGAGGTCGCGGAGTTCGGTTTCGGCCTGCATGACGCGCACGCTCGTCCAATGCGCCACATACTCCGGTCGGGGCGTGTCGGGTGGGAGGATCGTGAAGCAGTCCTCCAACGCCAGCCGCGACACGACAGTGATGAAGTCGCGTATCTCCGCAGGCGTCGCGCGCACGCCGTACTCGGTCATGATCCGGGTCGCGTGCTCGGTCACGGTGTGCGCCGTCCACGCGGACGCGGCGGCGGCGCACCGATCCAGCGTGCGCGACGCAACCTCCTGCACACTCAGATCATCGAGCGACACTGACGCGCGCGGCGCAGGGCGTTGCAAGGTGGTGGGGTCGTATCCGGCCTCGCGTAGCTCGGTCACCCATGCGGCCTCATCGGCGAGCGTGGCGGGCTTCTTCGCGGGCCGCTGATACGCCCACGCCTCGGCCCTGAGGCGCGAGGCGACGACCGGGCCGATGCTCTCGCCGGGGTGCGCCTCGTGCCATTCGGCTTCGAGGCGGTCGAGGTTGCGGCGCACCTGCACACCCCGCTTCGACATCACCGTGTTGAATGGCTGCAACTCGGTGACTTCGCCGGTTGCCGGGTTGAGAGTGAGGCCGTGACGGTCGAGCACGTCGGTGAGCTGCGGGCTGGCGGCGATCACGGCAGTACCGAGGGCGCGGATCGCGTCCTGCTGCCGGAACAACGCCGCACCATTCAACCCCCGCCACTTGCCCGCCGCCCACACCCTCATCCCGATCTGCATATGAATATGCCGGTGCGGATCACCCGCCCGACTGGTGCGGTGCGTGATCCCGACGACGTGCATCTGCTCGACGGGCACGACCTCCTGCGCCCCCAACGACCCAACGCGAGTCACCGAGTGGAGGGCGAGCCAGCGCCGAATCTCCGAGAGGGCGTCCTGCTGGGCCGCGTCCAACGCCGCCGACACCTCGGGGTGCAGGGCGGCGGCGATCGACAACGATTTGGGGGTGTTGATGACCATTTCCATGAATCGGGGCGAGGCCTGCCGATCCGACCCCGCACGCCGGGGCTTGCCCATCTGCTCCCCGGTCAACGGATGCGTCCAGTCCACCCACCCTGCATACGCCGCCGGTTCAAGACCCAGCTCGACGGTCACCTCGCCAGTGCCGTCGAGCTGGGCGAACTGCGCGACGGTCGCCTCATTGCCGAGGTAGTAGTCGTCAGCGCGGGAACGGTCGGCCTCGACATAGCGCAGCGCATCAGCCCCGGTACCCCGGAACGGGAGTACGCCGCCCTGCATCTCGACCACCGCCCTGCGTCTGCCTCACTGATAATCTAGTGTATCAGCAACTACGGCACTTAGATTACGTTCATTCGCTGAGAAAGAGGCGAGAAGTCCGGTGGTGCCGGGAGATAGGCAGGCTGTTGGCGGGAGGGGTGCAGCGGCGTCGTGTGCTGGGCGTACGCGGTGATGTGTGCGGCGGAGGGGCGGCGGTGCGGGGTCGGTTGGCGCAGATGCGACGGCGTCGGACGTCCTGAGAGAATGGAGGCATGCCGAGTTCTGTCCAGTTGATCCGCGCCGCCGACCTCTCAGACGTTGCCGAGTACGCGTATGCGGCGACAGCGCCGAAAGACTCTCGACTGATCTTCCTCGCCGGATCATGCCCGTTGGACGAACGCGGTGCCACCGTCGCTGTCGGTGACTACGCGGGTCAAGCTGCCGCGTGTATCGAGACGATGAAGCGCGCGCTCACTGCTTCCGGTGCGACGATCCAAGATGTCATCAGCACGCGGGTACTGGTGGCATCCTCGTCGCAGAGCGATCTTGTCACGGCGTGGGAGGTCGTGCGCGACGCCTTCGGGGAGCACGACGTGCCGAGCACATTGATGGGCGTGACCGTGCTCGGCTACGACGACCAGTTGGTCGAGATCGAAGCGGTTGCCGCCGTCATTGACTGACCGCGAGGCGGCGGAAGGCTTGCGTCAGGGTTCCATGAGTAGGCAGCCCGGTGCGCCGTGCGGGGCGGGCCGGAAGCCGTGCCGGGCGTATAGCCTCGCGGCGGGGTTGCCGTCCTCGATCGAGATGCTGATAGCGGTGACGCCACGGGATCGGGCCACCTCGATCACATCGCGCAGGAGCAGTCCACCGATGCCTTGGCCTCGATGCTCGGCATCGACCCAGATGCTCAGTTCCGGGGTGGTCTCCGCGACGAACCCGTAGCCGGGGTCGTCTGCGGTGAAGTAGTGGAGCCAGACCGCCGCGACCGCTACCCCTGCGGCGTCCTCTGCGACAAGGCCGAAGTCTCCGCCGGTCGGCCAGCCGTCGTAGTAGTGGCGAAACTGCGGGGTGTCTTCGACCTCGCTCATGGTGAAGCGTGGGCCGTTCCAGTTCAGGTTGTCGAGCGTCGCCCGCGCGAGCAGCCCACGGTCTGCCGCCGTTGCGCCCCTCAAGGGAACATCAGTCATGCCCTGCGCCTCGTCCGGCTATCCGGCGCGTCCTCGGCGTCCGGGTGGGAGGAGTCCTTTGCGGCGGGCGCGGGCGACCCATCCCTGAGCGGTCGAGAGCGGCACCCGGCTGATTTCGGCCATGCGCGCGGTGGGGTTGGGTTCGCCGTCGTCCACGAGGCGGGTGTGTTGGAGGGCGACGACTTCGTAGAAGTCGGGGGTGCGCTTCGGGTTCCCCAACGGCTTCAAAACTTCACTGAACTGGAGGGTGCGGCCCGAGGGCATGGTGAGTGTGCCGCCCTCGAAGCGGGTGGCTCCGGTGACGGTGAACTGGCGGCGGTTGATCGCCGCCTCAATCCTTGACGTGGGGAGGTTTCGGAGCATGGGGCTTGCCACCGGGTCACCGGCCTGCTCGGGCAGGTAGATGATTCCGGTGATCCGCACCTCACCCATCGGCTCTTGGTGCATGAGGTACTGGCGTTGCAACCGCAGTAGCACACGGGTGTAGGACTGGACGTGCTCGATGAGGAACCAGCGCCCATCGCGGCCATCGTTGTAGCCGCTCAGTTCTCCGTCCGGCCCTGGCGTGGGGTAGATCAGCTTGTCGTACTTGAGTGCGGCATCAATGGCGACCGACTCGGCAGAGGATGCGATCACGGGAGGGTCGGGCATCACCCAGCCGGCTGGCAGGTCTTCGGGAACCAGCAGCGGCACATCCTCCACGTCTTGACTCATGGTTCCACCTTACTGGACGCTGAGAACAATCTCACGCACTAGCCATTACGCCAGGTGTGCGATAGAGTGGCGTAACTGCCAACACTTGAGGTAACGCTATGACTGACTTGATCGGAACCCCTCCGGGCGATCGTCTGCTGCGCACCGATCAAGTGGCCGCATGGCTGTCGGTATCCAAGTCCACGCTCGTTCGTTGGCGGCAGTCCGGGGAGGGGCCAGCCGTCTACTGGCTCGCTGAGGGCGTGCCGCGTTACCGCGTGAACGACATAGAAGCATGGCTTGCCGCGAAAACCACCGCACAGCATCGTCCACCGCGAAGAGGAGCAGCTCATGCCAGTGCGTCGCGGTGACAAGTGGGAGGGGCGACTCAAGATCGCGGGCAAGGTCGTGAGCACTCGACGCTTCGACACAAAACGAAGCGCGGTCGAGTGGGAGCGACGCCAACGGACAACGCTTGACGAGCACGGCTACAACCCGAGCACTGGCAAAGTCTCGATCGAAACGCTGCTCGGACAATGGCTCGAACAGCGCGAGGGGCGCGTCAGCCAGACGACGCTAGACACCGATCGCTACCTGCTTCCTACTGAGGGGCAGCGCGCGAGCACCAGCAAACGCGAGCCGGTGCTGCCTACTTGGTTTCGCAAGCTGCACGCCGTCAAAGTGACCCCCAGTGCGATTCAGAAGTGGCAGGACGATCTGCTGAAACGCGACCTCGTAGCAACAACGGTAACCCGCTACCGAACCTCGCTCTCATCGTTCTTCAGCTGGTGCGTTGCTGAGGGCTACATCTCGCACAACCCTGTGATCGCCACACCGCCTCCGAAAGACCGGCGGGCGCGTGAGGACATGCGTCCATTGCCTGCGCCCGAGTTCGAGGAGGTCGTGCGGCAGGTCGCGGAACTCGACTCGACCTACAGTGACCTCGTGCTCATTCTTGGTCGCACTGGCCTGCGCTGGGGCGAGCTGCGAGCGATGCAGGTGCGCGGCTTCACCGAGACGCCTATGCCGATGTTGCATGTCATTCGGAACCAGCCCGAGGGTTCGCCGGTCAAAGCGCCGAAGTCCGGCAAGAGCCGCAAGGTTCCCATTCCCGACTACCTCGTGCCGACAATCCGCCGCTCCGCCGCAGGCAAGCAGCCCACCGACCTGCTGTTCACCAGCCCTCGCGGTGGACAGCTCTACCGCACCTCGTTCGTGCGCGCGACGAGTTGGGAGAGCCTGGGGCGCGGGCGTAGCCTTCACGACCTCCGCCACACCGCAGCGTGCGAGTGGCTGATTCGGGGCGTGCCCTTGACGACTGTTCAGGCGTGGCTCGGGCATGGCTCCATTCAGATCACTGCACGCTACCTGCACCACCTTGGCGACTTCGCCGACCGCGCTGCACTGGACGTGCTCAACAAGTCCGCTTCCGAGACCCTCGCCAAGCGTGCCCGCAAGCTGCCGAACCTCGACAGCTTCGGCGCTGGCTCAGGGCACAGCAGCACGCTCGAGCGCGGGCGCGGCCTCAGTCGGTAGCCCCACCTACGAGCGTGCGCGACCTCTTCTGCGCCTCGGGGTGATTTTGGGGTGATTCTGGGCCACCCAACAGCGCCACTCCTGCAAGCAGAAAAAGAAGAACCCCTGGCCTGACCAGGGGTTCTTCGCTGTGGGCGATACCAGACTCGAACTGATGACCTCTTCCGTGTGAAGGAAGCGCGCTACCAACTGCGCCAATCGCCCGTTTGCCCCGCTGCAGCGAAGCCAACCTCAACGATGTTACACGATTTCTGAGGGGCGCGTGACCACGCAGGCACAGTGCGCGGCGACACGCCGCGCATCCCTCGCTACACCTCACCAGTCGGCGCAGGAGCCGGCGGTGCGAGCGCACTATCAAGCTGCTGCTCAAGCTCATGATTAAGCTCGCCAAGCTCCTGCAACTCGGCGCGCATCTGCTCGTAACGATCAATGTCAGCGTTCAGGCTGCGCATCTCAGCACCGAGCGCATCACGCCGCTCGTAAAAGTCAGCGCGAAGCCGATAAAACTCTGCCGGATTGTCAGAGAACTCAAAAGCTTCGTTGCGCGCGACAAACGTCGCCCACTCGCTGTTGAACTGCTCAACCGCCGCGTCGTACGTGACGCTTCGCTGCTCAACATCGGTGCGCAATGCGGTCATTTCCGACTGAAGCTCAGCGGCCCGCTGCTTCAACTCGTTAAAGATGGCGTGATAGCTATCGAAGTAGTCGAGAATCACCCCGCGATCTTTGAACCAGGTCGCATAGTGCTGTTCGAGCCACTCTGGCAACTCGCGCTGCTCGGTTCCGAGCACAGAGTGCAGCTCGTTCGCAAACGCTGTTCGAGAGAGACCGGAATACACCGACATTCGTCGCTCAAGCTCCGGGTCTTTCGCGGCAAGCTCGTCATAGAGCGAGTTGAGTTTTCGAACGAGCGAGGATCGCTCACCATCTCCCAGGCGAGCGAACGTGGCATGGAGCAGTTCGTGCGCCGCAGTGACCTCAACAATGCCATTGAGTCGCTCGTCTGTAATCTCAAATAGGTGAATACGACTCTCGGTAAAGCAGCCGAGAATGTGCCCCTCTTCAGAATGTTCGACCTTTGCGCACTGCTGGTTAAAGTTCTGGCTCGCGTCAAGAGTGGGAGCGGAGGCCCAGAAAATTCTGTGCCCAGCTTCTGTCAGCCGCAGGTCGTTCGTGAGAGTCACAATCTGAGCCGTGGGCTCGAACCGCTGCGCGGCGAAATGATCGTTGATCTGCTGCCGATGCAAATACGCGACGATACCGCCGGCGAGTAGCGCAAGCACGAGCACGCAGGTGAAAATCCTGGAGATGATTTTCTTCGCAGCGACTGCCATGTATTCAAGTATTGGGTGAGGTGAGAGGTGAATCTCGCCAAACTCACCGGAACGTTACCGAAATGGGTTGTTTTTCGGGGGAACACGCCGTATTGGCGGCTCGATTTGCGGCACCTTGCAAAGTTCCCCTATAGTCATTCAAGTACACGGCGCACAGCGAAGAGCAAAAGCAAAGTGAACATGCGGATGTAGCGCAGTTGGTAGCGCATCACCTTGCCAAGGTGAGGGTCGCGAGTTCGAGTCTCGTCATCCGCTCCAGTGGCCCGATTAGTTCGGGCCGCTTGTGGTGTCAACCACTCCGGTGGCGTGGCCGAGAGGCGAGGCAGCGGCCTGCAAAGCCGTATACACGGGTTCGAATCCCGTCGCCACCTCGCACTACAATTAAATAGCCTAAATATAGGCGCGATTGGCGCAGCGGTAGCGCGCTTCCCTGACACGGAAGAGGTCACTGGTTCGATCCCAGTATCGCGCACTCCCGAAGACCCGCAGATTTCTGCGGGTCTTCTTCATTTTACACGCGGGGAACCCTGCTGCGGGGAATATACGGGGAACATCGTTTCGTGTCATGACCAGCACATTCGGTCAGAGTCCGTGGTAGCCTGTTTGGTGACCCGCCAGTGACGGCGCGTCTGTGCAGGATCCCCGCTCGACTCGGCTGGGCGGGAACCTAGGGCAAGCCGAGCAGCGAATACAGGCCCTCCGACGGGAGTCGCACCCCGCCGAAGCAAGATAGCGAGATCAGCGAAGATCACCACCGCTATGGAGCTTCGATGACCACCACCGCCAGCACCCGCACCACTGCCCGCAAGACCGGCACCGCCGCTGCCACTAGCGACGAGCTGCTGCGCGCCTACACGATCCCCGAGGTCGCCGAGCGCTTGAGCATCAGCGTGAAGACCGTGCAGCGTATGATCGAGCGCGGCGAGCTGACCGTGTTCTACCCGCGCGGCAAGAAGGGCAACAACAGCCCGCTGCGCATCTCCGAGCAGGCGCTGCGCGACGTGTTCGCGCGCACCGCCGCCTGACCCCCGCAAGAGCCGTCTCAAGAAAGAGACGACCCTCGCGGGATCTGGGCGTTGATAGCGCGCCAGGCGAGGGTCGTCGGAAAGATTCCTATGACCAAGAATACCAGGGGCCCGCGTTACGCGGGGTTCCGTCTGACCATTCCCGCCGACCTCGTGACCCCGGCGGATGTCGTGGCCGTGCTCGACCCGCAGCGCACTGTGCACGAGTACGCCGTCGGCCTACATGACCGCGATAGCGCAGCGCCGCACACCCAAGGTGCCATGTTGTGCCCGACGCGGGTCGCGCTCCCCGAGATGCGTCGTCGGCTGTCGCGCGGTCTCGATCTCGCCGCCGATCTGATCGACCTCGATCCGCTGATCGCCGGTCGCGGTAGGAGCGCCCGGGACGCCTTCCTCGGGTTCGTGTCGTATCTTCCTCACGACGATGCAGAGCAGCAGGCGCGCGGCAAGGCGCTCTATTCCCGCGACTCGATCCTCGTGTCTGACCCGGGCCTGTGGGCTCAGGTCGATAAGTGGCGCGAACGCCAGGCCCGTGCCACGAAGTTGGCTTGCCCCCTCGGCGAGGTCGAAACGGTCGAGCTGCTGCTCATGTACGCCTACACCGACCCTGAGACCGTGATGACGGTGGAGCCGCTGTTGTGGCGGGCAAACAGCAACCGCAGCCGGTTCATGCGGGCGTGGGCTGACCGTCTCCCGCATCTTGACCGGGTGCCGCTTCCCGCGCATCTGTTGGGCAGGATGCGCGCCGATCTGGTCGAGCGGCTTTGCGGCGAATGACCTAGACCCGAGTCGCCCGCGAGTGGCGGCTGCGAGCCCCAGACCGGGTGCGAGCTGACGACAACGACGAGAAGAGAACACTATGTCGATGCAGGACGAGATCGAGCAGGCCAAGGCCGCCCACGCCAAGCGCATGAAGCGCTTGCGCGAGCGTGCCGCTGCCGAGCAGAGCAAGATCGACGCGAAGGTGCTTGTCGCCTTGCGCATGGATCACGCTGACATCGCCGCGCAGCTCGAAGCAGCAGCGCGCGCCGAGCTGGCGAACGAGAGCGCGAAGCGCTCGAAGCTCGCCCGTGCTGCCGCCGCTGAGCGGAAGGCGCACACGGAGCCGGTGGCTGCGACCAGCAGCCACGGCGACGCCGATGCCCGCCGCTACGAGCACGGTCAGCTGGGCTGATCGTGCACGCGGAGGGGATCGCCCGGTCGGCAGAGTGCTCGAGCGCGAAGCGCACGAGCATGATGCCGACCCCGGGTGTGGGGGTCCAGGGGGCGGGCGCAGCCCGGACCCCCTGGCAAGCGGCGCACTGGACGACGAGCGTATCGATGTCGGACAGGGTGCCTGCTTGCGTTCGCGGTTGCCTCCGAGACGACATGCTCACGACTGGAAGGAGAGAGCGATGAGTGATGCTACAGCACAGGCAGCGCCTGCGAACAAGTCGCGCAAGCGGTCAGCACGTTTCAGCGAAGCTGAAGACGCGCTGGTCGAGCGGGCGGCGGCGCGCTACGGTTTGACGCCCTCGGCGTTCATCCGGGGCGCGTCGGTCGGTGCGGCACGGGAGCGGCTGGGTCTGCCTCCCGAGCGGCGCGACCGAGCTGCGGGGGCCACGCCGCCGCAGCTCTCGCCCGAGGATCGGGCGGCACGAGACGCGCTGCGCGTCGATACGAAGCGGGTCGGGGTCAACCTGAATCAGCTCGTGCGCCTCGCATACCGGGGGGTCATCGACCTGGGCGAGCTGGGCCCGGTGGTCGAGGAATGGGCCGCGCAGACCGAACAGCTGGTCGCGCTGCTCGGCGGCAGCTCGAAGGGGGTGGCGTCATGATCGCGCCGAAGGTCTCGCCGGTCTACGACCTCGGGGCACGGGCTGACTACCTCAGCTACGGCACCGGCGGTAAGAAGCACCAGCACCTGCGCCAGGGCACCGACAGGATCGCGCCCGGCTTCTATGTCGATGCTGCGAGCATCGAGGAGTTCATCGCGCTGGGCAACCGGCTCGCAGAGCAGCATGGCCGACGGGTCAAGGCTCAGAGCTACATTGTCTCTGCCGGATCCGACGAGCTCGACAAGACCAATCCCCGCGACCAACAGTGCATGGGCGACTACGGGTTCATGCTCGCGAAGAAGATGCACCCGAACAGCCCGTGCATGGTCGTGGTGCACGACGACGGCGGCGTGCTGCACGCCCACGTAACCGTGCTCAACCATGACGAGGTCACAGGGCTTGCCCTGCGCGACTACCGGGTGCACTGGCAGGTCAAGCGAGCCAATGACGAGCTTGCTCGTGAGATGGGCATGCAAGTGATCGAGCCGCGGCAGCGCAAGCCTCTCGATGTCTGGGTGACCCGGCGTGCCGCGCTGTCCGAGTTCGACCAGCAGCTCGGTGATGCGGTCGCCGAGGCGCGTGCTGCCGCGCTGGCTCATGCGCAGCCGAGCATGGCGGTATTCGTCGCCGAGGCGAACGCTCGCGGAGTCGAGGTCGTCGAGCACGATCAGCGTCTCGGCGGTCTGCCAGCGCGACAGCTTGAACGCGTCGTCGTTCAGCGGCGTGAGGCCGGATCGCGGCGGCAGCAGCATCGCGACCCGGATCCGGTCGCCGCCCGAGTCGCCAGAGGCGCCGTTGTCGGCGCGTTCCTCGCTCGGAGCCTGGTTGAAGCACGCGGTGAGCCCGAGGGCGGCGATCGCGCAGGCGAGGGTCAGGGCGCGCCTCGGGTGCTGGGATGTGGGCATGGGGGTTCCTTCTTGCTCGGTGAATCGCTGACAGGTGTGGGGGTTCGGCTCAGGCCGGGCGCGGGAGCCTCGGTACGGCGGCGAGCAGGCGCCGCGTCGCGGGGTGGGACGGGTCGGTGAACATCCGCTCGGTCGGTCCGTCCTCGGCGACCTGCCCGTGCTCCATCACGACGGTGCGGTCGCAGAGTCGTACGACGGCGGCGAGGTCGTGGGAGACCAGGAGGATGCCGGTGCCGTCGTCGCGGTGGAGCCGGGCCAGCAGGTCGAGCACCTGCTGGCGCAGCGGCAGATCGAGGCCGCTGACCGGCTCGTCGGCGACCAGCAGCTCGGGCCGGGTGACGATGGCGCGCGCGATCGCGACCCGCTGTGCCTGCCCGCCGGAGATCTCCCCTGGGCGCCGGTCGGCCAGGCCCTGGCCCAGGCCGACGTGGTCGAGCGCCTCGGCGACCATCGCCGGGTGGTCGCCCTCGACGCCGAGGCGCCGTAGCGGCTCCGCAATCAGCTCGCGCACCCGCCGCCGGGGGTCGAGGGAGGACGCGGGGTCCTGGGGCACGTACTGCACCATCCGCCGGAACCAGCCCAGCGACCGCGCGGGCCCGGGCCGCAGGCTGCGGCCGCGGCAGGCGACCGTGCCGTGGTCGAGGTGGTCCAGCGCCAGCAGGCAGCGGACGAGGGTGGTCTTGCCGGCGCCCGAGCTGCCCACCAGTGCCGTGGTCGAGCCCTGCTCCAAGCGGAGGCAGACGTCGTCGAGCACGGTGTTCCAGCGCCCGTTCGCGGCGGCGGCGCCCGTCGCCCGGTAGCGGCGTACGGCGTGGTCCACCTCGATCAGCGGCTGCGCGATCTGGTGGGCGCTCACGCGGTCACCTCGTGCGGCAGCACCTGTTCGTAGGCCGCGGCGGACAGCTCGCGCGTGTAGGGGTGGGTGCCCTCCCAGAGCAGCTGTGGCAGCGGCCCGGACTCGACGACCCGCCCGCCGGCCAGGACGACCGCCCGGTCGCACAGGCTGGTGGCGACGGCGAGGTCGTGGGTGATGAAGACCAGCGCCGTACCGGCGTCGACCTTGGTGCGCAGCACGTCGAGCACCCGCGCCTGGGCGACCACGTCGAGGGCGGTGGTCGGCTCGTCGGCGATCATGACCGGCGCGCCGGTGGCAAGCGAGAGCGCGATGCAGGCGCGCTGCCGTTGGCCGCCGGAGAGCTGGCAGGGCACGCGGCGCGCCATGCCCGGTGCGTCGAGCCCGACGGAGGCCAGGAGCTCGACGGCCCGGTCGGTCGCCTCGTCGGCGGCGACGCCCTGACGGCGCAGGGCCCCGGCGACCTGGGTGCCGACCCTCACCAGCGGGTGGAGCGCCGAGGCGGAGTCCTGGAAGACCATCGCGACCCGGTCCGGGCCGGCCCGTCGCGCCGGGGGTACGCCGAGCACGTCGCGGCCGTTGACCAGGACGCTGCCGCTGAGCTCCATGCCCGGCAGCTGTTGGCCAACGATCGCGCGGGCGGTCACGGACTTGCCCGAGCCCGACTCACCGAGCAGGCAGAGACGCTCCCCCGGGCCGGCCTCGAAGTCGACGCCGTCGACGACCGTGCGCCCGTGCAGCCGGACGGTCAGCCCGCGCACCTCGAGTGCCGTCACACCCGCCTCCTGACTAATGAGAATCATTGCTGTTCTCAGAAACTAGCGGAGGCCGTCCGGGCCGTCACCACCGGGGGTCGCGCACGCCGTACCCCACCCCTCCCTGACGTCATACGAACCGCGGGCTATCGGCCACCATCCGTATGACGTCCCGCGGAGGATCGCCAGGACGTCATACGTACGGCGGGCAATAGGCCGCAGTTCGTATGACGTCAGCTACAGGGAGCCGCCGCCGCGAGGCCGTCGGTCGCGAGCTTGGCCTCGGAGGTGGCGTCGACGAAGCGACGCGGGCGTACGGCGTCGCCGATGACCCGGTGGCGGACGCCGAGCGCGTCGAGCTCGGCGCTGAGGGTGAGGTCGGGGGTCCCTCCCGCCCAGGTGACGAGGTGGTCGGCGGGCAGGGCGCGCTCGGGGTCGCCGAAGATTCCTTCGACGAGCACGCGTCCGCGGCTGATGCCGGTCAGCCGGGCGCGCTCGACGCAGTCGACGCCGGCCTCGGCGAGGGTGCGCAGCATCGGGAAGAGCGAGTTGACGCCCTCCCCCTCGCCGACGTGGATCCGGGAGGTGACCAGCGTGGTCCGTGCGCCCTGCGCCGCGGCGTACTCGGCGATGAGCATGGCGTCGATGGCGCCCGGGATGTCGTAGACGACGACGGAGCCGGTGAGCGGGAGGCCGAAGACCTCGTCGGCGGTGAGTACGCCGACCGTGCCGTCGCTGGGCACCTCGACCGCGATGTCGGGGGCGCCGGTCGCCAGGATGACCTCGTCCGGCGCCAGCTCGGCGATGTCGAGCGCCCGGGCGCGCGTCGAGAGCCTGATGTCGACGCCGAGGCGGGTGAGGGTACGGCGCTGCCAGGCGACGTACCGGCCCACCTCGCGGCGGCTCGGGGCCGTGCTCCACTGCGCGAGGCGCCCCCCGAGCCGGGAGCCCGCCTCGAAGAGGGTGACCGCCGCGCCCCGCTCGGCCAGGCGCCGGGCGGCCTCCATCCCGCCCGGGCCCGCACCCACGACGGCGGCCGTGAGCCCGTCGAGCCGGGGCAGCCCGTCGAGCCCGGCGGAGTCCGCGACGTCCGCGTTGACGGCGCAGGTCAACGGCTGCCCGGCGAGCAGGCTGTTGTTGCACACCTGGATGCCGAGGCACGGCCGCGCCTCCTCCGGGCGGCCCGCGAGGCTGAGCGGGATGAGCCGCGGCTCGGCGATCTGCGCGCGCACGATCCCGACCAGGTCGGCGTCCCCGGCGTCGACCATGTCGTTGGCCAGCGCCAGGGTCAGGACCCTCCCCACCGCGGCGACCGGCTTGCTCACCGCCGAGGTGACGACGTGGGCCGCGTCGCGGAAGAGGCCGGGCGCCGCGGGGGTGGGCGGCCAGTGCCGGACGCGCGCCTCGAAGCGGTTGTTGTTGCCGACCATGACGCTGATGTAGTCGACGCGGTCCTCAAGCGCGCGGGCGATCCTCGCCCCGTCCGCGGGGGTGAGGCCACCGGGAGTGAGGTCGTCGATCCCCAGCCGGATGCCGAGGATCCGGTCGTGGCCGATCTCGGCGCGGGTCGCGTCCAGGAGGCGCCTGGTCACCTCGAGCCGGCGGTCGAAGTCGCCGCCGAACTCGTCGTCTCGATGGTTGGTCAGCGGGCTGAGGAACGACGCGACGAAGAGGCCATGCGCCGCGCTGATCTCGACGCCGTCGAGCTCGCCCTCACGACAGCGACGGGCGGCCGCCGCGT
>JAIUOH010000019.1 GCA_020161315.1 Actinomycetota bacterium | reverse complement strand
TGTACGTGCCCGAGGAGCTCGTGCGCGGCATGAGCTTCGCCGATTCGTATGCGTTTCTCGACGACTGGGTGCTCGAGGCGCTGCGCTCGCTCGGCATCGATGCCGTGTACAAGCCGCTCAACGACATCACGAGCCCGGCCGGCAAGATCGGCGGGGCGGCGCAGAAGCGCATCGCGAGCGGAGCCGTGCTGCACCACGTGACCATGGCGTATGACATGGATGCCGAGGCGATGACGCAGGTGCTGCGCATCGGCCGCGAAAAGCTCAGTGACAAGGGCACGACGAGCGCTCAGAAGCGGGTCGACCCGCTGCGCAGCCAGACCGGGCTGTCGCGCGAGGCGATCATCGAGCACATGCTTGAGGTATTTGGCGGACGCTATGGCGGGGTCGCCGATGCGGTGGCGCCGGCAGAGTATGCCGAGGCTGAGCGACTCGTCGCGGAGAAGTTCTCGACCGAGGCGTGGATTCGGCGGGTGCCTTAGGGCTTCGTTTATTTCACGCGAAAAGGATCACCACGGCGGGCGGCCGGGCTGATCCTCGCCCCGAACTCGGCGCGTCACCACCCGCCTGCGCAAGATATGCGACCTGCCGTCGTTATCGCCGATGCCGAGGCACCGGGCATAGCGACGGCAGATTGTGCCTGTTGCGGCGGACGGCTAGCCGCCGGTGCTAGGGTCGGCGGCCCCGAATGAGGCAGGTGTGCCCAGCGGAACGAGCATGCCGAAGGGCGATGTACACTGTAAGCCTCAACGCAGTTGACGCGGTCGGCAAGCTCCTCAAGGGCCAAACCGGCAACCGGGTCTGCGAATTCACAACCGCAACCCAGGCTGCGCGAGCGAATCGCGCAGCACGCCAATGGAGGCACCCAACATGAGCGTCGAACACAACACCCGCCAGATCGAAGACGGCGTCGTCACCGACCTGCGCGAGAAGATGACCTACGGCAGCTACCTCGATCTCGAGACACTGTTTTCGGCACAGCACCCGGTCAGTCGCCCCGAGCACCACGACGAGATGCTGTTCATCATTCAGCACCAGACCTCTGAGCTGTGGATGAAGCTCGCCATTCACGAGTTGCGCAGCGCCCGCGAGCGCCTGCGCGCCGATGACCTCGGCACGGCGCTCAAGCAGATCGCCCGTGTCAAGCACATTCAAGAGGTACTGACGCAGCAGTGGTCAGTGCTCGCGACGCTCACGCCCACCGAGTACGCGCAGTTTCGCGGATCCCTCGGCAACTCCTCGGGCTTTCAATCGGTGCAATACCGGGCGATCGAGTTCGCGCTCGGCAACAAGAACGAGCGCATGCTGCGCGTCTTCGAGGCCGAGCCAGAGAACCATGCGATGCTCGCCGCCGAACTCGCCGAACCGACACTGTACGACGAGTTTCTGCGTTTGATGGCCCGCCGCGGGCTGCCCGTTCCTGACGAGGTGCTGCACCGCGACGTGACGAAAGCATACGAGATGAACGAGGCGCTCGTGGCTGTCTTCAAAGAGGTCTACGAAAACCCCGGCGATCACTGGGATCTCTACGAGGCCTGCGAAGAGCTCGTCGACCTCGAAGACAACTTTCAGTTCTGGCGGTTCAGGCACCTGCGCGTCGTGACCCGCACCATCGGCATGAAGATCGGCACCGGAGGGTCAAGCGGCGTGAACTTCTTGCAGCGCGCGCTCGAGCTCACGTTCTTTCCTGAGCTGTTCGCGGTGCGCACCGAGATCGGCGCGGCATAGTTTCGGGCGCAGCTTCGGTGTTGGTTGCATCGCGATGAGCGGCGAGGATCGCACGGTCGTCACCTGCCTCGACGCGTCGGGGCGGTGGCGGCTTGCGCGTGTGTTCGTTGCTGACGCTCCAGCAGAAACTGACACACCTGCGAAAGCCGATGCGCCCTCCCCCTCTCTCGTTATTGGAGTTTCCAAGAACCTGGCGGGAGCGGGATTGCAGGTCGAGTTTCTTGATGATTCACAAAGAGGATCGGCCACACCCCTCGACGCGGGAGTCGTCACCGGGGGATTCACCGACTGGCACGTGCACCTGCACCTCATCGACTGGGCTGGGCTCGCGGGGTCACCCATCGCCCGCGTGCACGACCTCGGCGGCGACCCGGCAGCACTCGCGGCTCTCGCAGAATCTGCCGAGGACAGGCTCGCACCAGAGCTGCTCTACGCCGGCGCGTTTCTCACCCCTCCGGGCGGCTACCCCTCAGACCGGTCGTGGGCACCCGCAGCGAGTTACCGCGAGGTGGCGCACCCAGGCGAGGCGACGGCAGCAGTACGCGAGATGGCAGCGGCCGGGGCCTCGGCCATCAAGGTTGCGAGCAACAGTGAGGCCGGCCCGGTCTTCTCAGACGAGCTCTTCAGCGCGATCGTCACCGCCGCCCGCGCCGCTGGGCTACCCGTGGTCGCGCACGCCGAGGGTCCGGGCGAAGCCCTGCGTGCCGCCCATCTCGGGGCGACCCGCCTCGCGCACGCTCCGTTCTCAGAGCGGCTAGGCGACGACGAGCTCGCCGAGCTTGCTGCGACCACCGAGTGGTGCTCAACCCTCGACATTCACGGCTGGGGCGACCCCACCCCAGAACACGAGATCGCCGTGGCGAACGTCGCCGGCTTCGTGCGCCTCGGTGGGCGCCTCTTCTACGGCACCGACATGGGCAACGGACCCACCCCCATCGGGCTAAACCCGCGCGAGCTGGCGGCGCTCGCCGCCGCGGGCCTCACCCCCGAACAGCAGCTCGCCGCGCTCACGCCCGGGGATCCGCGCGATCCAAGCAGGCCTCTTATCTGGGTGCCGCGTGACGACCGTGGCGAACTCGACATCGCCGCGGCCTGCCGACTCACCGCTGCCGACCTCGCGCGCTGATAACGGCTGGCCTCGCAGCACGACCGTGCGCAGGCCGTCGACTGTATATGCCGCTTGCGAATGTGCCCCATAAATACCGTTTGTAAGGGGCACATTCGCGAGCGATATGTACATTCGAGGGGTCAGCGGCGAGGATCGCGCCCGCCCCTACAGGCACCTACGAAGCCCGCGGGTCAACCCCCACGCGCACCTCGCGCCGCCGCGCCGCACGCACGAGTGCCGCGTCGAGCTCGCCAAGCGCAAAGCACTCACCCACGAGCGACTCGAACGAAAAGCGTTGCCACGCACGCGCGAGAAAATCGACCGCGCCGACGAGGTCTGCGGGCGTGTAGTTGTGCACGCCCGAGATGCTGAGCTGCCTGCGCACGACGCGCTCGGGCGAGAGCGCCACCGGGTCACTCGGAAACACGCTGCCGACCAGCACGACCGCCGCCCCTACCCCGGCAGATTCGATGCCGGTCACGAGCGCCCGCGGCGCACCCGACGCTTCAATGACCACGTCGACCGCGCCGTAGCGGGGGTCGGCCGCCGCAGGCTCCCCCATCACGGGGTCGATCACGGCATCGGCCCCGAATTGCGCAGCCAGCGCGCGCCGCCCGGGCTCAGGATCAGACACGACAACGTGCGCCCCGCGCTCGCTCGCCATAGCCGCTGCCGCAAGCCCGATGAGCCCGCCACCCGTGATCAGCACGGTTGCGCCGTCGAACCGCACCGTGCGCTCAGCCGCGGCGAGCGCCGCCCATGCCGTCGCGATGCCACAGCTCGCGGGGGCCAGCACCTTCGCGGGTAGTTCTTCTGGCACGCGCAGGATCGCGGTGCCCGCGCGCAAGTGCACGTGCGTGGCGAAGCCACCAGTGAGCTCCCAGCCCTGACCGATGCGCTCGTGTCCGTACTTACGCAGCGTGCGGCACTTCTGCGGTAGACCGCGCCGGCAACGATCGCACGCACCGCAGTGCACCGCGACAGACCAGACCACGCGATCGCCGATCTGCACGGGTGTGCCGTCGAGCGCGAGCGGGGCGTCGGTGCCGAGCGCGGTGACGCGACCGACAGCCTCATGGCCAAGCACGAGCGGGGTGGCCTCACTGCGGTGCCCCAGTACGGTGTGCACGTCTGACCCGCAGACGGTGGCGAACTCGGCCTCGACCAGCACCTCACCGGGCGCGAGCATCACCTGTGGCACGGCAACCGGCTCGTGCGGTTGCCCGGGGCGCATGAAAAGCATCGCCGTTGCTTCTGGCAATGCGCGGGTTTTTGGCGGGGCGATGGACGCCTCGGTGGAGGTCTCCTCGCCTGACCCTTCGACAAGCTCAGAAGGAGAGGAGGTGTCTGGCCCTTCGACGAGCTCGGGGGGCGGCGGGTGTTCAAGGGTGACGCTACGCGCGCGACGCGGGGGGAGCAATCGCACGATCAACCGACCCGAAACGCGGGCAGCTCGAGCAGCCCGACGACCGTATCAAGCACATAGTCGGCACCGGCTGCCTCAAGGGTCGCACGGTTGTGAGCCCCGCTGAGCACACCCGCGACGAGGCCGGCACCGGCGCGGCGGCCCGAACGCACGTCGCTCTCAGTGTCGCCTAGCACCGCGACCGACTGCACGCAGCACGCGCCGGTGCGCAGCAGCGCCGTGAGCACGAGGTCGGGTGCGGGGCGGCCACGGCCGGCATCGACGGGCGAGAGCGCCACGTCGACGAGCGAGCGCCAGCCGAGCGCGTCGAGAATGGCATCGCGAGTGACGGGAGCAAAGCCCGTGGTAAGCGCCACCTTCAGCCCGCGCTCGCGCAGCTCACCGAAGAGCTCGGCCACGCCGTCGATCGCCTCGACGCCCGACTCTTCTACGATCTCGGCGTACGCGCCCTCGAAGGCGGCGGTCGCGCGCTCGGCAAGTTCAGTGTTGCCGCCCGAGAGGTGCGTGAACACGTCGATCTTCGACTGCCCCATGGTGTCGCGCACGTAGCCAAGCGCTTCTTCCCACGGCATGCGCTCGGCCACACCGGTGCGCTCGGCGGCGCGAGCAAACGCCTGCTCAACCACCCCGTCATCTCGCACGGTGGTGCCTGCCATGTCAAATACGACGAGTTCGATCGGGGTCTGGGGTGTGGCAAGAGTCATGGCGTGGTCTCCTTCGAGAGCTCGGTGTGGGTGAAGTTGTTGGGTGCGGCGGCGAGCGCGGCGGCAGAAACGGGAGCATCGGCGCCAAACAGGGCAGCAACCGCCCGCTGGGCGAGGCCGAAGCCGCAGGTCATGCCGATCCCTGTGGTGGCAGCGATGGCGCGCACGCCCGGCAGCACCTCGCGGTCGAGAAACTCGCCCGCGCCGCTCGCGTAGACGCCCTGCCAGCGCTCGATGACGCGAAGCGACGGCACGCCAAACAGCTCGAGCGCCTCGTCGATGAGCGCCTGCTGCGAGTCTTCGGCCTGAAACGGCAGTGGCGAGGGGTCGCGGTGATGCGTGTCGCCGACGATCATGCTGCCATCAGGTAGCTGTGTGTACATCTGATTCAGGTCGATCGCCGCAAGATCGGGCCGCGCCGCGTGCAGCCGCTCGCGCACAGGCACCACCTCAGCGAGCGACTCGAAACGACCGTAGCGCAGCAGCGACCAGCCGGTCAGCAGGGGTGCGTCAAGCGGCGCCGAGAGCGGCATCTGCACGCGCACCATGTCGAGCACGCAGCGTTGCACCCGTGCCTCTTCAGCGATGGCTGGCAGCAAGCGATCGATGTCATGATTCACGGCGAGGATCACCCGACCACCACGCACCGAGCCCCGGGTGGTGTGCACCACGCCCGACTCGACCGCGGTTGCGGTGGTGCGCGAGATGAAGGTGACGCCAAGCGACACGAGGTGCGCGACGATCTTCTCTGCCGCGGTGCGCGGGTTGGCCTGCAGATCGCCCGCGATGCGAGCGCCGCCGACCACCACGTGGCGGTTGACCGGGGCGAGAGCCGCGAAGTCATCGGTGTCGAAGATCTCGATGCCGCCCGTCTGCGCCGCCGCCTCGATGAGCGCGAGCTCGTCGTTGTGGCGCGCCGCAATCAGGGTGCCCGACTCGCGCAACCAGAAGTCGGCGTCGCGTGAGAGCCTAAGCCAGGTCTCGCGGCCAGCCTCGGCGAGTTCGCGAGCTTCACCGGTCTGGGCGCCGATGCAGAGGTGTCCGAAGTTGCGAATGCTCGACCCGGTGGGTCGGGTGCCCTGCTCGATCACGCAGACGCTTAGCCCGCTGCGCACGGCAGCGTAGGCCGCGCCGAGCCCGATGATGCCCGAGCCGACGACGACGAGGTCGTAGCTCGCACCTTCACCCGTCGAGCTTGTCGAGAACTGCGGGTCAATCTCACCCATTAGCGCAGCGCCTTTCGCATCCACATCGCGAGGCCCTCGACGAGCAGCACGGTCACGAGAATCATGATCACGATTGACCCGACGAGCTGGTAGTTCGAGCCCTGACCCGCGTTCAGCAGGTAGTAGCCCACGCCGCCACCACCGACGATGCCGAGCAGGGTCGCCGCGCGAATGTTTGTGTCGATCAGGTAGAAGGTGTGGCCGATAAGTGCCTGCGAGCCCTGCGGCAGCGTCGCACCGAAAAACATCTGCGTGCGGCTCGAACCGACCGCGATGAGCGCGCGCTCGGGGCCGCGCGGCACCTCTTCGAGCGAATCGGCGATGAGCTTGCCGAGCAGACCGACTCCACCGACCGCGAGGGCGATTGTGCCTGCCTGCGCGCCGAGGCCTGTGATCACAATCAGCACGATCGCGAGAATCAGCTCGGGAATGCCGCGAATGCCAACGAGCAGCAGACGAGCACCGCCGCTGACCGCGCGGTTCGGGGCCACATTGCGGGCTGCGAACGAACCGAGCACCATCGACACCACAAAGGTGATGAGTGCCGCGGCGAGCGCGATCTCAACGGTCTCGATCATCGCGAAGAAGATGCGCTCGAAACCGTAGCTGCCAAAGTTTGGCGGCCAGAACGAGGCGAGCACGGGCGGCAGCTTGGCCCAGAAGGTGAAGAAGTCGCCCCAGTTGATCTCGCTCACCACGACGCCGGCGACTACCACCGCGAAGGCGAGCCAGCCGAAGAAGACGCCGCGCACACGCGCGCCCGTCCAGGGGCGGCGAAGCGCGGCCTCGGGTGAGGCGAAAACGGGCGAAGCGAATACCGGTGCCACCGAAGCCTCGCCGGCAAGAGCAGAACCAGCGCCGACGGCCGCGCCACCGGCGACACTCGCACGAGCTCCGGGGCGCGATCCGCGTCGCGAAAACAAACGCACAAACACGCCCTTGCCCGCGTTCTCGCCGAGCATGGTCACGCGCACCGCGCCCGAGATCATCTCCATCGCGACGCAGAGCACGAAGATGACCAGCGCAATACCGAGGCCGAGGCCGTAATTCAGCGATTTGAACGCGTACGACATCTCGAGGCCGAGGCCAGCGACACCGACGTAGCCGAGAATCACCGATCCGCGAAGGTTAATGTCGTTGCGGTGCAGCACTGTCGCGACCCACGACGGGGTGACCTGCGGCAGAATGCCGACCGTGAACTCTTGCAGCTTCGTGCCACCCGCCGCGCGAATCGCAAGCCGCGGGCCCTCGTCAATCTGCTCAATCGCGTCAGCGAACATCTTCGAGATCATGCCGATCGAGTGAATGCCGATTGCGAGAATACCGGGCAGCGCGCCGAGCGAGAACAGCAGTACGAAGACCATCGCGAGCACGACATCGGGCAGCGCACGCGTGAAGACGCCGATGAAGCGGGCGATCGCGCGGGCCGTGTGGCTCGGGGTGGTGTTCGCCGCCGCAAGGTAGGCGATCGGCACCGAAAGAATCGCGGCAAACACGGTGCCCGTCAGCACGAGGCCAACCGTCAACACGGTGAGCTGCAGCAGCTTCGCGGGTTCAGGAAACGAAAGCCCACCCACGCGCTCGAAGAAGCGCTGCGCGTTGCCGACGCTCTCGAACATGCCGGGAATAGAGATGTCAATACGCGCGAGGGCGATAAGTGCGAGCACCGCGATGACGCCGAGCGAGACGCCGGCGGCGATGCGCTGCGGGTCAAGTTTTCGCGTTGGGGCGCGGGTTTCGAGGCTTTCGCGCGCGGGATCGCCCGGCGTGTGTTGCGTGCTGCCGCCCTGCGGGCCGCGCGGTCGCCCGCCACCCGTCACGAGGGTCGCGGTCATGCGCCGACCAGCTCGCGGTTGACGGCCTCAAGCTCATCGGTGGGAGTTGCCACGCGGCCGTAGATCTCCATGACCTCAGCCTTGCTGAGGCCCTCAGCGGGGGTGTCGAGCACGAGCGCGCCGTGGCGCAGGCCGACGATGCGGTCGGCCCACGAGATCGCGAGATCGACCTGGTGCAGACTGCACACGACGGTGAGGCCGTCTGCCGCAGCGATCTCGCGAATGAGCGCCATCACCTGAGTGCTCGACTCGGGGTCGAGCGAGGCGACCGGCTCGTCGGCGAGCAGCACCTCAGGGTTCTGCATGAGCGCGCGGGCGATGGCGACGCGCTGCTGCTGACCACCCGAGAGCGTGTCAGCGCGCTGGTAGGCACGGTCGAGCAGGCCGACGCGGTCGAGGTGGCCGAGCGCGCGCAGCTTCAGTTCGCGTGAGTAGCCGAAGAGGCCGAGGCGGGGGCCGCGCAGCGAGCCAAGGGCACCACTCAAGACGTTCTCGAGCACGGTGAGCGCACCCACGAGCTCGAACTGCTGAAAAATGAAGCCGACGCGGCTGCGAAGGCCTCGCAGGTTACGGCCCGAGAGGCGATTGACGCGCTCGCCGAGCACGCTGACCTCGCCGCTCGTCGGGGTTTCGAGGCCGTTGAAGTGACGCAGCAGCGTCGACTTGCCCGAGCCCGAGAGACCGAGCAGCACGAGCACCTCGCCGCGGTTCACGCTCAGCGAAACGTTGTCGAGTGCGACGGTCTCGTCGAAGCGCTTGGTGAGCCCGTCAACGGTGATGACTGGTGCGGGTGCGCTGGTTTCGGGGAGCGCACTCAGGTTCGGTGCTTCATGCATGGTGCGGGGCCTCTTCGGAGTTCGGGCGGGTGATGTGCTTGTGGGTGTGCAAACCGGGCCGGTCTGAGTGCTCGGGGAGCGGGTGATCCTCGCCCCAAGAACGCAGACCGGCCACGGTCGAAACTTGCGTTACGGTGCGGGGCTTACGCCTGGCACTGAGTCGCGTTGGTCTTCTTGCAGATGTCGCGAATGACGTCGTAGTAGGCGTCATCAACGGGCTCGGTTGCGAAGAAGATCGAGCGGAAAGCGTCGCTGTCTGCGCTCTTCACACCGCTGTCGATGATCTGGTTGATATCAACCTGGTGCAGGAGGTCGGTGAGCTGCTTCTGCAGGTCAGCGGGCAGGGTGCCCGACATCACAATGGGAGCACCCGGAACCATGACCTGGTCGATGACCTTGACCTTGTCCGACTTCTCGACCTCGCTGTCTTCTGCGAAGCCAGCCTCGCACTCAACGCCCTCGCCAACCTTTGCCACGCTCACGTCGTGCTTGCCCGCGAATACCGGGGTGACGTCGGTCTCGGGGTTGATGCCGAGCTCGAGCAGGTTGTAGCTCGGGAAGAGGTAGCCCGAGGTCGACGACGGGTCGACGAAGCAAACCTTCTTGCTCTTGAACTCGTCGAGCGACTTGATCGAGCTCGACGAGGGCACGATGGCCTGCGAGTAGTAGCCGGGCTCCTGGCCCTCTTCGGTGACGATCGACGAGATCGGAATCAGGTTTGCGCCGTTGTTGGTGGCGGTGATGTAGGTGAAGCCCGAGAACGAGGCGATGTCGACCTTGCCCGCGATTGATGCCTCGATGAGCGCCGCGTAGTCGGTCGACTCGTGGTACTCGACGGTCTTGCCGGTCTCCTGCGCGATGTAGTCCATCAGCGGCTGGTAGTTGGTCTCGGTGTCGACCGAGTCTGGCACCACGCCAAAGACGAGGGTGTCAGCGTTCACGGCGAAGCCGGTGGCGTCAGCTGCTCCGGTTTCTGCGGAGGGGGTTGCATTTGCAGCGCCCGAGCAGGCTGAGAGACCGAGCAGTGCCGTAGCCGCGAGGGCTCCGACGGTGACGAACTTACGGAGGTTCATAATGACCTTTCGAGGTGTATGTGAAATCGAACCGCACTAACCTTCGCACCCGGTTTGGGGCGAAACGGCTGATTTTCTCGACTGTTCCCCGCCCGTTCACCGAAGCTTTGCCCAGGTGTACGAGAGTTGGCCGGTTGCCAGGGAAGTCTGCCTCGCCCCCTCCCCCGCCCCCGCGCCCGCGCCCGCGCCAAACTCGGTGGCGTTTACCGAACTCGGTGCCATTCTGGGCAAAATTGGGCCGAGTTCGGTAAACGGGGCCGAGTTCGGCGAAGCTGACGCGCTCACACGCTCAGCAGCACAACCCCACCCACAACAGCAATCGACGCAATCACGCGCTGCACCGGCCGCTGCTCGCCAAGCGCAAACGCCCCAAACAGGCTGACCAGCACCACGCTCATCTCACGCACGGGGGCCACGAGCGACACCGGCGCGATCGTGACAGCCACGAGCACCAAAATGTATGACAGCGGCGAGAGCACACCAAAGATCAGCAGACGCCCCCACTGCTCGCGCAGGGTCGGCAGCAGTTCGTCGCGGCGGCGCCACGCGAGTACGGCGAGCATCGGCACCTCAAACAGCCCGCACCCCACCATGAGCGCCACGGGCGACACCTGCCACTCGCGCAGCGCGTGCGTATCCCAGATCGTATAGATCGCGATCGAGACCCCGGTTGCGAGCCCGAACAGAATCGCGGGGTCGATGCGCCGCTTGCGTTTGATATGTTGCGTGGGATCGGCCCCCGGCGCTTTCGATTTACCGCCTGCGGGCTGCGACATCGCCGTCGGGCCTGCGCCGTAGCGTCGCCCGATCACCCCCATCGCTACAACACCCGCGATCACCACCGCGACGCCAACGAGCGCGAGCGGTGAAGGCCGCTCACCGAGCAACACAATCGCGATGATCACGGTGAGAATGGGGCCTGTGCCGCGCGCGGTCGCGTAGACCGTCGAGAGGTCGCCGAGCGCGTAGCCGCGCTGCAGCAGCACCATGTATCCGACATGCAACACTGCCGAAACTCCAGCCCCCAAGAGCACTCCACGCCAGCCGCCCGGGCCGAGGCCTCCGGTGAGCGGCACTACGGGCAGCCAGATGAGCGTGCTCGCGATCGCGCCCCAGACCAGAAACGGCGGGCCACTGCGGCTCGAGCCGTGCGCAATGATGTTCCAGGCGGCGTGCGCAAACGCGGCAATGATGACCAGAATGAGGGCTTCGAGCGACATGGAGACCTTCTGCCCGCCTGTTTTTGGGGTGGCGAGCGCGGCTCCTCCGGGCTTTTGTCCTGTCAGATGACGGCCGATCGTGTGGTCTGCCGTGGCGCCGCTCGGACCAGTCGAGTGCGGCCCACTAGCGTGATGGCCGCGCCCCGGAACCCTAGGCGCTATCGCTCACCAAGCTAGCACCAGGGGGTGCGCGATCCCCCACGCACTGCGGGTTTCGCCCCCACTGTTCACCAGCGCTTCACCACCTCGCCACGGTTCCACCATGATTCCACCCCGCCCCCATCGCCACCACCACCAAACTCGGTGCCGTTTACCGAACTCGGCCCATTTTTGCCCAGAATGGCACCGAGTTCGGTAAACGGCACCGAGTTTGAGGGATTGCGGGCGGGGCAGTGCGGGGCGGGGATCGCCTACGCGAGCGAGCGCTTGCGGTCGCGGGCCACCGCGAACCCGGTGAGCGCGATGCCGCCGAGGCCCCACATCACGAGGGCAAACGCCGCACCACCGGCTCCGGCAGCGCCCATGGCGACAGCCTGGAAGCCTTCAAAGAGCGCGCCGATCGGGCTGCCGTCGCCGATCTTCTGCAAGAGTGGCGGAGCCGTCGAGATCACGCCGATCGCAAACGCCACCACAAGCAACGCGAACGACACGAAGCGCCCGAGGCCACCAAAGAACGCCGAGAGGCCCTGGTTCACGAGCGAGAACGCCACACCGGCGAGCAACGCGAGACCGAAGAAGCCGAGGCCCTGCGTGAAGCTGTAGCCGAGCAGCACAGGCAGAATTGCGCCGACGATGCCGCCCTGCAGCGCGCCGAGACCGACCGCCGGCAGCGCGCTGCGCAGCGTCACATAGCCGACGCCGCGGGCGGCCTCGCGGGTGCGGCGCCACAGCGGCGCGAGCACGAGGAACGAGGCGAACGCGCCCGCCCACAGGGCGATGCCCGCGAAGAGCGGCACGCCCGAGGCGTTAAAGAGTTCGTCGCTCGCGCCCTTTGCCTCAACGGGTCGGGTTGCAATCTCGCCCAGGCGATCCCGCTCGCCCTTCGTGAAACTCGGAATGCCGTCTGCGGCCTCGTTCAAGCCCTCGGCAAGTGACGCGGTGCCGTCTGCGGCCTGGTGCGCGCCGCTCGCGAGCTCGGTAATACCACCAGCAAGCTGCGAGGTGCCGGCAGCGAGGCTCGGCGTACCCTCGGCGAGCGCGGCCGCGCCTCCGGCAAACTGCGAGGCACCAGCCGCAAGCTTGTCCGCACCACCAGCAAGATCGTTCACGCCACCTGTGTAGCCCTGCACGGCGCTCGAGAGGAGGGGGCCCGCCGCCTTCAAAGACTCAAGCTGAGCTGCGGCCGCCGGGTCTTGCAAACTGTCAATGAGCTGATCCAACTGCTCCACTGCCTGCGCTGGATCGTCAACAGGGATAAGCCCAGCATCAATTGCGTCGCGCAGCTGCACCAGAGAATCGACCGCGCCAGCGAGGCCAGTCTGCAACTGGCCAATCGCGCCACTCACGCCGGCGGTGTACTGCGCGAGCTGGCCAGATACTGCGGCAAGCCCGGGGTTCTGAGGGGTCCCATCGCCATTCACAATCAGGTGAGCTCCGCTCGCGAGCCCAGCAACGCCAGAAGCAATTCCAGCGGCACCGTTCGATAACTCCCGCGTGCCCACGGCAAGCTGCTGCGTGCCGTTCGCAAGCTCGGTCGCGCCGCTCGCGAGCTGGTCCGCACCCGTGGCGAGCGCTTGGCCACCGTTCGCAAGCTGCACGGCACCGTCGGCAGCCTGGCCAACACCCTTGCCAATCTCGGTCATGCCGACAAAGATTCCACCGACAAACTGCGAGCCAAGCTGTTCATTCAGCACGCTCGTCGCGGTAGACGTCACAATGCCCGAGAGCGCCGCGTCGAGCAGGCGCCCACGCTCGCTGGTCTGAATGTCAATAGTGGCGGTCTGCGCCTTCGACACATCACCCGCCGCCGCTTTCGAAGACGAGGTGGCAGCCGCCGAGAAGCTCTTCGGAATCGTGACGACGGTCGCATATCGGCCATCGCGCAGGCCAGCTGCCGCGTCTTTCTCGTCGGTGAGTTGCCAGGTGAAGTTTGTTTCAGCGTCGCCGTCAATCAGCTCTGCGGCGAGCACGCGCCCGAGCGGCACGAGCTGGCCGTCAAGTTTTACGGGTTCGTCGAGGTTCACCACGGCGGCGGTTACGGTGTCGAGACGCTCGGTCGGGTTCCAGAGACCCCACAGTAAGACGCCGGCCGCGGTCAGCGGCACCAGTAGCAGGCCGAGAATCGTGCGCCAGTTCACGGCGCGGCCACCGCGCAGCCGGTTCATTTGCGCGCTCATAGTGCGCCCTCCTGGTCATTGTTCTGAGGTACCGCTGCTGCGTGGGATCCGTACGGTGGATCCTGCGATTCGCTTCGCTCGCGCAGAATGACGGGGGAGTCGCCCTCGCGGGAGGTGTCGGAGGCGTCGAAGGGGCTCACAAGGGCGGTGCCCATCGGCAACACCGCCGCGGCGAGCGCAGCGGATGCGAGCAGCACGATGGTGAGCGGCTGATCCTCGCCCTGCTCGGCGCGAAGTGCTCGCGCAGCGAACGCGCGCTTCGCGAAGTCAAGCTGCTCGCGGCTTCGCAGGTCTGCGCCGACACCGCGAAGATCGAGCACCACAAGCGCGGGCCGATCGCTGAGCGCCTCTTCGAGGTCGGCCGGAACCGCCCAGGCCGAGCGAGTGCGCAGCGAGGCCGCACGCTCGGGCAGCAGCAGGCCAGCAACCTTCAGCGTGCCTGCCTTTATTGCGCCTCGACCGGTGAGCACCGCGGCAAGCGCGGTAGAGCGCGCATCTGCCGGGTCGAGCACGAGCGCCTCACCCGCGGCAACCCGCAAGCTAGGCACCCTGCCCAGGCTGGGAAGCGTGAGATCAGCGCTGGCGACCGTCGCCGCAGGTGCGTCGGCGGGCCAAGCAGCGTGCGCGAGTTCACGCGCCAAACCCTCACCCTCAACATCGAACGCGGGCAGCAGCTTGTCGAGCCAGCGCGGCATGCGCCACGCGCGATCGCCGAGCAACTGCAGCACCGCTGGCACGAGGGTCATGCGCACAATGAACGCGTCGACGAACACACCGACGGCGAGGCCCAGCGCGATGACCTTAATCGAGGGGTCGCCCTCTGGCACGAAGGCTGCAAACACCGCGAACATAATGATGGCGGCGGCGGTAACCACGCGGCCCGAGCCGACGAAGCCGCGCCTAATAGCAGAGCTGCTGTCTGAGCCGTGCACCACCTCTTCGCGAATGCGCGAAACGAGAAAGACTTCGTAGTCCATGGCGAGACCGAAGAGCACCCCCATCAAGATGATCGGCATGAAGCTCAGCACGGGACCCGCGTGGTGCACGTTGAACGCGTCGGCGAGCCACCCCCACTGAAACACCGCGACGACCGCACCGAATGCGGCGCCGACCGAAAGCACGTAGCCGAGGGTCGCCTTGATCGGCACCCAGACCGAACGAAATACCATGGCGAGCAGGATCAGCGAGAGGCCGACCACCAGCACGCCGAAGGGCACAAGCGCCTCGAGCAACAGCTGCGACACGTCGATGCCGACCGCGGTGAAGCCGGTGACCGCGAGGCTGACGCCGTACTTGTCGAGCCACTCATCGTGGTGCGAGCGCAGTTCGGCGACGAGCGCGGCAGTGCTCTCTGACTGCGGCCCCTCCTCTGGCACCACCTGAATAATGCCGGTGTCTGCACCCTGGTTGGGTGTGGCCAACGGCACCTCGGCAACGCCCGGAATCTGACGAATCTCGTCTGCGAGATCGTCCATGAGGCCGAGTGGGTCGGTGCTTGAGATGATCGATCCGGTCAGCAGCAGCGGGCCGTTTGTGCCCTCGCCGAAGTGCTTGCCCGTGAGCTCGTAGGTCACTCGAGCCGGGTTGTCGGCCTCGAGCGTTTCGGCTCCGGGCAGCGCGAGGCGCAGATCGAACGCCGGAATTGTGGCGATACCCAGCGCAACGAGCACCGTGACAACCGTGATGAGCGGCTTCGCAGTGACCGCCTTGACCCAGCCGCCGAAGAAGCGGTCTGCCTTCGAGCCGGTCGTCGAGCTTGTCGAGGTGACCGATCCCTCGCCCTGCTGCAGCAGACGCCGCTGCTTTCGGGACAGAATCTTCATGCCCGCCATCGCAAGCACTGCGGGGGTCAACGTCACCGCGATAAGCACGGCGATCGCGACGCCGGCCGCCGCCGCGACACCGAGCGAGGTCAAGAACGGAATGCCCGCAACAGATAGACCGACCAACGCGATGATCACGGTGAGACCCGCAAACACCACCGCCGAGCCGCTCGTCGCGGTGGCTCGGGCGATGCTCTCGCGTATTTCGACGCCCGCGCGCAGCTGCTCTTGGTGGCGACTCACGATGAAGAGGGTGTAATCGATGCCGACCGCGAGCCCCAGCATCAGCGCGAGCATTGGCGTGGTCGAGGTCATGTCTATGAATGCGGTCGTGAAGTAGATGCCAGCAACCGAGACGCCGACGCCGAGCATGGCGATGAGCAGCGGCATGCCCGCGGCCGCGAGCGACCCCAGCGTCAGCAGCAACACGAAGAACGCAATAATCACGCCGACCGATTCGGCGGCCGAGAAGCCGGGTATCGCGGTCGAGAACGCATCGCCACCATACGAAACCTGGGTGCCCTCGGGCAGCGCCTCGGTCAGCTGGGTGACTGCGTCTTGCACGCCCTCAGTGACGACGGCAGGCACGTCGCCCGTTGACACCTTCATTTGAATGGTGATTAGCGCGGCGCGGTCGTCTTTGCTGATCTCGCTCGCGGCGACCTCAGAGAACGGGGTCGAGACGCCGGTGACCTTGTCGAGCTTCTCGAGCCCGGTTGCGACCTGCTCGATTTCACTCTTGTAGGGGTCACCGTGCACATCTGCGCCCTCGGGAGCAACCACGATGATGCGCCCGCTCGTGCCGCTGACCTCTGGAAACGTGCGGCCAAGAGTATCGATCGCGGCCTGCGATTCGGTGCCGGGAATCGTGATGGGCGCGTTGGCACCCTTCGACAGAAACACTGCGCCAGCGCCGAGCAGGGCGAGGATCGCCAACCAGATGACGAGCACAAGCACCTTGGCGCGGGTCGCTCGGAGCCCGAGAGCGTAGAGCATTGACGACATGCGTGACCTTTCGGCGCGAAATTCTCGATACATTTGTGTATCCAGTTCAATACAGTAATGTATCGAACATGTCTGTAGCTGATGAACGACTGAACGTTCGCGACGCAAGCGCGCACGCACTTGCTCCGAGCATCAGGCGTCAGGCGACCCGAGATCGCCTACTCGAGGCCGCCGCAGACGTGTTCAGAGAGGCCGGCCTGCAGGGCGCTTCGGTCGAGGCCGTCTGCAGTCGCGCGGGCTTTACCCGAGGCGCGTTTTATTCGAACTTCGAGAGCAAAGAGCAGCTCTTTCTCACCCTGCTTGAGCGCGAGTTCGAGCGGCGCACCAGGCACCTTCACGAGCAGGCGGCCACGCTTGAGCCCGAGCTGCGCGAACGCGGGCCCTCACTCGAACCCCCGACGGTTGCGAACTACATTGTCGAGTTCTTTATGCCAGAGACCGATGCCACCACCTGGATCGTGCTCGAGACCGAGTTTTTGCTGCTCGCCATGCGAGACCCGGCTATCGCGAGCGGCTACCGAGACTTCATGCAGCGCTTCTATGCCGAGATCGCCGAGGCGATCACCCACATTATTGGTGCCGCGAATCGGCGCTTCGTATTACCACCCGAGCACGCGACCTTCGTGCTGAGCGGCGTTTACGAGCGCGAGATCAAGGCAGCAGCACTGTCGGGCAACCCCACAATTGGCAGCTATGAGGGTCTCGGCCACCAGCTCGCTGAGCTGCTGTTTGCGATCACCGAGCCACTGCCCGCACCCTGAGCCTGTTTTCCCGCACGCTTAGCCTGTCGAAGGGAGCACAAAACAGGCCGACCCCCTCGCCCTTCGACAAGCTCAGGGATCGGGGGTCAAGCCCAGGGGTCGGGGATCAGACTCAGGGCGCTGGGGCCGGCTGACTGCGCTTAGGCCCCGTTAGTGCGCGAATTCAAGATCGCAACCACCTGCGGGTCACCGGTCTGCGCAAGCCACTGCGCCAGTTCGCCATAGAGCGCCGGGTTTTGAGCGAGGTATGGCCACAGCTCTCTGCGCTGCGAGAGCTCGTGCTGCTCCTGCGGTGAGGTCTGCGGATCCATCGCACGCCTCGCGAGGTCGGGGTCAACCTGAGGAGCAGCAGCGGGCTGCGGTGCGGGCTGCACCTGAGGCAGCGGCGGCTGGGGCATCGGCGGCTGGGGCATCTGCTGCCCCTGCTGCATGCCCGCAAACTGCGATGTCTGGTACGCACCCGTGTCGTACTGTGCCTGCTGCGCGGGCATCTGCGGCTGCAGGCTCGAGAAGTACGCGCGTACCTCTTTGGGCGTGAAGAGCACGTACAAAAGCGCGCCCATCGCACCAAAGTAACCAACCATGATCCACGCGTAGTTCAGGTTCATCATCGCAAACATCGAGTCATCGACGCCCTGCAGAATGGTTGCGATAAGACCGAGAATCGCAATGCCGCTAGCGATACCGGCGATCACAATGCGGCCCTGCTGGTAGTTGCTCACAATCTGCATGCGCAGCACGAGCGCAGCGGCGATCGAAAGCACCGCGCAGATCAGGATGCCGATGGCAAGGCCGATGCCCTCACCTTCCGAAGCGATGATCTGCAGAATCGAGGTCACGGTGAGCAGGCCACCCACCACGACAATCACGATCGGGGCGAGCTTTGTTGATCGGTGCCACAGCTCCATCTGCTGCTGCGGCTGGCGCATCGCGTAGGCGAGGGCCGGCGAGGCCAGCAAACCAACGCTTGCCCCGAGCCAGAGCAGCGGATAGCCAAACGAGAAGTGCACGGTTTCCACAACGGCAGATTGCACGGCGGCGCTATCTGATTTGAAGCTAAAGGCTCGAATGAAGAGTGCGAACAGCGCAACGTAACCAATGCCGAGCGCGAGCACCCGCCACGCACCCGAGCGGCGCACCACAATGAAGAAGAGCGCAGGCACCACGAGCGCCGGAATGAGGTGAGAGAGGAAGTAGCCAATCACAAAGGTTGCGGGGCTACCAGAGAAGCTATCGCTGAAAAGCAGGATGCTCATGATCACGCCCAGCACGGTGGTGAGCGCAACTACCACGAAGTACACAAGCACAAAGTTGAACGAAAACTTCGCGGCGTTTTGGCTGAAGCCCGCCGAAAACACCTCATGCTTGCGTGGGCTTGCGGCGATCAACACACCGGCAAGGCCGATGCCTACCGCCGGGCCGAGGCCGCCGCCAACCTCTCCCGCGTAGTCTCCGGCCTGAATCGCATCAAATACGACGTAGAGCACCACGAGCAGCAGGTAAGGCACGTTGACGAGCGCGCGAATGATTGCCGTGTTCTGCGCCGGCATGCCCTGGCCAAACACACCGAACTTCGCGAGATAACCCACCGCGATCGAAAGCACCGAAAGCAGAGTGATCAGCAGCACCTCAACGCGAGTAGCCGCAATAGTGAATCCGTGGTCTCCTTCAGCAAACACCGCAAACGACCAAGGCAATGCAAGCGAGACGAGCAGCAGAGTTGCCGCAGCCCCGTCTCGCACCCAGTCAGACACGGGCACTCCAGCAAAGGGGTTCGGTCGTACCACTGCGGGTGCTGCCGCGCCGTATCCCGGCTGCGGGTAGCCGGGTGTGTGCCCCTGTTGTCCGTACGCAGCCTGCTGGGGGTATCCGGGCTGCGCGGCCTGCCCCTGTGCTCCCTGGTAGGCCGAAGCCTGCCCCTGAGGTTGCTGCTGCCAGTTACCAGGTTGCTGTGGGTAGCTCATCGCTCACTTCCCGTTCTTATTTCTCAGTCAAGTTAGTCGTGCTGTATATCGGCGTCAAAAGTCGGCCGCGGCGCTTGGGCGACTCTTAGGCCGCGAAGAGCGAATCGAGCTTGCCCTTCTCAGCCGCCTCCGCAATCTTCTTCGTGATAATCGCCGAGATGTCTGCGACGGTGCCAAGCGGGGTAATCTTCCACGCGCCGCCCTCTTCAATGGCGATCACAGCCCACTCATCAACGCCGAGCGCATCAAGATTGATGCCGGGAACATCGCGCAGGCAGGTGGTCTCAGAGAATTCCTCCATCTCTTCAACCCCATACCCCTTACTCTCGAGCCACTCTTCGAAACCGAGACGGGTGGTGCTGTCGTCTAGCCACGCGTCGAAGAGGTCGCCGTACTCGTCATAGATGTCGACATAGGTCGGGCGCTTGCCCTCCATCGTCATGCAGAAGCCCTTCTTGCCGTCTTCGAATGAGAGGTTCTGCTTGTAGTCTTCTCCGGTTTCCCAGCTGTAGGCGCTCGTGCTGAAGCTCAATTGGTCAATAGTGACGCGTGAGGGGTCGTCGCCCTTCTGCTTGAACTTCGACTCTTCGAGCGAGAGCTCGGAGTCTTCGCTCATTGACGCGAAGGCATCTTCAATCATGAAGGTCTTGCCATAGATCGAGAAGAACCGGCGCTCTGGCAGCGGCATCTGTTCAACGATCGCATCATAGTCAGCATCGAAGACCGCCTGCGTGAGCAGGTCAGCCGCCTCCGCAGCGCTCTTGGCACCGTTCTTCGCTGGTTCGATGATGCTGTCGCCAAGCTCGCGATCAGAGTTGCCGCTCTGCAGGTGAGCGTAGTCGGCGAAGGTCAGCACGGGGCTCACGAACCACGAGCCGCCTTCTCTCACTGAAACCACCGAGAGCTCAAAATCGCGAGGGGCGCCGAGGTCAGAGAGATCAGAAAAATCAAGTGTGAACGGAAGCTGGTCTTTCAGTTCGTCTTCTAGATCGTCGCGCATGTCAGCGATGTCTCGCTTGCTCAGCGAGTAGTCGTAAGACTCGGCCTGAGCCTCAAGAATTGGCCCGTAGAAGCCGAAGATCGCGTCTGCCACCTTCGTGGGGTCGCCATCAAGCTTGATCTCGCCGCTGGTAAACACCACGCGCTCAACCTCACCCTCAACGAGTTCGGTGTTCTCGGTCTCGAGCGGCTCGGTGATTTCAACCTTGACCTCGCTCTTGAGCTGCAAGAGAAGCTCTTCTGCCGACTTGGTCTCTTTGTCGGTTCGCGTCTCAAGCGCCTGCTTCGAGGCTGGTTCGAACGCGGCGAACTCGCTCGGCGCAAACGAGCCGTAGAGAGCGAGTGGGTCGAGGTTCGCGACGCCCGTTACGAGCTTCTTTGCCGCTGCTTCTGGCGACGAGGATCCGCCGATCTTGCCCGCGAGTAGCCACCAGGCGACGCCGCCGCCTGCGAGCAGCAACACCAGCAAGCCGATCAGCGAGAACAGCAGCACCTTCTTCGACTTCTTCTGCACACCCTGCCCCGGCTGCTGCCCGAAGGCCATGGGCTGCACAGGGTCGTACCCCTGCGGCTGACCCTGCGACGCCCACTGCTGGGTTTGAAACTGCTGCGTATCGAACTGCTGAGCCTGAAACTGCTGGGTCGCAAACTCTTGGGTCTGAAACTGCTGAGTCTGAAACTGCTGCGCCGCGAACTGCTGATCAGGCTGCGCACCGACCGCTTGGTTGTTTGCCTGCATCGCCTCAGCGGCAGACGCATACTGCGCAATCCACGCCTGCAGTTCCGGGTAAGCATTTGGATGGGCCGCGATGAGTGATCCGAGCTCGGGGTGCGCTTGGGCAAGCGCCGCAAGCCGCTCGGGTGTCGTCGACGGGTCGTTCAGTTCGATTCTCGGGTCGGACATCTTCATTTCTCTTTATTTGTTTCGGGGGGTGATTCGGGGGTGAAATGGGTGTAGCCGGACGAAGGTCGGCGTGCGGGTTTAGTGCGCTGACACCGGGCAGCTGTTACGCCTGGAACTTGAACGACACGATGCGCCCGCCGAGGCTAATCGAACCGTCCTTCGGCACTTCGGTGCGCTTGTCTGCGGCGATCTCGGTGCCGCGGCCTCGTGCGTCGAGCACCTCGGTACCGTTGGTGGAGCCGAGGTCGGTCACCCACAGGCGGTCGCCGTCGACCTCGAGGAGAGCGTGTGTACGAGAGAGCACCTTGCTCTGATCAGAAAGCGACACGAGCTGCGCATCGTCAGGCGCTCCCTTGCCTGATGGCTTTCTGCCGAGCACGTTCGAGCGGTAAAGCACAAACGGGGTCTCATCAATATCAATCAGCAACCAGGGTGTGGTTTGTGTGCTGCGCACCACGACCACGGTCGATTCAAAAAGATCGTCGTAATCATCGTCGTCGAGCGATGGCACTACCGACACCGCAGGGGCCTGCTGCGCGGCGGGCATCGCGACCGGGGGTGCTACCGGTGGCGGAGCCTGCACCGCGGGCTGTGCCTGCAACGGAGGGGCCTGTGCCGGTGGAGCCTGCATCGGAGGCGCAAATCCATTCGGAACACCAGGCGTCGGCGCGAAGTTCGTCGGCATTACCGGCTGCGGCTGCATGGTTGGCGGCGCCGGAGGCGTTGTCGGGGTCGGAGGCATCGGCGGCATCGCAGCCGGCGGCATCGGCGGCGGCTGCGGCAACGACATAGGTGGAGCTGGGGGCATCGGCGGAGCGGCCTGCGGCATTGGAGGTATACCATCCGGACGAGGGGGCATCGGCGGCGTCCCGAAGGTGGGCGGCATCGGCACGGGAACGGGCGGCATCGGCACGCCCCCCTGCTGCGGTGCCCCGAACTGTGGCTGGCCCTGCTGCCCAAAAAGCTGGCCTGCGGGCTGCGCTGGCGGAGACTGTTGCGGCGCCCAAGGCGGAACCTGTTGCGGGTCGTACTGTGACATCTATGACTCCGGTCAGTCGTGCGCGACGGCCCTCACGCGCTGGTTCGTATCGGGCCTCCGATTACAAATATAACCGGCGAAATAGACACTCGACGCCAAAATACTGCGGCCTGTCGCCGGGCGCTCAGTCCCCATCCGCCTCAAGCGCTCCCTTTCGCTGCATCACGCCCCACTGGCTTTCTATCCCACGTCGACCCCGCCAGATGCCTCGAATCTGCCAGATGAACGTCAGCGGGCGATAAACAAGCGGCTCAATGAGGCTCGTCAGAAATAGCAGCAGCACCTGCCCAAGCGAGACGTAGAGGCGCAGCCACATGACCTGCACGGTAATCGCAAAGATGCCGACAATCGTCGCGAGCCCGATTCCGGTGATGCCGAGCAGCAGCACCGCGTCAAGCGCAACCCAGCCAGTCGCAACGCCGAGCACCGATATCGCAAACCCAAAGATCGCGAGAAAGGGGGCCGCATACTCGTAGGCCAACAGCCACGGCATCGCGAACATACCAAGCACTCGATATTTGGGGTTGAAAAGCATGCGCCGGTACTTCGAGAGAATCTCATCAAGACCGTGCGCCCATCGAATGCGTTGCGACCGCAGCTGGCTCAGCTCAGCTGGCGCTTCGGTCCAGCACAGGGCTCGGGCGTCGAAGACCACCCGGTATGGCACCGCACGCTCGACGTGATCGGCGTGCACGCCGAGCAGCAGATCGGCATCTTCGGCAAGTGACTCCCCCTCGAGCCCACCGATACGCAACACCGCCTCGCGCCGGCAGAGACCGAATGCGCCAGAGATGATCGTGAGTCCGTTTCGCCTCGCCCAGCCAGAGCGGCCCAGAATAAATGCCCGCAGGTATTCAACGACCTGAAACCGTTCGATCCACTTCTTCGGCAGCCGAGTCTTCGTCGGGTTGCCCCCGCGAAAGCTGATGCCGTTTTCGGGCAGCACGGTGCCACCCGAGGCCACGATGCTCGGGTCGTCCATGAACGGAACCACGAGGCGCAAGAGTGAGTCGGGGGCAAGCATCGAGTCGGCATCAATCATGCACACCAATTCGCCCCTGGCCACCCGCAATCCTGCGTTCACCGCGTCGGCGCGGCGACCCATGCTGCGCTTCTGCACCACTCGCAGCACACCGTCAGGGGTCTCAAACTCGCTCAGCGTCTCTCCAAGCTGCAGAACGCGATCGTCCGGGTGCGATGGTCTGCGCTGTCGCAGCTCGTACCGGTTCATGAGCACATCGAGCGTGCGATCGGTTGATCCGTCATCAATGACAAGGATCTCAAGCGCCGGGTATCGCAGATGTCGCAGCGAATCAACGGCCGCGAGAATACCCATCTCTTCGTTGTGCGCGGGCACAATCACCGACACAGTCGGGGCGAGCGGGTTTGAGAAGGTCTCGATCTCTTCGAACTTGTGCGGCCAACGAGTCTCACGACCGATTTCGCGGGCGGCGATCATCACTATCCAGATAGTGCCGAGGTGATACACCAGGTAGTAAACGGCAAGCACAAGAGTGATCACCGTGAGCGTAGTCATCAGCCCAGTCACGCGAGTTCACCCTCCTCATCGAAATCGTCAATCATGCGCTGTCGCGCCTCATTCGCCACGCGGCAGTTTTCTAGCGCGGCCTCAATCAGCGCCCATTCCTCTTGGTCTCGCACGAGCAGCGGATGCTGCCCGAGCACCTCGATTGAGCGCGGGTCGGCAAGCCGGCCGATCGCCTCGATCGCCGCATATCGCACACCCGGGTCAGCGTCGGTAAGCAATTCTTCGAGCGGTTCTCTCAGATCGCGAATCTCAAGAATGCCGGCGCTTGCGGCAGCCACTCTTCGCAGCGCTGCCGCCTCCGAGCGAAACCCGTACTCGAGGTCTTCGGCTCGCCTCGGGTAGATGCGCAAGATCGTCATCATGCCAACGCTCGGTGGCAGCAGGCCATCTTCGATCCCCTGCAAGACCGCCGGAATCGCCTCTCGGGTGCCAACGTAGCCAAGCGCACGCGCCAGCCCTGCGCGCACGCGCGCGTGGGGGTCACGCAGCAATGGTAAGTGCGGTGGGCACTGCCGGCTCGCCCGTCGCGAGCAGCAGCAGCACAGCGCCCCGCAGCCTCTGAGCGGGCGAGCCGCTACTCATCCACCGCTCTGCGTCACTGTCAAACCCTCCGCGCAACAACCACCCGGCAAGCTGTTCACGTTCTTCACCGATCGTGTTTGACAGCAGGTGCACCGCAAGATCAGACAGCTCCAAACGCGATTTACGCCGCGAAGGCGGCTGATCCAACGCCCCCTCTGAAGCCGAAAGCAGCAGGTCGAGGTATCTCTCTCGGTTGGCGGCATCTTTTCTCGATTGCCAGCGCGAATATGCCACGGCGACCAGCATCAAGATCACTGCCAACACAAACACCAGCGCACAAACGAGCACGGTGATCACTACGAACTCGTTCAGCCGCGCAGCGAACACGCGGTTACCGATCGATTTGTCGCTCGAGGGCCTCGATACTCGCGATCAGATCGCTCGCTGCAAAGGGCTTGACCAGATAGTCATCTGCGCCCGATGTGAACGCGCGAATTCGATCGCCCTCTTGCGACCGCGCGGTAAGCATCAAGATTTTGATCGACTTCAGCTCAGGGTCTTGCCGCACTCGCTGAATCAGCTCGATGCCGCTCATCTTCGGCATCATCCAGTCGATTACTGCGATCTCTGGCGGGTGCTCCTTCATCATCGCAAGCCCGGCAACGCCGTCGGAGGCCGAGTGCACCTCGTAGTCAGCGCGAGTCAGCCTGCGGCAGAGCAGACGGTTCAGGTCTGCGTCGTCTTCGATTACCGCGATCCTAGCCAAAGTATTCTCCGCTCGTCCCTACGCTCGATAGAGTCTCCCTATCACAGCATATGGGAGGGATACATGCGTCGCGAAAGTTTGACGGTGCTCGTTCGCAATTCCGCCGACTCTCGCCGCGTACTCTTTGTCGCGATACTGCTCGCCCTAGCGTTCGTACTCGCTATTTTGATGAGCCAGCTCAGGTTTCCGGGATCCTCGACCGCACCCTGGTGGCCCGCAAGCGGGCTCTCTGTGCTCGCGATGCTCAGCGCACGCCGCCTGCACTGGCTCATTCTTGGCGGAGTGACGTTTCTGACCGCCATCGCAAACATCATTTCGGGCACGGAATGGTGGATCTCCCTGCTCTTCGGCGTCGCCGGTGCCGCCGAAACCTTCGTGGTGTATGCCATCATGCGCCGGTATCACAGCGCCGAGTGGAGCTCGCGGTCGGGGTGGATCGTTCGCTTTGTGCTCGCGACGGTGCTCGGCGGGCTCGTCGGCGGCACCATTGCCGCGGGCACTCTTGTGCTGGTCGGCGACCAATTCTTGCCGCACCTACTCTCTGTGTCTGCCTCACACATGAGCGCCATTATTTTGATCGGTAGCTTTGGCATCGTGCCGCTGAATTCGTACCGGGTGCGCCGCGTGGGTGAACTGTGCATCCAGTTCCTACTACTGCTGGTCACGCTCGCAGTCGTGTTTATTCCGGGCCAGGATCACCCCGTTGCCTTCCTCGTGTTTCCTGTGCTGGCGTGGGCCGCATTGCGGCTCGGCGTCGGGGTCGTGCTCATTCAGGTCGCCCTGGTCAGCGTGATCGCGGTGGTGCTCGGTGCGCTGGGCGGCGGATCCTTCACGACGGCGGCCGAGGACGCCCCCTCGCTCTTCGTTGGCTTAAACCAGCTCTTCACGCTTTCGCTCAGCATCTCGATGCTGCTGCTCGCGACGCTGCGGGACGATCACCAGGCAATGTTGCAGCACCTGCGCGCTCGCGCCGAGCTCCTGCAGGGTTCGCTCGTATCGGCCAACGCCGGGTTTCTGCTGCTCGGGCGAGAAGACGGAAACCGGTTCACGGTGCTCGAGGCGAACCCCGCGTTCGAGCGGCTGCTCAAGGGGTGGTCTGCCCAGACGCACGACGACGGCACACGCACGCTCGCACAGGATCTCGCCGAGCTGCCTGGGGTGACCAAGCCGAGCGACGAACGTTGGAGCGGCAGCATGTGGTGGGGCACGCACCAGCTCGAGCTACTCGTGGCGCCGGTCGGCGACGAGCGATCCACCCTGCTGGTGCAGGCGCTCGACGTCACCGAGGAACGGCGAGCGAAAACCGCGATGGAGCAGGCGCTGCGGCACGAGCGCGAACTCACAAGCGACATGCGCAAGTTGAGCGTGCAGAAAGACGAATTTGTCGCCTCGGTGAGCCACGAACTGCGCACTCCGGTGACCAGCATTCTGGGCTACGCCGAAGAGCTCGAGCACTCAGATTTGAGCGAAGAGGATCGAGAGTTACTCGAGGTGGTGACAAGAAACGCGCGCCGCCTCGCCCATCTCATTGACGACCTGCTCACGCTGTCTCAGATGAGTGCGGCAACTCCATACTCACCGAGCGCAATTGACCTTGGCCATGCCGCGCGCGAGGCAGTGTCTGACCAGGCCCACGCCGCCGCGACCAAACACGTCTCTCTCAACGCAGTTTCGGCTGCACCCCTCATGGTGCTTGCGGATCCTTTGCTGCTTCACAGCGTCATGACCAACCTCGTTTCAAACGCAATCAAGTTCTCGCGCCCCGGAGATTCGGTGACAGTACGGGTCGAAACAATCGGCAGCGAAGCAGTGGCTACGATCGTTGATACCGGGCCGGGCATTGATCCTCAAGAGATCGGCAGGGTCTTCGACCGCTTCTACCGCATCGTCGACGCCGAAAGCGGGCATCGCGCCGGCACGGGTCTCGGGCTGCCCATCGTTCGCGAGCTGATGACACGAATGAGCGGCAGCGTGTGGCTAGATTCTGACGGCAAGAACGGCACTACCGCCACCGTGCGGCTGCCGCTCGCCACTGCTGCGGCGCAGGATCAAGCGCGCTCACTAGAATAAACGTGTGCTGCTTTCAGACCGCGATATCAAGGCCGAACTCGAATCGGGACGCATCGGGCTCACCCCGAGCGAAGCCGAAATGGTGCAGCCGTCGAGCGTCGACGTGCGCCTCGACCGCTATTTTCGGCTCTTCGACAACCACAAGTACGCGGTCATTGACCCGGCTGAAGAGCAGCCAGAGCTGACCCGCCTGATCGAGGTCGACCCGAGCGAGGGCTTCATTCTGCATCCGGGTGAGTTTGTGCTCGGCTCGACGTACGAGAAGGTGTCACTGCCCGACGACATCGCGGCGCGCCTCGAGGGGAAGAGTTCGCTCGGCAGGCTCGGTCTGCTCACGCACTCGACCGCTGGCTTCATCGACCCAGGCTTCGAGGGTCACGTCACGCTTGAGCTCTCGAACGTTGCCACGTTGCCGATTCGACTGTGGCCCGGCATGAAGATTGGCCAGCTCTGCTTCTTCAAGCTGTCGTCGCCCGCTGAGCGCCCCTACGGTTCGGGCGCCACCTTCTCGCGCTACCTTGGTCAGCGCGGTCCGACCGCATCGCGCTCGCACCAGAACTTTCACCGCGCTGACGTGACCGTCACCGAAGAGGGCGCACTCGGCGGTTAAGCGCTACCGCTCATCGAGCCCTTCGACAGGCTCGGTGACCCCCGTCGAGATGAGCAGCGTTCTGGGTCTCGACAAGCTCGACCGGCGAACCGCTTGTCGAGATGAGTGAGCGATCACCTACCGCCGGGCCTGCTTCTCGTCGCGCGCAGCCTGCTGCTGCAGCATCTCGTTGTACGCGCGCAATTCAGCCTCGCCCGACCTGTCAGCCGCGCGATCCTTGCGTTTTTGCTCTTTCTCGTCGCTGCGCGACCACTGAATCGCGACGATCAACGCGAGCGTGAGCGTCGGCAGCTCGCCGATGCCCCACGCTATGCCGCCGCCCATGTTCTGGTCTTCGAGCGGCGTCGCACCCCAGGTGCGGCCCATCGCGCCATACCAGTCGGCGAGCAGCAGGCCGTTGCCCGTCATGATCGTGACACCAAAGAACGCGTGCGATGCCATCGTCGCAAACAGCGTCACGATGCGCAGCGGGTACGGGAAGCGATACGGCACCGGATCAACGCCGACCATCGACAGGTTGAAGAGGTAGCCCGAGATCAAGAAGTGGATGATCATCCACTGGTGACCGAGGTGTTCTTCGGCCGCCCATCGCGCGACGGGCGTGAAGTAGAACACCCAGAGCGAGCCCGCAAAGATCACCGCGGCGACAGCGGGGTGGGTGATGAACTTCGAGTATGGGGTCTGCACCATCCACAGAATCCACTCACGGCCGCCCCACGACCCGTCGTCACGTTTTTGCACCGCGCGCAGGGCAAGGGTGATCGGGGCGCCAAGCACGAGCACGAGTGGGATCAGCATGGTCAACATCATGTGGCCGAGCATGTGCACGCTAAACAGGTACTGCTCGTAGGCGTTGAGCGCACCGTTGGTCGTGTAGAAAAGCAGCGCGAGGCCCGCCAGCCACGCGACAGTGCGGCCGATGGGCCACTTGTCTCCGCGACGGTGCAGACGCCAGACCCCAGCGAGGTACATCAGCGCTCCGAAGACGCAGACGAGCGTCCATGCGAGGTCAAACTTCCACTCGGTGAAGTAGCTCTGCAGCGTGAGCTCGGGCGGCAGCGGGTCGCCCGTCAGCACCTCTGCCGGCGGCATCGCGGTGTTGCCTGACTCGCGCGCAGAGACAATCGCCACCGGCGTGGCAGTGCGACCGAGCGCTGCAGCGAGGCCGCTCGCGGCGCCCATAACGGCAAGCTCAGCGATGACCAGCCAAGCGAACACCCGGCCGCCGCCCGCACCCGGAATCCGCTGAATCGCGCGGCGACGCCACAGCGCACCGAAGCCGCCAAGCATCACAAGAGCCGCGGTCTTCAACAGCACGATCTGGCCGTATCCCGTCGCGAAGAGCTGATCCCAGCCACCGACGCGAATCCAAGCACTCACCACGCCCGAGGCGGCGACGCCAATAAACGCGAAGAACGCGAGCGAGCTGTATCGAGACACGAGCACCGCGAGGCGTGCCCTATCGACAACCTTCGCCACAAACACGAGCGTCATCAGGCCACCGAGCCACACCGCGGCGCCGACCAGGTGCACGAGCAAAGAGTTGACGCCCTGCGAGTGATTCGAAGCACCGGCGGTATGCCCCTGCGAGGCGATCGGGTAGGTGGTCACGAGCGCCACAACGAGCGTTGCCAACACGAGGCGGCGATCCCGCGCAGCAAAACACAGCACCGTCACCGTTGCCGCAAGCAAAATCTGCAACAACCAGTAGCGGCCAAGCTCAAACTCGGTGACGAACTGCGCGAGCCCCGCACCAAACTTCGCATCGCCAGAGAGCGGCATGCCTGTCACATCAGCGAAGGTGAAAATCGTGGCGGCGGTTGCCGCGACTGTGACAAGACCGGCGCTGCCCGAGGCGAGATCCATCGCGACGCGCGCCTCTTGCTTCTCGCTCGACAGCGCCCAGACCGCCATCACGAGGGCGCCGATCATGCCCGCCATGCCGACGTTCATGAGGGCGCGCGAGATGGGCACGCCGTAGCGCACGATGTCACCCGGGTCGAGCACGGTGCGCTCGGCCGCGCCGCCGCCGATCGCGAGAGCCACGAAGGTGGCGATCAGAGTGAGGGCCACCAGCACCGCGGGGGCAAGAACACGCAGAGATCGAGGCACCCATCAAGCCTAAGTGATGCGGCCTGACGCCCGCTGAGTGCGAGTATGCGGTGGGTGCTCGCATGCCTGCCCGCAAGCCTGCCCACAAGCACAGGCGAGCCACTGGCGTGGCCGATCCCACGCTCTGCGTTCGCAAAACCGGCTCACGCACATAACAGCGGATGAAAACAGAGAATCCATCCGCTGTTATGTGCGTCATCCGTCTGAACGAACAGATCTGAGGGAGCAGGGTGATCCCGCGCCCCAAAAACAACAAGACCCCCGGCCGAAGCCGAGGGTCCCGTTGAAGGTGAAGAACTTACTTCACTGCAGCCTTGAGCTTCGAGCCAACCGAAACCTTGACGCGCTTGCCAGCGGGGATCTCGATGGTCTCACCGGTGCGCGGGTTGCGACCGGTGCGAGCAGCGGTGGTTGCGGTCTCGAACGAGAGCCAGCCGGGGATAGCGACCTTGCCACCCGCAGCAACGGTCTCAGAAACAGCGGCGAAGAGGCCATCAAGCACGTTCGAAACTGCAGCCTGGCTCTGGCCGGTCTCAGCAGCGATCTTTGCAACGAGCTCAGTCTTGTTCAGCGACATAGTTTTCGTCTTCCTCTCAGGCCTGCGCGACGCACAAACCCTGACATAGATTTACCCCCGGGGGAATGGGGAGATCGGTTGATCGCGTACGAATCTACCCCACAATGCCTAGAATCCTGCGGGATTTCGCGAATTTTCCCAAGAATTGCCCCGCTGGGCACCCGAAATTGCGCTCTCGGCGCACAAGAATGCGAACAAATGGCCGCACGATGGTGCTGCGACCCCTCTGGCACTACTGAACATATGCCACTGTGGTGAATGCCCTGCGCCAGCTGATTCGCTTCTTCAGTGATGAGATACTCAGGGCGATCGATGGCCACCTGCCGCAGGAGTGCCGCGTCACCACCGAGATTCAGCACCGTGAACGCGTTGGTGAGGATTTCACTATGTAATTCCGGCGCCTGAAGCATTCTGGGGCCTCGCCGTCGCGCAGATTCCAGCGTTCGCCTTGCAAGTACGTCGCTTTGCACGTAAGCTTGATCTTTGGCTGTGCGAAGTCCCATCACACAGGCCGCTTCAGCGCGAAACCTCGGCACCCGTCGTGGCAGAGGCTGATGCAGACAAGAGATCTTGGGTGAGGTCATCTCGGCCTCACGGTATTGGAGGAAACACCATGGCAGCAGTGTGCCAGGTGACCGGCGCCGTTCCCGGCTTTGGTCACAACATCTCACACTCGCACCGTCGCACCAAGCGTCGGTTCGATCCGAACATCCAGAAGAAGACCTACTTCGTGCCTTCACTCGGCCGCAAGGTGACTCTCACCCTGTCGGCTAAGGGCATCAAGGTAGTCGATGCACGTGGCATCGAGGCAGTGGTCGCTGACCTGAAGAAGCGTGGGGTGAAGATCTAATGGCTAAGCAGCAGGACGTACGCCCGATCATCAAGCTCCGCTCAACCGCGGGCACCGGGTTCACCTACGTGACGAAGAAGAACCGTCGCAACACCCCTGACCGCCTCGTGCTCAAGAAGTACGATCCGGTTATCCGTAAGCACGTCGAATTCCGAGAGGAGCGCTAAACATGGCTAAGAAGAGCATGATTGCGAAGAACAAGCAGCGCCAGGAAGTCGTTGCGCGCTACGCCGAGAAGCGTCTTGAGCTCAAGAAGGCTCTCGTTGACCCCAACGGCACCGACGAGAGCCGCGAGGCTGCTCGCGTGGGCCTGCAGAAGCTGCCCCGCAACGCTTCGCCGGTTCGCGTTCGTTCGCGCGACGTCATCGACGGCCGCCCCCGTGGCGTCCTGTCGAAGTACGGCATCAGCCGTGTTCGCTTCCGCGACATGGCGCACCGTGGCGAGCTGCCCGGCATCACCAAGTCGAGCTGGTAATCACTACCGCTTAACTAGCGTTTAGAAAAGAGGTCAGTCGCGTTTGCGGCTGGCCTCTTTTTGTTGCGTTCGATTGTGCGTTTAGGTGCGCGGGATCACCCGGCCGCACCCCGGCCCGACCCCTCACGTGTGCTCTTGCCTCCTCGCCCGGCCCCACCCCTCACGGGTGCTCTCATCTGTGCCACTCTGGTCGCGTCGGTGGCACAGATGAGAGCACACGACGCTGGTTTTGCCGGGCCTTGCGGGCGTAGGCTTGTCGGGTGAATAGTGAGCAGCGCGATGGTCTCGCGGCGATCAGGTACGTTGCGATAGGCGATAGTTTTACCGAGGGCGTGGGCGACGAGCAGCCCGACGGCTCGGTGCGCGGCTGGGCAGACCTCGTTGCGCAGGGCCTCGCAGACGCGACCGGTCGACCGGTGCAATACGCAAACCTCGCGATTCGTGGCCGCCTGCTGGCGCCGATCATCGCCGAGCAGCTCGAGCCTGCGCTGGCGCTCGGGCCCACACTCATTACCTTCAATGGCGGCGGCAACGACATGCTGCGCCCCGGCACTGATATGCCGTGGGTGCTTGAGCAGACCGAGAAGGCGATGCGCCGCATCCTCGAGACCGACGCAGAGCCCTTGCTGCTCGCCGGCGCGAACCCAACGGCCGGCCTGCCGCGCGGCGGGGCGTTCAAGGCAAAGGGCGACGAGCTCACTGCTGGCGCAACCGTGATGGCTGCGGGGCTGGGGGTGCGCGTCTGCGATAACTGGAACGACCCAACGCTCGCCCGTCGCGAGTACTGGTCGGGCGATCGCCTGCACCTCGCCCCTGTCGGCCACCACCGGGTCGCGTCGAACGTGCTGCGCGCGCTCGGCTACGCGCACCCCACCGACTGGGCGCTAGACGCAGCGCCGCAAAGTGCACCGGGCGCTCGCGACCAGCTACGCTACACGCGCGAACACGTGCTGCCCTGGATCGGGCGCCGCCTCACCGGCCGCTCAAGCGGCGACGGTCGCACGGCGAAACACCCACAGTTCGTGTGGGTCGATCCTCGCGGGTAAAAAATCACGGGATTCAGACCTTCGGCTGAGCCCGAGACGGGCTCAGGACATACGGCGCGCAAAGCGACGCTTTGCCCCAAGCGCCTTGGTCCCCAGTTCGTGTGGGTCGATCCTCGCGCTGCGTAGAGAAAGCAAAAAAAAGGGGGGTGGTGCGTTCACCAAGAACGCACCACCCCCCTCACACTCGCTTAGAGCGTCGAGAACGCCTCATCGAGAATGTTGATTGCCTCGTCGATCAGCTCGTTAGTGATGTTGACCTGCGGCAGCAGGCGCAGCACGTGGCCGTCGCTGCCGCCCGCCATAATGAGCAGGCCGCGATCCATGGCAGCCTTGCTGACGGCCTTGAACGCGTCGACGTTCGGCGCACCGGCCGCGTCGACCAGCTCGACACCAAAGAACGCGCCCATGCCGCGCACGTCGCCGATCACCGAGTGCTTTGCCTTGAGCGCCTCGAGGCCGGCGCGCAGGCGGTCGCCGATCTCGGTGGTGCGCTCCATGGCACCGGGCTCAGCGAGCTGACGCAGTACCTCGACCGAAGCAGCGGCGGCAACGGGGTTGCCGCTGTAGGTGCCGCTGAGGGCACCAGCTGGCATCGCGTCCATGATGTCTGCGCGGCCGGTGATCGCCGAGAGCGGAATGCCCGCACCAATCGCCTTAGCGGTGACGACGATGTCGGGCACGAAGCCGAAGTGCTCGCTCGCGAAGACCTTGCCGGTGCGGCCGAGGCCCACCTGGATCTCATCAGCGATCACGACGATGCCGTTCTCGTTGCACCATGCCTGAATGGTCTCGAGGTAGCCAGCTGCGGGCACAATCACGCCGCCCTCGCCCTGGATGGGCTCGATGACGAAGCATGCCAGGTTGTCAGCGCCCGATACCTTCTCGAGGTACGCGATCGCCTCACGAGCAACCTGCGCGCCATCCTTGCCGCCGTCGCGGAAGGGGTACGAGGTGGGCACGCGGTAGATCTCACCCTGGCGGGGGCCGGCACCGGTCGAGTAGGGCTGTGCCTTGTAGTTCATGCCGAGGGTCAGGTTGGTGCGGCCGTGGTAGCCGTGATCAACAACCGCGATGCCGTTGCGACGAGTGAACGAGCGCGCAACCTTCACTGCGTTCTCAATTGCCTCAGCACCTGTGGTGCTCATTGCTGATTTCTTGGGGAAGTCGCCGGGGGTCAGCTCGTTCAGCAGACGCGCAACCTCGGTGTAGAGCTCGTAGGGAGTCACGGTGAAGAGGGTGTGCGAGAAGCGATCGAGCTGCGCGCGCATCGCGTCGACCGCAGCGGTGTTGCCATGGCCAAGCGAGGTGACGCCGATGCCGCAACCGAAATCAATGAACTCGTTGCCGTCGAGATCGGTCAGCACCGATCCCTCTGCACGATCAATGTAGACGGGCATGTACGAGGCGACCGAAGCCGAAACAAACTGCTGGCGACGCTCGTGAGCCGCTACCGAGCGGGGGCCGGGCACTGCGGTGTGCACGCGCTGTGGAAAGGTGACAGTTGACATGTGATGCTCCTGTGTTGCTGTGATGAGTGTTGTAAAAAGCTATGGCGAGGATCGCTGGGGGGTGCCGCTTCGCGGCACCCCCCAGCCGTGATCCAACTTAAACGGTGTCGCGACGTGCGATGTTGTAGAAACGAATCTCCTGGTATTCCTCGAGGCCCTCGTGGCTGCCCTCGCGGCCGAGACCCGACTGCTTCATGCCACCGAACGGTGCCGCCACGTTTGAGGGCACGCCGTTGTTGATACCGACGAGGCCGGTCTCGAGCTGGTCAGCGACGTTGAGCGCGCGATCGAGATTCTCGGTGAAGACGTAGCTTGCGAGACCGAACGGGGTATCGTTCGAGCGCTGCAGCACCTCGGCCTGAGTCGAGAAGCGGCTGATCGCAGCGACTGGGCCGAAGATCTCGGTGTTTGCGATGTCGGTGTCTGCCGAGACCTTGTCGAGCACGGTGGCCTCGAAGAAGTAGCCCGGAGCGTCAGGTGCGCTGCCGCCGGCGCGCAGTTCGGCGCCCTTGCCAGTCGCGTCTTCGACGAGTGCCGAGAGGCGATCGACCGCGCGGCGATCGATGACCGGGCCGAGGTCTGCACCCTCAGCGATTGCTGCGCCGAGCTTCACCGACGCCATCTTCTCTGAGAATGCCTCGACGAACGCGTCAGCGATGCCGTCTTGCACGTAGATGCGGTTGGCTGCGACGCACGACTGGCCACCGTTGCGCATCTTCGCGAGGAACACACCCTCGACAGCGCGGTCGAGGTCTGCGTCGTCGAAGACGATGCAGGGTGCGTTGCCACCGAGCTCCATCGAGCTCTTGACGATGTTCTTAGCGGCGAGACCCATCAGCGTCGAGCCGACCTCGGTCGAACCCGTGAACGAGATCTTGCGCACGCGGGGGTCGCCGAGCACGGCCTCGCTGAACGCACCCGACTGCGTGGTGGTGACCACACGCATCAACTCGCGTGGCACGCCAGCCTCTGCCATCAGCTCTACGGTCAGCAGTGTGGTGAGCGGGGTCAGGCCCGCGGGCTTGATAACCGAACCGCAGCCAGCCGCAATTGCGGGAGCGATCTTGCGGGTAATCATGGCCATCGGAAAGTTCCAGGGGGCGATGAGCAGCGCAAGGCCAACGGGCGCGCGCTTCGTGAGAATCGTCGACCCACCGACCGGATTCTCGCGGTAGCCACCGGCCGGGCTCAGCAGCGAGTCGGCATTCCAGCGCACGTAGTCGGCGGCGTACTGCACCTCACCGGTAGCCTCTGCCAGGGTCTTGCCCATCTCGCGGCTAATGACGAACGCAAGGCGCTCACGGTTTGCGATGAGGTGCGCGTACACATTGTGCAGCACGTCAGAGCGGTGGCGCGGGGTCGTGGCGGCCCAAGCGCGGCCTGCCTCGTCAGCGATCGCAACCTGCTCGATTGCGTAGTCGGTCGAGTAGCTCGGCAGGGTCGCAATGCGCTGCTCGGTAGAGGGGTCGAGCACAGCGAACTCGTTCGCACCGGGCTCGTGGTTCGCAAAGTTTGGCAGGCTTGCGATAGCCGCGTCTGAGGCGGCAAGGCGCTCGGCTGAGGGGCTGAGCAGTGTCATGGTGACTCCTTATACGTGAATTAGTACAGAAACTGCGTAAGAGCACAGCTTCGTTCAGCTTCGGCCAAGGATCGCCAAGCGATTAGCACCGGAGCCTCACTGCGCCTCTCCAACTGTATTACAGTAACACTGTTTATCGAATCGATACCAGAATATGGTCCGACTGTCGGTGAAACTGTATTACAGTAAGCCTCATAGCCGGTTGACGATCCTCGCCAACCACCTCTGGCTATCTGGCCGACAGTCGGCCAGTCGTAACCAATGGAGGTTTCTCAATGTTCAAGCGCAAGACTGCGATTGTGCTCGGAGCCATTGCCGCACTGGGGCTCAGCGCATGCGCTCCCGCCGGCGGAAACGGCGGCGGCGCTGCCGAAGGCTCGAGCTACACCATCAAGTTCGGCAACGTGATTTCTGCTGGCGATACGCAGAACCAGGCCTACGACTACTTCGCTGAGCTGGTGAACGAGCGTTCAGACGGTCGCATCACCGTTGAGGTCTACCCGGACAGCCAGCTCGGTGGCGAGCGCGAAATGGTTGAGGCAGTTCAGGCCGGCAACCTTGAGATGACTGCCCCCTCGGTGGGCGTGCTCGCAAACTTCGACGATTCGCTGCAGGTCTTCGACTTCCCCTTCATCTTTGAAGATGCCGAGACCGCCTACAAGGTGCTCGACAGCGAGATCGGCGACGAGATGCTCTCGGGCATCGAAGAGAGCGGCCTTACCGCTCTCGGCTGGGGCGAGAACGGCTTCCGCAACCTCGCGATGACCACCGACACCGTGGTCGAGCCCGCAGACATCAAGGGCAAAAAGTTGCGCACCATGCAGGTGCCGATGCACATTGCGTACTGGGAGAGCATGGGCGCAGCACCCACCCCGATGGCGTTCCCCGAGGTCTTCACCGCTCTGCAGCAGGGCGTGGTCGATGGCGTTGAGAACCCCTTCGAGCTGCTCTACTCGGCCAAGTTCACCGAACCCGCTTCGAAGCTCACCGAGCTGCGTTGGATCTACGACCCCGAGGTCATCCTGATCAGCAAGAGCTTCCTCGAGGGCCTGCCCAAGGAGGACCAGGAGATTATCACGACCGCCGCTGACGACATGATCGTAAAGCTGCGCGAGCTGAAGGCTGGCATCAACGATGAGGTGCGCACCAAGATCGAAGAGGCCGGCGGCAGCGTTGCTGATGTCTCGCCCGCACAGCGCAAGGCATGGGTCGAAGCAACCGTTCCGTTCTACGAGCAGAACGCGTCTAAGGTCGACACCGAGAAGCTGAAGGCGATCCTCGAGGCAGCTGGCAACACCACCTTCCTCGACGCTATCAAGTAGCCACTTTCGTGCGGGCTCTCGCCTTTCCAGGCGCGGGCCCGCACTTCTTTTTCGTCTTTTAGAAAGTCCACTTATGCTCAAACGCATTCTCAGGCACCTCGACGAGTACGTCGAGGTCTACCTCGCCTCGGCAGCGCTCGTGATCTTCTCGGTGCTTGTCGTAGCTCAGGTCATCATGCGCTACGTCATGGGCGCGCCCCTCGTGTGGTCTGAAGAGATCGCCCGCTTCGCGCTCGTGTGGTTCGTCTGGATCGCCGGCAGTTACGCAGTAAAGTACCTGCGCCACGTCAAGTTCAACGTCATCGTCGATCTGATCGGGTCGAAGCTACCGATCGCTCAGCGTGTCATTCGCATCGTGGTGTTTGTGCTTTGGCTCGCGTTCTTGCTGCTCATGCTCGTGCTGTCGTGGCAGCAGGTCATGCAGCAAGTAGCAAGCGGCCAGGTCTCTGCCGCGTCGCGTATTCCGATGTCGTTCGTCTACTTCGGCCTGACCCTCGGCATGCTGCTGATGTCATTCCGCGTCGCACAGCACACAGTGCTCGCCTTCGCTGACATCATCAAGCAGCCCAATGCCCCTATTCCCAAGGCTCCGCTGGAGGTCGACTGATCATGGGTATTGCACTCCTCTTTATTGTTTTCGCGATCCTGCTGATCATCGGCATGCCGATCGCCTTCGCGCTCGGCATCTCTTCGGTGCTCGCGGTACTCGTCACCAACGTGATCCCAGTGAGCTACCTCACCCAAACCATGTTCGGCGCGGTTGACTCGTACCCGCTGCTCGCGGTGCCCCTGTTCGTGCTCTCGGGCGTGATCATGGAATACGGCGGCCTCTCTCGCCGCCTCATCGAGGTAGCAAAGGCATTCGTCGGCCACATCACCGGCGGCCTCGCTGCCGTCGCGCTGCTCGCAACCACGGTGTTCGCGATGCTCAGCGGCTCTGGCCCCGCGACCGTTGCGGCAATCGGCGGCATCATGATCCCCTCGATGATTCGCGAGGGCTACAGCAAGGGCTACAGCGCGGGCGTGCTCGCGACCGCGGGTGGCGTTGGCATCGTGATCCCCCCGAGCATCCCGCTCGTGATCTACGGCATCACCACCAACACCTCAATCGGTGACCTGTTCATGGCTGGCTTCATTCCCGGCCTGATCATTGTGGTCGTGCTCTACTTTGTGAGCCGCTACTACGCCAAGAAGGGCGGCTTCGGTACCGGCGTGCCAAAGGCCACTTGGAAGGAACGCTGGACCGCCGTGTGGCGAGCCAAGTGGACCCTGCTCATGCCGATCGTCGTGCTTGGCGGCATCTACGGTGGCGTCTTCACCCCGACCGAGGCCGCGGGCATCGCGGTTGCCTACAGCGTCGTACTCACCCTCGTCTACCGCGAGGCGAAGCGCAGCGATATTCCGACGATGTTCAAGTCGACCCTGCTCATCTCGGGCATGATCCTCGTGATCATCGCAACCGCATCGACCTACGCGCGCATCCTCACGGTGGAGCGCGTACCGATGCTCGTGTCAGGCTGGCTCGGTTCGCTCGCGGTGCCGTTCTGGGTGATCCTGCTCGTGATTCTCGTGCTGCTGCTCTTCATGGGCATGTTCATGGAGACACTGGCCGGCATCATCTTGATGGCCCCGATTCTCGTGCCCGTCGTCACGGGCTTTGGCATGGATCCGGTGCACTTCGGCATCATCATGATCATGGCTTCCATGATCGGCTTTGCGACGCCGCCGGTTGGTGACAATCTCAACGTCGCCTCGGCGATCAGCGGCCTGTCAATCGAGAAGGTCAGCCTCGCGGCGCTTCCGTACGTGATTGCGCTCATCGCGGTGCTGGTGGTCATCACGTTTGTGCCGCAGATCAGCACGTTCCTACCGAGCCTTATGAAGTAGCTCGAAGAGGATCACGGGGCCCTCCGCGCCAACGGCACGGAGGGCCCCGTCGTATCTGCAGCTATCATGCTGCAAGAAGGGCGGTTGCACGTGTCAGATCTCACCATTGGGGTTGCCCAGCGGATTCCGTTGCCGTTCGAGACACCACTCACCGCCTTTGCCGCAGACGTTGCGGCCACCCTCGCCTGCTTTCCAGAGATCTCGCTGCTCAGCTACCCCGAACTGCACCTCGTTGGGCTTGAGCACCTGCCTCTTGAGGATCGCGAGGCCGCGCTGCGGTCATCTGCGCAGCGGCTCGACTCACCCTTCGTAGCGGCGCTTGGCACCATCGCCGCACACCACGGCATCTGGTTGTGCCCCGGCAGCATCATCGAGGTCGACGAATCCGGCGCGCACTACAACACCCAGCTCATCTTTGACCCGGGCGGCTCGCTCAGGGCGAGCTACCGCAAGATGTTTCCGTGGCGCCCCTACGAAAAGGTTGCGCCGGGCACACAGTTTGAGGTGCTCGCTGCAGAGGGGCTCGGGCACATCGGCCTCTCGAACTGCTACGACACCTGGTTTCCAGAGCACTCGAGGCAACTCGCCTGGCTCGGCGCCGAGGTTATTCTGAACATCGCGCAGTCGCGGGCCGCCGATCGCGCGCAAGAGCTCGTGCTCGCACGCGCGCACGCAATCACGAATCAGTGCATGTTTGTCTCGGTCAACTGCGCGGCCCCCTTCGGTCGGGGGCGAAGCCTCATCATCGACGCTGAGGGCGAGGTGCTCGCCGACGCGGGCACCGAAGAGGCGACTATCGTTGCAACGATCGCCGACGCGCGAGTTGAGCAGGTGCGCACCTTCGGCACGGCAGGGCTCAACCGCCTGTGGGGCCAGTTTGTCGACGGCGATGCGCCGATCCATCTGCCCATGTATAACGGCAGCATCGACCCGGCGAACTGGGCGCCGCGGGCACGCTGGTGAAGTCGAGCTTGCCCCTTTGCTATTCCTACGTGTTCTCAGCCCCACGTTTCAGCACACCCTCATCTCGGAATCGAACAAGAATACCCCTGGCTTCGTCAGAATCGATACGAAGAGTTTCGCGCAAACCTTCAACCGAGATGCGTCCCTCACGCCGCACGATGATGAGCGCAGCGTCTTCGTGAGCATCAAGACCACGATCAGTCAGGTCGCGTATCCACTTACGATGTTCAGAAATCAGAGCTTTGTTGCGCTTTCTTTGACTTCAACCCCCGCGTCATCGGTACCTTGATCACGCAGGCAGCGCACAATGCCGTCGAGAAATTCGCTCAACTCGCTGCCTCGCATTCATTCCAACATCAGCGCACGTCAGGGTCTTCTTGCAGTCCGGTGGGGCTGGAATGTTGAGGGTCACGCACCCCGAGCCGCGCGACGCTGTTCGCAACGACGATGTCAAAAGACATACTGTTCGTGTGAGCTTCACTGCGTGCGAGAAATGCATTGCGTGCGAGATTTTCAGCAAATTTGACGCACGGAACGCCTATCTCGCACGTAATGCAGTGATGGCATGTAGGTCTTCTGTGGCCAAATGATAGAAACAATCACCGATTTACAGGAGCCCCGTCCGCTCAGCGGGATCCCACACCGTGCGCGTGTGCGACACAACTTTAAGAAGGCCCTGAGTGGACGTCACTGATGTCCAGTGATGGGGAGTGCGTGAACCGAGGCTCAGCCCCGTCGCGGCCGCACCAGAAACAGTGCCGCAACGACAACCGCGATCACCGACCCAGTCATCACCGCGAGCCTCGCCGTGTCGGCAGTTGCCACGTCATCGAAGCTCAACTCCGCAACGAGCATCGCAACCGTGAAACCGACGCCGGCAAGCGCGCCAACACCGATGAGCTCGCGCAGCTTTACCCCTGGGTCGAGCTCTGCGCCGGTCCACTTTGTGAGCGCGAGCGTGGTCAGCACGATGCCAATAGGCTTGCCGAGTACCAGGCCGAGCACAATGCCGATTGTCACGGGGTCAGTCATGAACCCTGATGAACCCTTAATCGCGACCCCGGCGGCGAAGAACGCGAACACCGGCACGGCAATGCCCGTCGAAATCGGGCCAAACCTGTAGCCAAAATGCTCCGCCAGGTGGTGCGGCCGCGTGCTCGGGTCGCTGGGGTCGTGCTCGTCGACGCCGCGAGGCATCATCGCGACCGGCACGGTAAACGCGAGCAGAACGCCCGCAATGGTCGCGTGCACACCAGAGGCGTGCATCAGCGTCCACACGACAATGCCGATGGGCAGCAGCGTGAGCCACGCCGCCCAGGCACGCGAGTGATACCAGCCAGCAAACCGGCGGGTGAGCAGCGCGTACAGACCCACAAGCACGATAGCCGCGATGAGAGGCAAGAACTGAATGCCGTTCGTATAGAAGAACGCGATGATGCCGATCGCAATGAAGTCATCGACCACCGCGAGCGTCAGCAAGAAAATGCGCAGCGCGAGCGGAACCCGCGGCGCGATCAATCCGAGCACGGCAACCGCGAACGCGATGTCGGTTGCCGTCGGGATCGCCCAACCATGTACCGACTCACGCCCCGCATTCACCGCGAGGTAAATCAGTGCGGGTGTGATGACGCCGCCGGCGGCGGCAACCACGGGCACGATTGCGGTCGAGAAACGACTCAGTGCCCCCTCGACGAACTCGCGTTTCAGTTCGAGTCCCACAAGAAAGAAGAAGACCGCAAGCAGCCCGTCAGACGCCCACTGCCCCAACGTCAGGTTGAGGTGCAGGGCCTCGGGACCGATCCTCGTGTCGCGAAGCGAAAAGTACCACTCACTTGCCGGGCTGTTCGCGAGCGCAAACCCAATCACCGCGGCAATCATCACAAGAATGCCGCCGACCATCTCAACACGCAGCAACCGCTTCAAACGGTTTCGCTCTCGCTTGCTCACGTAGAGCATAATTCTGCCCGTGCGCGGAGCGGCCCGCTTTTTCGCGGCCGAATTGCTACCCTGACCCATCACTTCTAGCTTTCTTCGCGCTCTCGAACATGAACCGGCGAACTACTTGGCGAGATAGCCGCCGTCAACAGGAATCGATACACCGGTGAGGTACGCAGCACCGGGGCTCGCGAGAAACGCCACAGTTGCCGCTACGTCACCGGGTGTCGCGATTCGTCCGAGCGGAATAGCCGCGGCCACCTTTTCTGCCTCGGCTGCGGGATCGGCCAGGCCCTCAAGCCACTCCTCGTAGAGCGGCGTGCGGGTCATGCCCGGGGCCACCGCGTTCACGCGAATGCCGTACTGGGCGAGGTCGATCGCGGCCGCCTTGGTGAACGCCAGCAGCGCACCCTTGCTCGCGCTGTAGATGCCCATGGTGGGCACACCGATGCTCGCGAGTCGCGAGGTGACGTTGATGATGGCGCCACCCTCGCCCTGCGCGCGCATCGCCCGGGCCGCCGCGATCAGCAGGTTCATCGGGGCAAAAGTGTTTGACTCGAACGTCTGGCGAATCTCAGCCTCACCCACTTCGAGCAGGTCGTTTGTGTGGTCAATCGCGGCGTTATTCACGAGCACGTCGATGCGACCAAACTCAGCCAGGGTCTGATCAATCAACCCCGTTGCCGCCCCCGGCAGCAGCAGGTCGGCCTGTACGAAGCTCGTGGCCGCGCCAAGCTCCGCAACAACCTGCGCCCCGCGCGCCCGGGAGCGCCCGCTGACCGCCACTCGAAACCCATCGCTCACAAGTCGCCGCGCAATATCGATACCGATGCCAGATGTGGCACCCGTCACCAGCGCGACCGGGGCGTTCTCGTTTGCGCTGCTCACGCAACTGCCCCCACTCATGCCTCTGAAAGATGGCGCACGAGAAAGTCGCGCGACTCGTCGAGGTGGTACTCCCACGCTTTTTCAAGCTGCTTCATCGAGGCATCACCCTGCAGCAGCAAAAACAGCTCTTCGTGCTCTTCATACGGTGATTCGCCGCGGCCGAAGTGCGTTGCCGGCAGCGCGAGCAGCAAGCGAATCTCGTTGGTCAGCCCTTCGAAGTACGACTGTAGTCGCTCCGAGCCACCTGCCTCCACGACCGCCTGGTGAAAGGCGGCGTCAGCCTCGGCAACCCGCGACCAAGCCGGCGCCTCACCGAGGTCGGTGAAGTGCTCCATGGCCGCACGAACGGCATCCAGCGGCGCACCGCTTGCCTTGGCCGCTCGCACCGCATCGAGCTCAATGATCTTGCGCACGCGAAAAATGTCACGCACCTGATCGGGGTCAAATGTGCGCACCCGCGCGCTGTAGCCCGGCTCGCGAACCAGCATGCCCTCGTTGATGAGCTGCTGCACCGCAATGCGCGCGGTGGGGCGGGCTATGCCGTAGTCGTCTGCGACGCGGGTGTCTTTGATCTCTTCGCCCGCCTCAAAAGCGCCCGCAAAGAGGCTCTCGCGCAAGCGCGTCGTCGCGGCCTCTGCGACAGAAATTGTCTGAAGGGATTGCCTCGTTGCCACTTCTCCTCCTTCTATGAACAGCTCAAGCGTATCAACTTAAGTGTCATCTTGTATTACAGTAAGTCATTTTTCGAGGATCGGCGCGCGTTTGAGACAAATCACCCCAGGGTGATTGACTCATTATGAGACTAATTGTAGAGTTGGGCTGTCGCCCGACCTCAACCCGAAGCCAGTGCGCACCAAGGAGCCCCATGTCGCAGCAGATGCAGCAGCTATTTGAAGAGAGCGGCCTCACCAGCCGCCACGAGCCGATCGACGAATCGCTCGTCTATGCCGCGCTCCGCGAGCACTACGGGCTCGACGGCGAGCTGCAGCGCATCGACACCGAAAAAGACAGCACCTTTCGCCTGCGCCGCGACACTGGCGACTACCTCGTGAAAGTATCGCCGAAAGACGAGCCGCTCCCAGTCGTACTCTGCCAGACCGATGTGATCGACTGGGTGCAAAGCCGCGACCCGGGCATTCCCGTGCAATCGGTGCTGCGCACCCGTGACGGCGCAAATCATCGCATCCTGCACCATGAATCAGGTGACTACCTCGGCGCACTTCGAGTACTCGAGTTCATTCCAGGCACCATGCTCGGCGAGGCCACCCCCTCACCGAGCCAGCTCGTGCAGGTCGGCGCAATGCTCGGCAGGGTTGACCTCGCCCTACAGGGGTTTGCGCACGAGGGTCTCGAGCGATCCCTTGTCTGGAACATTGCCGAGTTCATGACGCTTGAGCCGCTGCTCGACTACGAAGCCGACCCGGAGCGCCGCGCGATGGCCGAAGAGATCTTCGCCCTCTATCGTGAGCGCCTCGAACCGGTTCGCCACGAACTGCGCACCCAGGTGCTGCACGGCGATCTCAGCGCGTTCAACGCAGTCGTCGACCCCGACTCGTCGCAATTCCTCACCGGCGTAATCGACTTCGGTGATGTGCAGGTAAACCCGGTGATCTTTGACCCGGCCGTGCTCTTTGCAAACCACCTGTTGCCCGCCCCGGCAAACCCCTGGCAGACCTCGCGCGACATGCTCGTCGGCTATCTCGAGGTCTTTGCGCTCAGCGAAGACGAGATTCGCCTGCTGGCGATCGCGAGCCTCGCCCGGGTCGCGCTGCGCGCCCTCGTCACGAACTGGCGCATCGTGCACGTGCCAGAGCGCGCCGAATACTTGCGCTCACACGCCCGCGAAGACTGGGCGCGCATCGAGAACACCCTGAACTACGGCATCGACGCGGGCGCTGCACACCTGCTCACGGCGCGCGATCTCGCGAAGCCCGCTTCGACCAACATCTAACCCCCACGAAAGGCAGCAGCACCATGGTTTCACTCGGCGCAAAAGACGTTCCCGGCCGCTTCGACCCCGACAGCCTCGGCTCGCTCGACCCAGCCCTGCGCGCCACCGTTGAGCGCCGCATGAACGTGCTCGGCCCCGGCTACATGCTGCTGTACAACGAGCCGGTCGGTTTCGTGCGTGGCCGCGGCGCTCACCTCTTCGACGCCGATGGCAACGACTACCTCGACGCGTACAACAACGTGCCGTCGATGGGCCACTGCCACCCGCACGTGGCCGACGCCATCGCGAAGCAGGCCGCCACCCTCAATACCAATACCCGCTACGCGCAGACCGCTCTTGTCGATTACGCAGAGCGCCTTATCTCGTACTTTCCAGACGAGCTGCAGCGCGTCACCTTCGCGTGCAGCGGCTCTGAGGCCAACGACCTCGCAATGCGCGTCGCCAGGCACCACACCGGCAACGAGGGCTTCATCGTTTCGAAGCACGCCTACCACGGGCTGACCCGCGAGGTTTCTTCGATCTCGCCCACGCTCGGCGAGGGCTCGCCCCTCGGAGCAAACGTGCGCACGATGGATCCACCAAACCCCGCGCTCGTGCCCGCTGGCCTCACCCTCGAACAGCACATGGTTGGCGAGGTGCGCCGCGCGATCGGCGAGCTGCGCCGTCACGGCTTCGGGCTTGCGGGCCTGATCTTTGACCTCTCGTTCATGAGCGACGGTATCTTCGTCAACGAGACCGGCTGGCTTCAGGCAGTTATTGACGAGGTACACGCGGCCGGCGGCGTCTTCATTGCTGACGAGGTGCAGGCCGGCCTCGCCCGCCTCGGCTCGAAGATGTGGGGCTTCCAGTACCAGGGCGTGGTGCCCGACATCGTCACCCTCGGCAAGCCGATGGGCAACGGCATTCCGCTCTCGGGCGTCGTGTTTCGCCCCGAAGTCGCACGAGACTTCGGCGAAAAGGTGCGCTACTTCAACACATTTGGCGGCTCCTCGGTGCCGATTGCGGCCGGCGCGGCGGTGCTCGACGTGCTCGAGTCAGAGGGTGTGCCCGAGCGGGTTGACCGCATCGGTGGGCTGCTGCGCGAGGGCGTGCGCGAGGTGCTCGCAGGCTCACCCCACGTGGCCGACGTGCGCGGAGACGGCCTGGTGCTCGCCGTCGAGATCGTCGAAAACCTAGACACCCGCACCCCAGACCGAGAGCGCACAAGCAGGATCATCAACGCCATGCGCGAGCGCCGCGTGCTGATCAGCGGTGCCGCGAAAGACGTCAATGTGCTGAAGGTGCGCCCGCCGCTCGCCTTCGACGAGGCTGACGTGACCCGCATGGTCGAGACGCTCGCAGAGGTTGCGAAACTGCACCTGAGCTGAGCCCAGTGATGCCGCTGCCGATACTACCGGCGGCAAGGTATCGGCCGTCGCCACCGTCGCGCTCGCGATGGGGCGGCGGCCTTCTCGTTGCTACGGCAGCAGGCCGGCACGCACTCGGGCAACCAGCCGCTCGCACTCGCGCCCGCGCGCGGTCTGTGCCGCGCCGAGGGCCGTGGTGAGCCCGTTGTCATCGGTACCGGGCACAATCAGCCTTGGCGCGTCATCGAGTCGCTCGGCGAGCAACTCACGCAGCTCGGGCAGCACACGCGCGGCGAGCGGGGCGAGCCGGCCCGTAATCACGCAGGCATGAGGGTCGGTCGTGACGGCGGCGACAAAGATGGCCGCCACGAGTGCCTCGGTGAATAGTCGTCTCACGCGATCGAGCTCGGCCGACTCGCCCAGCCATAGCTCGTTGGTATCGCCGATCTCGATGCCGAGCGATGCCATCACACCCAGAAGCCCGCGCACAGACAGCACCGAGCCGAGTGTCATCGTGCCCAAGCGCTCGGCGGCGTCGGCGTCTCGCCCGACAGCCCCAGCCTCGACCCCGGCCCCGGCAAACGGCAGCGCCGCAAAGTCGCCGAGGGCAGCCGAGCGCGGCCTCACCACACCGAGTCGCGTGCGCGTTGCGACGGTAAGCGCGGTGCTCAGCGTGAACAGCACGGCCGAGGTGTCGGCTTCGAGGTGCCCTAGCGCGGTGACACCGGTGAGTGCCATGTCGGCGTCGGTTGCAAGCGATACCGGCACACCCCTCTCGGCCTCGAGCGTCGCCGCAAACCCGTGCTCTGGCAGGCCATCGAGCGGTGCTGGCAGGGTCGAGATCGAGTCGCCGCTTCGCACCCGGCCGGGCAGTGCGACGCAGACCCCAAGGGTGTCGCCACCGCCTTCGAGCGACACGGCAAACTCGCGAAGCAACCCCGCGGCCCACTCGATCGCGACGCCTCCACTGGCGAACGTGGGTGTCGGCTCAAGCCGCGTGCCAAGCGTACGGCCAGAGAGATCGAGCGCAATGGCGTGGCTACTGCGCAGGCCGAAGCTCAGACCAATGACGTGCCCGAGAGAACTCGGCACCCCCAGCCCGTTCGAGCGCCGACCCGGCCCAGCCGACGCGTCGGTGCCGCGCGTTTCGACAAGCCCCGCCTGCTCAAGCTCGGTGACCAGCCTTGCGACGCTCGCCTTGCTCAGACCGGTCTCAGAGATGAGCTCGCTCCGAGTGAGTTGACCTGCCTCAAGCAGCCGCTCGAGCGTTAGCGCGAGATTGCGCGGGCGTGCGGCGGCATTGGTCATGTACCCATCATTCCAGTTCGCGCACACGCGAGCGAGCTGGCCCACACCGCGCTACTCAGCGGGCTTCTCGCGCTCCGGGTCAAGCGCGATGGCGAGGTGCTCGCTTGCCCGCAGTGGGGCAACCTGCGAGACCTGCATGGCGCAGCTGAAGCCGTCGGTCAAGATCAGCGCGTCGTCGCCTCCCGCCGCAATCGCGGGAATGATCGAGTGCTCGGCCACCTGCATCGAGGTATCGAAGTGTTCGGATTCAAACCCGAAGTTGCCCGCAACTCCGTAGCACGACGACGATTCGCTCACCTTCGGCACGCCCCAGGCGCGCAGCACCCGGCGCTGTGCCGCAGGGCCAAACGCGGCGTGCTCGTGACAGTGCGTCTGCAGCACCGCTTCGGGGGGCGCCGGTGCGGTGGGGCGCCACCCCTTGCCAATGGCCTCATCAACCGCAACCGAGAAGCTGCGCACGCGCGCCGCCACGCGCTTCGAGGCTTCACCAGGCACGAGCTTCGGCCCATCGTCGCGAATGGTCGCGGCACAACTCGGCTCGAGCACCACAATGCTGCGGTCGGTGCCGTCATCAAGCTTCTCGACAAGATTCGAGAGGCGCTTGGCGGCGCCGTCACGCTGCCCTGTCGAGACCCAGGTCAGCCCGCAGCAGGCATCGGGCGTGCAGCCGACTTCTGCGCCCGTGTCTCGCAGCACGCGCGCGGCGGCCGAAACCACCTCTGGTCGAAACGCCTTGGTAAAGCTGTCGACGAAGAGCAGCGTGTCACCCTCTGCCGAGAACTCGGCCTCGCGCACCTGCGCAGCGTAGTCGCGGTGTGGTTTGAAGGCCGGCAGCTTGCGGCGAGCGCTGATGCCGAGCTTGTCTGCGACCCAGCGAGCGGGAGCGAGCTTTGCCCCCCAGTTCGCGAGCGTGCTGACCCGGGTGAGCAGCGGCAGCCAACGCGGCAGCCACCCGATCGAGTAATGGGTAAACGGGCGCAGCTTGCCGCGGTAGTGGTCGTTGATCAGCTCAGACTTCGCCTCGGCCATGTCGACCCCGGTCGGGCAGTCGGTCGAGCACGCCTTGCACGACAGGCAAAGATCAAGCGCCTCGCGCACCTCTGGCACGGCCCAGCCGCCGGCAACTGTCCCGTTGCCGCGAGCGAGCTCTTGCAGCACGCGCGCGCGGCCGCGCGTCGAGTCTTTCTCGTCTTTTGTCGCGCGGTAACTCGGGCACATGAAGCCGCCCGAGGTCGCGCGACAGCGCCCCACACCAATGCAGGCGTGCGAGTTACCGACAAACGCACCGAGGATGCCGCTCGCGTGGTCACCTATTGCAACCACGGGGTCTGGCAGGTCGACGAGTGCGAGCGCTTCGGTGAAGGGCGCGGGATCGACAATGATGCCCGGGTTCAGCATTCCCTGCGGGTCCCAAATATTCTTGAACTCGCGAAACATGCCGAGCAGCTCGGACGAGTACATGAGCTCAAGCAGTTCACCGCGGGCCCGGCCGTCGCCGTGCTCGCCAGAGAGCGAACCTCCGTGACGCACCACAATCTCTGCCGCCCGGCGCATGAACGACTCGAAGTTTGCGCGCCCTTCTTCGCTTCGAAACTCAAAATCGAGTCGCATGTGCACGCAGCCGGCACCGAAGTGTCCGTACATCGACGCTTGGTAGCCGTGCTCCTCGATCACGGGCAGTAGCTCTGCGAGATAGTCGGCCAGGCGCTCGGGTGCCACTGCCGAGTCTTCCCAGCCTGGCCAGGTCTGTCTGCCGTCGAGCTGCTTTGAGGTGAGGCCCGCCCCATCTTCGCGCACCCGCCACAGCTTGGCGCGATCCTCGTCGCTTGTCGCAATCACGAAATCGCTCATGCGCCCCGCTTCGCGCAACCGCTCGACGAGCGCGCGGCAGCGGTCTGCCGCAGCTTCGATGGTGTCTGCCGAGAACTCGACCATCACGTAGGCGACGCCCTGGGGCAGGCCGGCAACGCTTTCGGCGCCGCGGCGGTGCCGCATAATCTCAACGATCGTCGAGTTCAGGCCCTCGATCGCACTGGGTTTTGCCTCGAGCATCGTCATAACGTCTCGCGCCGAATCGACGGTGTTGCCATAGCCGACGCAGAGCAGGGCGGTTGGCCCCGGCTTCGGCACCAGGCCCATTTTTGCGCGCAGGATCAGCGCACAGGTGCCCTCGCTGCCGGCGAGCGCGCGGGCCACGTTGAAACCGTTTTCGGGGAGCAGGTTGGCGAGGTGATAGCCCGAGACCTGGCGCGGGATGGTGTCGAGCTCGGTTCGTAGGGCCGCGAGGTGCGTGCCGCGCAGCACCCCGAGCGCCTCGTTCAGGCGCTCGGCCCTGTCGAGCGCATACGTATCGCTCAGGTCGAAGGCGCGCAGCCCGCCCGGCGCCGCGATCAGGTGGGCACCGTCGGCGGTCAGCAGCTCGATCTCGTGCACGTGATGCGAGGTGCGACCGTATTCGACCGAGTGGTTGCCGCAGGCATCGTTGCCGATCGAGCCGCCGATGGTTGCACGGGTCATCGATGATGGGTCGGGCGCGAAGGTCAGCTCGCCCGCGGTGAGCTTCTCGACAGTGCTGCGCAGCTCGCTCATGACGACGCCTGCGTCTACCCAGACGGTGCGCGACTCGCGATCGATCCCGTCGACCGCGCGCAGGCGCCTCGACAGGTCAACGATGACGCCCTCGCCCACCGCGTTGCCCGCCATCGAGGTGCCGCCGCCACGAAACGTCACAGGCATGCCTGCATCACGGGCGGCGCGCAACACCTCTCGGCAGTGGTCTGCGGTGCGCGGAAACACCACGGCCCCGGGCTGCAGTCGGTAGTTCGAGGCGTCGTAGGAGTACTCCATGAGGCGGCGCGGCGACGCGTCCACCTCGACCCCGCTGGCCTGCAACTCATCGATTAGCTGCGTGACTCCCACGGGTTCCTCCTCATTGGCGGTGCGGCGCGGGCGAGATCCCGGCTCCCATATCGACTAACTGTATAACAGTTTTGGTAGTTTGTGCTCGAGCAAATTCATCCTTCGGGATGACCCGAGATGGTACTCCGGGCCGATGCGGCGCGCCCGGCACGAGGCAATCATGGAATCATCGGCCCAGATTGCCCCTCTCAGAACCGCCCCCGAGTTCTGCAAGAGGGACGACCCTGGGCTGCATATTTGCTCATGTTTGCTCCGCGACCCGCGTCGCCCTACCCGCAAAGTCTTAAAGGCCCCATGACATTCCTCACCCGCACCAGCCTCAAGAACCGACTCGTCGTTGGCCTGATCACAGCCGCAATCGCCGTCTTCGGCATCATCTCGATGGGCTCGCTCAAACAAGAGCTCATGCCATCAATGCAGGTGCCAATGGCATACGTGTCAATCGACGCGCAGGGCCTCGCCCCCGAAGAGATGTCGCGCACCGTGACCGAGCCGGCAGAGCAGTCGCTCATGGCGATATCTGGGGTCAAGCGGGTTACCTCGACCACGTCGAGCGGCTCGTCGCAGCTGCAGGTTGAGTGGGATTTTGGCGGTGACGACGAAGAAACCCTGCGTCAGGTGAAGGGTGCGATCGAGGGTTTGAAACCAATACTGCCGGCCGATGCGAACAGCCAGGTGTTCTCGGGTGGCACCGAGGGCATTCCCGCAATGATGATCAGCGCGGGCAGCACCAAGAACGACGCCGATTTCGGCGAGCGCATCGCGCAGACCGTGGTGCCAGCGCTCAAGGGCGTGAGTGGGGTGCAGAAGGTTGAGCTCGCCGGTCGTGAAGAGCAGCGCATCATGATCGACCTGCGCCCGGCAGACGTCGAGCGCCTAAAGGTTGAGCCCGCAGCAATTCAGGCGCTGCTGCAGAGCTACGGCTCCGCGATGCCCGCGGGTGAGGCCACGAGCGCAGAGGGAAAACTTGCGGTCACGGTTGGCGCAGGTCTGTCTTCGATCGAGGATCTGCAGAACCTGCCCGTCACAAACTCCGAGGGCAACGTCGTTCGCGTTGCCGACTTCGCCGATGTGCACATGGAGACGGTGCCGCAGGGCAGTGTGTCGCGCGTAAACGGCAAGTCGGCGCTCACGCTGCAGGTCATGCCTGCTCAGGGCGCAAACGTGGTCGACATCTCGCACGGTGTGAACGCCGAGCTCGACCGGCTCGCCCCGACGGTGCACGCCGAATTCGTGAGCCTCTTCGACCAGGCGCCCTACATCGAGCAATCGATTCATGATCTCTCGGTCGAGGGCGGCCTCGGCTTGTTCTTCGCAGTAATCGTGATTCTCGCGTTCCTCGGCTCCTGGCGCTCGACAGTAATCGCGGCCGTATCGATTCCGATGTCGCTGCTGATCACGTTGATCGGTTTGCTCTGGAGCGGCAACACGCTCAACATTCTGACGCTCGGCGCGCTCACGATCGCGATCGGTCGCGTGGTCGACGACTCCATCGTGGTCATCGAGAACATCAGCCGCAGGCGGGGCGACGGCCCGCTCACCGTCGAGGGTGTTGTCGCCTCGGTGCGTCAGGTCGCTGGCGCGATCACAGCCTCGACGCTCACCACGGTCGCGGTGTTCGCGCCGATCGCGTTTGTGTCTGGCACCGCGGGTCAGCTGTTTCGCCCGTTCGCCATCACCGTGACGATCGCTCTGCTTGCGTCGCTTGTGGTCGCCCTCACTGTGGTGCCTGTGCTCGCGTACTGGTTCATGCAGAAGACCCGAAAAGGATCAGCCAAGGCAGCTGCCGCCACGGCCGCACCGGCAGCCAGCGCCGACCCCTCCGCCGCCCCCGCAGCCGAGCATTCGACTGGGGTGCTCGACGAGGCTACCACCCCAACTGCAATCCTCGATCCCGCGGTCGCGAAGCCGGTGGCCATGCCTGCCGTCGAGGCGCACCACGAAGACGACCTGGCAGAGATTCACACTCAGCCAGACCGTCTGCAGCGCGCGATCATGCCCGCGCTCTCAGCGACTCGCCGCCATCCCGTGATCACGATCTCCGTGTCAATCGTGCTGCTGATCGCGACGCTCGGTATGAGCTCGTTCATTCGCACCGACTTTCTCGGATCGTCTGGCGCCGAGAGCCTGCAGCTCGTGCAGACCCCGCCGAAGAAGACCGACGACCTCATCAAGGCTGCAGAACCCGTGGAGCGCGCGCTCGAAGACGTCGAGGGCGTGCAAGACGTCGTCACGAACATTCCCCTCGCCTCACCCGGCGGCTCGGGCACACCCACGCAGATCACCTATGACGTCATGCTGCAGAAGGGCGCCGATGCCGAGGCAACCGGCGACCGCATTGAGAAGGCGATGGAGCGCGTTCGCAATATTGGCGAGGTGCAACTGCTCACGCAAGACGCGTTCACGGGTTCGGCCGGCGGCGGCATCTCACTGCAGATTCGCGGCAACGACCCGAAGGCGCTGCGCGAAGCGAGCGAGCTGCTTGAGAAGAAGCTCAAGGGCGCAAAGGGCGTGCAGGCCGTGCGCAGCGAGCTTGCCGGCGAGCAGCCCGTCGTACGCGTCAAGCTCAACGAGCTGACCGCCGCAAAGATCGGCTACGATCCCACTTCTGTGGCCCAGGCCATTCGAAGCGCACTTGAGGGTCAGACGATCGGCAAACTACTGATCGACGGCAGCGACCGCTCAATCGTGCTGCGCACCCCCGGCTCGGGTAAGACCGCAGAAGAACTCGGCTCTCTCATGCTGCCGGTGACGCAGCAACAGACCGCCGAGGCGCGAAAGATTGCGAGCGACAAACTCACCGCCGACGCGGAGGCAGCCGCCGAGAAAGCGCGAGACGAAGCCAGCGCCGAGATGCGCTCGCAGATCGCCGAAGCAACTTCCCAGCGCGCCGAGATGGTTGCGCAGATCGCCGAGCTCAACGCACAGCTACAGGTGCTCTACAGCACCCCCGTCGAACCCGGCCCTTCGCTCGACCCCGACGGTGCCGCGATGGCGAAGGCTGAGCAGGAGCGCGCCGAGCAGATCGCCGCGGTGCAGTCGGCGCTGATGGGAGCACAGGCGGGCATCGAAGGCATCGACCAGCAGATCTCTGCCTTGCGCACCGCCCAGGGCGATGCCGCGAATGCGCTCGCCGAGCAGCAGAAGGCCGAGGCCGAGCAGAAGGCCGCGATGGAGGTCAACGGCACCGCCGTGCCGCTCTCGGCAATCGCCGAGGTCACCGAAGAGCTGACCGCGCCAATGATCACCCGCGCCGACGGCGACCGCCAGGTGGCACTCACCGTGACCCCGAAGAAGGGTCAGCTCGACCGGGCAAATCTCGCCGTGCAGAACGCGATCGCCACCGTCGAACTACCCGCCGGCGTCAGCTTCGAGCTCGGCGGCGTGAGCGCAGAACAAAACGAGGCCTTCACGCAGCTGTTTGCGGCGATGTTCGCCGCGATCCTGCTGGTGCTGTTGGTGATGGTCGCGACGTTCCGCAGCTTCCGTGGGCCGTTCGTGCTGCTCGTGTCGATTCCGTTCGCCGCGACCGGTGCGCTGCTCGGCCTGCTGCTCACCGGCACTCCGTTGGGTCTGCCCGCGATGATCGGCCTGCTCATGCTGATCGGCATCGTGGTAACGAACGCGATCGTGCTGATGGATCTCATCAACCGCCTGCGCGAGGCCGGTGCCCCGCTCGATGAGGCGGTCGAGCACGGCACCAGACTGAGGCTGCGCCCGATTCTGATGACCGCCGCGGCGACAATCTTCGCGCTCGTGCCAATGTCACTCGGCCTCACGGGTGGTGGCGTGTTTATCTCGAAACCGCTCGCGATCGTGGTGATTGGTGGCCTGGTGTCATCGACCTTGCTGACGCTGGTGCTCGTGCCGATTCTCTACACCTGGGTTGAGCGACGCTACACACGCAAGCAGCAGAAGCGGGCTGCGCGACGGGAGCGTCGCGAAGAGAAGCGTGCGGCGAAGGCCGCGGGTCTGCCGGTAGCGGCTGGGGTTGCCGGAGCCGCGGGCGCTACTCAGCCGGGTCAGCCGTCCACCACGCTCGAAGACCTGATCGACGAGGCGTAGTACGATGCCCCCTTCCTTGGTTATTGGAAATTCCGATAACCAAGGAATGGGGCATCCAGTGCTCAGGCCCACTCTGCCCAGATGTCAAAGCCGAGCTTCACGATGAGCGCTGCCACCACCACAAGAAACAGCACCCTGATAAATCGGGTGCCCCTGGCGATCGCCATGCGCGATCCGAGCAGACTGCCCGCGACATTCGCCACACCCATAAGCAGCCCAAGCGGCCACAGCACCGCGCCCAGCGGAATGAAGAACAGCAGCGCGCCGAGGTTCGTCGCAAAGTTCACGATCTTCGCCTTGGCGCTCGCCCGCAGAAAGTCGTAGCCGAGCAGCCCGACAAGTGCGAACACCAAGAACGTGCCCGTGCCCGGCCCGAGCACCCCGTCATAAAAGCCGATGCTCGCGCCGATGGCAAGACCGAGAATGAGGTGGCGCGATCCCGCGTGCTTTACCCTCGTGACCGCACCGAGCGCGGGCTTGAACAGCGTGATCAGCGCGACCACAATGAGTGCACCCACGATGATCGGCTTAAAGAGCTGCGCCGGCAGCAGTGAGGCGACCGATGCCCCCGCAAACGCGCCGACGAGCGCAACACCCGCCATTGGCAGCGCTGTTCGCAGGCTCGGCCGCACCCGCCGGTAATAGCTCACGCTGCTCGTCGCGGTGCCAAAGATCGAGGCGAGTTTATTTGTCGCGAGCGCTTGCAGTGGGGTGATGCCCGGCACGAGCAGCAGCGCCGGTAGTTGCAGCAGGCCACCCCCGCCGACCACCGCGTCGATCCACCCGGCGGCAAACGCGGCCGCCACGAGCAGCGCGATCACGCCCCAATCGAGCCCCTCGGGCAGCAGGGGCACCACGTTACTTGTCGCCTGACAGCGCCCGGCAGCGCCCGCAAATACCAAAGAGATCGACGACGTGGTCGATGTCGGAATAGCCGTGCTCGGCGCCGACATTCGACGCCCACTGCTCGACGACGCTCGCCTCAAGCTCGCGGGTATCGCCGCAGCTGCGGCAGATCAGGTGGTGATGGTGCCCAGTAGAACACGAGCGAAACAGGTTCTCGCCCTCAGGCGACTGCAGCGAATCGGCCTCTCCAGCCTCGGCAAGCTGCGCCAGGTTGCGATAGACGGTGGCGAGCCCGATGGTCGAGCCCTCGTCGCGCAGCACCGCGAACAGCTGCTGCGCGCTCACGAAACCCTGCGCCTCGGCGAGCCGCGCGCGAACCGCCTCGCGCTGCCAGGTGTTACGTTTTGGTGCGCTCATGCGGTCGCCTCCTTCGCCTTCACCACTTCTTTTACGCGCTGGATCGGCCCGCGCGCCAGCCGCCGCCACAGCAGAGCGGCGATGAACACCAGCGTAGTCGCAAGCCCAATCGCTCCCCCGGCGGCGAGGTCGAATTGCCGCGAGGCCCACAGGCCCGCAAGGCCCGAGGCAACGCCCAGCACCGCGGCGAGGGGCGGCACCCACTCGATGCGAGGCGCAATAAGTCGGGCTGCGGCCGCGGGGGCAATCAGTATTGCCACCCCGAGGATCGCCCCCACCGCGGGCATCGCAACCACCACCGCGGCGGAGGCAATGCCAACCACCACGAGCTCGACTGGCCAGGCTCGAAAGCCTGCGGCCGCGAAGCCCACCGGGTCGAAGGTGTGAAAGAGCACGCGCCTGGCGAAGTACGCGGTGACAATGAGCGACGCCACGAGCACGACCGCGGTCGCTGCGATATCTGCCGCGCTCACCGAGAGCGGCGAACCCACCAGTAGCGCCTCGACCGGCACCCCGAGGCCCGGGTTCAGGCTCGTGAGCAGCGTGCCGAGCGCAAAGCCGAGCGCGAGCACCACCCCGCTCGCGACCTGCCTACCCTGACCCGGCACCCTCGACAGCAGTGTCATGATGAGCACAAGCAGCGCCGCAAAAAGCGCCTGCCCGAGCAACAGGTTGTAGCCGAGCACCGCAAAGATCACGCCCCCCGGGAAGGTGGCGTGGCTCAACGCCACCGCAAAGAACGATCTGCGCCGCACCACAATCAGCGTGCCCGCGATGCCACCTAGCAGGCCGAGCAGGGTGACCTCGAGCGCGGCCATTGCGAAGTAACTCATGCGGCGGCCGCCGATCCTCGCCGCTGCCACACGAATCGCGCCGCGACCGCAAACAGATACGCGGCCACGAGCAGCAACACCACCAGCGCACCGGGCGACACCGAAAGGTTACGCTCGATCGACCACATGAACGACCACCAAAGGCCAAGCCCACCGGTGGCGAGCGGCACCGCGATGGCAAACGGCACGAGCAGGCCGAGTCGCCTGGTGAGCAGGCGCGACACGGCCATCGGCACGGTCAGCAACGCGACCACCATCAGCACCCCGAGTGCCTGCACGCCAGCCACCACAAGCAGCGCGGTCGCCGCGGCGAGCGCGAGGTCGGTGCGCAGCGGGTGAAAGCCGACCGCCTCGAAGCCGGCGGGGTCAAACGCACGAAACAACTGGGTGCGGCCCGTCACGAGCATGATGCCGACCGCAATCGCGGCGACCGCGATGATCTGCCAGAGCTGAGCCGAGGTCACCGTGAGCAGGTGCCCGAAGAGCAGATCTTGCAGCTGCGCGGCATAGCCCTGTTGCTTTGAGACCAGCACCACACCGAGGCTGAAGAGCCCCGTGAGGCCGACCGCAATTGCGGCATCACTGCCTGCACCGCCGCGGCGGTCGAGCAGGGTGAAGATCACGGCCGCGGCGAGAGCCGCCACCACCGCGCCGGGCAGGAGGCCCGCGCTGCCGCCAATCGCGGCGCCGATCACGAGGCCCGGAAACACGGCGTGCACCATGCCGTCGCTCACGAACTCCATCTCGCGAAAGCTGATGCCGAGACCGACGACGCCAGCCGCGACCGCGAGCACCGCGATCGTGGCGAAAGCGCGAGCCATGAAGGGCAGCTGCAGCGCTTCGAGCAGCGTGACTTCCACCGGCTACCTCGGCCCGTCGGTGTGATGGTCTTCGAGTTCGAGCTGCGCGATGCCGAGCGCGAGCGTACGCTCGGCATCGTCGGCGCAATCATCGTCGGTTCTGCTGAATCGGCCGGCGGCGTGCTCCACCGCCTCGAGCGTGAGAGCCTCTGCAACGGGGCCAAAGCTCGCCGGGTGACCCGGTTGCTCGGCGCTGTGGCCCGCCGAGAGCAGCAGTGCGTGCGTGCAGGCTTGCTGCGCAATTTCAAGGTCGTGCGTGCTCACGATCACCGTGCGCCCCTCGGCACGAAGCTCGCGCACGAGCTCGAGCAGGGTGTCGCGGTTTTCGCGATCGAGGCCGTTGAAGGGCTCGTCGAGCAGCAACAGTTTGGGGTCAGAGACGAGGGCACGCGCAAGAATGCCGCGCTGCTGCTGGCCGCCAGAGAGTTCGCCGAACAGCCTGCCCGCAAACGCCGCGAGACCAACCCGCTCGAGTGCCTCATCGATGACGCGACGGTGCCCCCGGCCCAGTGGCCGCAACGGGCCGAGCTTTCGATAAAGCCCCATCGCCACCACCTGGCGCAGGGTGACCGGCAGCTCGGTGCTGCGCGAGTCTGCCTGCGGCAACGTGGCAACCTGTCTGCGCGCCAGAGCTGGCTTTGCGCCAAGCACGGTGGCGCTGCCGCCAGTGAGTTCTGCGAGGCCGATCAGGCCCTGCAACAGTGTCGACTTGCCCGAGCCGTTCGGGCCGATCAGCGCGACCGCGCTGCCCACCTCGATATCGAGGGTCAGGCGCGCGACGCGGCTGCGGCCGTCGTAGCCGAACGACGCGTCTTGCAGCGAAACGGCGAGTGCCGGGGAACCCTGTTTCACGGGAAACATGCTGTTGCTCATTGCCCCTCCAGCTGACTCGGCAGCGGGTCGACCGCGGCACCCCATGCCTCGAGAATCACCCTCGTGTTGTGCGCGGTTGCGCTGATGTAGGTCTCGGCACCGCTGCCTTTCGGGCCGAGCGAGTCGGCATAGAGTGACTCGGCATCTACAACAGTCACCCCGGCCTCGCGAGCCACGGTTTGCGCGAGCTTCGGGCTGAGCGAAGACTCCACGAAGATGGCCTTCACCCCGCGCTGCTTGATCGCCGCGACCAGCGCATCAATCTCGGCCGCGCTCGGCTCAGCGTTGTCTTCAAAGCTCGGCAGCAACGAACCGGCAAACGCGATGTCGTAGTCGTGCAGGTAGTAGCGCAGAGAATCGTGGCCGGTCACGAGCACGCGGGCTTCGGCTGGCACTCGCGCATACTGGGCGAGGATCCACTCATCGAGTGCCCCAAGCTGCTCGTTGTAGGCGCTCGCTCGTTCGAGGTAGGCGCCGCCATGCACCCGGTCTTTCGCCGCGAGCCCCTCGGCGATTTCGGTGACCATTCCCTGCGCCATGCGCGGGGAGGTCCACAGGTGCGGGTTCAGATCGCCGTGATCGTGGTCGTGATCGTCGCCTGCCTCGTGCACAGCTTCACCCGCTGAGCCTTCACTCCCGACCCCTGAGCCTGTCGAAGGGTGCGAGTCATGCGCGTGCCCATGCTCTTCCGCGTGCTCTTCGCCCTCGTGGCCATGACCCTCGGCTGCGTGCTGATCCTCGCCGCCCTCTGCGGTAATCTCGCGCGCGGTCGCAAGATCAATGCCAGCGCTTGCATCGATCACCGTGCCCGCAAAACCTGATGCTTCGATTGCGGCGTCAACAAACTCATCGAGCCCAGCACCGTTGATGACGAGCACGTCTGCATGCCCAAGGCTCAGCAAGTCGCGGGGCGTTGGATCGAAGTGATGCGCCGAGGCGCCGGGGGTGAGCAGGCTGGTGAGCTCGATATCATCACCGCCGATCTGAGCGGTGAAATCTGCGAGCTGCGTGGTCGTGACGACCACGCTGAGGCGGCCTGCCTGCGAAGTGTCTGGCGTGCCGTTGCCGGCGGCACCAGCCGCCGAGCACGAGGTGAGGGCGAGCGCTGCCGCTGCGCCGATGGTGAGTGCTTTGAGAAACCCTGGGGTCTTCACGGGTGAACTTTCTAACTCGGCGCGCTTGACCGCGTGGTGCGGGTCAAGCATGTCAGCCGAAACAATGCTTAATGAGAACGAGTATCACTCTATCCCTTCTTGGGAATGATTCGCAACAAGACAGCCCGGCCGACTTCAGCGAGCCCGCTGCGTGGCTATCTTGCTGGCTGTGCGGCCAGCAATCATCGAGTGGACAGGAAGCCAGCCCCTCTGCCTGCCCGTCTGCCCGCCCTCTCTGCCTGCCCTCTCTGCACACCCGCTCTCAACCCCACCGTCTCACCTGATCTTCGAATGTACATAGGGCTAGCGAATGTGCCCCTTAAATACGGTGGCGGATTCTAGGAGTCGTCGCAACACCGGGGTATAGATCAGTTCGTAAGGATGAGCTTAGTGAGGCGCTGGGCTGGGGTTTCCCAGTCCAGCGTTTTGCGTGGCCGACCGTTCAGTCTCTGCGCGA
>JAIUOH010000018.1 GCA_020161315.1 Actinomycetota bacterium | reverse complement strand
TGCGCCGCCACCTCGCCGACGACACCGCCAACTGAGCCAAAAGTGCGAGCGCGCAACCGCTTCCAGGTACGCGCGCTCGCACTTCCCGATCGTTACATCAACGCTTCCCAATGCACCGGCTAAACACCCGGCTCCTGGTAGCTTCCGGCAGATCCGTCAGGAGTATACGTGGGGTTTGTGGAAGCATGATTCCCTCTTTGTCGAAGCAGGTACGACACTCCCAGAGTTACAATACCTACTTCCGGGGATGCCGGTATTGTCGAGACATGGTTGAGGCCTTCCGACCGGTCTCAGGTCGCATTGAAATTAGTGGGCTACGCAAGCCGCGAGAGGGAGAACCAACCAATCGGCAATGGCTGAAAGACACCTTGGGGGCTCGCATCCGTCCTCAGTGGGTGACGGGTCCGCGTGGCTGGGATGGGCATTGGGCCGTTGCACGTGCACATTTTCGGGATGTCGTCGATGCACTGGCTGTGCGCGTCGGGCAGGTCAGGGTTGAGGTGGACTTCAACATCCATGAACAGTGCGATACCCGCTGTCAAGCAGCGACCGGTGACGACTGCACTTGTTCGTGTCTCGGCCAAAATCACGGTGCGCTGACTGGAGGCGGCGCTTACGGGGCTTGGGTGGCCGTTGGTGAAACGACGCTTGTCTCTTCCACGGTTGAGAGACTCTCATTTACTCGTACCCGAAGAGATGTCGAACGAGCGCGCAACTAAAAACCCACGCTAGGCCGATACTCCTCGTGGACACCGAAAGCTAGCCTTGATTGACACCATGCTCCTCTACCTCCCCAAAAATCTGGCGCACTTCCTGGGCCAGTTCATCATTGTTTTCTAGACCTGCCAGGACTCTGGTTAGTTCGATATCGACGAGATCACCCGAATCTGAGAGTTCGACGGCATCTCGGAACTGTGAGGAGAGAGCAACGCTCGCGTTGCGGGAAAGCCCAGCATCTTGGAGAGCTACAGCGACCAGATCCTGAGTTCCGTACTCAACAAGGCTGGCGAGATCCACACCAGCTTTCGGTTGTCCTTGTGCGGCCACCGAGATGTCGTAGAAGTTTTGAAGATAGCGCATGATTCGAAACCTCAAACCGACTTCAATGTCCAGCAGGACGTCCTCGATTATCTGGTTGATCAGCACCGTGTCACTCTCAATGAACGGTACGGTTTTGTACGTACTCGGGGATGAAAAGTCACGAATCGTGATCTCTCCTTCATCCCTGAAATATAAGATCGAAGATCTGATAATGAGATGCAGCGGTTTTCCCGCAACCCAGTTGCGCATGAGATTAGCCCAGTATCTGAGACGTGCATGAGTCGGCTCCAGCGAGTCGGTCGCCTTCTTGCGGGAAGGAACCAACTTATAGGTGCCAACCGACTCTTCCTTCCCCCAGTTGTACTGCTCATAAAGGCGATGAAGGACCGACAGGTAGGTAGCGTTCTCAGAGAGGTCGTCACCTTCGCCAATCAACGGGGCAAAGTCACTTTGGGACTGAACGCGCTTCCACACTTCTTCTTGATAGTGCGCGGCGATATCTGGAGTCCGCCGAAGAACTCGTGATGGCACGGTAAGCTCCGAGGCAACCTTGTGGAGTTGCTCCTTTCCTTGGGCTATTCGATCGAGAAACAATGTCTTCAGCCCAGATGTTTGACCTTCGATTTCATGAAGCGTCAGGATTGACGCATATTGGCGACTGGTTCGTATCGAGTCAGCTGATCGATCCTTGGGCAGAGGTTCACGAGCCAACGATTTCTCAATATCGGTGAACTCCTTCTTTCGCCTAGGGACGGGGTTCACAAGGAAGCTCTTAGCTTCAAGGGGCTCGGTGTTTGCAATCAGGTTCTTGGTCTTTCCGCTCCAAGCGTTCTCAGTGTCTCGCACGCAGACAACATTCCCCGAGAAGTCAAAGGTAAGTCGTCCAGCGCGTCCGATAAGGTTTTCAAAGTCCATTTGGGTGAGATCTCTTAAACCGTGCTGGTCACTAAGCACGAAAATATTCTTGGCTGGAAGGTTGACACCCTCAAGAAGTGTCGAAGTGCAGAAGACATACTTCAAAGGCGAGTCCTGAGCTGCGTACAGATTCTCGATTCGTTCACGAAGGTCTTGTGGCATGCGGCCGTGATGGAAAGCGACGCCCTTCCGCAAGCAGCTGATGAGAAAATACTTGTCATGCACATGCTCACCAGCGAAGTTCATCAACTCTTCAATTCGAGGGTCTCGGACCTCCTCTAGACCCTCGGCGAACTGCATAGCATCGCTTACAACACCACGCGCGCTGTTGATGTAAACGATACTCTGATCATCTTCTGTCAATGACTTGACAACATCAAACTTTGACGCCCATTGCGAGGGCGGGTCCATGCGAACGGCTTCTTTTTTCACTACGTCGCGGTGATGCGCAAGCCTAGGGAGGCGTGTTTCTCCCACTCGTTTCGGAACCGGCGCACGTCAGTGAGCTCCGGGGTATCGTCGCGTTCACGGACCAGCATCCCGAATGCCCCGCCCGCGTCGACCGCGGCGAGTTGTGCCCAGTCGCCGACGAGCAGCACTTTCGCGCCCGCTTCTTGGGCGTGGGCGGTGATGGTGTCGAGGGCGAGGGTTCCTGCGAGGGATGCTTCGTCGATGATGACGAGCTGACCGGCGGTGAGATTCCAGTTGCCGTGGCGGTGTTCGTGGAGCCACTTCGCTGTGTTCTCCGTCGACACACCCAAATCCTCGGCGAGTACTTCGGCTGCTGCAGCTGATGGTGCGAGCCCGATGACTGAGCCTTGGCCGTGGTGTCTCTCCCATGCCTGGTGGAGAGCTCGCATGGTGGTGGTCTTCCCAGTCCCTGCGGGCCCGACGAGAACATCGAGGGCGCGTCCGGAGATCCCGATCTTCGAGATCGCCTGCTCCTGATCGGACGACAACGAGTACCCGTCCTTGTTCTTCGTTCGCGCTGCCTGTTCAATCCAGGCGAGCGGCACCGTGGGGGCCATACGGTTCTCAGCAGCGGCGAGAAGCCGGTCTTCTGCTTCGAGCACCCGTTCCGAGGAGTAGACCGTGGAGGCCTTTGGACGGAACACACTCACACCATCAGGCTGCTGGAACACGGGCGGGCTCGACGCAAGCTCCGGCGGCGTCAACCTGAGGGAAGCTTGTTCGGCGGCGTCAACAATCTGCCGTGTGATCGCATCACGATCCTGCGCGGTGGCAAAGCGCAGCCCCATCGTCTGTCTGACGGCCTCGGCGTGGAGGTTCCACCGCTTCCACGACGCCCGCCGATCAGCCACCCGCTCCACCACGACCGCAGCCACCGCATTCAGGTCATCCAGCGGGATGTCATCGGCCCGCAGCAACGGATCAGCGGTACTGCCTGCGAGGAGCGCGGCAGCCCAGGTGGGCGCGTCTTCGCCGAGCACCTGTGTGGCGCGGTCTCGCCATTGCGCGGTGAGCTCGCTCAATGAGTGTTGCTGTTTCGGCGGCCGGGTCTCGAGGGTCGCCTGTTGGCGGAACTGCCACAGCAGTTTCGGGGAAGGCTGCCTGCCATGTTTTTCGACGTAGTCGGCGACGAGACGGTCTTTGACCTGCTCGATATCACGGGTCCGGGAAGAGAACTCATCCATCAACTCTTGCGAGACACCGGCGATCTCCCACGCGGTGGACCGGCCCGCGCCGCGTTCGCGTGCCTCCCACCCGACACCGAGCAGCGTCGTGATTCGATCGGCGAGGACGGCGTTGTAATGCTCCGACAGCCCCATCACCGCAGCATGCAGCGCGCGGGAGTCGAGGGTGCGCCATTTCCCATCCCGTACTGCCTGCACTCGGTTCGCGACCACGACATGCGTGTGCAACTGCGGATCAGATGCCCGTGAGTCGTAATGGTCATACGCCGCCGCAATCACGCCCCGTACCGGCACCTGCGCGACCGCACCACGCGGACCCTTAGCACCTACCCTCGTCGCCGCGACATCGCGTTCCAGCAGCTCGATCACGTCCTGGATCGCGACATAATGCGCCTGCGCGATCAACGCTTGATTTCCGCCGTCGGCGACCGCCCACAGCGTGGACACGGACTTTGGAACCGAGAACGTGAGGTCGAAACCGGCAACCGGCGCTCCAGTCGGCTTCGCTGCTTCCTCAGCCTCGATTAACCCGACCTGTTCCGCACGCTCGTCATCAGTGAGGCCCTCGGAGAGCTTATCGATGCGACGCCGGACTCGCTCCGAGGTGGTGGCGAACTTCCGGTACGGACGACCAAGCTGCTCACCCGAGTTCGGATCCTGCCCATAGCCCATAAGCCGTCGCAGCTGCTCCTCAGTCACGGCTTCGCCAGTTACTAGGGCTCCGGAAAGTGCACTGAGCCCCGATCCTGCCCAGACGCCCGGTGGCGTACCCACCTGCAAGTAGTAACGATTCAGCGCGGAAACAGCATCTCGGTCACCATCACCGATGACGACAGAGTTCAGCAGGTACCGGTATCCCTCACCGGCTGTCATCACCCTGATTGAAACCGTCACATTGAACAGGTGCGCAGATGCGCCTCATCGGACTACCCCGAGGGTGGCGTACCAGTCTCTTGTTAGCACCGCGTCAACGCTGACGCCGTGTCACGGTTTCTGCCGACGGGATCAAGTTCAACGCCTCCCTCGGTGGCTTCCATTCGACTTTCTGACGGCTCTTGCCGGAGCTAGTCGCGCCAGCGACGGAACTCAACTCCCCACAGCGGGGTCTCTCCAAAAAGTGGTGATCGTAAAGTCATGGCGCAGGGCAATGGTTCCGTGTTGCTGGTATCCCAGGCGCCGATATTTTTCATCGTTCTGGGGGTTTGATGATTCCAAGTATGTTGGCACGCCGAGAGCGTCGAGCACTTGTAGATTCTCTGCCAGGAGGCGTAAGCCGAGACCGCTGCCACGTTGTGTCGGATGGACCGCGAGCAGGCTGAGGTAGAAGTACGCTCCGGCCGGTCGGGCGTCGTCGAAACGTTCGATAGTGCGGAAGAGTTCAGTGGCTTTGTGAGCCCCCAGAAGTTCTGTTGCGAATTCAGGGAAGCGTGCCGTTTCTTCGGGCGTGAGTTCATCAGCATTTGGTGGGTACCAGATCGATGTTACGGTGCCGTCGTGATTGCTGTAGCTCCACGGGTAACGGAGCGCAGAATGAACGAAGAGACTCCAGTACTGGTACGCCGGTCCGGACTCGCTGGTGTCTGCGCCGAGCAGGGGCGACCAGGTCGGGTCGTTCCTGAATGCGTGCGTGACGGTCGCGGTGATGCGATCTGCCAGAATGTGGCCGTTTACCTTGTGAAAGTTGTCGCCGAGATTGTTGTGAGTGTCTTCCGTGTTGGTCATGAGAGTCGCTCGGCCTCAACGAACACGATCGCAGCGGATGATCGCCGGTTCTCAATCCGGTGTTCAGAACCCGACGGCCGTGAGTAGCTTTCCCCCATGACCAACTCGGCAACTATTTCTTCGCCGTCGGAAGTAACGACGTGCATGACGCCATCGACAAGGGGTGTGACCACGTATTCGTGCTCATGGAGGTGCATGGGGATCACACTACCTGGGGCGATTGTCCATTTTGTGACGCGGAAGAACTCGTTCTCCAGCTGTATTTCGCTCTGGGCTCCGGTACTCATCCTCAGGGAATCCTTTCGTTGCGGGTGCTTGAGTAGGGAGGCGTCTATTCCCGTTTGCTGAGTGCTGTGAGAGCCTCGCCGTAGCCCGGATAGGGATGCACGAGCTCGCGGATCGTCGTGACGGGAAGTCGCGATTGTTTCAGAGTTTGAATCTCGCCGAGGAGTTCGCAGGCTCGTTCTCCGAGGATGCTCGCTCCAAGGATCTGGTCTTCGGCGTCAGTGATGACAATGATCTTGCCGGTGGTGTGCTCATCGACAACCGCACGATCCGCGTCGCTGTAGTTCGATTCCCAGACGCGCACGTTTTCTCCGTAACGGGCCCTTGCTTCGTCTTCGAGCATGCCTGTGCGTGCAAGCTCGGGATGTGTGAAGGTGCACCAGGCGTACTCGTTGGTCATAGTGTCACCTGGCTGGTTGAACATGTGCCTGACCGCGACTCGCCCTTGCCGTCCGCCCATATGCGAGAACTGGTACGGGCCCACGATGTCGCCAGCCGCATAGATGTGCGAGGTGGAAGTCTGCATATGCTCGTTGGTCCTCACAGTGCCACGTACTACCTCGACTCCAGCCGCGTCGAGTCCCAGATCCTCGGTATCCGCTTTTCGCCCCAGGGCAACGAGGATGCGCGACGCAGAGAGAGTTTTCTCTTCCCCTTCGTGTGTCACTGTCAGATGAGTTTTGCTCTCGCAGCGGCTTGCGCTGATGGCGGTGGTGGAGGTGCGTACGTCCACGCCTTCGAATGCGAGGGTCTCGGCGAGAATGCCTGACAATTCGGGCTCTTCGCGGGGGAGGATGCGCTCGGCCATCTCGACCAGAGAGACCTTGACGCCGAGGCGTGAGAAGGCCTGGCTGAGTTCCACACCGATCGCACCGGCGCCCAGAACGATCAGGGATCCGGGCAGCTCATCCATTGTGAAAACACTCTGATTCGTAAGCGGTGCCACCTCGAGCAGGCCCGGAATCGGGGGCACGGCTGGCTGAGAACCGGTTGCGACGACGAACCGATCCGCGCTCAGTCGTTGCCCTTCGACCTCGACGGTATGCGCATCTACGAAACGTGCCTCACCATTCAGGTATGAGATGCCCGCAGACTCGAGCACTTCGACGGCCTCTGCTTGATGGGCGGTCAAGGTGAGGGCGCGAACCTTCTCCATGACCGCTCGGCCGTCCACGGGCCCAACGCCGAACTGCGCGGCATGATGATACGCATCGGCGATCTGAATCAGCGCTTTGCTCGGGATGCATCCCGACCAGGTACATTCACCGCCGGGACGAAACTTCTCGATGACGAGTACGTCCTTGCCTAGTCCGGCGGCCTCGAGCGAGGCGTTGAGTCCCCCGGCCCCGGCACCGACCACGATCAATTCATAATGTGTCTTCACTGTTCCTCCAAACGAACGCAGATGCTTTTTTGAGTTACGGCTCAATATACCAGAACGGATTGCCCTTTCCGAGGTGATCTGACTCTGTGAAGTCCACCGCGAGTAAGAGATCGATAGTGGGTGGAGGAAGCGACCTGGTTTACATCGCGAGCATCATCGCCACCATCGCTGTCATGCTGCCGTTTCCAACGAGATCTGCCCATCTGGCAGGAGAGCGGCGGGCTCTGAAGTCGGAGTACGACTTGATCGCCCACCAAATGGAGGCAACCAAATACGGCAGCGCGAAGAAAGCGATGACGACATGTGCGGACGGCATGTGTCCTTGGTGTGCTGTCGCTCCGATCGTCTCCGATGAGGAGCTGACTCCGAGAAGGCACGGGATCATGAGCAACGAGCCGATGCCTCGGTGGAGGAGATGGAGATCAACGCCGGACGTCGGTCGAGATAGCCTTCCCGTCACGACAGCATCGAGAATCACCCCAACGATGATGCACAAAGTAGCCGCCAAACGGACTATCGCAGCTGTGGGTCCTGCTGCGAGGAGCATCCCAATCCAGACGACCGCAGAGAGCAGACGTGCGCTCCATCCTTCTGCAGCTCGAGGGAGCCAGCCCGCTGCGAAGCCGCAGGTTGCGAGCAACGCCATTACCATTTCCATCGGAGAATCTGAAGGCCGGCCTTGTTGCCCGAGGATCGAGCTTACCCGCGAGTCGCCGTAACAGTGCAGCAGCTTGGGGTGCCAGAGGTCTGCTCAGCCCCGATTGCACTCAAACGGCAAAAGCAAGAGGCTTCGATGGGCACATCCGCCATCGCAACCGCGATCTTGAGTTGGTGGCCGACGAGCACGGCCTCGGCGTCGCGTCCGAGTAACTGCAGGCACTCATGGTAGCCGTGTAGCGCCCAAACGTTGCCTGGGTGCTGCTGGCCGCGCGGTAGCGACGAATTGAACCCGAGATCTGCGGCGTAGACTGCTGCCGCTTCTTCAACGTGCCCTTGTTCGAGAAGCAGCGCGCCGTAGGCGTGCCTCGTAGGCTGCATCCACCCCCATGGCTCGTCGTAGGGAAGCGCGTCGTCGATCTCGATTGAACGGCGAAGATGCGCGAACGCTGCTTCGTAATTGCCCTTGCGGTACTCGAGTTCTCCGTCGAGCATCGAAGCGGCGACTTCGAGGATGTCGAGGCAGATGTTGTTGAACAGTGTCCGGCTTTCCGGGACTTTCGTGACTGCCATCCTAAATAGTTCTCGCTCAGCCTCTGCCTCTTCGATTCTGCTCAGTGAGGCGAGCGCGACCCCACGAGCGTAGTGCTGCATAGCGGTAGTCACGCAGTAGAGCCCTGAATCTTCAGGGAACGGCAGGTCAAGTATCTCCTGCCAGCGCCCGAACCGGATAAGCACATGCACACGCATCGCGATGAAACCTTCGAGCCAGTCGGCCATCGGAGGCGAGGTGACGCGCAGCAGGTCCTCTGGGATGGAGGCCTCAAGCTGGGCTGCGGTCTCTAGCGCGACTTCCGACTGCCCGACGAACATCGCCGCATAGATGCGGAAGTGGTAGTCGTGAGAACGGTAGAGCGTATAGAAGTTCATTGCGCCTCTGCGTCGACGGTATTTCTCATCCGCGACGATCGCATCACTGTTCGAAGTGATGGCTCGACGGAAATCGCCACATAGCACGTCAAGGTGGCTCGGCATGTGGTGCATATGGCCGCCGTCCGGGATCAGCCCGCGCAGACGATCCGCGATAGGAATGGCCGCTTCCGGCGTTGACGACATCTCCATGAGATGGATGTAGAAGTGCAGGATCCCTGGGTGCGACTTGCCGCCGGGCAATTCCAACGCCCGGTCGAAAATTTCACGGACTTTCAGAGCATGCGAACCCGGCGCTGGCTCGCCGGTGCGCTCATTCCAAAGCTTCCACGGAGTCAGATTCATCAAAGCTTCGGCGTAGAGGGCGGCGACCTCGAGATCATCAGAGAATTCGGCGTAGACCTTGCCCATCGCCTCGGCGTAATCCTCGTTCCACGCGGGAGAGATCTCGTCGGCTGCGGCTGCTTGGTAGCGTTTGGCGAGAGCATCGATAAGCGCCTGTTCAAGCTTGGAGGCAGAACTGGAAAGCTCCTGCGCCCGCTCGATCTCTTGATGCGTGCGTGCGACCGAGGCCCGAAGATCCTCGCCGTCGAAGGCCTCCCAGGTCTTATTGTAGTTCGGCCCTTGCGCATATGCGATTCCCCAGTGAGCCATTGCAAAAGAAGGATCCAGCTCGGTGGCACGTTCGAAGCAGAGGACCGCCTCTTCGTGGTTGAAGGAGTAGCACCAGATCAGACCCCGGTCGAACCATGTCTGGGCTTCGGGTGATGACGTGGTGACCGGGCGATGGTAATCGCCCAGGTCGAAGTAATCGTCCAGATCGTTCAATTCTGAGCGGGTCAGTAGCATCGTTGCCGTCCTTGTTTCTTCATTTCTTCTCGGGCCGTGGTTTCGTGCCTATCCAGCGGTGCAGTGGGAGTCGGCGATCTCGAGTGCTTCGTCGATGAGAGCGAGGCCCTTCAGGAGGTCCTCCTCGCCGATAATCAGTGGCGGGGCAATCTGGACACGGTTGTACTGAACGAAAGGCCAGACGCCCGCCCGCTTGCATGCGGTCACAACAGCATTCATGGGAGCTGCGGCTTCGCCGCTCGCGTTGAAAGGCACCAACGGTTCCCGAGTGTCGCGATTCTTCACCAGTTCCAACGCCCAGAACAGGCCCTTGCCCCGGTACTCTCCCACCGAGGGGTGCTTCGCCGCGATCTCGCGCAGACGCGGCTCGATCACCCGCGCTCCGAGGTCCCACACCCGCTCGAGGATGCCGTCCTGCTCGAAGATGTCGAACGTCGCCACGCCCGCTGCGCACGCGAGCGGATGCCCCGAGTACGTCAGGCCGCCCGGGAAGGCGCGATCCTCGAACGCCTGGTGGATCGCCTCGCTGATGACGACGCCGCCGAGCGGCACGTACCCCGAGTTGACGCCCTTCGCGAAGGTCACGAGATCTGGCTTGACGTCGAAGCCCTGGTAAGCGAACCACTCGCCGGTGCGGCCGAAGCCGACCATGACCTCGTCGCAGATCAGCAGGATGCCGTACTTGTCGCACAGAGCGCGCACGCCGGGCAGATAGCCGGGCGGCGGCACTAGCACGCCGTTGGTGCCGGTGACGGTCTCGAGCACGATCGCGGCGATCGTGCTGGGGCCCTCGAGCTGGATCTGCTGCTCGAGGTGCGCGAGCGCCCGCTCGGTCTCCTGCTCGGGGGTCTCAGCCCAGAACGCACTACGGTAGGCGTAGGGGCCGAAGAAGTGCACGACCTCGCCGTCGATGACGTCGTTGGCCCAGCGGCGCGGCTCACCGGTCATGGTGATCGCGGTGCCGGTCGAGCCGTGATACGAACGGTAGCGCGAGAGGATCTTGCGCTTGCCCGACGACTGGCGCGCCAGGCGCACTGCATACTCGATCGCCTCGGCGCCACCGTTGGTGAAGAATACCGAGCGCGCGCCCTCGAAGGAGTGCTCGACGATGCGCTTGGCGAGCTCGCCGCGCACATCGTTCGCGAACGCGGGCTGGATCGTCGCGAGCCGGCCGGCCTGCTCCTGGATCGCCTTGACCAGGCCGGGGTGCTGGTGTCCGAGGTTCAGGTTCACGAGCTGGGAGGAGAAGTCGAGGTATTCCTTGCCGTCGTAGTCCCAGAACCTGGCGCCTTCGCCCTTCGCGACGGGCAGGGGGTTGATCTGGCCCTGCGCCGACCACGAGTGAAAGACGTAGCCGCGGTCGTTCTCACGCACCAGGCGCTGCGCCTCGGTGTCGCCGAAGCTCTGAGCCTCGCCGTTGAGGTCAATAAAATCAGACATGTACTCGCTCACTTCCGGTGACTTTGATTGGCCAGCCTCGCAGGTGTTTTCGGATTGCAGTAGATCCAGGGGCATCGCATTCACTGAGTCCAAGAGGTCGCCACGCATGCGTTCAGCGCTTCGTCTGCTTGCGTTCGTCGTGTATGACATCTGCGAGGACTCGTAATCCGGGGAGTATCGCCTCGATCGGTATGGCCGCGTATCCCACGCGGAGGAAGCGCTGCCGATCGGGGTGTTCTGCAGTGAAGCACGGTGCACCGGATTCCACGAGGACCCCTCGTTTCGCGGCTTCGAGAACGACTGCGTCTGCCCTGACGTGATCGGGAAGCGGCACCCACACGCTGGTGCCGCCGGTCGACGGCAGGAAGTCTCTACCGATGATGAAGCGAAGAGCACTGTTCATTGCTTCCCATTTGTCGCGAAGGGAAAGACGGTACCGTCTGAGCACCCGCTGGTAGTCGCCAGTCTCGATCATTAGTGCGAGCGCTCGTTGGATCTGGCCGGGCGCGTGGCGGACGCTGTATCGCCGTTCGTGACGCATCCGTTCGATCAGCTCCGGTGCTGCGACGACATAGCCGATGCGGAGTCCGGGCGCAAGGAACTTCGAAAAGCTTCCGACGTAGATTACGCGTTCGCGATCCACCGCTCTGAGCGCTGGAGCTGCGCGCCCTGTGTAGCGCAGTTCCGAGTCGTAGTCGTCTTCGAGGATCAGGGAGTCGTTGTCACTCGCCGCTTGGAGAAGGAGTCCTCTTCGTTCCTCACTCAACCCGACATTGGTTGGGAAATGGTGACTGGGCGTCACGGCGATGAGCTTGGTCGTGCGCGGGATGTCCCCGACGCATAGTCCGTCACGATCCACCTCAATCGGGGTGACCCGGGCTTTGGTCGCTGCGAGAATATGGGCGATATCCGGATACCCCGGGTTTTCGACTACAGCGCGATCACCTGGACCGAGCAAGGAGCGGGCAGCGAGAAAGAGACCGTTTTGGGCGCCGAGAGTGACGAGTATCTCCTCGGGTGCGGCGCGGATGCCTCGGGAGGCGAGCACATTCGTTCGGAGCTGCTCGACGAGGAGGGGATCGTCACTGGAGCCTCCGTCGCGCAGGCTCCAATGCACGTGCGGGTATTCCATGGAGGTGCGCAGGGCGCGGTTCCATGCGGTGGTCGGAAACGAGGAACTGGGGACCTGCCCGTAGATGAACGGATACGGGTAGGCCTGCCAGTCGTAGTCCTTTTGGATCTCAGGGAGAGGGGCCTGCGCTTGGGTCTGCAGGTGGCGCCTCCAATCGACCGTGTTCGGTTCGGGCGGGTTCTTCTCCTGCGCGTGCCCGGGTGAAGAGCTGAGTATTGCCGTATTCGCCCGGTAACCGACGCGTTCCTCGCTCACGATGAGCCCCTCAGAAAGCATCTCCTGGTATGCGAGGTTCACGGTATTCCGTGAGATGCTCAGTTCGTCCGCCAGAGCGCGGGAAGAGGGCAACGGGCATTGAGCGAACTGTCCGTCCCTGATGGCCTGTTCAATCGCGTTGCGCACCTGTTTGTAGAGCGGCTCATGAGATTGCACGGGAAGTATGATGCCCATTTGTTCTCGCTTTCGGTCGGGCAAAGCGACTGACCTTTGAGGGTGCAGGGTGTGATGGATTCTAATTTATTCTAAGCAAAGACTCAATAATGGTGGCGGGCTGACGCTGGATCTGTCATCTTGGTGCCAACTGGGTCTTCGGCGCGGTCAGAACACAAATTACGGTCGCCCTTAGAGACGTCCTCACCCGAGGACGAACCCGATGTCGTGTAGAGGAGAACCCGTGAACATCGCAGAGAATTTCATCGCCGGCCAGCGTGTGCTGAGCGAATCGGCTGAGCAGCGATCGGTCTGGAACCCCGCGACAGGCGAAGAGATTGGGCGTACACCCATCTCGACCGACTCAGAAGTGGAGAGCGCCGTCGCTGCAGCGAAGGCCGCCGCTGAGGGATGGGCGCAGACGCCGCTCTCAACTCGGCAACAGATCATGTTCTCGATTCGTCAGGCTCTTATCGATCACACGGAAGAGATCGCTCAGCTCATCACTCTTGAGAACGGTAAGACCATCGAGGACGCACGCATGGAACTGCGTCGCGGCCTAGAAGCGATCGAGTATGCCTGCGGGATTCCCCAGTTGCTGAAGGGGGAGCATTCCAGCACTGTGGCGAACGGCATCGACGTGCATTCAGTGCGGCAGCCGCTCGGTATCGTCGCCTGCATCACTCCTTTCAACTTCCCCGTCATGGTGCCGCTGTGGATGCTCGCGAACGCACTCGCTTGCGGCAACACCGCCGTGCTCAAGCCAAGCGATAAGACACCGTCTGCGAGCTTGCGCATGGTCGAGGTGCTCCTCGAGGCTGGCCTCCCCGCTGGAGTGCTCAATCTTGTGCACGGCGATAAGGATGCCGTTGAGACCTTGATGTCGCATCCGGATGTTGATGGCGTGAGTTTCATCGGTTCGACCCCAGTTGCAAAGATCGTCTACGAAACTGCTGCCGCCAATGGCAAGCGTGTGCAGGCTCTGGGCGGGGCGAAGAACCACCTCGTCGTACTGCCCGATGCCGATATGGAAGCCGCCGCCAACGCGGTCGTCGCCTCGGCGTTCGGAGCGGCGGGAGAGCGGTGCATGGCGGTGTCCGTGCTGGTTACTGTCGGCGACGCCGCTGAGTTGCTGCTGCCCCGTATTGCCGACCTGATCGCAGGTTTGAACGTGGGTGACGGTGCGACCGGTGGACGCGACCTCGGCCCACTCATTAGCGGTGAGCACCGCGACCGCGTGGCGAGCTACCTCGACCGGGGAGTCGCCGAGGGTGCCGAGCTGTATGTTGACGGCCGAAGCGAAACGGTCAGCCAGGGGCCAGGCTTCTTCCTGAGCCCCAGTGTGATCGACCGCGTCACGCCCGAAATGTCCGTATATCTCGAAGAGATTTTCGGGCCGGTGCTCTCGGTTGTGCGCGCCGCGACGCTGGATGAGGCGCTGACGCTCGTCAATGAGCACGAGTTCGGCAATGGAGCCGTCATCTTCACCGAGGGCGGTGGCAACGCACGGGAGTTTCAGCTCAAGTGCAACGCCGGTATGGTCGGTGTGAACGTGCCGATTCCGACCCCGGTCGGCTGGTTCTCGTTCGGCGGCTGGAAGTCGAGCCTGTTCGGCGACTCCCACATGTATGGCCCCGACGGGATTCGGTTCTTCACCCGGCAGAAGGTCATCACCACTCGCTGGTCGGAGGTGAGTGGCAACAACCCTGAGTCATTCCCGTTCCACATGGGCGCGCTTGCATGAGCCCGGTGAGCGACGGCATCGGGGCGCTGACTCGGCGCCACCTTTTCCCGCACTTCACTCGCGGCGGGATTTGGTCAGGGGATGACGTACCCGTCATCGTGCGAGGGGACGGATGTTACGTCTACGACGAGCAAGGCACTCGCTTTCTTGATGGGCTGGCCGGGCTCTTCTGCGTAAACATGGGGCACGGCCGAGAAGATATTGCTCGAGCCGGTGCCGAGCAATTGCATCGGCTTCCCTACTGGACGAACTGGGCCTCTGCTCACCCGGCGTCGATGGAGGCCGCCGAACTCATCGCCGGGCTTGCCCCGGCAGATCTAAATTCGGTGTTTTTCGTAAACTCAGGGTCGGAGGCGGTGGAGTCGGCGATCAAACTCGCCCGTCAGTTCCATCTCAACCGGGGAAAACCGAACCGTACCAAGATCATCGCGAGAGACATGGCGTACCACGGCACCACATTGGGTGCGCTCGCGGTGACCGGAATTGACCGCTATCGAGCTCCGTACGTTCCGGTCATGCCCGGTGTGAGACATTTTCCGAACACCCTCGGGGAAGTCGTTCCCGAGGGTGGCTCTGCAGCTGATCTGCCGAGTCTTCGCCGCCTCGAGGAAATCATCGAAGAGGAGGGCTCCGAGACGATCGCAGCGGTCTTCGCCGAACCCGTGCAGAACTCCCGCGGCGCACTCGTCCCGCCGCCCGGATACTGGCCCCGACTGCGCGAGATCTGCTCCCGACACGGGATCTTACTCGTCGCCGATGAGGTGATCACTGCATTCGGGCGAATCGGAGGCTGGTTCACCAGCGTCGATTTTGGGGCTACACCCGACCTCATCACCTTCGCGAAAGGAGCGACGTCGGGGTATGCGCCGCTGGGTGGCGTGGTCATCAGCGATGAGATCTCCAAAACGATACTCAGTACCGGTTCGGGCAGTTTCATGCACGGTGCCACCTGGGGAGGGCACCCTGTGTCAACCGCGATCGCGACGGCGAACATCAGTGCTTTGCGCGACGAGAATGTGCCAGCTCGTGTGCATGGGCACGAGGCCCGGCTGCAGGCCGGTCTTGATCGCATCCGCGAAGAGCACTACTCGATCAAAGAATGGCGAGGTAGCGGCTTCTTCTACGCGCTCGAGTTCACGGGAGACCGCGACTCGGAACGAGGGCTGACCGACCGGGAGAGTATCGAGATACTCCGTCGGGTCATGCCTCAAGCTCTCTCCGAAGTGCGCCTGATCACCCGTCCCGATGATCGGGGTGCCACCATGCTCACCATCGCTCCGCCGCTCGTGGCAGACGCAGCGGTTCTTGACGAACTCTTGAACGGTGTCGAGCACGTCGCCGATGCCGTCGATTCCTTCCTTGCCCGCAGGTAACATCGCCTGCGTTCGAGACCTTTGTATTTCGTGTTCGTGCCGGGCATTAAGCTGCCCGGCACGAACACGCTCGCCGTCGACGAGTGAATCGATGACTACACGACAGGCAGGTACCGCATGACCACCCTCGTCTCCCGGCAGAATCTCGTGTCTGTTGCGCTGCTTCTCGCGATTGGCATGCTCACAATGCTCATCGCGAGTTTCATCCCGGGCCTGTCGGCATTGCTCCTCGCGATTCTGATCGGCGCGGTAATCGGGAATGTGCAGCTCGTACCGGCAAAGTTCGGGCCGGCACTATCTTGGGGATCGAAGAAACTGCTGCGACTCGGCATCGTGCTGCTGGGTTTCAAACTCTCACTGACAAGCCTCATGGAGATCGGACTTCAGGGCATCCTCGTGCTCGTCATCACCGTCGGCGTGACGTTCGTCGGCACGCTGCTCCTCGGCCGGTCGCTCTCTGCATCGAAGGTGACCACCATGCTCGTCGCGACCGGATTCTCCATCTGTGGGGCATCGGCGGTCGCTGCGATGAGCAGCATCGTCGATCCTGATGAAAAGCATGAGGAGGATACGGTGCAGGCGATAGCGCTGGTGACGATCTTCGGAACGCTGACGATGTTCTTGCTCCCGCCGTTGGCTACAGCACTGCGGCTCTCAGATATGCAAGCGGGGCTGTGGATCGGTGCGAGCGTACACGAGGTTGCTCAGGTTGTCGCCGCTGGCGGAATGGTCTCAGCTGCAGCGATGGGGATTGCGACAGTGACCAAGCTTGGCCGCGTCGTGCTGCTCGCACCGCTTGTGAGCATCGTCGGCATCGTGAGGAGTCGCGGTGGCAGGGATACTCAAGGCCAGAAACCGCCCCTGTTGCCACTCTTCGTGCTCGGATTTCTCGCTGCGGTTCTCGTTCGCACTTTCATTCCTCTGCCGGGCGAAGTGTTTACTGGGCTCGAATTCGGCGCGAATTGGTTACTGGCCTCCGCAATGCTCGGACTCGGATTCGGCGTCAACCTTCGGAAGATGATCGCCACAGGTTGGAAGCCTCTCATCCTCGGTGCGCTCTCCACCCTGTTGGCGGTTCTGGTCTCGCTGAGCTTGATCCTGTTGCTGCAAGCCTGACTACAGCCCAAGCAAGCTCTGGAACGCCGTCGAGTATTTTTTGTCTTCTTCAGGCGCCAGGATGCGGAATTGCTTGAGGATGGACCAGTCTGCGTCGGTCGGGAAGATCGCCGGGTTGTCGGCCTGCTCCGGGTCGACAAGCTGCGCTCCCTTCACGGGGGTGACGTAGGCTACGTACGCCGCCACTGCGGCGGCGACCTCGGGCTGGTAGTAGTAGTCGCTCAGCTCTTCGACCTTCGCCTTGTTCTCGGCCGAAGTGCTTTGGTCCGGTGAACGAGCTGTGCCCAACCATGCCGCCGGTATCGGGAATCTCGACACCCCATGTTTCCCCAAGTCACCGTTCATCATCACCACGTCGCCGGTCCAGACGAAACCGGCGAGCATCGTCCCGGTCTCCAGGTCCTGCGTATAGTCGTTGCCCTTGACGTTGTTGATCTGGCCGCTGTCTACCGCATCCTGCAGCCAGGCGAGCGCGTTGTCGAACTCCGTGTCGCCCCACTCCCCGCTCGGGTCGACGCCCTGACCCGACTTGATCAGGCCGATCGTGTCACGCATCTCGCTAAGCACTTGTACCTTGCCTTTGAGCTCGGGCTTCAAGAGATCGTCGAGTGTGTGCAGACCACCAGTAGGGCCTCCTTGTTCCACGCCCAACCGGTGGTCGATAGCTGCCAGGGGATCGAGTGCTTCCGGCCCGGATCATTGTGCAGGGCGTCCCACTCCGAGTCGAGCAGGTTGTTCCTGACGTTGGGCATATTGCCGTAGTCAAACTCCTGCACGTGACCCGCATCGATGATCCTGGCGTTCATCCAATCATCGAAGATCATCGTGTCGTATCCAGTGAACTGGCCGAGCTGCAGCGCGTCATTGATCGTGCCGTAGAAGGTGTTGTTGTCATCGATGTTCTCGGCGTACTGCACCGTGAAACCGGCCTGCTCCATGAAAGCCTCAAGCGTGGGGGTTTGAGCCGCTGCCCTCGTCGTAGTCGAGGTAGTAGGTCCAGTTGCCCCAGACGATTCCGTCTTCGCCGGCGTCAGCATTGTTGCAGGAGGTGAGAGCGAGCGCACTTGTCGCTGCGGCGCCAACAGCTGCGCCGCGGAGCAACTGACGACGGTCGATCCGCGAGTGCTGCATCAATCGAACAATGTTCTTCACGACTGGGTCTTCGGCTATTGGACGAGCCATGGTCCGTCACTCCTTTGTCATAGCTACTTCTTGCGTGCGGATGTTCCGCACGCACGCATGTTCTGATCAGGCGCCGGACTCTTGCTCCGGCGTCGAATTCGCCAGGTCAGGGTCGCTTTCAGAGAAATCGATCGCGATCTCCTTTCTGAAACCGCGAGACTTCACGGCGAGGAAGAGCACGCCCAGCAGCGTCCAGACGCTGCCGACGATCAGCGCGAGCGGGCCCAGGTTCACCCAGAGCCAAATGTTCGCCGCCACCCCGAGCCCCGGAAGTACGCAGTAGATCAGGATTCCACGTACTGACCGCTCACGCTTCTTCACGAAGAAATGTACTATTACCACCAGATTCACCATGGCGAAGGCGCTCAGGGCACCGAAGCTCACTAGCTCGAAACCGAGGGACAGTGACATCGCGATCGCGATGAGTGCGAGCAGCGATACGCAGGTAATGGCGACCGTTGGGGTGCTGAACCGTGGGCTCACCCGCGCAAACACTGCCGGGAGCACGCGATCGCGGCCCATCGCATACAGCACGCGGGAGACGCTCACCTGCGCGGCAAGTGCCGCACCGAGGCAGGCGATTGAGTAGATCGCAGTGAAGAGTCCCATCAGGACGCTTCCACCGACTTGGAACATGAGCTCCGATCCCGCCGCCTCGATGTCGCCGAAGCTCGTCCAATCTGGGTGCACCAACTGGGCGACCCATGATGTCCCGATGAACAGCAACCCTGCGATGAACGCTGTCAGCAGCACGGCACGAGGAATGTCACGTCGAGGGTTCCGTGCCTCCTCGGACAGCGTGGTCACCGCGTCGAAGCCAAGGAACGAGGTAGTAAGGATCGAAGCGCCGGTGAGCACGACCAGCCATTCCGATCCTGGGACGATCGGGAACAACGCGCCCGTCTCCGGAACGCCCTGAGTGAGCACCTTCGAGATCGAGAGCCCGACGAAAACGAGGATGAGAAGTATCGAGACGAGAAGGATGCCCAGTGACACGCCGGTCACCGTACGGACGCCGATCACGCTGATGAAGTGGACGATCAGAATGCCGACGATGATCACCGCCCAAACAGGAATTGCGGGGAACTGCGCGTTCACCATAATTCCCATGACGAGATAATTCAGCATCGGGAGCAGCAGGTAGTCGATCATCAACGCCCAACCGGTGATAAATCCAGTGACCGGGCCGAAAACCGAACGAACATAGGTGTAAGCCGAGCCCGCTTTGGGGAGCTCTCGTGAAAGATGACCGTAGCTGAGGGCCGTAAGCAACATGACGATGAGCGCCAGAAGATACGCGGCCGCGAGATGGCCCTGGGTGATGGCGGTCACGATGCCGTAGGTCGTGAACACGACGACCGGAGCGAGGTAGGTGAGCCCGAAGACCACGAGTTGCGGGAGCGACAGGACTCGCTTCAAACGAGGTTGCGCGTTCGTGGGAGCGGACGTGGATGGATCCGGGTGGGAGGGCATTACTGTATTCATATCTTGTTCCCCAGTGGTTCTCTATGCGTTCTTATACGTGCGGCGTCCGAGGAGCCAGGTGCCACGCACCGAAATTTCTGAGAGTTCGGAGGGTGGCGAATGACGCGGGTCGGCGGAAAGCCAGACGAGGTCTGCATCCATGCCGACGCTGAGAGCGCCGCGGTGCGACTCGTGAAAGGCCTGGTAGGCGATGGCTGAGGTGTATGCAGACAATGCGTCGCGGGGTGAATGCGTTCCTCGGGAAGCAGGGTCGGCGCATCTGCACCGCTGCGTCTGTTGACAGCGGTGGCCAACCCCTCTATCGGATGTTCATCGGTCACTGGCCAATCGCTGCCGAACGAGACGACTGCGCCTGACTGCATCATCCGACCGATAAGGAGCTGCCATTCTGCGCGTTCCGGTCCGAGGCCCGGAATCACGAAGTCGGTCATCGATCGGTCGATTTGGGCCCAGTACGGCTGGAAGTTGGCGATGACTCCGAGTTCTGCGAAGCGCGGGAGATCACGAGGATGAATGACATGGGCGTGCGCGATCACCGGACGGCGATCTCGCACGCCGTTCTCGCCGATGACGTACTCGATACCGTCAAGGGCAGTTCGGTTCGCCGCATCGCCAATCGCATGAAGGTGGACTTGGAATCCGAGCCGGTCGAAAGCAGCGAGCGCTTCGAAAAGCTCCTCTCGATCCCAGACGGGCAGACCGTAGGCGTCATCGGCGTCGCAGTAGCTATCGAGCATCATCGCGGTTCGGTTCTCGATGATGCCGTCAATGAAGAACTTCACCGTTCGCGCAGTCAAGAACGGACTTTTCAAGTCATTGACGCAGGCTCGGTGGAGGGCGAAGCGATCGAGCTGACTGTGCCATTGGCGCGGGTCCGCGCGAAAGGCAAGGTTGATGCGGCATCTCGGATCCCGTCCGGCCCACAGGAAGTAACCCTCAAGCGTGTCCTCGTCGACCCACGCGTCCTGAATCCAGGTTACCCCTGCGCGAGCATAGACCTGGGCAGCATAGTCAATGCGGTTTGCCATCTCAGAAGGTGTGACTGCGGGTATCCTGCTTCGGATTAGATCAATCGCATCCCATTCCTGAAAGGTCCCAAGAGGGCGGCCGTCGGCGCGCAACGGTACCTTTCCGCACTTCAGCGCAGGAATGCCGCGATCCAGGCCCGCACGCTCGATCGCGGCCGAGTTCGCCCAGACCGTGTGATAGTCCCATGCATCGAGCACCACGGGTCGGTCAGGTACGGCGGTGACCTGCCCCACAGTTTGGTTACCCCATAACCTGGTGAGTATCGAGCCCATTTCATCGACGAAAGGCTCCACACATGCCCAGAAAATATCCCCAAGAGTTTCGGCTCAGAGCCATCGCGCTTGTGCGAGCAGGGAAACCTGTAAAGCACGTCGCGCAGGACCTGGGAATCAGTGCCGGCGGTTTACACCAATGGGTACGGCAAGACCGTTGATTCGCCCTGGGTTTAATTCCGACCGGTTTGTCCGTCACCGAGTCAGTGCCGGAAGCTTCTCGAGTTCAGCATAATAGGCTGCCTCGACCTCGATCGGGGTGCACATGCCAAGCTCTCCGTGGAGGCGTTCATGGTTCCACCACCACACCCACTCGAGTGTCGCGAGCTCGACCTCTTCAACGGTCTTCCACGGGCCCTGCATCCTGATGAGCTCGGTCTTGTAGAGCCCGTTGACCGCCTCGGCCATCGCGTTGTCAAAGCTATCGCCAACAGTCCCCGTCGAGGGGACCGCGCCGAGTTCTTCGACCCGGCTGGTGTAGACCGTTGCCATGTAGTTCGATCCGTGGTCCGAGTGATGAATCGCCCCATCCAGATCACCGCCGTACTGCCAGGCAGCCATCTCGAGAGCCTGCATGGGCAGCACATCAGCTTTGAGTGTTGACGCAACGTTCCAGCCGACGATTCTGCGTGAGTACACGTCAGTGACGAACGACACATACGCGAACCCAGACCAAGTCGCCACATACGTCACATCGCATACGAGGAGCCGTTTCGGGGCTGACGCCCAGAACCGCCGCTCAACCTTGTCGCCAGGTAGAGCATCCTTTGGGTCACTCTTCGTGGTGTAGATCTTCTTCGAGCGGCGTACGCCACGTACCCCGGCGAGTTTCATGAGACGGGCCGTCTGATCACGGCCAATCACCCACCCCTCACGCTTGAGCTTGGCCTGCATTTTTCGTGCCCCGTACACGCTGTAGTTCTTCTTGTGGAGCCGCTGAATCTCGGGGATCAGCAACTCGTCGCGGAGCTGCCTGACTGACGGCGTGCGAGCTTTCGCTGCCCGATATCCGCGCGACGTGAGGAACCCACGGACTGCGGCACGCAGGGTGCGGCAGAGGAACTCGACCCCGTAACGATCACGATACTTGTCGATGAATCGGATCATTTCGTTCGTGGATGGTCGAGTTCCTTCGCGAAAAATATGCTCGCAGCTTTAAGGACCTCGTTTGCTTTACGTAGCTCCTCGACTTCGCGTTGGAGTCGGCGGTTCTCTGCGGCCATGTCGGTAGTCACACCGGGCTTGTCGCCGGCATCGATCTGGGTCTGGCGGTACCAGACGCGGAGGGTGTCGGGAGAGACCCCGAGGAGCCCACCGATATGTTTGCTGGCCGCGTGGACACTGCCACGCTCGGGCAGTGCTTCGGCGAGCATACGCAGCGCACGGTCTTTGAAATCTGGATCGTATGGTTTGGGCATGATGTTCCTATCTTCCTGGTTGAAAGATCGGAACTAAACCCAGGGCGAATCAGACGTGCGATTTCAACGATCTCTGCATAGGTTTCGTCACCCTGAATCTCGTAATCACTAGACTCCAAAATTCTCGTGACAAACTGATCTGCCTTTGCAAGGATTTCGGTCTTCATGCACTTCTCCTTTGCCGCCTCAGCGAGCTTCTTCGAAGCTTAGTCCTCTCTCAGCTACTACTCTGCCATCCAGGATCGCTCTGCCGATGCGGGCTGCTGCATTGTTCACGAATCGATGTCTCCGATTTCACTGTCTGCCTTTCATCACTTGAATCCTTCGCGCCGCACCACGAAACCGCAACTTACTCGAGCAAGCTTTCGCGGCATATCCTCTTTCGTTACTCTCATTCTGGTATTCCACGTTCCCGCTCTCTTAAGTCGAGCACCCTGTGGGTGTGCGGATCCACGATGCTTCGCTTTCAAATCCCTGTATTGAAAGCCAACCGCGACTACAGGAGGACATTATGACCGGAACATCATTCCAGAAACTCACCCGTGAGATCACCGCTCAAGCCGAGCAATTCGATGAGATCTTCGCGAACGATGATCCGTTCGATGAGCTCTGGGAAGCACCGCTCGAGGTAACCACGCGCACACAGCTTGTGGTGGTGCTTTGCACCGGCGGCCCGCACGTTGAAGCTGTTGCTGGCCTCGATAACGACGGTGCTATCGTTTCGGCATCTATCGTCGGCTACTGGGGCGGCGAAACAGTACAGCAACCGGTGAAGCCGGGGTCTTCCCTCTGGCGTGCACTGCGCGAGTACTCAGAGACAGTGCGGATGTCGGCGTGAACCGCAGTTGCCCCGCGAAGATCATTCACGGGGCAACTGGTCTTGAGTGCTCGAGCTCACAAGGTCGGCTCTTCGGTCTCCTCCCTGTTTTCGCTCATCTGCGGTGCGTCGTTCTCTCCCCAGGGGGAGAGAACCTCTGCGAACTGCACCCGATCGATGGCCGCGCTCAACCGAGCCTGCTCGATCCTGATCTGCTCAGCCTGCGCCCGCTCAGCGATGATCTGCTGACGGCGATCCTGCTCAGCCTGACGCTTTGCGGCCTCACGATCCTGCTCAGCCTTGCGCTGAGCTGCGCGCTTGGCGTTCATGGCGTGCGCGAGCTTGTCCATCGGGGTGAGCACGGCACCGATGCTCTCGTTAGCATCGTCCGTGACGGCGTCGTAAGCCCAAGCGAGAATCGTGATCCAGCGGGCGTAGAACACACGATTGTTCTCGGACACCTGAGCGCGGATCCTATCCGGTGCGAACCGGGCATCACCGAGGTCACCCGCGGTGAACGATCCGATGGAGGCGCTCATCCTCTCGTCGGTCAGAACGTATCCGTCCTGGGTGGGCGTGAATCCCGCAGTAGTCAACACCTGATCGAACAGGGTGTTGAAGTTGACGGTGCCTGCTGCGACGTTCTCGAGCAGCATGAGCGTGTCGGCGAGCAGAGCGGCGAGCTCGTTGCGGCGCTTGCCCCGACCTCCGCTCACCCGCGCCACGATGCCGATCGGCTTGTTCAGATGCTGGCGACGCCGAGTGAGCTCGGCACGAGCAGTTCCCTGCCGCGCCGTGATCTCCTGCTGCTCGAGCCCCGTGCCAAGCATCCTGGTCTCGACACGGGTGAGCACGCCCACCGCGTGCTGCGTCGCACTGTCCGGCACGTCAGAGTCGCGGCAAGCAATCTCCAACGTCTCCGTGTACTGCGGCATAATCGTTGACTCGGGGCGGGCAGCACGCACGTGCACGTTCAGCTGCTCGAGCAGCCGGGTCGAGAGCGACTGCGTAACGGGAAGCCCCGCGATCATGTCGAGCGCTGCCGAAAGGTAGTCGCGGGCGAGGGCCGTCGCCTGCTGTGCGGCGTTCTGGTTCTGAATATCCATAAGGTTTTCTCTTTCGGTTCTTACCCAAATGGGCGGTAGTCGGGTGTGGTCACCCACCAAGCTGACGCTCACCGCGCTCGCGTGAGAGGTACCTCTCACGCGCAGGTGTCAGCTGCTTGGTGGGTGTTTTCTTTTGCCGTTTGTTCGGCAACGGGGTATCCATGTGGTGGTCTGTGGTGAGCGACTGCGCGACTGTGTTTTGTGCGTGCAGTGCGAAGAGTTGGTGGGCGGTTTCAGCCATGAACTCGGGCGTGAGGGTGGAGGCTTTCTTTCGCCCGATACGCCCGTTATCGTGGCGGCGCATCTTGTATGTCCAGCCGTCACGGTCAGTGATAGCGAGGGTCACCCCCTGTTCATCGAGCACGGCTTCGAACGCGGTCTGGTCAACCGATCTGGCATCGGTGAGTGCCGCATAGACCTTGTCGCCAAGTGTTTGTTCAAACCCACCGACCGCGAATGCGTCACGTCGTTGTTCCCACCCCGGCTTCGGTTCTTCAGGGTCAGGCAGTACGCGAAGGCCTTCTTCTCGCATGAGCTCGTCATTGAGCTGATGCAGACCCTTTTTCCAAGAGGTGTACCGACGAAGGCACTTACCGGTTAGGTTGTCATGGTTCGTGACAAGGATGTGGGCGTGCCCGTGACCGCCTACGGCATCGGCGTGCACAACGACCAAATAGTCGGCGGAGTGCATGCGTTCTACGAGCTTCACGGCAACGTCGCGAATCTTGTCGAGGTCTGCCTGATTGGTGACATCGAATTCATCCGGATGGAATGACAGCACGTACGAGTACAGCTCATTCTTACGGCTAAGGGCGCGCGCAAAGCGTTCTGCCTGGGCAACGAATTCTGCGGGATTTGTGCTCCCGTTCTTCATGGACAATGCGATCGCGGCAGCACGAGTCATTCCCGCACTGCGAAGCTGTTCACGGTACTTTTTGTCGTTGCCGAAAAGCACGTAGTTGACCGAGTCTTCGGCATTTCGAACGGCCTGTACGTTGACAGTGCTCATAATCTTGTCCGATCACCCAGCGACGCACGAACCTCGCTCACTGCGTCGGAAACTGTGCGCAGCAGACCGGCATCCACAGTCTGCCCTTTACGAAGCGCGGTGTTGAGGTTCACACCGACCCGGCGTAGTTGTTCGACCGCACCGGCAAGCGCAGGATCCGGTGTCGCGGTAGTTGTCTTGGTCATCGACACCACGAAATCGTTGCGGGTATCGAGCGCATCAAAAATCACCGCACGCGCCCACGCCGAAGGCTTCACACCGAGTACGCGGGCACGGGCACGAATCTTCTCGCGTTCAGCTTTCGTGAGCCGAACATCGAGCGACACATCGCGCCGCGTCACGGTACTTTTGGCATGATGGGAAGACCCATCATGCGGCTCCATCTCATTCGCCGGGACATCGGCAAATGTGCTGTCGCGCGGCTGCACGGATGCCGGGGAACCACCCGACACCGCTACGCCGCGACCTGCAACATTCCGAGCCTCTGAGTCACGGCTTCGCAGTGTCTCTCTCGAAATGTTGTAGGTCCGGCCAGCAGGGAAAACGTCCGACAAACCGCTGCCGCGCTTTGTCTCCAGTTTCCGCTGGCCCCTGTCCTCGCGCGCGTTGCGCACTGCGGGCAGGGGTGATCCAGGCACCTTTCGCGGTGCCCGGATCGGAGGCCTAATCGCGGTCACGATCCCACCCCCTCATCGCTCAAATCGGCACTATCGCCCCGATTCGTATAGCACTGATCGAAGATCTCCTCGATCATCGCTTCAAGCAGCAACTCGCCACGGCTACCGAACTGCTCTTCGCAGCACAGCTCGCACTCGAGCCGCACATCCTCATGAAAATGCAGCATGTGCGCGGTGACTTCCGGATCGAACGCAGGCCACAAGGGGTGGCTGTGCGGGTGCTTTGCTCCGGTCAGCACCTTGTTGAACAGATAGGTCTGCACGTTCTTCAGTTCGAACGCCCTCATCGCAGCGGGCGGAACATTGCCCGGCAGAATCTCGGCGAGAAGCCGGAGCTTCAGCGTCGTTTCGCGGTCACCGATCTCATTGGAGTTGCTGGTGTTCGTCTGATTAATCGTCATCGTGTTTCCTTTCAAGTGGTGGGTCACGGAGCGGTTTATTCCGAGTCCCAAGGGTTGAGGGTGTGCAGGTTTGACCCCGGTGAGGCACTGTCACCCGCGGCACCATGACGGAGTGGTTCTTCGATCACGTCACCGTCGACGTCGAGAACGTATCCCTGCGCGACGCGTTCGTTGCACCGGCCATGATGATGTGGGTGGCACCAACCCGGGTTACAGGTGGCGTTTCCGTCGTGCCAGGGATGCCCGCAGCCAGCAGCAACATCAGGCACCGTGTACGGATCACCGAGCACATACGGCTTCAAGAGGGTGTAATTCTTCGAACGATTCGCACCTGCCGTCACCGAGAGGTATCCACTTGCGACCAGCACGGCGAGTGCCGCGTTTATCGTCTCCGCTTTCCCGGTTACGGCTTTTTTGATCGCGGTTGCAGTCTGTGGAGCCCCCTGTTGCTCAACGAATTGGGAGATGTTGAGCATGTGACGTGTGTGCGCGAACTCTTCAGCAGCACCGTGCACGAGCACCGCGTTGATGCCGGCCTCGCCGCGAGCAGGTTCGGGGTTCACGATCAACCTCATCACGACCTCGCCAGTCACGAAGTTCCCGTGTCGATCTTTTGTGCAGACAAGCTTCGCTTCGCCCGCACGGCCTTTTGCGAAGGACATGCTCTTTGCGATCGTCTGAATGATCTGCACCCCGGAAACCGCGGCACGCTTCCGCTGTGAGCCAATAGGTGAGGACGCGGCGTTGTCGGACTTCGGAAGGTGATCCAGCAGCAGCACTGCGGGGCCGCGGTCTGCAATAGCGGTTGCGACGTTGCGGAACCAGCGAGCGACGCCGTCGTCGGAGTTCGGATCCACGCCTTCGATCGCCATGCTCTCACCGGTCGAATCGATAATCACCAGCGTTGGTCGCGCGGTGCCCAGCATCTGCCAGAACCCAGCTCGCACGTCGTCGCGGAACGCTTCGTCAGGCCGAACGTAGATGAACAGCGCTGCGATCACGTCGGCAGGAACTCCGAGTGCAAGTAAACGGCCCGTGATGCCGATCGGGCCGTCCTCGAAATCGACGTACACCACAGCATTACCAGCCATGATCTCGAGCGCCACAGATACCAGCGCCGTCCATGTCTTACCTGATCCTGATTCACCGGCCAAACCGTTGACCGCGCGCGCATACAGCCATCCCGCGACCGTGGGTTGTGGCTGCTGAAGCGTGCCGCTTTGCAAGCCAGCGAGAATGTCGGTCAGGTCGTGGCGATCCCACGAGCAAGCCGCACGCTGCGCGGCACGCACAAAAGCACTTGGACTCCCCGCAGGAAGTGGATTTCCCGCGCTTGAGGTGCTCGGGGTGCGGGCTGCTTGACCCTTTACATGGAATGGCAACGGAATGCTACCAACGGGATACGGTGCAGAGTGGGTCGTTCCTTGTTCTTTGTCGTTCTCAACAGTGAGAACGACCTGATCCTTATCGCCGCGGGAAGCCGTGTGAGGTCGTTCCCCCGTTCCCCCTCCATGGGGGAACGGGTAGGAACCACCGGAAACGGCAACGGGAACCGCCTCAACAGCACCGCCTCCAGTTGTTCCTTCAGGAAACGACTCAGGCAGTACTGCACTCGCACCGACTGCCCGAGCTTCTTCAAGCACAGGGAGTCCATCTTCATGCGCGCGTTCACTTGCCTCGCCAGCAAGTGACTCTGCCCGCCTGCGAGCTTTCGCCTGTTTGCCGCTCATAGTGTCACCTCCTGTGCCTGTTGTTGTCTTTTACCGCTGGCTGCTGGCTTGCTGCCCTAGTCGAAGAGGCGCACGAACTTTGCGCGCGGAATGACCTTTCGAGAACCGAGCTTTACTGACGGGATATCCCCTGAGTTGATCGCCGCCGTGATCGTGCGCGGGTCAACACCGAGTGCTTCAGCAGCTTCTTTGCGGGTGATGGCGATCTTGTCCGAGGCTCGCAGCATCTCGAGCGTGATCTTGCACTCGCTGCCAATTCGATTTGCATTCATCACCGCGACTTCCTTTCTTTAATCCGTAATATCGAAACTAGGAATTACATCATCACGATACGGGAAGCTGCTTGCTTTTGCAACTTTGTACATGTAGATTCCTACTTATGGAAACAGGGCATGATGTACAGGAACGCGAACGTGGCAACAGCAAGGGCGTTACGAGCGCGGTCGTGGCAGCAAATGTGCGCGCCATCCGCACGGACAGAGGACTCGACCTAGCTGCCTTCTCTGATCGCCTCAGTGCGATCGGGCGACCTATTCCGATAGCGGCACTCAGTCGTCTCGAGAACGGCAGCAGACGTGTTGATGTTGACGATCTTGTTGCGCTCGCTCACGCGCTCGAAGTCTCACCCACAACTCTGCTTTCTCCGAGTAGTTCATCGCAGGAGCATGCTCCTTTAGCGACGACATTGCCGATCGACCTCGCTCTGCCGGAGGTCACTGCCTGGCTGAAGGGAGAGCTAGCCTCGTTTGCTCCTACTGAGAGGCTAAAAGTTTGGGCGCAAGTACTAGAAAACAACACCGGGTATGCCGCTCAGTTCGAAGCGATAGCCAAGGAAGCCCAGAACAGCCTCGCCGCATTTGGCAACGAAAACGCGCAGTTGAAGCGTGTGCTACTTGAAGCGCAGCAGGCGCATCAAAATGCCGTCGCGCAAGTAGAAGAAGCAGAGCGGGCAATTGCGAATCTGACAGCCCGAGTGGATGGTGAAAACGATTGACTACCAAGACCCGCACCCGCAGGCGCGGCAAAGGCTCTATTCAGGACTACGCCACAAAGAGCGGCGTGCGTTGGCGCTTTCAGATCCGCGTTCCTATCGATCCTGAAGATCCCGACCTTGGCGATAAGAAGTACAGCCGTGGTGGGTTCACCACAGCCGCTGACGCCGATGATGCGATGCAGGAAGCACTTCGCAAGAAGAAGAGCCAAGAACGGTTCTCTGGCAAGGTACCAAAGCTCGGCCCCTATGCCGAGAACTGGGTCGCTGGGCTCGATCTCGCCGACTCCACAGTCAAGGGCTACCGCAAGCTCATCAGCAATCACATCACCCCGTACATGGGTCAGATCGATCTCGACAAGCTCACCGCAACGCGTATTGCGCGGCATTACCAAGAGCTGAAGAAGTCAGGGCGTAAAGACGAAGGGCACAAGGGCGAACCTTTGTCGCCAAACACGGTGCACAAGACGCATGTAGTGCTCGGGGCGATTCTCGATGCTGCGATCGAAGACGGTCACATCTCGATGAACCCGGCCAAGAAGCGCAACATCGTGAAAGCGCCCCGCGCGAAGGAGATCAAAGCCGCCAGACCCGAAGCCGCCACTTGGGATGCCGACGAGCTCCGCACTGCCCTGACCTGGCTCCGGGACAAACGCAAAGATGAACATTTCGCACTCTGGCAGGTTTTCGCATTCACTGGCATGCGCCGCAGTGAAGCACTCGCGCTCCGTTGGAAAGATATCAATACGAAAACGCAGCGGATCAGCATCAGGCGAGCAGTAAACACGGTGGATTGGAGCAAAACCAAGACCGTTAAAACCGGAAGCCCAAGGGTCATCGACATTGACGAAGAAACCCTCAAAGCCGTCTCGAAATACAAGATCGCTCGAGCTGAGCTCTCGTTCTCACTCGTTAAGCCCGACGCATTCGTCTTCGCTGACGAAAACGGGCTGATTCGATCACCCGACGCAGTCACGAGCCTCTGGGCACGACGCGTGTTGTGGCTCATTGATGCCTACCCCGATATGGAACGCGTCAACATCAAAGGCCTCCGCCATGCCCACGCAACACTGCTGCTTGAGCTCGGAGTGCACCCTAAGGTCGTGCAGGAACGCCTTGGTCATTCAACCATCACAACAACGATGAACATCTACTCGCACGTCACACCCACGATGCAAAGATCCGCCGTTGAAGGGTTTGCGAACCACGTCTCGAGCGGGTGAATGAGAGCCCTTGCCCCATAAGTCGCCCCATGAATGAAAAATAGCCCCCGACTTTGGTAAATAAATACCAGGTCAGGGGCCATTTCATTCGCGTGCGCGAGGGGGGACTTGAACCCCCACGCCCTTTCGAGCACTGGCACCTGAAGCCAGCGCGTCTGCCAATTCCGCCACTCGCGCGAATCTGCCGCACAGTACCGAAGCGCCGTACAACCCGTTCAGCTTAGCAACAACATGGCCATACGCCAAAAGCGGCACGTTTGCCCGCAAAGAAGCGCAACGATTCGGCACAGCGCGGCAGGTGTTCGGCAAGGCCGCAGCAACGACGGGTAGCATGGCTCAGAACACATTTGCGTGTGGCCCAGTGGCGCGCGTAAAAGTAACCGCAAGAAGTTACTGAGGGGAGGGCAGACACCATGGGCGTATTCGACAGCCTCGAGCGCGGGCTTGAGCGCGCGGTCAACGGCGCGTTTGCTCGCACCTTTCGCTCAGGTGTGCAGCCCGTTGAGATTGCCGCCGGCCTGAAGCGCGAGCTCGACATCGGTTCGGTCATTGTCGACCGCGACCGTGTGCTCGCGCCGAATCACTTTGTCGTGCGTGTTTCTGGCGCCGACGCAGATCGCCTGACCCGCATGGGTGCCACCCTCGAACGCGAGCTCATCGGCGTCGTCGATAAACACGCAAAGCGTCAGGGGTATCAGTTGCTCGGCCAGGCAGACGTCGAGCTGCGCCGCGATGATTCGCTCACCACGGGCGTGCTGCAGATCGACGCAGACCAGGTTGAAGGCCGAGTGTCATGGGTACCCATGATTGAGGTTGCGGGAGTGAACTACCCGCTGCGCAACGGCACCACGGTAGTCGGGCGCGGCAGCGACGCCGATATTCGTCTCACCGACTCGGCAGCGTCGCGCCAGCACCTACAGCTGATCTGGGATGGCAAGGCCGGCATCGCCCGCGACCTCGGGTCGACCAACGGCACCAAGATCAACGGGCAGCGCTTTCGCGAGGCCGCACTGAGCCCCGACACGGTAATCACCATCGGCCAGACTCCACTGCGTTTTCAGCTCGTACCAAACCGCGGCAGCCAGGTAAGGCAAGCTGCGCCCGCGCAGCAGCAGGCCTCACAGCAGCCGCGATCCTTTGCCCCCCAATCGCCGCAACCACACGGCAACAACACTTCGAGCCAGGCATCGCAGCCCGGCATCGAACAAGACTTCTGGAGGGGCCTGTGAGCGAACTGACCCTGATGATCTTGCGCATCGGCTTCTTGCTGCTGCTCTGGCTCTTCATATTTGCCATCGTCTATGCGCTTCGCAGCGACCTGTTCGGTGCGCCGGTGCGAAAGCTACCGACCAGTGGCAACGGCAGCAGCGATGGATCAGCAAGTAGGCAGGCAGCGGCACCGGTAGTGGCAACGCCAGTCTCAGCGGGTGCAGCATCACAGGGCGCAGCCCCACCGATCACCCCCTCGGGTGGCGCGCTGCCTTCGGCAGGCGCATCGGCTCAGCCTCGCGTGCTGGTGATCACCTCTGGCAGCGCAGCCGGCACATCTCTGCCGCTCGACGACAGTGTCATCACCATTGGTCGCAGCACCGACTCAACCCTCGCCATTGTCGACGAGTACACATCGACCTACCACGCAAAGCTCGCCCGTAATGGTGACCAGTGGCTGCTCACTGACCTCGACTCGACGAACGGCACAAAGCTTAACGGCAGCCGCGTGAGCGGCACCGTGCTCGTACCAGCCTTCACCCCCGTCACCATCGGCACCACCACCTTTGAGCTGAGGCCATAGCGGTGACAGTCGGCTACACCAGCGCGATCGGCAGTCATGTCGGCATGGTGCGCTCAAACAATCAGGATTCCGGCTATGCCGGCAATCGCTTGTTTCTCGTTGCCGACGGCATGGGTGGTCACGCGGGCGGTGACGTCGCATCGGCGCTCACCACGCGCGCAATCGCGAAGCTCGACGAGTTTCCGCGCGAGGGCGATGATGCTGCGCAGGTAGACGGCGACGCCTCAGCCGCGGCGAGCACCCCGCAAAGCACCATTCCGAGCGACCCGGTGCTCGCCTCAAAACAGCTTGCCGATGCCCTACTCAAGGCAAACCGCATGCTGCGTGCCACCGTCGGCGAGCGCCCCGAGCTTGCCGGCCTCGGCACCACCTTCTCTGGCTTTTTGACCATCGGCGACCAGCTCGCCCTCGCTCACATCGGTGACTCGCGCCTGTACCTGCTGCGCGACGGCGTGATGAAGCAGATCACCAAAGACCACACCTTCGTGCAGCGGCTCGTAGACAGCGGCCGCATCACCGAAGAAGAGGCAAAGACTCACCCGAGGCGCTCGGTGTTGATGCGCGTGCTCGGCGACGTCGACAGCAACCCCGACATCGATACCGACGTGCTCGACACCCGCGAGGGTGATCTCTGGCTGCTCTGCTCTGACGGCCTGTGCGGCTACGTCGAAGAAGAAGACATCGAGAAGATTCTGCTGCGCCGCCACTCGCTGCAGGGGGCGGTCGACTCGCTCATTGACAAGGCACTGTCGTTCGGCGCTCCCGACAATGTCACGGTGGTGCTCGTCGAGACGCAGCCGGGCCCGGCTTCAAACTCAGAGCCCGGAACAGCGCGGTTCGCGGGATCCGCAGAGACCACAACCGACACGGGCACCGTTCGCGAGACAAGTACGTCTCGCATCAAGCTCATCACGAAGCGCCGTGTGGTGCGTCGTGCGCAGCCGGTTGAAGAGAGCCACTTCGAGCCCCGCGTCGACGAATACCTGAACGAGCTCATCGCTGAGACCAAGCGACGCAACCGCCGCCGCCGCCTGCTCTGGGCATTCGGCCTGCTGGCGGTCATCGCGCTCATCTGTGGCGGCGTCGTGCTTGCCTACGAGTGGACGCAGACGCGCTACTTCGTCGGTACTGACGGCACGACCGTCATCATCTATCAGGGTGTGCAGCAGGGCATCGGTTCCTTCACGCTGCACTCGGTTGCCGAGCAGACCGGCATACCGCTGTCAGAGCTTGATGGTCTCGAGCGTCGCCAGATTGAGCGCACGCTGAGCGCCTCTTCGCTTCCCGAGGCACGGGAGATCGTGAAACGGCTCGGCGGTGATGCCTCGTGAGCGACACCCCAGAAAGCCGCCAGAAGAACCCGCGCACCAGCGAGACCGTGCTACAGCGCATCACGGCTATTCGCGCGCCCAAGTTGCTGCGCGGGCTTGAGTTTTCGCTCGTATTGTTCGCGCTCGCGGTTGGCGTAGCTGCGATCGTGATTGTCGACCTCACCGTCAACAAGCAGCTCACCGGCACACTCTTGCTGCCCGGGGTGCTGTTCGTGATTGCCGTGCTCGGCATGCACATCGCGATTCGCGTGACGGCCCCCGACGCCGACCCCCTGATCTTGCCGATCGCCGTCATGCTCAACACCATCGGTATCGCCCAGATCTACCGCATCGACCTCTCTGAGAACGACACCGGCTGGGAGGCGTACTCGGTGCGCCAGGTGGTCTGGTCGGTCGTTGCACTTGTCATTGCGACGGCGGTGCTCGTGCTGCTTCGCAACCATCTCACGCTGTACCGCTTCACCTTTATTTCTGGCCTTGGCGCACTCGTGCTGCTCCTGCTGCCGATGCTGCCGATCATTGGCCAGAAGATCAATGGTGCTCGCGTTTGGATTCATATCGGCGTCTTCTCATTTCAGCCCGGCGAGGTGGCGAAGATCTTGCTCGCGATCTTCTTTGCCGGCTACCTGGTGCGCAACGCCGATGCGCTGTCGATGGTGGGCAAGAAGATTCTCGGCATCCGGTTTCCGCGCGGTCGCGACCTCGGCCCGCTGATTGTGTTCTGGCTTGTTGCCATGGCGGTGCTCGTATTTCAGCGCGACCTTGGCACCTCGCTGCTCTACTTTGGCCTGTTCCTGTCGATGCTCTACCTCGCAACCGGGCGCGTCGGCTGGGTCGTGCTCGGCATCGGCCTGTTTCTCGCGGGCGGCATTCTGGCGAGCCAGACCCTCGACTATGTCGGCAATCGCTTCGCAAACTGGCTCGACCCGTTCGCTGACCCCCTCGGCGCCAGCTACCAGCTCGTGCAGGGGCTTTTTGGCATGGCAAACGGCGGCATGACCGGCACCGGCCTCGGCCAGGGCTTCCCCGGAGACACCCCCGAATCGCGCAGCGACTACATTTTTGCGAGCCTCGGTGAAGAGATCGGCCTGGTCGGCCTCTTCGTGATCCTCGCCGCATACCTGCTGCTCATCGGGCGCGCGCTGCGCATCGGCTTCGCGGGCCAAGACGACTTCGGCAAACTGCTCGCGGCGGGCCTCGGTTTTGCGATCGCGCTGCAGGTCTTCATTGTGGCCGGTGGCGTGACCCGCGTGATCCCGCTCACCGGCTTGACCATGCCGTTTCTCGCCGCCGGCGGTTCATCTCTCGTGTCGAACTGGATCATCATTGCGCTGCTCTTGCGCATGTCGAATTCGGTGCGCAACCGACCCAAGCTGGTGATTCGCGCATGAATAAGCAGTTGAAGTTTCTCTCTCGCACCGTGTTCGGCATGTTCATCGTGCTGTTTTTCTCGGTCACGATGATTCAGTTTGTGTCGGCAGATCAGTTGCGTGACAACGAGTTGAACCAGCGCAGCATCAAGAACAGCTACAAGATTGAGCGAGGATCGATCCTGGTCGAGGGCAACCCCATCGCCTTTTCGACTCCCACCGACGACGAATATCGCTTCACTCGGCAATACGCCGATGGCCCGCTGTACGCGCCGGTCACCGGCTACTTCTCACGGCGCCAGGGCATGACCGGTCTTGAGAATGCGATGAACCAAGATCTCTCGGGTCTCTCGGGTGCGCAATTCTTCACCCGCATGATGCGCACCATTACCGGTGAGGAGCCTCAGGGCAGCTCGGTTGAGACCACGCTCAGCGCGAGCGCGCAGGCAGCAACGGCCGAGGCCATGAGCGAGTTCAAGGGCGCTGCGGTCGCATTTGACCCCGCAAGCGGCAAGATTCTCTCAATGGTGTCGAGCCCAAGCTTTGACCCCGGTCTGCTCTCGTCAAACGACGACAGCTCGGTCATCGCAAACTACTCGACGCTCGTCGATGACCCCTCGAACCCGCTCTTCAACCGAACCATCGGTGGCGACCTGTATCACCCGGGCTCGACCTACAAGCTGCTGGTCGCAGCAGCCGCAATCGAGAACGGCACGGCGACCCCCGACAGCACCCTTGCAAACCCCTCTGCATTGTTGCTGCCTGGAACATCGCATGAGATCAAGAACAACTGGAGCGGCTCCTGCGGTGGCGGTGTGCAAACCACGCTGATGCAGGCGATCACCATGTCCTGCAATATTCCGATCGCCGAACTCGCGATGAGCATGGATCGTGACGCGGTGCCCAATATGGCGAAGGCGTTCGGCTTCGAGCAGGATCTCTCGATTCCGCTCAGCGTCACTCCAAGCGTTTCGCCCGTGCCCAGTGATGAAGCTCAGGTGGCCATCTCTTCGATCGGGCAGCTCGATGTGCGCGCGACGCCGCTGCAGATGGCTATGGTCTCTGCCGGCATCGCAAACGACGGTGTGGTCATGAAGCCGTACCTCGTGAACCGCGTGATCACCCCCGATCTTCGCACCGAGACGCAATTCGATCCCACCGAGTTCGCCACCCCCATCTCAAAGTCGACAGCCCAGGCACTGCAGAGCATGATGGAGAACGGCGTGAACGCCCCCGAGGGTGCCGCTAGCGGGGCTCGCATCGAGGGTGCACGCGTCGGCGGTAAGACCGGCACGGCAGAGAACGGTCTCGATGAAGACGGCAACCCTTTGCCGTTCACCCTCTGGTTTACCGGCTACGCCTTCATGGGCGAGAAGCAGGTAGCAGTTGCTGTTGTCATTGAAGACGGCGGCGGCGAAGCATATGGATTTGCGGGAACCTCTTCAGATCTTCCCGTCAGAGTCGGAAAACAAATCATGGAAGCGGTGTTGAACCAATGAGACCATCAGCTGGAATCACTTTCGACGGGCGCTACGAGCTCAGCTCGCGCATCGCTGTCGGCGGCATGGGCGAGGTGTGGAAGGCCACTGACGCCCTGATTGGCCGCACCGTCGCCATCAAGATCTTGAAAGATGAGTACATGGGCGACCCGGGCTTTCTCGAGCGCTTTCGCGCAGAGGCCCGTCACGCCGCACTTGTGAATCACGAAGGCATCGCAAACGTCTTTGACTACGGCGAAGAGCAGGGCTCTGCGTTCATCGTGATGGAGCTCGTGCCGGGCGAGCCGCTGTCGGCAATCATCGAGCGAGAGGGTCGCTTGCCCGCTGACCGCGTGCTCGGCATCGTCGCGCAGACCGCCACCGCGCTGCAGGCAGCGCACGACGCGGGCCTCGTGCACCGCGACATCAAGCCAGGTAACCTGCTGATCACGCCCGAGGGTCGCGTCAAGATCACTGATTTTGGCATTGCAAGGATCGCCGACCAGGTGCCACTCACCGCCACTGGGCAGGTCATGGGCACCGTGCAGTACCTTGCCCCTGAGCAGGCAAGCGGACACACGGCGACCGCTTCGACCGACGTGTACTCGCTCGGCATTGTGGCCTACGAATGCCTTGCCGGCAAGCGCCCCTTCACTGGCGAGTCGCAGGTTGCCATTGCGATGGCACAGATCAACGACACGCCCCCGCCGCTGCCCGACGACGTTCCGGGCCCGGTGCAGCGCCTTGTGCTTGCCTGCCTGGCAAAAGACCCGGCAGAGCGCCCTGCCACGGCGGCGAAGCTTGCCCAGGCTGCGACCGCGCTGCACCGCGGCAACCTGCAGCTCGCCGCAAGCTACGTGCCCCAGGTGATGGCGGCCGAGGCCGCGACGAGCGTCATGCCCGCGACGACCATGCTCGACAATGCCGCGACGACCGCACTGCCTCAGACCAGCGTGATGCCTGAGAGCCAGGCTGCTGTACACGCTGATGCTGACGGTGAGCAGGCCGAAGAAGGCAAGAAGAAGCGCAGCCCGTGGACCTGGCCGCTCATCACTCTTGCTGCCCTGTTGCTGCTCATTGGCGGCGGTACGGCAGTCGCGCTGCTGTCGAACGGCGGCGACGAGAAGCCGACCGAGACCACGACAAGCGAGACCACGAAGCCGACGACCGAGAAGAAGGACTACGCCGAGATCACTGCGTCGAAGTTCATCGGCAGGAACGTCGATGAGGTTGTGGGCATGCTCACCGCGATGGGCTTCGAGAATGTTGAGAAGGTAGCCGGAAACCCGACCGCTGACGATCAGGCGAACCTGGTTTCTGCTGTCAGCCCCACCGGCAAGAAGGTAAAGTTCACGCAGAAGATCAGCGTGACCTACAACGTGGCGTTTAGCGCACCCAGCGAACCAATGGCACCCGCCGTCAGCTCGCAGCAGGTTGACTCGGGCGCCGCGTTTACCGCGAACCTCTCGTCGACGGGCGTCTGCCCCACGGGTCTGAGCGCTACCGACTTCTCCGTGACGGTGAATGGCGCAGGCTCTCTCGCGAGCCTCTCGGGCTCGACCGCAAACTTGCAGGCCGCTACGCTCGCCCCCGGTGATGCAGACAAGACCATCGAGATCTCGTACACCGTGACCTGCGTGGGCAACGGCGTAACCAAGGTTTCGCCGTCGTCGGCGATCACCACCGTCACCGTGAAAGCACCCGCCGCAACCTCCGCTGGCAGCGCCGACGCCTCTGGCAGCGCCAGTGGAACCACCGCCGGTACGGCTAGCGGCTCGAGCACCGCAAGCGGGCAATGAACCGGCACGGCGCCGAACGACCCTAAACTAGTTAGATCGGCCAGAACCAGGAGAAACAGTAGATGTCGCAGACCGCCCCCCAAGGTCCCCAGCGTATGCTCGCAGGTCGTTATTCGATCGACGAGCTGTTGGGGCAAGGCGGCATGTCTACTGTCTACCGCGGCACCGACGTGAAGCTTGGTCGCCAGGTGGCGATCAAGATCATGCGCGCCAATCTTGCCGACGACGAGCAGTTTCGCTCTCGTTTTCGGCAGGAGGCGCAGTCGGCGTCGCGGCTCGCCCACCCCAGCGTCGTGCGCGTGCTCGACGCTGGCGACGATCTGATTCAGTCTGCGGGTGGGCCGCAGCGCCTGCCGTTTATTGTGATGGAGTACGTCGACGGTCAGAACCTTCGCGAGCTCGCGACAGAGCAACGACTCACCGTCGCCGAGACCTGCCGAGTGGTCGACTCGGTGTTGACTGCCCTCGAGTACTCACATCGCGCAGGCCTGGTGCACCGAGACATTAAGCCGGCCAACATCATGATCACGAAGAGTGGCCAGGTAAAGGTCATGGACTTTGGCATCGCCCGGGCGGTTTCAGAGACCTCGTCAACCGTGCAGCAGACCACCGCGATTCTCGGCACCGCAGCCTACTTCTCTCCGGAGCAGGCAAAGGGCGAGACCGTCGACACCCGCACCGACCTCTACTCAACGGGCGTGCTGCTCTACGAACTGCTCGCCGGTCTTGTTCCGTTCCGCGGCGAGACAGCGGTCGCGGTCGCGTACCAGCACGTGAGCGAGCGCCCGCAGGCGCCCAGCACGCACAATGCTGAGATCTCGGCCCCGCTCGATCGCGTCGTGCTGCACGCACTCGCAAAAGATCGTAACCGCCGCTTTCAGACCGCCGCTGAGTTTCGTGACGCGCTACGCCTGGCGGCCTCGGGCGTTATGCCGAAGCTCGGAAACGACAACGAAGCCCAGTCATCGGTGCTGTTCAACACGAGCGAAGACGTGTCGGAGTCAGATCTCGCGCTGCGTCGTCTTTCTGAGACCGGCGGCTCAAACAGATCGCAGAGTCGCCCACCCGTAATGTGGGTGTGGGCATCGATTCTCACGATCGTCGCCGTGATCGCGGCTGTGGGTTTCTGGGTGGCGGCTATGGCCCCGAGCAGCATCGTGCCGACGACCAGCCGGGAGATTCCAAAGCTCGCCGGCATTGAACAGGAAGAAGCAGTGAGCAAGCTGCTCGATCTCGACTTAAAACCCGTGGTTGAAGAGATCACCGACGACGGCACAGACGCCGGTGACGTGGTGCGCACAGATCCCGCTGCGGGTGAGCGCGTGGCCGTTGACACCACTATTACGGTCTTCGTTTCGATCGGGCCAGAGAACCCCAAGGTGCCAAGCTTTGATGGTCTGACGCTCGATCAGTACACCGATGCGGTTGAAGCACTCGGCCTCACTGTCGGCAGCGTGTCAAACGCAGATGATCCTTCGGCCCCAGAAGGTCGCGTGCTGCAGGTCTCACCCGAGCCCGGCGCAGCGCTCAAACGCGGTGACTCGATCGGTGTCACCGTCTCGAGCGGCAAGGTGCAGATTCCAGACGTCAAGGGCCAGTCTCTTGAGGTCGCGAGGCAGATGCTTAACGGGCTCGCCAGCGTCAAACCCGAGCCAAGCTACGACTGCGCATCGTCATCGGGATTCCCTGTGACCGACCAGTCTCTGGTGGGTCAGCAGGCGCAGGGCACCGAAATCACTCTTATCTACTGCGCCGCATAGTTGCTGCGGAGCAGAGCTACTTTGCGCTGAGCAGCGGTGACAAGGTTGCCGCGATCTCGGCAGCACCTGTTGACCCGCAGGCAACGAGCCAGTTGCCGAGCTGCCGGTACCCGCCCTCAGTAAGCACCGACTCCGGATGGTACTGCACGCCATAGATTGGCAGCTCGGTGTGCCGCAGCGCCATGATGATGCCGCCCGCGGTCTCTGCGGTGATCGCGAGCTCTGAGGGTACCGTGTCACGAACCACGGCCAGCGAGTGATACCTCGTGGCCTGAAACTCGTCTGCGACACCTTCAAAGAATGAATCGCCATGGTGAGTCACCCGTGACACCTTGCCGTGCATCAGCTCTTCGGCGTGCGTGACAGTCGCGCCCATCGCCTCAGCGATTGCTTGGTGACCCAGGCAGACACCGAGAAGAGGAATGCCGGTGCGCATCGCTAGATGCACGGTGGCAATCGAGACGCCAGCGTCTGCCGGGGTGCCCGGGCCAGGCGAGATGAGCACACCGTCGTAGTCGACAAGCAATCGCTCAAGCTCACCCACGGTCAGCTCGTCGTTTCTCACCACAGTGGTCTCGGCGCCCAACTGTTGCAGGTAACCGTTCAGCGTGTAGACGAAGCTGTCATAGTTGTCGATCACTAGTACACGGGTCATGTTGTCAGCTTCCCACCGTCGAGAGATCTTCTTCTTCCATGAACTGCGCAACCCAGGGGTAGCCGTAGTACACGAGTGCATAGACGATACCCGCGAGCACAGCAAGCATCACAACGAGCCTCAGCCACACCGGGCCCGGAAAGAAACGCCACAGTATTGAAAACATTGTCTATGCCTTTGCTACCGAGGGGTTCACTTTTACCAAGTCCTTTGGTGGGCCATCGCTTGCTGGCCTAAAGCTGTCAAGCACCGCGTATGCAATGGCTCGTTCGTTCGCACCGTAGTCTTTCGGGTGGCAGGTGGTGAGCGTCAAAATCTGATCGACACCGGGCACGCCATCGAGCCGTGGGAACGGCAGCAGCACGTCGCTTTCTTCGGGCAACACGTACTCAATAGACCTGAACTTGTAGGTGTACCAGCCCTCGGCGGTCTGCAGATAGATCGAATCTCCGAGCCGAAGATTCATCACCTCTTTGAAGGGTGTAGTGCGCGGGCCAGACCTGTGCGCGGCAACCGCAAAGTTGCCTGGCTCGCCTGGCATCTGCGTCTTGTCGTAGTGACCGATGCCCTTCTCGGTGACATTCAGCACCTCGGCGCGCGAAACCCCCTCGGCAACGTTGTTCACAAATGTAGACCCGAAAGCCGGGATGTACATGAGCCCAAAGGTTTCGTTCATAGGAACTTTTGCTGCGACAGGAGTCGTGCCGTCATAGGGCAGCTCTGGCGCAGGTGCGGCCTTCAACGTTGCCGAGAACTGCTCCGCCAACTTGGCCTGCTCTGCAACCACCACCGTTCCGGTGTACCAGGGTTGCCAAACGATATAGCCAACTACCACAAGACCACTAAGAAAAAGCAGCTCGCCAATCACAGTCAGCGGGCTGAGCTTTGCTCTGCCGCGCTTTCTAGGTGTGTGCCTGCCTGCCATATAGACAGTCTAGGCGCGCAGGCTGGGAGTGTTACGAGGCCATCATGCTCAGCCTGCGCTTCTTACCAGACGGCATCAGGATAGAATCGTTCGCATGGCTGCAGCAGGAAAAGACGTAAGCAAGCAGAGCGCAAAAAAGGTAGACCGCCTCAGCAAGGCTGAGGCGGCTGAGCTGCGCCGCGAAGCACCCAACCCAGTATGGTTCAAGCCGCTCATGTTCGGCTTCATGCTACTCGGGCTCGTGTGGATCATCGTCTTCTACATCACAAGCTCGACCGCGCTCACCCTGCCCATTCCGGCTCTCGGCCAGGGAAACCTCTTTGTTGGCTTTGGCCTGGTGCTCGTGGGCTTCATGATGACGCCCTGGTGGAAGTAATCCCTCTAAATAACTCGAATCACATGGGTGTAATTCTCCCCAACTGGGGATAGACCTGTGGATAACTTCGTCTAACCCACAACTACGGGCGACACAACGAAGTAGGCAAACGCGAGCCCCACAAGCACCGCGCCCAGAGCGATCATCGACACAGCGCGCATCGTTGTTTTGCGCGGCCCCCGTGTCGCGAGCAGCACCCACATGGTGAGTGCGCCGATGAGCATGCCGCCAAGATGTGCCTGCCACGAAATCGAAGACCCCGGAATAAAGCCGATCGCAAAGTTAATGCCGATGAGCACGGCGAGCGACGTCACGTTCACCCGGTTCGCGCGAAGTGCGACAAAAGTTGCGGTCAGCAGGGCGAAGATCGCACCCGAGGCTCCAACGGTCGCAGTGGTAAGGGCCAAGCGCTGATCCGGCGCGAAGTACACCCAGAACATCACGGCAAGCGAGCCGCCGAGGCCGCCAAAGACATAGAGCAGCGAGAACCAGAGCCGACCAAGCATGCGCTCGAGGTTTGGCCCGAAGAGCCACAGCGCATACATATTGAACAGAATGTGAAAGATGAAGCCAGGCGAGTGGGTGAACATCGAGGTGACCATGCGCCACGGTTCGAAGATCTGGGGCAGCGAGTGCAGTGGCGCATACCAGAGTGCCGCCGTCACAAAGTCTCCGGTCAAGAACCAGCGGCTGAACAGCTGGGCAAGAAACACCACGCCGCAGATCGCCATGATCGTGTAGGTGACCACGGGGCGATCTTGATCGCTCAGCTTGCGGGTAAACACCCTGGCCTTGCGGCCTGCCCGAGTCGCCGTGCTCGGCACCGCGGCGCGCACGCAGTCAGCGCAGAGCACCCCGACCGATGAAACGGTCTGACACTCTGAGCAGATGGTGCGCCCGCAGCGCTGGCACAGCGTAAAGCTCGGGCGATCCTTGTGGCGGTAACAGAAATCATCTGGGCCGGGCTCGGCCCGCTCACCGTATTGCGGCGCTCCGTTACCGCCAAACGACACGGCTTAGGCCTCGACGATATCGATGCCGGTCATGACGACGGCGTCGAGCGGGCGGTCCTGTGCGCCAACGGGCACGGCGGCGATTGCATCGACGACGGTCTTCGAAGCATCGTCGGCAACCTCGCCGAAGATCGAGTGCTTACCGTTGAGCCAAGCCGGAGCCATCGTGGTGATGAAGAACTGCGAGCCATTGGTGCCCGAGATCTTGCCGGTCATGTCGCGGCGCTTGCCTGCGTTCGCCATGGCGAGCTGGTAAGGCTTGTCGAAGACGAGCTCGGGGTGAATCTCGTCGTCGAAGGTATAGCCGGGGCCACCCATGCCGGTGCCGTCGGGGTCGCCACCCTGAATCATGAAATCCTGGATGATGCGGTGAAAGATCACGCCGTCGTAGAAGCCCTTCTGGGCGAGATCGACGAAGTTCTTGACCGTCTTCGGCGCCTGATCACCGAAAAGGTTGATCACGATATCACCGTGGTTCGTGTGGATGGTCGCAACTGCTGAATGAAGAGTCATAGCTGCAATTGTATGAGGTTGCGTGGGCAGCTGACTGAGTACTTGCGTTGCAATAGGCATTGGATCAGCCCGCGCTCGGGTCCACCGCCCGGCGAGGGCGGCTGTGACTTCTCAACAAGCGAACATGCACACACAGCAGGATCGTGTAGCGTGGTGAAAGTAGGCACGCCCTAAATCCACTGCCGGAGGTCCTTATGTCACTCTCACGTAAGCGCAAGCGCGAACTCAACAAGCTTCGTTCGCAGGCCGAGGTGCTGCTCGACGAGCAGCGCGAGATTCTCGGGCACGCTGGCCTGCTCGCGCAAGAGGGTGTGCGCCAGGCAAAGCACCTGAACAACGAGATCGTGGTACCTCGCGTGAATGAGGCACTCGAAGGTGTTCGTCCGACCATCGACCGCGGTGTGCAGAGCGCGCGCCGCGCCTCGACGCAGGCACGTCTGCTCGTCGCTCCCCTGCTCGCGAGCGCGCTCGCAAGCACCGTGCGCGGCCTCGAGCGCATGGAGAACGTTGACGCTGCACGCCAGGTGCAGGCATTCGGCGTGCAGCAGGGTCTGCTGCAGGCTCCGAAGAAGAAGTCGGGCATCGGTCGCATCATCGCAATCGGTGCTGGTGTCGCCGCAGCCGGCGCGATCGGCTACACACTGTGGCAGGCGTTCCGCAGCGATGACGAGCTCTGGGTAGCACCCGAAGATCGCGCATAAGCTTTCGATCAACGAGGCAGCCGGCCCCTGAACCACTGTTCAGCGGTCGGCTTCTCTATTTTGAGGGCTTGGTTGCCTTCGACTGACGGTTGCCCGGGCGGCGGCCACCAGCACGGCCGCGCTGATCGATACCCGCCATGCGCATCGCCGTCTGCACGAGGGAAAGCGTTCGCAGGCCTTTGATATCGCGAATCGATACCCAGCGAGCCTCGTCAGAGCTACCACCGACCTCGTTGCGCAGCGGGCCGTCTTTCACCGTCGCACGGTAGACGATGCGAATCGTGTGCAACTCGGGGTCAGTGCCCTCGGGCACTTCTTCGCGCACCATCACGCGAGAGTCGACGCCGATCAGTTTGCCGACGCGAGCCTCGAGACCAGTCTCTTCAAATACCTCACGCACGACGGCGTCTCGGGGATCCTCGCCCGGATCAATGCCGCCCCCCGGCAATGTCCAGCCGTGCAGGTGCCCGCGGCGCCAGTGAGTAAGCAGCAGCTTGCCGCGCCGCTCGACTACTGCGTAGGCAGCAACCCTCATGTCCATAGTGCACGCTCCTGACCTGAACCTACACCCGCGAACAGGGGCGTTCGCGGCACATACGGCGCGCAAAGCGTTGCTTTGCTTTGAGCGCCTTGGTGCATATGCGCAACCCTCATGTCCATAGTGCACGTCCAATACATGTAAACCCCACTGCAAACAACTGAGTTCGAGCGGGGTGGCGCGCGATATCGCTATCCCAAGGGCGCCAAGTTATGTACTGAGCTTATCGGCTTCATAAACGATGATCTGTCACCTCGCCCGCGGCCAGCCAGCCACGCAACCACCGTTCCAGGCGATCGTAGGCCTCGGCGCGCACTGCGGGCTCCGAGAGAAACACGTCGTGCAGTGCGCCGTCGATGCGTTCGATCGTGATCGATGGGCCGAGGCGCAGGCTGGCTTTTGCGACCGCCTCGACGTCGAGCACGGTGTCGGCACGCAGCATCGCATCGTTCCAGTTCAGCCGAAACTCAGATCGCGCAGAGAGCAGCATGCACGTCGGCACGCCCACGTTAATGCCTGCAGCGATGCGTTCGTGCCCGGTGATGATCGCCTTCAACCAGCCCGCGCGCACCGGCATCGCGTGCTCTGGTCGCCATGCCGGGTTCACCGCGGCAGCATCTTCAGAGGTGTTGTTTGTCCGCTGCGCCTGTGCGTAGAAACCGAAGTCAAGCTGCGGCAGCGCCGTCTCGTGTGAGCCATATCTCGCGTGCAGGTTGATCATCGGGGCAATTGCACGCCTCGCCGTGCCGCTGATCTGCAGCTCGAGCCAAGGGCTGTTGAGCACGAGGGCATTGGCAATGCCGCGGTGTCGATGCGCCCAGAGGCTCAGCACGAGGCCTCCAGTCGAGTGGCCGAGCAGCACCAGTTTGCGTTGCCGCCCAGATTCAGTGCCAGCCCCATTGCTGCCCGCATTCGAACCGCCCCGAATGATATCTATCGCCGCACCGATCTCGGCGTCGTACTCATCGAGATCCTCGATGTAACCAAATGTCTGCCCCTCACGCAGGCTTCGACCGTACTTGCGCAGGTCGAGGGCAAAGAACCGAGCACCGCGCGAGGTAAAGAAGCGCGCCACACGCTTTTGAAAGAAGTAGTCGCTCCAACCGTGCACATAGAGCACATCGCATTGCTCAAGCTCTCGTGTGCGGCCAAAGAGCCTGTCGAAAAAGCCGAGCGGCCCTGGCAGCGCCCTCACGAGCGTCGCAACGAGCGGCCCCTCAAAGTCTTCGCCGAGATCAATATCGGTACACTCAAACTCATCGCCAAGCACATCGCTTCGCCACTCGGTCATGACGTCAGTCTATGCCCGTCACCTCTCGAGTTTCGCAAGTCATTACAGGCGTTGGATCAGCGCCGCTCGCGGCGCATGCTCGTTGTCGTCACCAGCACGTTGCTGAGCACCACAAGCGCAATGCCAAGCCACTCCTGCAGCGTCAGCACCTGGTGCAGCATGACGAGACCAACGATGGCGGCCCACACCGGATGCATGCTCTGCAGCGTACTAAAGAGGCCGGCGGGCACTCGCCTCAGCGCGATGAGATCGATTGAGAATGGCACAACCGAAGAAAGTAGTGCACAGATCACGGCGAAGCCGATCGCCCAGAGGGCTGGCGGGTGCGCCGCAAACCAGAAAATCGCGATCGGCACCCACATCACCGCCGAGACGAGGCTTGCGGCACCAGCCCCCTGCAGCCCCGGCATGCGCTGACCGATCTTGCGGTTCAGCAGCACGTAGCACCCCCAGGCGATGCCCGAGACGACACCGATCGCCACACCGAGCACGTCGGTGCTGGGGTTTGGGTTCACGAGCACCACGACTCCGACCGCGGCAAGCACACCGCACAGCAGGTCGATCGCGCGACGAGATGCGAGGATCGCAATGGCGAGCGGCCCCAAGAACTCGAGGGTGATCGCGAGCCCGAGACCAAGGCGGTCAATGGTGATGTAGACGCTCGTGTTCATGACACCGAAGACGACACCGAGGCACAGCACCGGCCACCACTGTGCCCAGGTCATGCTGCGAAAGCGTGGTCGGCCGATCGGCACGAGCACTGCTGCGGTGATCAGCTGCCTGACCGCAACGACACCGACGGGGCCGATCGAGGGAAACGCGAGCGCTCCGGTTGCCGCACCGACCTGATTGCTGAGTGAGGCACCGAGCGCCAGCGTGATTCCCTTGCCGAGGCCCTTGCCTGCGGGCTTCTCGGCCGCAGCATGAACATCTGCTGTGCCCACCCGCGCAGCACTCATTGGGTCAGGCGCTACTGCGGGAGCTGCTTCAGGGGTCGAGGTGTGGCTGGTCACGGCTCAACCCTAGTTGCCCGTCTTCCATACGTGTTGTGCAAGTTTCTCGACTTCTATACGGTTATCGTATGGAATGGTCGTTGCGTGAGCTGCGCTGCTTTACCGTCGCGGCAGAGCTCGGCACACTCACGGGTGCCGCCGAAACACTGCACGTTTCGCAGGCCGCGGTGTCACGCGGGATCGCAAGCCTCGAACAGGCGCTCGGCCAGCGAGTGCTGCACCGAGGCAGGCACGGCTGCGAACCAACCGCGTTCGGCGAAGCGCTGCTGCCACAGGCGAGGCGAGTGCTCGCGAACGCCGAACAACTGAACGCGCTTGCACGAGAACAGCACGGGCAACTCACACTCGGCTATGCCTGGGCAGCCCTCGGCCGGCACACAACCGCGTTTCAGCGAGGTTGGGCAAAAGCCCACCCCGAGACCGAGCTCAAACTGATTCGCCATACGAGCCCCACTTCAGGGCTCGCCGAGGGGCGCTGTGATGCGGCAATCATGCGCGTCACACCCGACCCCACAAAATTCGCAAGCGCCGTAGTAGGGCTTGAACGCCGCATCGCCGCTTTCTCGAGCGATGACCCGCTGTGGGCACGGCGTCGCAGCCTGCACATGCGAGACTTTGCCTCGCGTACTGTGCTCGCTGACTCACGCACCGGCACTACGAGCAAAGCGCTGTGGGATGGTGGGCCTGCACCCGAGCGCTTTGTCGAGTCGACAGATCTCGACGATTGGCTCAACGGTATCGCGACAGGCATCGGTGTGGGCACGACGGCAGAGGCTACGGCGGCACAGCACTCCAGGCCAGGTGTCACGTTCCTGCCCATCACCGACGCACCGCGCATTCCGGTGCGCATCGCCTGGTGGCGCAGCGACCCACCAGACAAGATTGCAGAGCTCATCGAGTCGGTGACCCGCCTCTACCACGCTGGGTAGCGCTGGCTCGTTGTCACGTCGCGAGTGCGGGGTTTTGAATTGTGCGCATGGCCGGGTCTGGCGGGAGCGCGCACCGCGCGCGGATGGATCTGCGCGCAATTCAAAACCCCGCGCTCGTGCCGACCGGCCTCGTTCCCCGAGCGTGGCTCAGCGCCCGCGCTCTCCGATCTTGGCTGTGAGCTGGCTCGGCGCGACCATCGCGATGCGCGCGAGCACCTTGTACTTGAACGAGGGAATCGACACAGCCTTGCCACGATCGACATCGCGCAGCGACTCGGCGATGACGGCCGGTGCGTCGAGCCACATCCAGCCTGGCACGCCCTCCTGGCCCGGCGGCAGGCCAAGGCGCTCGTGAAAGTTGGTGTGCGTGTACCCGGGGCAAACCGCGGTCACGGTAACCCCGCGCTTCTTATAACGAGCGTTTGCCCAGCGCGAGAACATGACGAGCCACTGCTTCACCGCAGAGTAGGTGCTGCGCGGAATGAACGCGGCAACCGAAGCTACGTTGATGATCTGCCCGCTGCCTCGCGCAAGCATGCCCTGCAGCGCGGCGTGGGTCAAGCGCATTGGCACCTCGTTGTGCAGCCTGAGATGCCCAACCTCGACATCGATGTCATTGCGCTCAAACTCGAGCGGCAGGCCGATGCCGGCGTTGTTGATGAGCCTGTCAACCGGGTGCGACTCATCTGAGAGCCGCGCGACCACGCGCGCAAGGTCTGCCTCGTTGGTGAGGTCTGCCGAGAGCACCTCTACGCTCGCCTCGCCCACAGAGTGTGCCTGACGCAGTTCTGCAGCGAGCGCTTCGAGCGCTCGCTGATCCCGCGCGACCAATATAAGTGAGTCGCCACGGGCCGCAAGCTGCCTCGCATACTCGGCACCGAGGCCCGAGCTGGCTCCTGTAATGAGTGACGTCTTAGCCATACTGTCGCCCGCGACTAGGCGAGGCGCTCGACCTCGACAAAGACCACCGCGTTTGCCGACGTGCGGTTTTCGATCTGATGCTCGGCGCCGGCAGCACGAGTGTAGCTCTGACCGGTCACAAGCGCGGCATCGAACTCACTGCCATCGGCGTTCACGACGTGCATGCTGTCGGTGACCATTGGAATCACGACGTACTCGTACTCGTGGCGGTGCATCGGAATATGCCCGCCGGGCTCGATCGTCCATTTCGTGACCCTGAAGACGTCATTCTCAAGCTGCAACTCTGCGTGTGATCCTGTGCTCATTCGCTCAGCCTATCGAACTCGGCGGTCACCTCTGATGCTGCCGCTGCCGCTGCCGGCTCACGGCGCAACACGGCACGGCGCAAAGCGACGAAGAACACGATCATACCGGCGGTGATCAGAATGTGCCCGATGCCCGCGATACCCGCGATCATGTGGTTCGACTGCTGGCCGAGCACGGTCAGGCTACCGTGCCAGATCAGCATGGCCGAGGTGAGCACGACGCCAGCGTTGTATAGCCAGAAGAACCACGCAAAGAGCTTAGGGCTGCGCGAGATGCCGAAGATCTTCTCGAGCCCCAGCACGATGAGCAGCACAATAAAGCCGAGGGTAAGCAGGTGGGTGTGTGCGAGCCCGAGCTGCGTGAATTTGCCCTCAGGAAACCCGTTCATTTTCGTGAACTCGCGGTAGAAGAGGCCGGAGGTGACGCCGAGCAGCATGTAGATGAACGAGGCATTGAGTAGACGTTTCATGGGTGATCCTTTCGATCAGTGTGGTGTGATGGTTATTGAGGCCCGGTGCGGCACGTGCCGCACGCCTGCACCTCGCTGCCTACAACAGGCCGCTCTCTTGGGCGGCGTGCACCGCTTTCGAGCGGCTGTCGACGCCGAGCTTCGTGCAGATGTGGGCGATATGCGTCTTCACTGTCGCCTCTGCGACGAAGAGGGTTTTTGCGATCTCGCGGTTCGTTGCCCCGGTCGCGAGCAATCGCAGCACCTCGGTCTCGCGATCGGTGAGCCTGGGCAGCGGCTCACGCATTCCTCTCAGCACGCGAGATTGCAGTTCAGGGGCGAGCACGGTCTCGCCGGCGGCCGCACGCCGAATACCTTCGAGGATCGCGCCCGGGTGAACGTCTTTGAGTAGGTATCCGGCGGCTCCCGCCTCGATAGCGCCGAGAATTTCGGCGTCGCGATCGAAGGTGGTGAGAATGAGCACCGCGGGTGCCGGATCAAGCTCGCGCAGCCGGGCGGTGGTCTGCACGCCGTCGATGCCAGCACCGAGGCGCAGGTCGCAGAGCACCACATCGGGGCGCAGGTGCGCAGCGAGCACGAGTGCCTCCTCGCCCGTCGCCGCCTCACCAACCACCCGCACCGCATGCGCCCGGTCGGGCTCCGGCCGGGCCTGGTCGAGTGCCGGCCCCGCCGTGTCGAGCACCGCGCGCAACCCGCTGCGCACGACCGGGTGATCATCGACCAGCAGCACCGAGATGCTCATTCGGACTCCTCGCTCGTTGAATGACTGGCTTGGTAAATCGGAAGGTACGCCGAGATCGCGGTGCCCTCACCGGGCGCGCTCTCGATGTCGAGCCCGCCCCCGAGTTCCCTGAGGCGCGCACGCATAAATCGCAGGCCATAGCTCGATGCCCCGTCGCCGCCGGTGTGGCGCTCCAACTCCCCCACGTCGAAACCCGAGCCATCGTCGATGAGGTCAAGGCGCACCGAATCGTCGGCATCGATCAGGCTCACCACGACGCGAGTCGCCCCCGCGTGCTGGCGCACGTTTGCGAGCGCCGACTGAGCGGTGCGCAGCAGCGCAACCTCGACCTCGGTCGAAAGCTGCGGCAGCGAGTCGTCGGCGTGCAATTCGACGAGCAGGCCACCCTCCTCACCCGTGCGGTCGAGTAGCCGTCGCAGCGCCGCAGCGAGCGCACCATCTTCGAGCTCGGCGGGGGCAAGCGCTTCGATGATCCTACGCAGATCCACAAGGCTGTCGCCCGCGAGCGTTTCGACCTGCACAAAAGTGCGCTTCACCGCTTCGTCTGCTGCGCGGCCAGCGGCCGCGTGCGAGAGTAGCCTGATCGACGAAAGCCCCTGCGCAACAGTGTCGTGAATGTCGCGCGCGAGCCGGGTGCGCTCCGAGAGCACGCCAGAGTGCCGCTGGGCGAGGGCAAGTTCGTCTTGCAGCTCGGCCGTTTCTTGCTGGGCGCTCGTGAGTGAGACGACCAGCCGCTCACGTTCAGCGGCGTCGCGCAACAGCTGCAGGTAGCCCCGCGAGATGCCAAACGCGAAGACCCCGCCTATGGCGGGCCCCAGCACGTTCGCGTAGCTAGTTGCGCCGTGATGCAAGATCGGTGCCACGATCACGACGACAAGCACAACGCCAGAAAACAGCAGGCCCCAGTGCAGCGGCAGCAGGTGGCCGGCAAGCAGCCAGAGCAAGAAGGCAAGCCAGACAAACTCGGCAGACACCACAACCACAGCAACCCAGATCACCACAAAACCGATGAGCCACCATGCGACTAGGCGCTCAGATCGCGTCTTTGCAGGCAGGATCGTGCCGACAGTGTGCCACCCGAGCACCGCCAGCCCGCAGACCGCCGCCGCCGCGGTCGGGGTGCCGTCACCGATCGCTCGAATCACGCCGACCAGCGTGAGCAACAGCACTATGAGGTGCTGCCCCACCTCCATCGCCCGCACTGTCGGGCTCGCTTTGGCAGGCCCACCTGTGGTGGTGCGCGCCAGAGGCGAGTTCACAAGACTCATGGTTCTATTCTGCCTGCGTCTGCCCAAGGTGGCCTGGCCACCAAATGCGATCTCCGATCACACCAAACACTGCCGGCACGATCACTACGCGCACGAGCAAGGTGTCGATGAGCACGCCAATGCCGACGATGAGGCCGAGCTGGCCAAGCGTGACGAGCGGCAGCACCCCCAGCGCGGCGAACACTCCAGCCAGCACCAGGCCGGCGCTCGTGATCACGCCACCGGTGTGGGCCACGGCCTCGATCATGCCGCGGCTTGTACCGAGAGTGATCGCCTCGGCGCGAGCGCGGTGCACGAGGAAGATCGTGTAGTCGATGCCGAGCGCCACCAAGAAGAGAAATGCGAGCAGAGGCACTTGCAGATCCAACGCATCTTGACCGAGCAACACGCGACTCAGCCATGCCCCAGCACCAATCGCCGCGACGGCACTCACACAGTTAATGATGAGCAGCACCACCGGCGCAATCAGCGACCGCAGCAGAAGCATGAGCACCACGAAGCTGACTGCGAGCACGAGTGGCGCGATCAACCAGAAGTCGCGCTGGTTGCCATCGCGAGCGTCGAAGTCGGTCGCAACCGCCCCGCCGACCAGGGCATTGGCCTCGGGCACCGCGTGCACGGCCTCGCGCAATTCACCGATCTGCGCGAGGCTCTGCGGCGAACTCGGCAGGTATTCGCTGGTCACCATGACCTTGGTCAGTGCGCCATCATCAGTGGTGCCCGCGGGGTGCGCTCGCACCACGCCGTCGATGTCTTTTGCCGCGGCGACCACCGCGGCGGCCGCCGAGCTCTCGGTCACGATCAGCACCGGCTGGGCCTCACCGGGTGCAAAGTGTTGCGACAGCAACTCGAGCCCCTCGGCAGACTCTGACTGCACTCTGAACTTTTCGACCTGGTCAAGGCCAACCGAGGTTCCGACGAGCCCCATTGCCATGACGCAGAGCACGGCCAGTCCGAGCACTAGGCTACGCAGGGGCTTACCCACAACCGCAGTTGCGACCCCGCGCCAGACTCGACCGGGCTGCTTCTTTGTCTCTTGCGCGCGCTCCTCACCAGGGCGTGGCACAAACGGCCAGAAGATGCCCCTGCCGCAGACCGCGAGCGCGGGCGGCAACACGAGCAACACTGCCGCAAGCGCGATGAGCAACCCAGTCGCAGAGGCGACCCCAAGCCCGTGGGTGCCGGGAATCACGGCGAGCACCAGCGTGAGCAGTGCGAGCACAACCGTGATGTTCGAGGCAAGAATCGCGGGTGCCGTCTTGCGTACCGCCCGACTGAGCGCCTGGCGATGATCCTCGTGTGTGCCGAGCTCTTCGCGATACCTCGAAATCAGCAACAGAGCGTAGTTTGTGCCCGCTCCGAAAACCAGCACGCTGATAATGCCCGCATCGAATTGCAGATCCCAAAGTGCCCCGGCAGCGGCGGTCACGCGACCCGCGAGCCCGTCGGCCAGCGCGACGACAGCGAGCGGTATCAACCACAGCACGGGCGAGCGGTAGGTGACGATGAGCAGCACCGCCACGATCAAGATCGTAACGAGCAAAAGCGTGAAGTCGGCACCCTCGAACGACGCTGCTACGTCGGCACCGAAGGCTGGGCCGCCGGTGACCAGCAGTTGTATGCCCTTTGGTGTGTGTTCGGCAAGTTGCGTTCGCAGCGCCTCAACCGTGTCTGCCGTTTCGGTGTTGCTTTCACCGACGCTGATCGGGGTGACGAGCACAGCAGCTTTTTTGTCTTCGCTGAGCACCGGTTCATTTGCTGTGGCGAGGATCGGCGCAAGCGCCCTCAGCGCCTCAGTATTGGGCGCGGTGAGTGCGCCACTGTCGGTGCGGGTTGCGACCACGAGCACCGTTTGTTGATCTGCACCCGGAAACTTCTCGAGCAGCTCTGCCGCCTGTGTTGATTCTGAAGTCTCAGGGGCCTGAGCATTGCGGGCGGGTGCTTTGGCACCACCGAAGACTCCGAAGAGTCCGATCATGACGAGCAACCCGATCGAGAGCGAGACCCAGGCGCCGCGGCGCGAGGTTAAGAGGTCTGAGAGGTGCGTGCGTTCACGTGTTTGGGCCATGCTTCCACTTCAGCAGCCACGCCTATCGGCGTCATCGCGAAAGTGGGTGAACTAGATATCAACCTTTTGGGTGATGCGCTTCCTGTGTCGCGCGCCGCTCGTACCACTCGTCGGCGAGCATCGCGTAGAGCACACCGTCGACCCATCCGAGGTCGCGGTGCAGCGACTCTTTCACGGAGTACGACTCGCGGCGCATGCCAACTCGCTCCATGAGCCGCCATGAGGGCTCATTCGCGGCGAAAGCGCCCGCCTCGATGCGGCGCATGCCGAGGTGCTCGAAGCAGACCCCCATGAGTGCCTCTACTGCCTCGGTGGCGTAGCCCTTACCGCCTGCCTCGGGCGCGAAGGTCCAGCCGAGCTCGGCCTGTACTGCGACGGCCTGATCTTTGACCTCGCGCTGCCCCCAGCCATCGCCGGTGCGCAGCATGAGGTCGCCGATAATCTCGCCGTTCAGTTCGACCACGAGATAGTCGGCGTGCTTCTCAGGGTAGGTCTTGTTCCAGTCGTCACGGTCGACCGGGTGCCAGCCGAGCCACATGCCAACCTCGGGCAGGCCTCGGTGCAGCCAGAGCACCTCGCCGTCTGCGAGCTCTGCCGGGCGCAGCGTGAGACGCTCGGTCTCTAGGGGCCAGATCTCCAGCTTGCGAAATGCGGGGGCTGGGGCGTCGGAGGCTGCGGGCTGACCTGTCATGGTTCAACGGTATCTGACCCGCGTGGGGTCTAGTTCTGCTCGTGAAGCCATGAAACGATCGGTGTAGATGTTCCGTGTACGTTCCACATACCGCGAACGTCACCCCTTTCCCCCGAACACAGGAGACACTTATGGCTGAAACACAAGCTGGTTGGTACGACGATGGATCAGGCACGCAGCGCTGGTGGGATGGCCAGAACTGGACCGAGCGGGTCAAACCTGCAGAGCCACAGCCCGGCGGCATCGGCGGCATGATCGAACACATTGAGAAGGAGGCTGTCTCGGGCGCCCAGGTGCGGCCCGCTCAGACCGGCATGAGCTATGTGGTGCTACAAGTGATTCTCAAAGAGAAACTCTGGGGTGCCGGCTCAGGTAACCTCACCGAACTCGAAGACGTGATTAACCGTCAGGCCGCGCTCGGCTACCGTTTGCACACCATCAGCACCGCGTCGTCGGGCAGCAAAGGTCTTGGTGGCGGCGACCGCGTACAGGCGACGATGGTCTTCGAGCGGCTCTAAGCTTCACGAGCTACCAGCCGGGGTAGCGGGTGTTCCAGCGCGTGTACGGGCCGTAGTCTCCATGTAGCTGCCCCGACTTCGTGAACTCGTTAATGAAGTCGTCGGCAAGCTCCAGCAGGGTGCCGCGACCCTCGAGCTCGAATAGCAGCTCGACAGGCAACGCGGACTCACCATGAAGCGCACCAAGAATGTTGCCGCAGATGGCGCCGGTCGAGTCGCTGTCGCCCGAGTGGCTCACCGCGAGCGAGAGCGCCTTGAGCACATCTTCAGGGCCGGGGTGCACCAGCGTCGCGTAGATGGCAATTGCGAGGGCTTCTTCTGCGACCCACCCGCCGCCTAGCGCCTCGATTGCCTTCATGCTGGGTGGGCTCTTCGCTGCAGCAATCGCCTGATCGATTGCGCTCAGCGTTTCTTCGTGATGCTTGCGCGTGCGAAGGTGCTCGATTGTGGTTGCGATTGCCTCGTCGAGTGTTTGAGCATTCACAATCGCTGCGACCAACACCGCGAGTGCGCCGGACGCGAGCTGCGCGGTCGGGTGCCCGTGGGTGTACGAAGCCGCTTTGGCTGCCGAATCGAATTGCCAGTTGAAGCTGCCCGAGCCACGCGGGGGTATCAAACCGAAAGGCGCACTTCTCATGACCCCGCCGCACCCCTTCGAGTGATTCTCAGTGCGCTCGCCAAACTTTGCGATTCTGGCCCCGCCTTCGCGAGCATCGATGAGTGAAGACATGCAGGTGTTGCCCGGTGCCCGCTGTGAGTAGAGCCACTGCTGCTGAATCAGCCAGCCGTCTCGCGACCCGTCTGGGCCTGCGAGCAGCTGGGTGTCGAGCCACCTGTCGTACGCGTGATGCAAGACCCCCACCGTGAATCCAATGCCTCGGTCGGTACGCACCGAGGCGCGAATCATGCCTTCAACCGTGAAGAGCGTCATCTGTGTGTCGTCGGTAATCTGACCGTACTTCTGGCCGCCGCCATACGGGCCGGGCAGATATTCAGTAACCCCATCGGGGCCACACTCGGCAAAGATTCTCTCGCTGCCCCAGAATTCGACCGGAGCCCCAAGCGCATCGCCAATCGCTCCCCCGAGTAGGCACCCGCGAACCCGGGCGCGATACTTCAGATCATCGATGTTCTGCAAGTCGCGTACCTCCGCATCCTGGCCGACAAGATTTGCATAAGGCTACATGGCACCACCGACAAAGTGATTTCAAGGCACGACGCGGGATCGATCCTCACGTGTGCCGAGCGAATGTTTCATGTGAAACACTGGCTCTCTTCTGCAAGCGCACATCCTGTCTCAGCGCAATTTGATGAGTTGTTGCCCTGACTTGATCGCATCGACCAGAAAACGCATGCGCTAAGAAGCAATCAAGATAGCGTGATCATTCTGCATCGCTGCGTACGTTAGTGCAGCCCTGATGTCTTCTCGGGTGAGATACGGATGGTCCTCGAGAATTTCATCCTCAGAAGCGCCTGACGCGAGCAACGAGAGAATGTCCGAAACACGCATGCAGGTTCCCCTGACAACCGGGCTGCCATGCGCGACCGCAGGATCCACGGAGATTCTCTGAACCACTGACATGGCTCACCATACCCTTTGCGACTGGAGTTCAGCAGCAAAATGAAAGAACCCCGCAGGTACAAACCACCTCAAATGAGAGGCACGGATCCTCCGTTAACTCATCAACGCTGGCTCAATCGCTTAGTTCCTGTTATGTCCGAGCGACCTGGAAACCAGCACTCCCTTCCAATACGTCTCACGGTCGATTACATGCTGGTCGTCAGTTCGCATTGACCAAAACTCCAGCAGGGCAAAACGCATGTTTGTCTTGAAGTAATCCGTACCAGTGTTGGCGAGGTGTGCTTTCAGGCCGATGTTGTCGCCGTGGAGCGTGTGGGCGTAATTGGACCAACGTTGCCAGATCCCCGTGTCGCCATAGGCTGAGCCCACATAAGGCTCGCCGGTTATTACGTCGTGAATGACGTAGACGCCTTTCATATGTTCCAGAGCAATCCGCCAGTCAGGTCGCCCTAGCTTCACTATTTCCTGTATCTCGGCAAGCGAATGATTGATGCGATCATGCCCTGGGAACGGGTCACCCGCAAAGGGTTCTTCAATGATCATCGCAACCGCCATATCGTTGAGACAAGCCTCCATGTTTCGGCGGCGGTTGCGACCCGAGAGTGCCACGCGCACGTAAAGTCTCTTAATGTATGGGCCCATCAAGTCGTCACGAAGAACCACATCGTAGGAGTGCTGCCGTGTCCCTAACCCACGACCCACGACCTCCCAGATGCCGCCAAACAGCCAGAGTGTGGGGTCATGACGGTCTTGCGCAAGCGAGAAGATGAACTGTCGGTTGAAGTCATTATTGACGTTGCGCCACGAATTCCATTGCTGCCATCGATCGGGGTCGTTCCCAAGTGCATCGATCGGATAAGATTCACCGTTGAACACCGCAAAGTGCAGCTTACATTCTGTCGGATCGAAGTCCGAAGGTAGCAATGTTGCAAGCAAGATCGGTTCCATAGTCAAAGGCTACCGTTGCAAAAAAACGAAAGAACCCCGCGCGCTGCGCGGGGTTCTGGTGGTGGATCCTAGGAGAATCGAACTCCTGACATCCTGCTTGCAAAGCAGGCACTCTACCAACTGAGTTAAGGACCCGAGACGCGGCTTTCGCTGCACCTCGTGAGGCGTTCTGATTTTCATCTGTCGGCCTCGACTGTACAACTATAGCGAGCTTCGCTGCTTCACGCAAAACGAGCGTGTCGCGGGCCCGCCACAGCCACAATCTAAACGAACATCTGCCCCGTCGCCGCCCGCTCCACAAGCGACACCGGTGGCTCAAACCGCTCGCCATACGTGGCTGCAAGCTCCCGCGCGCGATCGACAAAACCCTGCAGCCCGCCCTCGTACTGATTCACGTACTGCAACACGCCGCCCGTCCACGCCGGAAACCCGATACCGAAGATCGACCCAATATTTGCGTCGGCCACCGAAGTCAACACTCCCTCGTCGAGGCACCTGACTGCATCAAGCGCCTCAGCAAAGAGCATGCGCTCTTGCAGGTCAATGAGGGGTAGTTCGAGCGATCCCGCACCATACATCTCTCGTAGGCCAGGCCAGATGCCGACCCGCGCACCCGATTCGTCGTACTCGTAAAAACCCCTGCCCGCGCGGCGACCGATGCGACCAAGCGCGACCAGCTCGTCAATCACGCGCTCCGAGGGGTGCGAGACCCATACGCCACCCTCGGCTTCAATAGCGGCCCGCGTCTCGAGTCGAATCTTCTGCGACAGCGAAAGCGTCAGCTCATCGGTCAGCTGCAGCGCACCCGACGGGTAGCCAGCCTGCAGCGCTGCCTGCTCGACACTCGCGGGCTCAACCCCCTCGGCAACCGCCGCGACGGCCTCGGCCATGAACTTGCTAATGACGCGCGAGGTAAAGAAGCCGCGCGAGTCGTTCACTACGATCGGCGTCTTGCGAATCGCAAGCACGTAATCGAAGACTTTCGCGAGCACCGCGTCACTCGTCTGCTCGCCACGCACAATCTCGACGAGCGGCATCTTGTCGACCGGCGAGAAGAAATGCACCCCGATGAAGTCAGCGGGCCGCTTCACCCCGCCCGCAAGCACCGTAATCGGCAGGGTCGAGGTGTTCGAGCCGAGCACCGCGTCGGGCGCGACGATGTCTTCGATCTCGTGAAACACCCCCTGCTTCACCGGCACCGACTCGAACACGGCCTCGATCACAAAGTCGACGCCGGTAAAGTCAGAAACAGAGCCCGTGGCCTGAATGCGGGCGAGCAGCGCCTCACTCTTCTCAGGCGTCGTCTTGCCGCGTGCCACTGCCTTCGTCTCGAGCGCGCGACCGTAGTCTTTGCCTTTCTCGGCGGCTTCGAGCGACACATCTCTTAGCACGACGTCAATGCCAGCCTTCGCGGTGACGTAGGCGATCGCCGCCCCCATCATGCCCGCGCCAACCACGCCAACCTTCGCGGGGCGAGACGCCGGGTAGTCCTGCGGCCGGCTCGCGCCCTTATTGATCGCCGCGAGGTCAAAGAACATCGCTTTGATCATGTTCTTCGCAACCTGCCCGTGTGTCAGGTGCACGAAGTAGCGCGTCTCAATGAGCGATGCCGTGTCGAAGTCGACGTAGGCGCCCTCGACGGCCGCGGCAAGCGCCGCGCGCGGGGCGGGCATCGGTGCACCCTTGATCTGCTTGCGAAGCATTGCAGGCATTGCTGGCAGCATCGAAGCCATTGACGGCGAGGTGGGCGCACCACCGGGCAGTCTGAAGCCCTTCTGATCCCACGGCTTCGCCGCCTCGGGGTGCTCGCGAATCCAGTCGCGGGCGGCTGGCAGCAGATCATCAATGCCCGGCACGACAGCATCGATCAGGCCTGCTTCGAGCGCCCCCTGCACCGTGAACTTCGTTGCGGGCAAGATCACATCGCTCAGCGCTTTCTGCAGCCCCAGCATGCGCACCATACGCGTGATGCCGCCGCCGCCCGGCAGCAGGCCCAGGCTCACCTCGGGCAGCCCGATGCGCGTGCCAGGCAGCTCGGCGGCGACGCGGTAATGCGCCACGAGCGCCACCTCGAGCCCGCCACCGAGCGCCGCCCCGTTGATCGCGGCAACCACTGGCTTGCCGAGCGTCTCGAGCCTGCGCATGTCTGACTTCATGTCGTTCACGTACGCGGTCTCTTCTTTGGCGCGCTCGGGGCTCGCGCTCGCGAGGCTTTCGAGGTCACCGCCGGCAAAGAACGTCTTTTTCGCCGATGCGAGGATCACCCCGCTCACCTGCTCACGCTCTTCGTACAGGCGGTCGACCACCTGCTTAAGCGAGGTCTTGAACACCTGGTTCATCAGGTTGACGGGGCCGTTCGGGTCGTCAATAGTGAGGGTCACAATGCCCTCTGCGTCGCGCTCGTAACGAATCGCGCCAGCTTGTTCGGTCATGCTCTCGGCCCCTTACGCTTCAACTCGTTCGATGATGGTGGCAACCCCCATGCCAGCGCCCACGCAAAGCGTCGCAAGCCCGCGCCTCAGGTCGCGTCGCTCGAGCTCATCGAGCAGGGTTCCGAGGATCATCGCCCCAGTGGCTCCGAGCGGGTGCCCGAGGGCGATCGCGCCGCCATTCACGTTGACCTTGTCATCAGGAATGCCGAGATCCTTTTGCCACTTCATGACGACCGCCGCGAATGCCTCGTTAAGTTCGAACAGGTCGATGTCGGTGACGTCGAGGCCCGCGCGGTCGAGTGCTTTCATGGTCGCTGGGGTTGGCCCAGTCAGCATGATGGTTGGTTCTGAGCCGATTGCGGCGGTGGCGATGATGCGGGCTCGGGGCTTCAGCCCAGCCGCCTCCCCGGCTGCCTTGGTGCCGACGAGCAGCAGGGCGGCGCCGTCGACGATGCCAGACGAGTTGCCGGGGCCGTGCACGTGGTTGATGCGCTCGATCGAGTGGTACTTCTGCAAGGCGACCGCGTCGAAGCCTGCTTGTTCTCCCATCGCCGCAAAGCTTGCCGGGAGTGCACCGAGCGACTCGACGGTCGACCCGGGCCTGCGATGCTCGTCGTTATCGAGCAGCACGACGCCGTTGATGTCTGTCACGGGAATGATCGAGTTCTTGAAGCGTCCCTCAGCCCAGGCGGTCTCGGCACGCTCTTGCGATCTCGCTGCGAATGCGTCTACATCTTGCCTGCTGAAACCCTCAATCGTGGCGATGAGGTCGGCACCGATGCCCTGCGGCACAAAGTACTGATCGTAACCGGTGGTCGGGTCTTGAAAGTAGGCGCCACCGTCGCTGCCGATCGGCACGCGGCTCATCGATTCGACGCCGCCTGCGAGCACCCACTGCTCGTAGCCTGAGGCGACCTTCTGTGCCGCGAGGTTGACCGCCTCGAGGCCTGACGCGCAGAAGCGGTTGACCTGCACACCAGCAACCGACTCGGGCAGCCCTGAGAGCAACGAGGCTGCGCGGGCGATGTCGCCTCCTTGCTCCCCCACCGGTGACACCACGCCAAGCACGACGTCGTCGATGAGCTCGGGGTTAAGCCCCGGGTTTCGCTCAAGAATGGCGTCGATCACCGTTACAGCAAGGTCGATCGGCTTTGTGCCGTGCAGCGCACCGCCTCGGTTCTTGCCTCTCGGCGTGCGCACCGCATCGTAAATGTACGCGTCGGTCATGTGCGTGCTCCTTCCGCAGCAGCGTTGCTCGGTGGTCAGAGACCACGGCGTCTGGTCTCAATTATGGTGCAGTAATCGAGCGTGTGCCTGGTCGATGTGCACCGATCCACGAAACGCTGTGGGCAGAATGCACCGCGTACAGGCAGCGGGGTCACCGCACGCTTGGCGGATTCGTCCGGTCGTTGCAACACCGGGGTGATTGTTAGGGCTGAATATAGCTGCTAAAACGCTCGGCTGGGTTTTCCCAGCCGAGCGTTTTGCGTGGTCGGCCGTTGAGCTCTTGCGCAACGT
>JAIUOH010000017.1 GCA_020161315.1 Actinomycetota bacterium | reverse complement strand
CATTCAGCCTCATGAAGCAGTGGCGCGGACTCGCGACACGCTACGACAAACTCGCGGTCACGTACCGTGCAGGGGTCGTGATCGCAGCGATCCTGACCTGGCTACGCATATAGGAGACACGCCCTAGTTTCGCGCGCCGGTCGCGCCCACGCCGGTTGAGCTTGTTGAGACCAAGCATCGTTCATCTCGACAAACTCGATGGGCGACTACGGCAAAGGGGCACTTGGTGTTGCTTCCGGCCGAGCCGGGCAACACCAAGTGCCCCTTTGCCTGCTTTCGCAGTAGCGCTATGCGCCGAGCAACGCCTCAAGCGGGCCGCGCGCGAAGTACACAACGAAGCCTGCGGCAACCACCCAGAGCAGCCAGTGAATGTCACGAGCCTTGCCCGAGAACGCGCGAATCAGCACCCAAGCGATGAAGCCTGCGCCGATACCGTTTGCGATCGAGTAGGTGAACGGCATGACGGTCACGGTCAAGAAGACAGGCAGCGCCACGTCGAAGCGAGCCATATCGATGCCCTTGATCTGGGTCATCATCATGGCACCGACGACTACCAGAGCCGCGGCAGCAACCTCGGTTGGCACGATCTCAGCAACCGGGGTGAAGAACATCGCAAGCAGGAACAGGCCACCGGTGATGATGTTGGCGAAGCCGGTGCGAGCACCCTCGCCAATGCCAGAACCCGACTCGATAAAGACGGTATTCGAAGATGACGAGGTCAGACCGCCGGCAACAGCACCAACGCCCTCGACAACGAGAGCCGACTTGAGACGAGGAAAGTTGCCCTTCTCGTCTGCGAGCTCTGCCTCACGCGAGAGACCGGTGAAGGTACCCATTGCATCGAAGAAGTTCATGAAGAGCAGGCTGAATACCAGCATGATGACGCTGATCAGACCAACCTTGCCGAAGTCAAAGCTCACCGCACCAACCAGGCTAAGATCGGGCACGCTGACAGGGTTACCCTGCAGCGCGGGCACGGTCAGGCCCCACCCACCGGGGTTGTCGACCTTTGACCCGAGGTGCCAGATCGCCTCGGCAACGACCGAGAGCAGGGTGCCCACGACAAGACCAATGAGCAGACCGCCGCGCACCTTGCGAGCCACGAGCACACCGGTGAGAATCAGCGTGATGACGAAGATCACGGTCGGAATGGTGGCAACCGAGCCGAACACGCCAAGCCCAACGGGAGGCGACTGGCTCGCGGTCACGAAGCCCGAGTTCACGAAACCAATGAACGCGATGAAGAGACCGATACCCACGGTGATAGCGATCTTCAGTTCCATCGGAACCGCATCGAAGATCATGCGGCGCAGGCCGGTGGCGGCGAGAATCACGATGAACACACCGTTAATCACGACGAGTGCCATCGCCTCTGGCCAGGTCACCTGGCCGACTACGGTGAACGCCAGGAACGCGTTGATGCCGAGACCGGCAGCAAACGCAAATGGCAGGCGGCTGACAATACCGAAGAGGATCGTCATGACGCCTGCGGTGAGCGCTGTCACAGCGCCAACCTGGCCAAAGTTCAGCTGGTTGCCAGCGACGTCGGTAGTCGTGGTCAGAATGATCGGGTTCAGCACCACGATGTAGGCCATGGTGACGAAGGTCACAATGCCGCCGCGCACCTCGCGGCCAATGGTCGAGCCGCGCTCGGTAATCTCAAAATAACGATCGATGGCGCCCTTTGGCTGCCCCGATCCTGAACTCGTTTCAGCCTTTGGCTGGGTTTCTGCCACCAACGTCTCCTTTAGTGTGAAGAGGCACTCGCTACAAAAACTTACCATTCAGCGAACGTTCAGAAAACACGAAGCCCGCCCTGCGTAGCGCAGAGCGGGCTTCGTGTTAGAGGACTTGGAGCTCAGCTCACGCCCAGCAGATCAATCACAAAGATCAGGGTCTTGCCGCCGAGCGGGTGACCGCCGCCCATACCGTAAGCCTGAGCCGGGGGCACGATCAGTTTGCGACGGCCGCCAACCTTCATGCCGGGGATGCCGATCTGCCAGCCCTGAATCAGCGAGCGAAGCGGAAAGTTGATCGACTCGCCGCGACCCCATGAACTGTCAAACTCTTCGCCCGACTCGAAGTCAACGCCGAGGTAGTGCACGTCGACGGTTGAGCTTGCGAGCGCCTCGTCGCCGCTGCCTTCGATCACATCAATGATCTGCAGTTCTGCGGGGGCCGGGCCCTCGGGAAACTCGATTTCTGGTTTGGTCAGCGGTGATTCACTCATGCCACCCATTCTTTACGACATTTGCTGCGCCGAATCAGTGAGTTCGCTAACAGAGTATCTCGACCCCGCTTACAGGCAAGACCTGTAGTTTGTGGGGTTTCAATCACGATTTTAGGATTTGGTAGTTGATTTGCGACGAGCATCGGGGTCAACTTGTCGGTAGCCTAGTGAGGTGAAGTTTGCGCATGTGATCAGGGCAGAAGATAAGCAGCCGACTCTCGTGGCGGTCCGCGGCGATCGCGCGATCCCTCTCGACGCCTTGGGCGAGCACTTTGCAACGCTCGGCAGCCTCATCGAAGCCGGCCAGAGCGCGCTAGATCGAGTGCGTGAAAAGGTTGCGGCGCAGCCCGAGGGCGCGGGCGTCTCGCTCGACTCTGTTGAGTATGCTTCGGCGATCCTCGAACCCCCTATTGTGCTCGCCGTTGGCCTGAACTACGACGAACACGCAAGCGAACTGAACCTCGACAATGATTCTGGCCCAGTGCTCTTTTCACTGTTTCCGAACTCACTGAACGGGCACAACCAAGAGGTACCGCTCCCGCTCAGCCTCAGCGAAGAAGTTGACTACGAGGGCGAACTTGGCGTGGTGATTGGTCGCGCGGCGAAAAACGTCAGCCCAGAAGAGGCGCTCGACTACGTGTTTGGGTACACGATCGTGAACGACATCACTGCCCGCAACATTCAGTTTGCCGAACCGCAGTGGTCGCGCTGCAAGTCGTTCGACGGCTTCTCACCGGTGGGCCCCGTTGTCGTTACCGCAGACGAGATTCCCGACCCGCAAGCGCTTGGTCTCACCACCGACGTCGACGGCCTGCGGGTGCAAGACTCAACCACCGAATTCATGATCCGCACGGTTGCGCAGCTCATTTCGAGCATCTCGCAGTCGCTCACGCTGCTGCCCGGCACGCTCATCTCGACGGGCTCGCCGGGAGGTGCGGGTCGCTCGCGCAAGCCGCCGCTGTATCTCATGCCCGGCACCGAGGTCACCGTCACTATCGAGGGCATCGGCGCGATCACCAATCGCTGCATCGAGGCATAGCGAGCAGGCCCTCAGGCACACGCGGTTTCAACCCCGCCCGCGCATACAAAAGAGCACCCGGCCCTTCGGCTCGGGTGCTCTTTTGTATGCCTAGTCCTTAGTCGTCACTGAGACCAGCAAGCCTCGCGGGCTGCAGAATCTCAGCAAGCTGGGCTTCATCAAGCAGGCCGGCCGAAATCACCAGGTCAGAGACCTTCTCGTTCGTCGCGAGCGCTTCCTTTGCGAGCTTCGCTGCCGGCGCGTAGCCGATCACTGGGGCGAGCGCGGTGATCACAGTCACCGAGCGCGAGACCATGTCTTCGAGGCGATCTTCGTTTGCGGTGATACCGTCGACGCAGTTGATGCGCAGCGTGGTGCAGGCGCGCTCGAGCCAGGTGATTGATTGGAACAGCGAGTGCGCAATGATGGGCTCGAATGCGTTCAGCTGCAGCTGCCCCGCCTCTACTGCCATCGACACTGTGACGTCAGCACCGGCGACCGAGTAGGCCACCTGCGAAACGGCCTCAGGGATCACTGGGTTGACCTTGCCCGGCATGATCGACGAACCGGCCTGGCGGGCGGGCAGGTTAATCTCACCGAAACCAGCCTGCGGGCCCGACGACAGCAGGCGCAGGTCGTTCGAGATCTTCGAAAGCTTGAGCGCGCTACGCTTGAGCGCGCCCGAGAAGGTGATGAAGACACCGGTGTCGCTAGTCGACTCGATGAGGTCGCCAGCACCAACGATGTCGAGGTCGGTGATGTCGCGCAGGTGGCGCACAACCGACTCGCGGTAACCCTTGGGGGCGTTAATGCCGGTGCCAATCGCGGTGGCGCCCATGTTGACCTCGCCGAGCAGCTTCACGGTCTCGCGCAGGCGGTCGATGTCTTCGCGCAGGGTCACGGCAAAAGCGTTGAACTCCTGGCCGAGGGTCATCGGTACGGCGTCTTGCAGCTGGGTGCGGCCGACCTTGATGATGTGCGAGAACTCTTTGCCCTTCGCCTCAAACGAGTTGGCAAGCAGAGCGAGCTCTTCGAGCAGCGTGGTGATCGAGAACGCGAGCGCAATCTTGATTGCGGTCGGGTACGTGTCGTTGGTCGACTGGCTGCGGTTGGTGTGATCGTTCGGGTTGATGAAGTCGTAATCGCCCTTGCGGTGGCCAGCAAGTTCGAGCGCCCGGTTGGTGATGACCTCGTTCGCGTTCATGTTTGTCGAGGTGCCGGCGCCGCCCTGCACTACGCCGACCACGAACTGGTCGAGCAGCATGCCGGTCTTGATCTCTTCGCAGGCGCGGTCGATCAGGGTTGCGCGCTGCTCGTCAAGCGCACCAATCTCAAGGTTGGCGCGAGCTGCGGCCTGCTTCACGCACGCGAAGGCGCGCACGAAGTCTGGGTAGACCGAGATCGGCCTGCGCGCGATAGGAAAGTTCTCGTGCGCCCTGGCGGTGTGCACCCCCCAGTAGGCTGCTGCCGGGATCTCGAGGCTACCGATTGAATCGGTCTCGGTGCGGGTTTGGGCGGACAGGAAATCACTCACGTGTATCGGCTCCGGTTTCGAAGTTGAACAGCGAGTAGCCCCGCTGCAGTACCGCCCTCAAGCTTACCCGTCTTTAGCCGCGCCCGAGGGCATATCGGGGTCACTCTCGGCCTCATCTTCGATGATCGAAATTGGCCCGGTCAGCGCCTCGCTCAGTGGCCCGCTTTGCGGTGCTGAGTTTGCCTCAGAAAGGATCACCGGCCCGCGTTTCAGCACCGAGAGCGGCGCGGTCAATGTTTCGACTTGGGCACGAGGATCGCCACCAGCATCAGGGCGACCCGCGTGCGTGACGGTGAGATGCCCACCCAAGTCGATGCGCACCCGGAGCCTGCGCTCAACGAATAACCAGCCGATACCAATCGCAAACGCAACGAACCCAGAGAGTGCGGCGACGCCGAGCCCCCACCGCGCGCCGAACGCGTCTGAGATCGCACCGACAATCGGCGCCCCCAGCGGAGTGCCACCCATGAGGATCGCAAAGTACAGCGAAAGTACCCGGCCACGCACCGCTGGGTCTGTGGTGGTCTGCACGAACGCGTTTGCGGTCGAGAGCAGTGTCGCCGTGCAGAACCCCAGCAGCACGAGCGTCACCGCAAACGCCCAGAAGTTGGGCATGAGCGCACATACAAGGCTAGCGACCCCGAAGCCACCGGCCGCGAGCACCACCACCCGAAATCTCGCTGCGGGGCGCTTTGCGACGAGCAGTGCCCCCGCAAGTGAGCCAATCGCGAGAATAGAGGAGAGCAGCCCGTACTCCCCTGCCCCGCGCCCGAACTCAACTGCCATCGTTGATGAGAAGACTGGAAAGTTCATGCCAAAGGCGCCGATCACGAACACGATGAGAAAGATCACCACGAGGTCGTGCCGCCTGACCACGTAGCGAAAGCCTGCGGCGAGCTGGTTGCCCTGCGACTCCCGGCCACTCACACGCGGCGGCGCAGCCGGTATGCGGATCGCGGCAAGAGCCACCAGCATCGCGATAAACGAGACAGCGTTCAGTACGAACACCCAGCCTGAGCCGATCAGCGCGATGAGCACGCCCGCCACGGCGGGCCCGATCAGCCTTGCCGAGTTAAACGAGGCGGAGTTCAGCGCGACGGCGTTCGAGAGCTGTTCGGTGCCGACGAGGTCTGACACGAATGCCTGGCGCGCGGGGGTATCGAATGCATTCACTACGCCAAGCGCGAGCGCGAATGCGTAGAGGTGCCAGAGTTCAGCAACACCTGAGATCAGCAGCAGGCCAAGGCCGAGCGCCAACAGCATCAGCAGCGATTGCGTGACCATCAGCACTTTGCGCCGGTCGAAGCGGTCGGCAATGGCGCCACTGAAAGGCACAAGCAGCAACTGCGGGCCGAACTGCAGTGCCATCGTCACACCGACCGCTATCGCGTTCGTGTCGCTCAGCTCGGTGAGCACCACCCAGTTCTGAGCGGTGGCCTGCATCCAGGCTCCGACGTTCGATATCAGCGCTCCGACGAACCAGACGCGGTAGTTTCGCACGTTCAGAGATCGGAACATCGATGACACGTTGTAGGCAGCCTCCCTGAATCGCTGCCTCTACCCTACGCCCACGGTGTCACCGCGGGCGAGGCGTTACGCTTAGAACTGAATGCGCGGTGGCTCCGAGATCGCTGCCATGTTCTCAACTTCGAAGAACTCGCGAGCGATAAAGCCAAACATCTTCGCAAACAGGTTGTTCGGAAAGATCTGCAGCTTCGTGTTGTACTCGCGCACGCCGCCATTGTAGAAGCGGCGAGAAGCTTGAATCTTGTTCTCGGTGTCAACAAGTTCAGACTGCAGCTGCAAGAAGTTCTGGCTTGCCTGCAGCTGCGGGTACCCCTCGGCAACGGCGAAAATGCTCTTCAGCGCCTGCTGCATGTGCCCCTCGGCAAGAGTGGCCTCGGCGGGCGACTGGGCAGAAATGGTCTCGGCGCGCGCCCGGGTCACCTCTTCGAAGACGCCCTTCTCGTGAGCCGCATAGCCTTTCACAGCCTCAACAATGTTGGGAATCAGGTCTGCGCGGCGCTTCAACTGCACGGTGATGTCGCTCCACGCCTCGTCAACCCGCACGCGCAGGGTCACAAAAGAGTTGTAGGTGATCCACACGTAGAGTGCGAGCACCACGACAATGCCGACAATAATGAGCGTCGTAACCAGGCCAGACATGCTCAAATCTTATCGATCGCGGGTTTAAGAACGCTGTGAGTAGTGCCGCAAATTGCGTCGACTGCGGCGTACGTCAGCTACGCGCCGAGCACCCGATCAAGATAAGGGTTCGCAAACACCCTGTCTGGGTCGAGCCTGTTTCGAATCGCAAGAAACTCGTCGAACTTCGGGTAGGTCTGGCGCAAGGACTCTGCGTCACGCGTGTGCATTTTGCCCCAGTGCGGCCGCCCGTCATGGGCCTTCAGCACGGCTTCTGCCTCGCGGAAGTACTCGTGATCGGGGTCGCGCGAGTAGCGGTGCACTGCAATGTAGCCGCTCTCGCGGCCGTGCGCTGTCGAGAGCAAGAGGTCATCGGCCGCTGCCGCACGCACCTCGACGGGAAACGAGATTCGGTAGTCTTTGCGCTCGATCAAGTCACGCAGCTCACGCAGGGCCGTTGGCACCGTTTCAAACGGCAGCGCGTATTCCATCTCGCGAAAGCGCACTCGTCGGTTCGTCACAAACACCCGGTGCGAGACATCGCAGTAGTCGCGGCTGCTCGAGATCGATTCAATTGCTCGGTTGATGCTTGGCGTGGTGCTCGGCACGAATCGCTCAAACCCCACTACGGCGGCGAGCATGGCGTTGTTCACTACCTCTTCGTCTACGAAGCGCGACACCTTACCGAGCGGGTTGGCGCCAGATTCAATGGGCAACCTCGTGTTGGTCTTCGTGCGCGTGCTCTCGGTGTGCGGAAACCAATAGAACTCGAAGTGATCTGCCGCTCTGTTGAGCTCGACGTAGTTTTCCAGCACCTCTTCGTACGGAGCCGGCGCTTCTACAGCGTGCAGCAGGAACGACGGAACGCACTGTATGGTCACGGTCAGCAGCACCCCGAGAGCACCCAGGCCGAGCGCGACAGCAGGCAAGAGCTCGGCGCCCTGATCCTCGTCGATATCGATAATCTCACCGGTGCCGGCGACGAGTGTGGCCCCAACGATCCGGGTAGAAAGCCCGCCAAGGCCAAGGCCGGTGCCGTGTGTACCGGTCGAGGTTGCACCCGAAATGGTTTGGCGGTCGATGTCGCCCATGTTCTCGAGCGCAAGACCAAGCGGGTCAAGAATCGAGGGCAGCTCCCACAGGTGTGTGCCCGCCCAGAGCGTGACCCTGCCACGCTCAAGGTCGACGTCCACGAGACCGCGCAGGCCCTCCATGCTGAGGCGCACGCCGTCGGTCGCGCCGATCGCGGTGAAGCTGTGCGAGGCGCCGATCGGCTTGACGGCGTGGCCGGTCTCGCGTGCTCGCTGCACCGCGAGCACCACCTGCTCGACGGTTCTTGGAGCGACCTCGAGCACCGGTCGCGACTTCTCTGTGCGCGCCCAGTTGCGCCACGTTGCGGTCATAGAAAGCACTTCCCTTCGCCTCTGTAACTAAGCATTGTTTCGAGCGGCGAGGATCCCCCATCGCCCGGCGCGTCGACCAGCACGGGAACGACTTCGTTCGTGTGCTCCATGATCTCGCCAGATTTGGTGTGCCGCAGCCATACCCGGTCGCCAACCGAGAGCCGCCGCGCGGCCTTGCCGATGAGCGGAGACTGCACCTCACCGGCGCCCTCGCGCGGCGCGTACGAGAGCCCCGCCGGGTGCACGACCTGCGGCAGACGGTCTTGCCCGGCAACGCCCGAGGCGATCCAGCCACCGCCGAGCAGGGTCGCGGTGTCGCGGTTCGGTCGGCGCACCACATCGAGCGCAAAGGCTACCGCCGGAGCCGGGGTAAACGAGCGGTAGTTGTCGAAGAGGTGCGGACCGAAGAGCCCGCTGCCGACGGCAACCTCAGTGATTGCGTCTTCGGCAATGGTGCGTTCGATCGAACCCGTGCCGCCGCCGTTCACGAACTCCAGCGGGTTCAGCGCCTGCACGGCTCCGATCGCCTCAGCGCGACGGTCGGCAAGTTCTGCGGCGCTCTTCTGCTGGATGGTGCGCATCATGAGACCCTTCGCGGGATCGCCTATCGGCTCATCACCAACACCCGCGATCTGGGCCTCGTAGGACATGATGCCGACGAGTTCGAAGCCGCGGCGCTGCAGCACTCGCTCGGCGAGGCGTCGCAGCTCGGCGGGTTCGTGCACAGGTGAACGCAGAGCCCCGATGCTGCCGAGCAGCTTGGTGTTCCAAGACGCGTCGAAGTCGAGACACACTCGAATGGGCGAGCGGGTCGCGGGCGGCGCAACGCTATCGATCAACTCAAGCTGGTCGACGCTGTCGATCATGACGGCGATGCGTGTCGCGGCTTGCTCATCGGCGGCGAGTGCGGCGATGGCCGCGCGGTCAGCGGTCGGATATGCGACCACAATGTCGTCGATGGTTTCGCTCAGCCACAGGGCTTCTGCCAGTGTGTATGCGAGCACGCCTCGATAGCCGGGTAGCGCGAGCACTGCGTCGAGCACGCTGCGCACCCTGATCGACTTTGAAGCGACGCGAACGGGTTTGCCTTTTGCGCGGCGCAAGATGTCGTGAGCGTTGTGCGCAAGTGCTTCGACGCCGAGCGCCACCACCGGTGCGCTGAGGTGTTTCGTTGCCTCGGTGAGGCGTTTCCAATAGCTTTCGGGCTGCAGCCAGGGCTGTTTGCCCGCGGCGCTCAGCAGCTCCGTTGCCGCCAGATCTAGGGTCATCTTAGCAGTCTATCGACACAGGCCTGTTGCTGAGTTATGCGTTGATCGAGCTTGTCGAGATGAGCGACGGCCTCTTGATCTCGACAAGCTCGATCAGCGATCGCCCCCCAGCAGGGATTCGAACCCGGCCAGCCGCTAAAGCGACGCAACACGTCGCGCGGCGATGCCGCCGAGATCGCGAAGCGATTCGGCCCGCCTCGATCATTCACAAAAGTCCCCCAGCAGGGATTCGAACCCTGACTGTGCGGATTTTAAGTCCGCTGCCTCTGCCAGTTGGGCTACTGGGGGTTGCTCTCGAGCTTCACCAAGCCTAGCGGTAGAAAGTAGTGAGCCCCGGCGGGGCAGCGCACGGGGCTCACGGTATGTGGTGGATCCTTCGCGGGGCAGCGCGTAAGGATCCACGGTCTTGCTACGGTTAGGCGCTCAGGCGGCTCCGCAGCGCGCTTAGCTCGGTCTCGAGCGCCTTGGGCAGGCGGTCGCCGAACTGGGCGAAGAACTCTTCGGTGAGATCGCACTCTGCGAGCCACGAGGCTGAGTCAACTGCGAACAGCTCGTCGAGCTCCGCTTCTACCGACTCGATGCCGCTGAGGTTCAGCTCACCAGCCGCCGGCACGGTGCCAACTGCGGTCTTGCGGCCTTCGTGCTCGCCCTCAACGCTGCGAATGACCCAGTCGATCACGCGCGAGTTGTCGCCGAAGCCGGGCCACAGGAAGCGGCCGTCGGCGCCCTTGCGGAACCAGTTCACCTGGAAAATCTTCGGTGCGTTCTCGCCGAGCTTCTCGCCCATCTCGAGCCAGTGGCCCCAGTAGTCGGCCATGTTGTAGCCGCAGAAGGGCAGCATCGCGAAGGGATCGCGGCGAAGCTCGCCAACGGTGCCCTCCTGGGCCGCGGTCTTCTCAGACGAGATGGTCGCACCGACAAACACACCGTGTTCCCAAGAGAGCGACTGAGCAACCAGCGGAATGTTGGTAGCGCGGCGGCCCCCGAAGAGAATCGCATCGAGTGGCACGCCGTCTTGTTCAAACCAGTCATCCGAAAGGGTCGGAGTCTGCTGAATCGGCACGGTGAAGCGTGAGTTCGGGTGAGCTGCGGGGCGACCTGACTCTGGCGTCCAATCGTTGCCCTGCCAATCGATCAGGTGCGCGGGCACGGTATCGGTCTTGCCCTCCCACCAGACGTCACCTTCGTCGGTGAGCGCAACGTTTGTGTAGATGGTGTTGCCCCAGAGGGTCTCCATCGCGACAGGGTTGGTCGATTCGCCGGTACCAGGTGCTACACCGAAGAAGCCTGCCTCGGGGTTGATCGCGTAGAGGCGACCGTCGCGGCCGGGGCGCAACCAAGCGATGTCGTCACCGATGGTCTCGACCTTCCAGCCCGGAATGGTGGGCTGAAGCATAGCGAGGTTGGTCTTGCCGCACGCCGAGGGGAACGCCGCCGAAAGGTGGTACGCCCTGCCCGACTCAGTGTTGGTGAGCTTCAAAAGCAGCATGTGCTCTGCAAGCCAGCCCTCGTTCTTGCCCATAACGCTCGCGATGCGCAGCGCGAAGCACTTCTTCGAGAGCAGCGCGTTTCCGCCGTAGCCCGAGCCGTACGACCACACTTCGAGGGTCTCAGGAAAGTGCGTGATGTACTTCAGGTCGTTGCAGGGCCATGCGACGTCTTCTGCGCCGTCAACCAGCGGCGCGCCAACCGAGTGCACGGTACGCACCCACTCGCTACCCGGAGTGATTCCATCAAGCGCGGCCTGACCCATACGGGTCATGATGCGCATGTTCAGCACAGCGTAAGGCGAGTCGGTGATCTCGATGCCGAGCTGCGTGATCGCGCCGCCGACGGGGCCCATCGAGAAGGGCACCACATACATGGTGCGCCCGCGCATGCTGCCTTCGAAGAGCGGCATGAGCTCAGCCTTCATCGCAGCGGGAGCGCGCCAGTTGTTCGTGGGGCCAGCCTCTGCTTCGTTCTCGCTGCAGATGAAGGTACGATCCTCGACCCTGGCAACGTCGGCCGGGTGCGAACGCGCCAGGAAGCTGCCGGGTCGCAAGTCTTTGTTGAGCGAGATCAGGGTACCTGCGTCAACCATCTCCGAGGTAATGCGGGCCCATTCATCTTGCGAGCCATCGCACCACACCACTGCTGAGGGCTGAGTGAGCTCAGCGACCTCGGCAACCCACTGCAACACCTCGGGTGTTGAGGTGGTCGCACCCTCGCTCACGAGTTCTGAAATCGGAGCTGACGTATCAAGAGTCGATGCACTGCCCATGCGTTCGCTTCTCCTTAGTAAAAAGTTGGATTACCACCATTCTCGGTGAACATTAGATGACAAATACGCAAAGTTGCCATGTAAAGAAATTCAATTCTTGCCATATAGTCAATATATGAGCCCCACAACGAAGACAGGCATCGCCGACAGCTCACTGCACAGAATGCTGCTGGGAAAGCGCATCAAGCACTTTCGCACGCAGGCGGGACTCACCCTCGATGCACTCGGAGATCGCGTCGGGGTGGTGGGCAGCCAGCTCTCGCTCATCGAGAACGGCAAACGCGAACCCCGCCTCTCCCTGCTGCAGTCGATCGCGAGCGAACTCGGCATTGACCCAGCCGAGTTGCTTCGCCAGGAGGCACCAGACGCCCGCAGCGCGATGGAACTTGAGCTGGAACGAGTGCAGCACTCCCCCGCTTACCTGCAACTCAAGCTGCCCCACGTACGCACCCCAAAGACCCTCAGCGACGAAGCCCTCGAGTCGCTCGTCGGCCTGCACCGCGAGCTTGCCCGCAGATCGCTCGCTGCCGCGGCGACACCGGAAGAGGCTCGTCGAGCAAACACCGAGATTCGACTCAAGATGCGCGAGTGCGGCAATTATCTGCCAGAGATTGAGCGAATCGCCGAAGATCTCATGCGAGGCCTCGGCCACACAACCACGAGCGCGCTCACGCACCGAGACGTCGCGGTGCTCGCAGAGAAGCTCGGTTTTACGCTGATCTTTGTCGATGACCTGCCTGCCAATACCCGCAGCATCACCGACCTTGAGAACGGGCGCATCTACCTACCGCCAGCATCGATCCCTGGCGGGCACGGGCTTCGCTCGCTGGCGTTGCAGGCAATGGCCCACCGTGTGCTCAGCCACGAAGAGCCCTCAAGCTACGCCGAGTTTCTCGAGCAGCGCCTGCAAATCAACTACTTCGCAGCAGCCTGTCTCATGCCAGAGACGCGCACGGCAGAGTTTCTCGGCGCAGCCAAGAAAGAACGCAATCTCGCAATCGAAGACCTGCGCGACGCGTTCGGCGTCACGCACGAGGCAGCGGCTCACCGCTTCACCAACCTGGCGACGCGTCACCTCGATCTGAACGTGCACCACTATCGTCTCGACTCCGCGGGCGTCATCACCAGGGGGTACGAAAATGACGGGCTGCCACTTCCTACCGACGCCACGGGCGGCATCGAGGGCCAAGTCGTGTGCCGCAAGTGGGCCGGCCGCACCGCGTTCGATCGCACCAACCGCACGAGTGAGTTCTATCAGTACACCGACACTCCCAACGGCACGTACTGGTCGACCGTGCAAATTGGCGACATCACCCAGGGCGCATTCTCAATTGCGTGTGGTGTTCCGTTCGATGACTCAAAGTGGTTTAGAGGCCGAGACACCTCGGCGCGCACGCACTCAACCTGCCCCGACCCGGCATGCTGCCAGACCCCCAGCGAGGGGCTTCTCGAACGCTGGCAGGGCAAGGCTTGGCCGAGCGCCCGCATGCACGCGCACGTACTCTCTCCGCTGCCAACCGGCTCGTTTCCTGGCGTCGACGACACCGAGATGTACGAGTTCTTGAGTGCGCACGCCCCCACAGAGGGTGCTTAGGCATTCTTCGCGGGCGTGAGGTCTTGGATCGTGCGCATGGCCGGGTCTGGCGGGAGCGAGCGCAGCGAGCGGATGGACCTGCTCGCGATCTAAAACCCCGTGGCTGCTGCCCCGCCTACGCGGTGATCTTTTCGAGCACGAGCGGTCCGCCGGTCTCGGCGACGCCACCCTCTTCGATCGACCAGGCGCCCTCAACGGCATCGAGCGCGCGATCGAAGCGTGCCGCGTCATCAGCAGACAGCGTGAAAAGCGGGTCGCCCGCCTTCACCGTGTCGCCGGGCTTCGCGTGCAGGTCGATGCCCGCTGCGAAGATCACCGGGTCTTCGGCGCGAGCGCGGCCGGCACCCAGCCGCCATGCGCCGATGCCAAACGGCAGGGCCTCCATGCGGGTAATCACACCAGAGGTCGCAGCAACGACGGTGTGCGTCTCACGCGCGACCGGCAGCGCCGCGTCGGGGTCTCCGCCCTGCGCTGAGATCATGCGGCGCCACGCGTCCATCGCGCGCCCGTCATCGAGCGCCGACTCAACGTCCGCGTCAGGCTGCCCGGCGAGCGCCAGCATCTCGCGCGCAAGCGCCACGGTCAGTTCGCGCACGTCGGCGGGGCCGCCGCCAGCGAGCGTCTCGACCGACTCGCGCACTTCGTTGGCGTTGCCGATCGCAAGACCGAGAGGCACGTTCATGTTGGTGAGCAGTGCGGTAGTCGCGACGCCCGAGTCGTTGCCAAGCGCCACCATAGTACGTGCGAGCTCGCGCGCGGCCTCGACGTCGGTCATGAATGCACCCGAGCCAAACTTCACGTCGAGCACGAGTGCGTCGGTGCCCTCGGCAATCTTCTTCGACATGATGCTTGAGGCGATTAGCGGGATCGTATCGACGGTCCCGGTCACGTCGCGAAGCGCGTAGAGCTTCTTGTCGGCCGGCGCGAGGCCGCTGCCCGCGGCACAGATCACCGCGCCCACATCACCCGCCATCTGCGCAAACATCTCTTCGTTTGAGAGCGATGCACGCCAGCCAGGGATCGACTCGAGCTTGTCGAGCGTGCCCCCGGTGTGCCCGAGGCCGCGGCCAGAGAGCTGCGGCACGGCAACGCCAAACGCGGCGACGAGGGGCGCGAGCGGCAGTGTGATCTTATCGCCCACGCCACCGGTCGAGTGCTTATCAACGGTGCGCTTGCCGAGGTTCGCGAAGCTCATGCGCTCACCCGATGCGATCATCGCATCGGTCATCACGCGAATTTCGTCGCGCTGCATACCTCGTTGGAACACCGCCATCGCAAACGACGCCATCTGAGCGTCGCTCACATAGCCGCGCGTGTACGCGTCGATCATCCAGCGCAGCGCCGGCTCGGTCACTGCCCCACCGTCGCGCTTGATTCGAATGACGTCGACTGCGTCGAACGGCTCCACACTCATGAGATTTCCTTTAGTTCTTTGACGAGGCGACAGCCTCAAGGTCGCGCGGGCCGAACGCGTCGGGCAGCACCTGATCGATCGTGCGCAGGCCAGATACAGTGTCGAGGATCATGCCCTCAGCTGAGTGTTCATACAGCAGCTGGCGGCAGCGACCGCACGGCATGATGGTCTCGGCGTCGCGGTTGACGCAGACAAACGCTACGAGCTTGCCGCCGCCTCCCATACAGAGGTCGGCGACCATGGTGCACTCAGCACAGAGCGTCACCCCATACGATGCGTTCTCTACGTTGCAGCCGCTCACAATTCGGCCGTCATCTACGAGTGCTGCGGCGCCCACCGGGTAGTTCGAGTAGGGCACGTAGGCGTGATCCAGCGCAGCAATCGCTGCTTGCCGAATCGACTCCCAATCGATCTGCTGATTTGACATATTGTTCCCCAGAATGACGACTAGGTCGACTTAAGACTTGATGTACGGCTTGCCCGCGGCGGCTGGCCCGCGGGAGCGGCCAACAAGACCCGCCACCGCGAAGATCGTCACGATATAGGGCAACATCAGCATGAACTGGCTCGGCACCGGCGAACCAATCACCGAAAGTACCCCCTGCAGGTTTGTAGCGAAGCCAAAGAGCAGCGCTGCGAGGGTCGCCTTGATCGGATCCCACTTGCCAAAGATCACGGCGGCCAGCGCGATGAAGCCAGCACCGGCGGTCATCTCTCGGTTGAACGAGGGCACCGATGCGAGCGTGAAGAACGCGCCGCCCATGCCAGCGATCGCGCCGGCGAGCATCAGGTTCAGGTACCTGGTGCGCGCAACCTTGATGCCCACGGTGTCTGCCGCCTGCGGGTGTTCGCCCACAGCGCGTAGGCGCAGGCCCCAGCGAGTGCGGTACATCGCGAACCAGACTCCGAACACCATGATGTACATGAGGTAGACGATGACGGTCTGCCTAAAGAACACCGGCCCGATGATTGGAATCTCGCTGAGCCCCGGAATCGCAAACGCCTTGAACGGCTCGGGCGAGTTCAGTGTCGCTTGGTTCGGCGCGAGCACCTTGCTGAAGAGGAAGGTGGTGACACCGATCACCAGCACGTTGAGCACGACACCGACGATTACCTGGTCAACGAAGTAGGTGATCGCGAATACGCCGAGGATCAGCGAAACCAGTACGCCCGCAACCATTGCGGCCACCAGGCCAGCCCAGGGGCTGTGAGTGAGTGAGCCTACAACCGCGGCGCAGAACGCGCCCGCGAGCAGCTGCGCCTCGATCGCGATGTTTACGACGCCTACGCGCTCACCGATTACACCGCCGAGTGCGCCGTACACGAGCGGCGTGGCCAGCGCGAGCGCGCCACCCAGCAGACCGATCATTGGAATCGTGCCGCCGGCAGCTGCCCATGCAAGGAAGCCGACGAGCAGCGCGACCACATACAGAATGGTGAGCCAGAGAGGATTCTTGCGGCCTGCCGAAGTGAGATAGGCAGAGAAGGCTGCGCAGAGCAGCAACACGATTGCCGCGCCCCAGGCTGTCGCCGTGGCCGGCACTACGAAATCAGGCAGCGCGAAGAGTTCGTGGCCGGCGGCAAGCCGGAAGGTAGTTACGCCCGCGCGGGGGCCGAGCAGCGGCAGCAGAGTAAAGAGCACCGCGAAGATACCGAAGATCATCGGTGCCTTCCACGATTTCACTGCGACGCGGCGAAGGTCGTCGCTCACGAGGTGTTCAGCGGCGGGAACGGTTGCGGCGCTCATGCCGACACCCCCTTCTTCTGACGACGTTGCTTTCGGGCCTTACGCTCGGGGTCTGGCAGGCCAAACATTGCACGCACGAGCGGTGGAGCCGCGATGAACAGCACGATGAGCGACTGCACGACGAGCACAATCTCGACCGGCACTCCCTGCGATGCCTGCATCGCGAAGCCGCCTGCCTTAAACGCACCGAAGAGCAGGCCAGCGGCAAGGATGCCGAGCGGCGATGAGCGGCCGAGCAGCGCGACGGTAATCGCATCGAAGCCAATGCCCGCGTCGATGTCGCCACCGAAGCCTGAGGTCACGGTGCCCTGCACCTGGCTCACGCCCGCGATACCGACGAGCGCACCGGCAATCACCATCGCGACGAAGTAGGTGCGCCCGACGTTGATACCGGCGACCTTTGCTGCGCTCGGGTTCAGACCCACTGCGCGGAAGCGGAAGCCGAGGCTCGATCGCTCGAGCAGCCACCACGAGAATGCAACCGCGATCAGAGCCAGCAGTAGCCCAAGGTGCAGTTTGAACTGCGGGCCAAGAATCTGCGGCATGATCGCCGACTCGGCCATGGCTGCGGTCTTCGGGTTCTTCGAACCGGGAGCCTGCAAGACGCCCTGCGTCGCGAGCATCCACGCGAGCAAGTAGACAGCAATGTGGTTGAGCATGATCGTCACGATCACCTCGTGGGCGCCCGTGCGGGCTTTCAAGAAGCCTGCGATGCCCGCCCAGATTGCTGCGGCAGCCATACCCGCGATGATGCCGACGATCATGTGCAGAGGCCAAGGCATCGACATTGTCGTGCCCACCCAGCCAGCGGCCGCGGCGGCCATCAAGATCTGGCCCTGTCCACCAATGTTGAACATGCCTGCGCGGAACGCGAGGCCGACACCAAGCCCCGCAGCGATCAGCGGCGTGGCAAACTTCAGGGTCTCGGTGAGCGGGCGAATGCCCTTCACAAAGGTGTCTGCGGTGAAGTTGTAGATCGATCCCTTGAAGAGCGCGACGTAGGCGCCCGAAACCGAATCCCAGATCGCGACGAGGGTGTCACCTGGGCGCGAGAAGAAGTATCCAGCCGCCTCCTGCACATCTTTGTCGGTGAACGCGATCATGATCGAGCCAACGATAACGGCCGCGAGCACCGCAAATAGCGAGATGATCGCGTTGCCGCTCGTGATCGACGTAAACGCTTTGCGCCAGCGCGACGGGGCCTCAGCGCCGCCGGGAGCGGAACCGGGCACAGTCTGCTGCGTCGCGGTGTCACTCATTGCTCTGCTCCCTCGTTCATACCGGCCATCATGAGGCCAAGCTTGTCTCGCGACGTGTCGCCTGGCACGATGCCGACTACTTTGCCCCGGTACATCACCATAATGCGATCGGCAAGGGCGGTGACCTCGTCGAGTTCTGTTGAGATCAAAATGACGGGCACCCCGGAGTCACGGGTTTCAATCACTCGCTGGTGAATGAATTCGATCGAACCCACGTCAACGCCGCGCGTAGGCTGAGCTGCTACAAACAGCTGCAGCTCTCGGCTGAGCTCTCGCGCAATCACGACCTTCTGCTGGTTGCCACCAGAAAGCGCACCGGCAGCCTGCTTCGGCCCCTGGGTACGAATATCAAACTCGGTGATCTTGCCCTTAGCAAACTCGGTCAGCGCGCCAAGCTGCAGTGTGCCCGCCTTCACGAACGGCTCACCGTGTGAGCGATCGAGCATCATGTTCTCGGCAACGCTGAACTCTTTCACGAGGCCGTCAACGCTGCGATCCTCAGGCACGAACCCGACACCCTCATCGAGAATGTCGCGCACGGTACGGCCGATGAGTTCGGTGCCGTTCAATTTGATGCTGCCACGCATGCCTGTCTGCACACCAACGATGGCTTCGGTGAGCTCGGTCTGACCGTTGCCCTGGACACCCGCGATTGCGAGCACCTCACCGCGCTTGACCTCGAAGCTTACGTCATCAACGAGCACCAAGCCCGATGCGTCAGTGACGGTCAAGTGCTCAACCACAAGCGCCTCGACGCCCAGCTGCGGCGGGTTCTTCTGCACAGTGAGCTCAACCGCACGCCCCACCATGAGCGACGCCAGCTCTTCGTTGCTCGCCGTTGGTGAGGCTTCGCCCACGACTTTTCCGAGGCGAATCACCGTGATGCGGTCTGCAACCTCGCGCACCTCGCGGAGCTTGTGCGTAATGAACACGATCGAGGTGCCCTCATCGCGCAGCTGACGCATGGTTGCCATAAGTTCGTCGGTCTCTTGTGGCGTCAGCACCGCAGTCGGCTCATCAAACACGAGCACCTTTGCATCGCGAGAGAGCGCCTTAATAATTTCGACCCGCTGCTGTACACCGACCGGCAGGTCTTCAACGATCGCGTCGGGGTCTACATGAAACCCGAAGCGATCAGAAATCTCCTTTACGCGCTTGCGCGCGGCGGCGAGGTCGAGAACCCCGCCGGCTTTCGTTGTCTCGTTGCCGAGCATTACGTTCTCAGCAACGGTGAACACTGGGATCAGCATGAAGTGCTGGTGCACCATGCCCACGCCGGCGGCCATTGCATCGCCGGGCCCCTCAAAGTGCTGCACCTGGTCATCGAGCAAGATCTCGCCCTCGTCTGCACGGTACAGGCCGTACAGCACGTTCATCAGGGTTGACTTGCCGGCACCGTTCTCACCGAGCAAACAGTGGATCTCACCTGGCTCGACTATGAGGTCAATGTGATCGTTGGCGGTAAATGCGCCGAAGCGCTTCGTAATGCCTCGAAGTTCAAGCTTCATGTGCTCGATCCTAGCGGTCGTAAGGCGGTTGGCGTGTGCTGATAGCCCCAACCACAGTGTCAGACGAAAGAAGAGGGAGCGACCGGCTTGCACCGATCGCTCCCTCGGAATTTCAAGCGATTAGCTCAGGTACGAAGTGACCTTCACCTTGCCGTCGATGATCTCCTGCTTGAGCGCGTCAACTTCCTTGACGAGCTCGGGGGCAACCTTCGACTCGAAGTTGTGGAACGGCGCAATGCCGACGCCACCGTTGTCGAGCGTGCCGACGTAAGCCTCAGGGTCGAACTTGCCCTTCGCGCTCGACATGACCGCCTCGTAGGTCGAAACATCCATGTTCTTCAGGATCGAGGTAAGCACGAAGTCCTGAGTGGTGTCATCGGTATTGAAGAGGTCAGCGTCAACGCCGATCAGTGCAACGTCGCGACCCGACTCCTTGATTGCCTGCAATGCCGACTGGTAGATCGGTCCGCCAACGGGCAGCAGCACGTCGACGCCCTGGTCGAGAATGTTCTGGGCGACCGACTTGGCCTCCTGGTTTGCCTCGAAGCCGCCGGTGAAGCTACCGGTTGCTGCGGCGGTATCCCAGCCCACAACCTCAACGTTGGTGCCCTTGACCTCGTTGTAGTGCTTCACACCCTGCGCAAAGCCGTCCATGAAGATGGTCACAGTCGGGAATTCCATGCCGCCGAAGGTGCCGACCTTGCCAGCCTGCGAGTAGCCTGCCGACAGGTAGCCAGCGAGGAACGCTGCCTCAGCGGTGTTGTACAGCAGCGGCTTCACGTTGTCGGCGTCCTTCTTGCCGTCAAAGTCGGTGTCAGCTGCGTCATCAACGAGGATGAAGTCGGTGTCGGGGTTTGCCTTTGCGGTCTCGACGGTTGCTGCCGAGAGTGCGAAGCCAACCGAGACAACTGCATTGCAGCCCTCACCGACCATGCTCTCGAGGTTCGGTCCGAAGTCGGTCTCGCTGTTCGACTCAGCCTGCTTGAGCTCGACACCGAGCTCATCGGCAGCCTTCTTTGCGCCCTCCCAAGAAAGCTGGTTGAACGAACGGTCGTCGAAGCCACCCGCGTCAGAGACGATGCAGGGAACGAAGTCAGCAGCGCCCTCAGCACCGCCATCGCCCTTCTCGGGAGCGGGCGCACATGCCGCGAGGCCAACGATCAGGCCAGCAGCGGCGACGCCGCCGAACAGCCTCTTGCTTGAAATATTCAACGCATTCCTCCTAGAAGTGCCCACTCGCGCCGATCGCAAGCAGAGCGTACGTGATACTAAAAATACTCAGACTGCGTTGGCTTCCCAAGCGAGCTGTTGTGAAAACATATCTCGATTGCGCAACAGTTCGAGCGAATTGCTCATATGAGCAGATTGCCCACTGCTCCCTGCACTTTTAATAAGCGCGCGGGATCAGCCGGGCCGCTAGGCAGACCCGAGCGGCGTCGCCCCTGTGCCATCGAGCAGGTCGATGTAGCGCAGCACGATGCCCTCTCGCAGCGCCCACGGTGACACCGTCAGGGTTTCAACCTCGAAGACCTTCATCGCGGTGCGCAGCACGATCGCGCCGGCAAGAATCTGGTAGCCGCGTTCGGGCGTAATGCCCGGCAGATACTCGCGCACCGAGCCCGGCATCTCGCGCAGCGTCGGCTCCCACTCACGCAGACCCGTGTAGTGCAGCGGCGCGAGCTCCCCCGTCACGGGGTTTGCGGGGCCACCGATGAGCCGCCCAAGCGAACGAATCGTTTTCGAAGTGCCGACCACCCGCGTGGGCGCCGGGCGATCCAAGAACATGTTCTTGCGCGCCTCGGTGAAGACCTCTCGGGCGTGCGCCCGCAATTGCGAGACCGCCTCGCGCGGCGGCGGATCTTCGCTCAAGAAATTGACCGTCGTGCGCCCGGCACCGAGCGGCAGCGAAAGCGAAACATCGGGATACTCGTCGGCACCCTGGGCGATTTCGAACGACCCCCCGCCAATATCAAAGAGCAGGATCTCGCCGGCCGACCAACCAAGCCAGCGCCGCACGGCGAGCATCGTGATGCGCGCCTCGTCTTCACCAGAAAGCACCTGCAGCTTGATACGGCACTCGAACTCGACGCGGGCGAGCACTTGGTCACCGTTCGGCGCCTCGCGAATCGCCGAGGTTGCCGTCGCGATGAGGTCGTCGACACCGATGCGCGCAACCGTATCGACGGCCTCACGAATCGCATCAATGATGAGCCGCTGGCCTTCTTCGGTGATGTTGCCCTGCTCATCGAGGTACCGCATCAGTCGCAGCGTTGAACGCTGAGAATGATAGGGCACCGGGCTCGCACCCGGGTGTGCATCAACAACGAGCAGGTGCACGGTATTGCTACCGACGTCAATCACTCCAAGGCGCATGGTGCGATTCTACGGGTATTCGCGCATCAAGCCAGCACCGCTTATCGAGCTCCAGCCGTTCATCGAGCTTGTCGAGATCACCTAGCCCCATTCATCTCGACAAGCTCGATGAACGGGGCTACGACCAGCGGTGGCTACACCATGCTCTTGGGGTGCCACACCGTCTTCACCTCGGTGAACGCCGCGATGCGCTGCGGCGAGGCGACGATCTCACCCGGCTCGAGCACGCGCGTCAATGTTTCGGCGGCGCGCAGCTGCAGGTCGACCCAATCAAGGTCGCTGGCACCCGCGAGATCGAGCGCGTTCACATCTGCGTGGTCGGCGAGCCACGGAGCGATCTCTGCAGGCGAACCGGTGAGAATGTTCACTACGCCACCCGGCACATCGCTCGTCGCGAGCACCTCGGCGAAGCTGATCGACGACAGCGGAAACTGCTCACTCGCGATGACCACAACCGCGTTGCCCGACACGAGCGCCGGAGCAACCGCCGACACCAGGCCGAGCAGCGAGTCGCTCTGCGGCGCGACGATTGCTACCACACCAGTCGGCTCGGGCGCCGAGATATTGAAATAAGCGCCAGCAACCGGGTTCAGGTTGCCCGCGACCTGGGCGTACTTGTCACACCAGCCCGCGTACCAGACCCAGAGGTCAACGGCTGCGTCGACCTGCGCACCCGCCGCAGCTGCCGAGACGCCCTGCTGCGAGACGATCTCGTCTACGAACTGTGCGCGGCGACCCTCAAGCACCTCGGCCACACGGTAGAGCACCTGGCCCCGATTGTAAGCGGTGGCACCCGCCCACTTTGCCTGGGCGGTACGGGCGGCCACTACCGCATCGCGTGCGTCTTTGCGCGACGCCTTCGAGGCGTTCGCAAGAAACTCACCCTTGGGCGAGCGCACCTCATAGGTGCGACCCGACTCGCTGCGCGGAAACGCGCCGCCGATGGCGAGCTTGTAGGTCTTCGGAACAGTCAATCGAGCGCTCATGCCGAGGCCCCCTTCAGGTATGCCGCCAGGCCCTGCTTACCGCCCTCGCGGCCGTAGCCCGACTCCTTGTATCCGCCGAACGGGCTCGACGGGTCGAAGCGGTTGAATGTGTTGGCCCAGACGACGCCAGCCCGCAGGCGGTCGGCGACCGCAAGAATGCGCGATCCCTTGTCGCTCCAGATGCCAGCCGAGAGGCCGTAGGGCGTGTTGTTTGCCTTTGCAACCGCCTCGTCGGGGGTGCGGAAGGTGAGCACCGAGAGCACGGGGCCGAACACCTCTTCGCGCGCAATACGGTGCGAGGTCTCGACTCCGGTGAAAATGGTCGGTGCAAACCAGAAGCCCTGCTCTGGAATCTCGCAGTCGGCGGTCCAGCGCTCCGCGCCCTCTGCCTCGCCGATATCGCTCAGCTCGCGAATGCGGGCCAGCTGCGAGGCCGAGTTGATCGCACCGATGTCGGTGTTCTTGTCAAGCGGATCACCGAGGCGCAGAGTCGAGAGGCGCGCCTTGAGCCGGTCGATGACCTCGTCATGAATCGACTCCTGCACGAGCAAGCGGCTGCCTGCGCAGCACACGTGGCCCTGGTTGAAGAAGATGCCGTTCACAATGCCCTCGACGGCCTGGTCGATTGGCGCGTCGTCGAACACAATATTCGCGGCCTTGCCGCCGAGCTCGAGCGTGAGGCTCTTGCCGGTTCCTGCAACGGCCTTCGCGATGTCGCGACCAACGCCGGTCGAGCCCGTGAACGCGACCTTGTTGATGTCGGGGTGACGCACGAGCGAGGCACCCGTCGCACCGGCGCCAGTCACGATGTTCACGACACCGGCAGGCAGGTCAGCCTGCTGCAGAATCTCGGCGAAGATCAGCGCGGTCAGAGAGGTAGTCTCTGCTGGCTTCAGCACGACGGTGTTGCCCGCCGCGAGCGCTGGCGCAACCTTCCACGCGAGCATGAGCAGCGGAAAGTTCCAGGGAATGACCTGGCCTGCGACGCCGAGCGACTGCGGGTTCGCACCGACGCCCGCGTGATCCAGCTTGTCTGCCCAACCGGCATAGTAGAAGAACCATGCGGCGACGAGGGGCACGTCAACGTCACGGCTCTCGCGAATCGGCTTGCCGTTGTCGAGGCTCTCTGCGACCGCAAGCTCGCGGGCTCGCTCCTGCACGAGGCGGGCGATGCGGAAGAGGTACTTGCCGCGGTCGCGGCCACTCATCTTCGACCACACCTTGGTGTGTGCCTGACGTGCAGCAGCTACCGCTGCGTCAACGTCTTCGTCTGAGCCGATCGCGAGCGATGCGATGCGCGACTCGTCGGCTGGCGAGATAGTGTCAAATGCGCCGCCGCGCCCCTCAACAAACTCACCGTTGATGAACAGCCCGTAGCTGTCCTTTAGCTGCAAAATGCTGCGCGACTCGGGGGCCGGCGCGTATTCAAGAAATCCCATGATGCTCCTTGGCTTGTGGCGTAGGCCGGTCAGTCGATCGTGACGTAGTCGGGACCGGAGTAGCGGCCGGTCGTAAGTTTCTGGCGCTGCAAGAGCACATCGTTCAAGAGGCTCGAGGCGCCGAAACGGAACAGGTGTGGCTGCAGCCACTCCTCGCCAACAGTCTCGACCACGTGCACGAGGTACTTGATCGCGTCTTTCGAGGTGCGAATGCCGCCCGCGGGCTTCACACCGATGCGCTCGCCGGTTGCGCGATACCAGTCGCGCACGACTTCGAGCATCAGCAGGGTCACCGGCAGCGTGGCTGCAGGCTGAACCTTGCCCGTCGAAGTTTTGATGAAGTCGCCACCCGCGAGAATCGCAAGCCACGAGGCGCGCTTGATGTTGTCGTAGGTCTTCAGCTCGCCGGTTTCGAGAATCACCTTGAGCGAGGCGAAGCTGCCGTCGGGGCGCACACACGCCTCTTTCACGAGCATGATCTCGTCGTAGACCTTCGCGTAGTCGCCAGAGAGAAACGCACCGCGGTCGATCACCATGTCGATTTCGTCGGCACCTGCCGCGACCGCCTCGCGGGTATCCGCAAGCTTGATCGCGAGCGAGGATCGGCCACTCGGAAAGGCAGTGGCAACCGCTGCAACCGAGATCAGCCCATCATCGGGGTCACCGTGCAACGCGCCGAGCGCGGCGACCGCATGCGGCACCATGTCGCCGTACACACAGACAGCTGCGACCTGGGGGCAGCTCGGATCAGAGGCATCGGGGTGCTTTGCCTTGGTAACGAGCGAGCGCACCTTGCCAGCGGTGTCTGCGCCTTCGAGCGTGGTGAGATCGATCAGCGTGATGATCTTGTCGAGCGCCCACGCCTTCGAGGAGGTCTTGATCGACCGTGTGCTGAGCGCGGCAGAGCGCTGCTCGAGCCCGACCGCGTCTACGCCAGGCAAACCGTGCAGAAACCGACGCAGCGTCTCGTTGTCGGGGTTACCCCCCAGCACGGTGCTGACGGCATTCGCTGTGCTGGTCGCAGTTTCGATCGTCGTCATCTCTCCACCCTTCATGGTTGTGTTCTTCATACTTCTTCCAAAAGTGCTCGCGCGGTGTCTTCGTCGGTGACCATAGTGGTGCAGAGCCCACCACGCACTACGGTGCGCGCAATGTCGTGCTTCGCAAGGCCCGAGGTCACAAAAATCGCCGTCTTTGCCGCTCGCAGCTGGTCAAGACCGAGGCCGAGGGTGCGCGAGTCGAGTTCGGGATCAACGATGTTGCCGTCGGCATCGACGTAGCGGCCGAGCACGTCACCCACTGCTCCCCTGCGGGTGAGCTCATCGACGTCGCCCGGCGAGAGATAACCGTTCTCGACGTGCGCCGAGCTCTCGTCGCAGACGCCAGCGGTAAAAAGATATGCGTCGGCGCTTGCTGCCTGATCGAGCACGCCCGCGATAGTGCGGTCAGATTCGATGGCACGTTTCGTCTCAAGCCTGTCGAGAATCGCCGGGCTGGGCAGCAGCACGGCATGACCTGCCGCCCGCTTCGCGATAGTGGCGGCGAGCGGGGCAGCGCCGCCGGGGCGACGATTGACGCTGACACCGCCGTTCATCTGTACGACGGTGACGCCGCGCGCCCAGCCGTCTTCGAGGCTTGAGGCAACCGCAGTGAGCGTGCGCCCCCAGCTCACGGCGAGGGTGCGCGGCACCGGGCGCAGCATGGTGAGCTGATCGGCCGCTGCCTGGGCAACTCGCTTCAGGTCTTCGTCGGCGCTGTTCGACGCCGGCACGACGACCGCCTCGGCAAGGCCGAAACGATCGCGAAGCTGGCGCTCAAGGCCGAGCCGGCGCGCACGCGGGTGCACGATCTCGATGCGCACAATGCCATCGGCGCGCGCCTGCGAGAGCAGACGGCCCACCTTGAAGCGAGAGAGATCGAGCAGCGCGCCGATCTCGTCTTGCGTCTTGCCTTCTTCGTAATAGAGCTCGGCAACGCGCACGATCAAGAGATCTTTGTCAGCGGCCAGTCGACTCATAAGAACAGAGCGTACGCGGTTTCGCACCTCTGCGCAGCATGTTGCTCAAATGAGCAGCATGCTGCGCAACACCTGCGCGCATGCTCTAACGAGCAGGCGCGATGGCCTCGCGCCGTGTCTTTGCCCAGCTCTTCGAGCCGCGCAAATAACGCCAAAGCGCCCGGTAGACCACCGGAAAGATTATCCATGAGTACAAGACGTACCCGTGCGCCAAAATAACCTGCCAAATAATGCGCAGCGGGTTCAGTGAACGCCTCGCAAACAGCACCCCAGCCACGCCGGGCACGACAGAGAACAGATAGATCAGCAACACAATCGGCACAGTCCAGCGCACCTCGACCATGCCGCTTGCGAGCAGCACAATCGACAGCGCAACCGTCGCACCAACGAATGCCTGCAGCAGCGGCGTCATGAGGTACCAAAACTGATCCCACTTAGAGGCAAAGCCGAGGTGCGGGTTTCTTGCCATCATCGGCACGAGGTCAAGCATTTGCCAGCCACCCTGCGCCCACCTGGTGCGCTGACGGTACAGGGCACTTAACGAGTTCAGACCCTGCTGGTCAACCGTCACGAGCGTCGACTGTCGCCCCTGCCAACCGGCACGAATAAGGCGCAACCCGATGTCTTGGTCTTCGGTGAGGCGCCCCTCGCGCCAGGGCCCGAGCTCGCCCCCGCGGCCCGGCACTGCCACCTCGTTCAGCGCCTGCAGGCGGTTGAACTGCCCGTTGCCGCCCATGTTCGCGGTGCCCCAGCCGACGCGCCCCATCTGAAACACGAAGCCAAACACCGAGAATTCGATGTTCTGCGCCCAGGTGAGAAAGCTGCGCCGGTTGTAGATTCGCACGAGCGACTGCACGCCGCCCACGCGATCGTCGGCGAAGTGCGCGGCCACTCGCCCCGCTTGCTTGTCGAGCCGCCCATCGGCATCGACAATCGTGACAATCACTCGGTTCGTATTCCAGTGCGCGAGTTCACCCTCGGTGAGCAGCACGTTCGAGAGATAGCGCCATGCGTCATTGAGCGCCTCTGATTTGCCCTGCCTGGCGTTTGGAGCCACACGGGTAAGCACAGTGAGATCTCGCTGATCCATCGCAGCAAGAATCTCGCCCGTGCGGTCGTCAGACCCGTCGTTAATCACGAGAATGCGCTTGTGATCAACCTCTACCTCGCGAAGGCGACTCACTGAGTCTTGAATGGTGACCTCTTCGTTGAGCGCGGGCACGAAGAACACCCAGAGGTAGTCGCTTTGCTCGGCTCTGCCGTGCGCGGCGATAGGGGTGCCTTCAGCGCGGCGAATCGCAATCTGCGCGCGAACGATCAAGATCGCGAGCGATGTTGCCGAACTCACAACCACGATCGCGGCAACCCAGAAGATCGGCACCGCCCAGAACGGTAGCCCGAGGTACAGACTCAGCAGCCACTGCCAGACCTCGCCCGCAGTTTGCTGCAGCCACTCGATCACGCCTACCCCCGTCGCTGGCGAAGCAGATCGGTGCGGTTCATGTGCCTAAACACTGCATCTTGCAGGGTCTCGCCCTCGAATTGCTCAGGCATCGGGCCACCCCGGCGCACCTGTGCGAGCGCCTGCACGATACGCTCGGCAGCGCGCCCATCTCCGTAGGGGTTCGTCGGCGCGTTTGCACGCGCTTCGGCGAGCTCTTCGTCGCTGCGGTCGAGCACAAGAGCGGCCGAGAGCATGATACGGTCGGGGTCGGTGCCCACCAGCTCGAGCGTGCCAGCGGTCACCCCTTCTGCTCGCTCGGTCACGCTTCGGGTCACCAGCACCGGAATACCCAGAGCGGGAGCCTCTTCTTGCACTCCCCCAGAGTCGGTAATGATGAGCGAGGATCGCGCAATGAGCCGCATAAACGAGAAGTAGTCGCGTGGCTCAACCAAGTACACGTTAGCTAGATCGCTGAGGCGATCTAGCAGCGGCTGCCTTGCGACCGGGTTTGGATGCATCGGCACCACGAATGCGGTCTCGGGATAGCGCGCCGAAAGTCGCACCAGCGCCTCGGCCACTCCCGAAAGACCCTCGCCCCAGTTCTCGCGACGATGTGCTGTCACGAGCACCACACGGCGGCCGCGATCCTCGTATACCTCATGCAAACCGGGCCCGAAATCGCCGTCGTGTTCTGCAGCATGCATGAGCATGTCAATAGAGGTGTTGCCCGTCACCACAATGCGGTCGAAGTCGACCCCCTCGTGCACGAGGTTTGCCTTGTTCGCGGCGGTCGGGGCGAAGTGCACCGCAGCGAGGCGTGAGATGATCTGCCTGTTGCCCTCCTCTGGGAAGGGCTCCATGAGGTTTGAAGTACGCAGACCCGCCTCGACGTGAATCACAGGCAGCTGCATGTTGAACGCCGCGAGCGCGGCCGCACTCGCCGAGCTGGTGTCGCCGTGAACCATGCACGCGATCGCCCCGCGCGGGTCGCGGTGCCCGTCTGCGCGCATATCTTCTGGCACGCTCTGTGAGGCCCAGAGTCGGTCGATGCCGACAATGATGCGAGCCACCATCTCGTTGAGCGATGGCACCCGACCGTCTTCTCGGCGCGCGGCGTGCAGCGTCGCATCGATGCGCATGCCCGCCTCTCGAAACAGATCGGCGACAAGCTCTTCGTGCTGGCCTGTACTGATCACGATCGGAAAGAATGTGTCTGAGTGCTGCAGCGCTCGAACCACTGGGATCATCTTGATCGCCTCGGGCCGCGTGCCAATCGCTACAAGAATCGACATGCGATCGCCCTGCACGCGTGCCTGCGTTTCTGCGTCGCGCACCAGTTTCTTGGTTGGGTTGGCTGCCTGCGGTGCGGCCGGCCGCGCGGGCACCCCGCGAGTCTGCTCAGTCATAAAATCCCCCTCACACCCATCCTTGCAACGAGTGGCTGAGAAGTCACGCTAGACAGTTACGCAGTGCCGACTTTCCCGACTCGAATCACTGCGTCGCCGGCTTCGGCCGATGCTGCCAGATCGACGATGCCCTCGATCGCCCAGTCGTGATCGCCCTTCGGGTCATCGAGCACCTGACGAAAACCCCATTCGCCTTGAGCCGCCCGGGAACGATCGAGCGTGAGCAGCTTCGCCGATCGCGCGTCGGCCCCCGACCCCATCGAGTCATACTCGTCGTAGTAACGCTCGAGCGCCGCATCCCATTCGCCCTCACCAAAGCCGGTTGGGCCGTCGAGCTCGCCGAGCTCTTCTATGCGGTCAAACGCAGCAGCCAGCACACGCTTGAAGATGGCGTTGCGCACCATCACGGTGAAGGCGCGCTCGTTCTGAGTGACCGCACGCACCGGCGGCGCAAGATCTTCGTGCGCCTTATGGGCTGCCACGGCAGCGAGCGTCGCGTCGAGCACGCCGTCATCGGCGTCGTGTTCGAGTGCTTGCGCCGCGTTCCACTCGTCGAGCAGGCTCGAATCGACCTGTCGCACGAGCTCGCCGAGCCAGTCGACGAGCGCGTTGAGCTCGTCGGTCTTCGCGGGCTCGGGCACGGTGCGCTCGATCGCGCGAAACGCGTCTGAGAGGTAACGCAACACCGTACCCTCTGAGCGCCCGAGATCATAGGCCGAGACGAGGTCGCGAAACCCGAAGGCACGTTCGATCATCTCGCGCACCACAGACTTCGGCCGCGGCTCATAGTCGCGCGCCCACGGCACCTCTCTCGTGTACGCCTCGAACGCCTCGTCGATCAGCTCTTTCAGCGGCTGTGGGTGTGTGATCTCTTCGAGCCGCTCCATACGCTCGTCGTACTCGATGCCCTCGGCCTTCATCGCCTGCACCGCCTCGCCGCGGGCTTTGTGCTCCTGAGAGCGCAAGATTGCCCGTGGGTCTTCAAGCGTTGCCTCGACAATCGAGATTACGTCTAGCGCATAGCTTTCAGAAGCGGGATCGAGCAACTCGATAGCGGCAAGCGCAAACGGCGAGAGCGGCTGATTCAGTGCGAAGTTCTGCTGCAGATCCACAGTGAGCGAGAGCACACTCCTCGCGTGCTTGTCGAACGGGCTGGGGTCGAGCGGCTCGTAGGCCCCTTCTGGGCCGAAGGGCACCGCCTCGACGATGCCGCCCTGGCGCAGCGTGCGAAAGATGCTGAGCGCGGTGCGTGCGTGCCGAAACTGAGCCGCGCGCGGTTCGTGACTGTCAAAGATGAGCGCGCGCATGGTCTCAAGCGCCTGGCCGGGTCGCTCCTCGCCGCGCGCAATGATGCTCAGCACCATCGAATGGGTGACGCGCATGCGACTCACGAGCGGCTCGGGTTGAGCCGCGACCAGCTTCTCAAGCGTCTGCTCGTTCCAGGTGATGAAACCGGCTGGCGCTGACTTCTTCTTCGGCCCCTTGCCAACCTTCTTGCCAGAGGCCGCCTTCGCCATAGCCTTCGCGCTCTGCTTCGCGTTCTCAACCTCGTGCTCGGGCGCAAGCGCGATCACGTCACCCTCGGTGTCGTAGCCGGCTCGGCCTGCGCGGCCCGCGATCTGGTGAAATTCGCGCGCCGAGAGTCGGCGCATCTTTTCACCATCAAACTTCGTGAGCGCAGTGAGCACGACCGCGCGAATGGGCACGTTGATGCCCACGCCGAGCGTGTCGGTACCGCAGATCACCCGCAGCAGACCACGCTGCGCGAGCTGCTCAACCAGGCGGCGATAGCGGGGCAGCATGCCAGCGTGGTGCACGCCGATGCCGCTTCGCACGAGTCTCGAGAGGGTCTGCCCAAAGCCGGTAGCGAACTTGAAATCACCGAGCGCCTCGGCGATCTCGTCTCGCCCCTCGCGGTCGACTAGTTTGACACTCGCGAGGGCCTGCGCCTGCTCGACGGCGTGCGACTGATTGAAGTGCACGAGGTAGGCGGGCGTCATACGCTCGTCGCGCAGCTGCTCGACCTGCTCGTGGGCGGTCTTGAGCTCGTAGGCAAAGCTCAAAGGCACCGGGCGCTCGACGCCCGTGACCTCGGTCACCGAGTTGCCCGTACGGCGTTCGAGGTCTGCAGCAAGCTCGGTCACGTCACCGAGGGTCGCCGACATCAGCAAAAACTGCGCCTTCGGCATGGTCAGCAGCGGCACCTGCCAGGCCCAGCCTCGCTCGGGGTCGGCATAGTAGTGAAACTCGTCCATCACCACCTGCGTAATACCGCCCGCCTCGGCGTCACGCAGCGCCAAATTTGCGAGAATCTCGGCAGTGCAGCAGATGATCGGCGCGTCCGGGTTGATACTCGAATCGCCGGTCACCATGCCGACGAGTTCGGGGCCAAAGGCATCGACCAGGGCAAAGAACTTCTCGTTCACGAGCGCCTTGATCGGGGCCGTATAGACGGTGCGCCTGCCAGCGGCGAGCGCCGAGAAGTGCGCACCGAGGGCGACCATCGATTTGCCGGTGCCTGTCGGGGTAGCGAGAATTACGTGCTCGCCAAGTGCCAGCGCGAGCAGCGCCTCTTCTTGTGCAGGGTAAAGCGCGAGCGCTAGCTCGCCTGCCACCCAACTCTCAAATTTCGCGTGTACGTCGAGGGGGTCGGGAAACGCCCCACCTGCTCCTCGAAACTGCTCGAGTGTCGCCGCCAAACTCATGCGGCCAACACTATCGCGCACAGCGACAGCACCCGAGCGTGGACGGAATGCGGCGATCCGGGCATGTCTGAGATGAACTGGTCTTCAGAAAGGCAGCACGATCATGGACAAAATGGATTCAGAGCTTGAGCGGCGCATCCACGCTGCAGGCAGCGTTTTGCAGCCGGCAACCCGGCAAGCGCTTGACGACCTCGTGACGGCCCGAATCGGCCGCGCAGCGAGGGTGGCGCAGCGACGCCGACGACTCGCCCTCGCCGGCGGACTCACCGCCGCACTGCTCACATTCGGCGGCACCGCCGTGGCCGCGAGCGTGTGGGGGCCGTGGAGCTATGTGCCCGAGCCCGACTGGGTGCTCGCACGCGACTGGGTCGACGCAAACGGAAAGCCGCTCGGCTCGTGCGAGTCGCATGCCGTACTCGAGGGCTACCCCGATGAGGTCGCGCAGACGGTGCGCGACTACCTTGAGGCTCTCGATACCGATGCGCTGCAACCCGACCCAGAGTGGACTGCCATTTTCCTCAAGCAGGCGGGGCGGCTCAACGAAATCGACAGGCTGCTGCCTGGCACCGACCCCGACGACTTCGACCTTGAGGGCATCGAGTCAGGGGCGCTACCAGACGAGCTGCAGGCAACATACAGCGACGCACGAATTCTGCAGATGGCGCTCGAAATGGCCGCCTTTCAGCAGGCGGGTCAAGCGCTGAAAACCGAACACAAGAAGATGCTGATCGCCGAACACGGAACAGCCGACTACATTCCGCTCGAGTCGCCGCAGCAAATCCAGTGCACCACCGATCCAGACCGCGCTGCGGGGAGCGACGGGTGAGCACCCGTGCAGAGAGCCAGGCAGCGTTGATACGCGACGCCGCCCCAGCGCTACTCGCCTATTTTTTGCGCAGGATCGACACGCCGACCGACGCTGCCGACCTTGTCGGCGAGTGCATTGCGGCCGCATGGGGCAGCGTGAAGCGCATGCCTGACGACCCAGAAGAAGCACGCATGTGGTTGTTCGGGGTCGCTCGCAACACGCTGCGACACCACTACCGCGCTTCCCGGCGCCGAGATGCGTTGGTGGTCAGACTCAGCGAGACACTCGCGGCAGACGAACTCGCCGCGGCAGATCGGGCGGGTGTCTTCGACGATGAAGCGCAGGTGCGCGCAGCAATCGGCGCACTCCCCGACGATCTCGCAGAGCTTGTCAGGCTCGTGTACTGGGATGGTTTCAGCATCGAGCAGGCCGCCTCTCATCTGGGCGTACCCGCTTCTACCCTCCGCGGTCGGCACGCGAGAGCGAAGCGGGCGCTACGCGATGCGCTCGACATCAGCGAACAGACTGCACCGGCAACCCGATCTGTGTAAAGCGAATTTCAGCGAGGCAGGAATAGCGAGAGCTGAGTGACGGTTACACCCCCTATGGCCAACCCCCTGCTCTTTCAGCCCTTCAATCTGCGCGGGCTCACCGTGCGCAACCGCCTCTGGGTCGCACCCATGTGTCAGTACTCCGCAGCATCGAGCGGCGACAGCATCGGCGCTCCGAACGACTGGCACCTGCAACACCTCGGCGCACTCGCGCGAGGCGGCGCGGGTCTCGTGGTGGTCGAGGCGACCGCGGTTGTATCAGAGGGGCGAATTTCGCCGAACGACCTCGGCCTCTGGAACGACACGCAGCAGCGGGCGTTCGCCCAGGTTGTTTCGCTCGCGCACTCGCACGGGGCGCACATCGCGGTTCAGTTAGCTCACGCGGGCCGCAAGGCATCTACTGCCCCCTCGCTTCCGGGCGAGTTTCAGGGCTCGATCGCTCCGGGTGAGGGCGGCTGGCAGACCGTCGCCCCTTCGGCAATCGCGTTTCCGGGCCTGGCTGATCCTCGCGCCCTCGAAACCGAAGAGGTACGCGACGTCATCGCTGCGTTTATCGCAGCCACCGACCGAGCCGTGGCTGCGGGGTTTGATGCGGTCGAGATTCACGCGGCACACGGCTATCTGCTGCACGAGTTTCTCTCGCCGCTCAGCAACCACCGCACTGACGAGTTCGGCGGCTCACCAGCGAGCAGGGCACTGCTGACCCGCGAGGTCGTTCGCGGCATCCGTGCGGCGCACCCGCAGCTGCCGATCATCGTGCGCGTGTCTGGCGACGAATGGGTCGAGGGAGGCTTTGACGTTGAAGCAGCGACACAGCTCGCCCGCTGGTTGCGCGAAGACGGCGCCGACATGATCGACGCCTCTTCAGCTGGCAACACAGCAGATGCGAGGATCCCGGTGGGGCCGTCGTATCAGGTCTGGATTGCGGAGCGGCTGCGCGCGGCGGGCTTGCCCGTCGGTGCCGTCGGTCTTATCACCTCGGCGGCGCAGGCAGAGAGTGTGCTCGCAACGAGGCAGGCAGATGTGATCTCGCTCGGGCGCCCGGTGCTCGCGAATCCGCACCTGCCGATTTCGTGGGCACACGAGCTGCGCGCACCAGGAGCGGCCGAGCTGGTGCCGCCGCAGTACAACCGTGCAAGGTTCTAACAGCCCACCTGTCGAGCCCTTCGGCAAGCTCAGGGACCCCGTCGAGGCCAAGGCGCCCGCCGATCCAGCTTGTTGAGACCAACGCGTCACGACGGGTATGACCCCGGCGTGTCAGGCCCTGCCGCTACGCTCTTCATATGCACATAGAAGAGCTGTCACTCGTCGCCGTCGCAGCGCTCGTGCTCGTCGTAGGCATTTCGATGCTCTCGGGGCGCATCGGGGTTGCGGCCCCGCTCGTGCTGGTGGTGGTCGGCATCGGCATCGGCTATTTGCCGGGCGTACCGCTTATCGAGCTCGACCCCGAGATCATTCTGCTCGGGGTGCTGCCGCCCCTGCTTTATGCGGCGGCCGTGAATGTGCCGATCCTCGATCTGAAACGAAACGTCGGGCCAATCACCGCGCTCTCGGTGGGCCTCGTCATCATTTCTGCCCTCGTAATCGGCGGGCTCTTGCACCTCGCAGTGCCCGCGATTCCGTTTGCTGCCGCAGTCGCGCTCGGCGCGGTCGTTGCCCCAACAGACGCGGTGGCGGCAACCTCGATTGGCAAGCGAGTCGGCATGCCGCCCCGCCTTGTCACCATTCTTGAGGGCGAAAGCCTCGTCAACGATGCAACCTCGCTCGTGCTGCTGCGCACCGCCATCGCGGCGACGGCGGGCGGTTTTGTGTTCTGGGAGGCGGCGGCCGACTTCGCATTCGCCGTCGCTGTCGCGATTGCGATTGGCTTTGCGGTCGGTGTTGTCACCGTGTGGGTGCGCGCAAAGATCAACAATCCCGTATACGACACCGTCGTTTCATTCGCCGTTCCGTTTATCGCGTTTGTGCCGACCGAGTACTTCGGCGCATCGGGCGTGCTCGCCGTCGTGGTGACCGGGCTCTACTCAGGCCATCACGCGCCTCGAAAGTTCAGCGCACTGGCGCGCGTCAACGAACGCCTCAGCTGGCGCACTCTGCAGTTTCTGCTCGAACACGGTGTCTTCTTGCTTATGGGGCTCGAACTGCACAAACTCGTGAACGACGTGGGACGCAGCGAGCTGCACCTGCAGCACACTGCGCTGCTCGGCCTTGGCGTGGTGGTGGTTTTGATCGTGCTGCGCATGGCGTTCATGTGGCCCGTGACATGGGGGCTCGCCCGTGCGCTCCCCCGCTACGAGGCGCGCGCCGACGGGCTGCAGCGCTTTGCAGACCACGTGCAGCAGCACCCGCATTTTCAACAGCCCTCAGCGCACGGCAGGGCAAAGCTCGCCCGCCTCGACCGGGCAGCCAGGCGCAGCGCAGCCGACGCCGCACACGCGCGCGAGCAGGGACTCGACTGGCGCGGCACCACCATTCTCGGGTGGAGCGGCATGCGCGGCGTGGTTACGCTCGCCGCGGCGCAGTCGATTCCAACCACCGTGCCGTTCCGTTCACAGCTCGTGCTCATTGCCTTCGTGGCGGCCGTCGTTACCCTGCTGCTGCACGGCCTCACGCTGCCACCGCTCATTCGCAAGCTGCGCCCACAAGGGCCGAGCGCGAGCGACCGCACAGCAGAGCTCGTCTCGCTCTATGCCGACCTCGTCAAGGCTGGCACAGCCGCCGTAGATGCCGAGCTCGAGCACGAGCGGTCGCTTGCCGAGCACGATGCGACGCACACCGCCACGTCAACGCAGGTCGAGAAGCGAGTGAAATCGAGCGTACAAAACTCGATCGCCTCGCTCGCATTCTCGCTACCGAAGCCAGAGCACCGCGAGCCTACAGCTGCCGAGTCAGAGGCGCACAGCTACCTGCGCCTCACGCACATCGGTCTCGAGGCGCAGCGCGCGGCGCTACTCGAAGAGCGCGCGATCGGCCAGTACAGCAGTGAGGCGCTGCGCGCGGCGGCCGAAGCGCTCGATCAGTACGAGGTGAGGCTCACCCCGCCGCAGGGGCACTGAGGCTGCCGCTCATCGAGCCCCTACGCCACCGGGTTCTGGTGGTGGCTGAACACGATGCTCGTGCGCGTCGACGACACCGCCGGGTGCGCCGAGAGGTGCTCCATCACAAAGTCGCGCACGTGATCAGAGTCGCGAGCGGCGAGGTGAATGATGAAGTCCTCTACACCACCAAGAAAGAACAATTGCAGCACCTCGGGTAGCGCCCGCAGTTCGTCACTGAACTCTGAAATGCGCTGCCTGGCACCCGAGCGAATCGTGACGCTCACAAGCACCTGCAGCGTCATGCCCATGACTGCGGGGTCAACCGTAGCGGTGAAACCCGTGATGATCCCCCGCGACACCAAGCTGCGTACGCGCGCAACGCAGGTCGATGCAGCAATGCCCACACGCTCGGCAAGTTCTGCGTTTGTCATGCGCCCATTGAGTTGTAGTTGCTCGATGATCTGGCGATCCACCGTATCGAGCACTGCCGGCTCTCGCAGATTCTTCGACTCTTCCACGCGCTCTTCCCCCTAATGCACCACAAGTCCAGCAATTATCACAAACTTTCCGAAGAATATTCTATCCACTCTTGAAACAGTCGAAGATAGTGCAGAATTTAGCTATCGAACGATGGGGTCACCTTGCGCGCCGCAAAGCGAGCAGCCCACCAGTTCGGCAATAGCAACCCAATTTGAATGGAGCAGCGCATGCGCGTCGGCATTCCCACCGAAATCAAGAACAACGAAAACCGCGTCGCCATCACCCAGGCCGGTGTCTTCGAGCTGAAGCGCCGCGGCCACGAGGTGTTCGTGCAGGCTGGCGCTGGCCTCGGCTCGGCGATCACTGACGCTGACTACGCAGCCGCTGGCGCAACCATCGTCGACACTGCTGAGCAGGTCTGGGCCGACAGCGACATGATCTTGAAGGTCAAGGAGCCCATCGCTTCTGAGTACGACAAGCTGCGCAAGGGCCAGGTGCTCTTCACCTACCTGCACCTCGCCGCAGACAAGACCCTGACCGAAAAGGTACTCGAGTCGGGCACCACCGCGATCGCCTACGAGACCGTGCAGCTCGCAAACCGCGCCCTGCCGCTGCTCGCTCCCATGAGCGAGGTCGCAGGCCGCCTCTCGGTGCAGGTCGGCGCATACAGCCTCATGAAGGCAAACGGCGGCCGCGGCATCCTCCTCGGTGGCGTCACCGCGACCCGCCGCGGCAAGGTCGTCGTCATCGGCGGCGGCGCAGCAGGCGAGCAGGCTGCGCGTATGGCCTACGGTCTCGGCGCAGAGGTCACCATCATCGACATCGCGCTGCCCCGCCTGAAGCAGCTTGAAGACGAGTTCAACGGTCGCATCCAGACCCGCACCTCGAACGCACACAACATCACCGAGGCGCTCAAAGACGCTGACCTCGTGATCGGCTCGGTGCTGATCCCCGGCGAGAAGGCTCCGAAGCTCGTCACCGACGAAATGGTTGCGCAGATGAAGCAGGGCTCGGTGCTCGTCGACATCGCGATCGACCAGGGCGGCTGCTTCGAGAACTCGCACTCGACCACGCACGACGACCCCACCTTCGAGGTGCACAACTCGATCTACTACTGCGTGGCGAACATGCCCGGCGCGGTGCCCGAGACCTCGACCGCGGCGCTCACCAACGCAACCCTGCCCTACGTCGTCGCACTCGCAGACAAGGGCTGGAAGGCCGCACTCGCTGCCGATGAGGCACTCGCGAAGGGCCTCAACGCGCACGAGGGCGTGCTCGCCAACGAGGGTGTCGCTCAGGCATTCCCCGAGATGGCCTACACTTCGTACACCGAGGTTGTGGCTGCAGCCTAAGTTGCTCTAGGCGTCGACCCTGACCCTATCGAAGAGTCGACACCCAGGCCGCCATACCTCCGATAACCTGGACTACATGGATTTGAAGTTCAGCTTCGGCGCATCGAACCCGCTCCCTCTCTCCGCAGAGGGGGCGGGTTCTGCGTCTGCCGTGGGCGGCTCGAGCGTGCTTGAACTGCACGTCACGCTCGTACCCGAAGAGTCGCTCATCCGTTGCTCAGGGGTTTCGCTCGATGGCGTTTCTTACGCGAGCGCCACAAAGCAGTTTTCTAGCGAGAATCCAGCCGCCCTCGCGGCGGCTGTGCGCTCGGTGCTGGCGCGCGGCGGTGCCGAGCTGCCCGAGCCGCTTCTCGGTTCAGTGAGCGGCGTCGCACTTTCGCTCGGTGGCCGTGAAGCAGAGGCGCTCAGGACGTTGGAACTCGCAGTCTCACCCGGCTCGCCCGTGCTCGCACAGGTCGACGAGGCGCTGCAGGCACGCACCGGCATCGCCGCTGGCACCCCGATTCGGGCTCTCTAAACCGGGCGAGCCTCTTTAGGAACCGCTTGGTCGACGTCTGCCCAGACCTCGGTCATATGCGTAATCAAGCCGTCTTGCACGGTGACGAACGTGGCGCATTCGAAATGCATGAGCCCCGCCTTTGCTTGACCGGTGACGTGCGATCGGCAAGCCGCTGTGCTGCCGCCTCCGGTGATCTGCTGCAGTATCAAGCGGTCAAACCCCGGGTACTCGGCATTCAGACGAACCCATTCGTCCGGGCCAAAACGCTCACCGGTGTGTACATACTCACAGGTGAAGTCTGAACTCAGGAAGCCGCGTAAATCACCCCACCGCCGCTGGTCGATCGCGGTCATGAGGTCCTTGAGAACTGCGACGGCAGAGATGACCTGAACCTAACTTTGGAACCGAATGATACGTTCGAGTGCCTCAGCGACCGCCGCCTCGCCTGCCGCGTAGCTCAAGCGAACGGCGCGATCACCGGCAACAGGGTCGAAGTCAACTCCCGGCACGATTGCGACGTCGGCCTGCTCAAGCAGAGCACGCGCATAGATGGTGGCGCTGCCATAGCGCTCGAGCTGCGGCCCGAGATCACTGTAGTAATAGAACGCACCATCGGCTGGTGCCGCGGTGCCCCACCCCAATGCAGGTGCGGCATCGAGAATCAGCGCCCTCGCTCTCGCGAACCCATCTACGATGCGGTCGCGCTCCGCGTAGCTCTCAGGAGTGAACGCCGACAGCGCGAGCTCTTGCGCGGGCGCCGGAGGAGAAAGCGCGAAATTCGAGGCGAGCGCTTCAAGCGGCGCGATCAGGTCTTCTGGCAGCACGGCCCAGCCGAGGCGCCAGCCCGTCATACCCCAATACTTCGAGAACGAGTTGATGACTATGGCGTTCGAATCGAGTTCAGCGGCGCTCACGCCGCGTGTTGACTCTCGAGCTGACGCGACCTCGGCGCCGGTAGCGGTGCCAATACCGCCAAAGGTAATCCCGTGATAGATCTCGTCGCTGATGAAGCGCGTGCCGTGCAGGCCGCACCAACGCACAAGAGCTTCGAGCTCGTTTCTACCGAGCATTGTGCCGGTCGGGTTCGCGGGCGAGGCAACAATGAGACCCGCGAGGTCTCCGTGTTCGGCGACGGCAGCGTCGAGCAGCTCAGGGGTTGGCTGGTAGCGCGTTTCGATGCCGGTCTGAATCTCGATCACCTGCACGCCGAGCGCCGCCAGAATGTTGCGATATGCCGGGTAGCCGGGGCTCGCCAGTGCTACGCGGTCGCCGGGGTCGAACGCCGCGAGAAACACGAGTTGAAACGCGCCAGATGACCCGGTCGTCACCGCGATCCTTTTCGGATCAATGTCAACGCCGTACCAGCCTCGGTAGTGACCGGCGATCGCCTCGCGAAGCGGGGTCGTGCCAAGTGGCCCGGTGTAGCCGGCCGGTTTCAGCGTGCCTGGCGCGGGCCGCGCACTCGGCTCGCCGGCGCAGAGCGAGACGACATCGCGCCCCTCGGCGCGCCGGCGCGCAATCTCGTCGGTAATCCGCATAACCTCGAACGCCGGAATCGCCGAGCGCCGCGAGGGCTGCAGCACCTGCGCACTCGCGTTTACTCGCGCGGGATCGGGCAGCTTGCCTGCCGGAGGGGTCAAAAAGGGGCCGCCTGGTCTCACCATGACTCCACGTTAGCTGAGTTCTGCTGCCCGAGTGCCAGCTGTTCCCCTCTCGAGCAGCCGCAGGTAACCGCTCAATGCCGCCACGCCCTCTGCGGTGTGCGGCAGCCCCTCACCGAGTCGAGCCGACGACACCAGGTGAGCTGCCCACTGCGCGCGGCTGATAGCCACGTTCAGCCGGTTTCGCATCAGCAGAAAATCGAGCCCTCGGGGCACGTCGTCACCGCTCGACGCGGCCAGGCTCACAATCGCTATCGCTGCCTCTTGCCCCTGAAACTTATCGACGGTGCCCACCCGAATCTGCCCAAGCCCGGCAGCCGAGAGAGCCTCGTGCAGACACTCAACCTGTGCGTTGTAGGCAGCGACCGCGATGACGTCGTCTTGGTGTAGCGCCCTCGGCGTCTCTCCCGACTCCGTCAGGCTCCCCCGCAACGATTGCTGCACAATGCGCACCACCTCTGCTGCCTCTTCAACTGAGCTTGTCGAGTTGCCGAAGTGCTCCACCGAGTGCCAGACAAGCCCAGCCCTTCCCGCGCGGGTCACCTCACGCAGCGAAGCCGAGGGGTGCGCGTGTAGTCGCCCCTCATAGGCAAGCTCTGACACCACGTCTGCAAGCTCGGGGCGCATGCGCCTCGTCTCTTCGAGAAAGTAACCTTTGCCCTCGGCAATGGTCTCGTGCTCGCCGAGCAGCCAGCCGAGCGCCGATGAGTCGACGGGCTCGGGGTGCGACCCCTGTGAAACCTGAGGCAGTTGCTGCGGATCGCCGAGCAGCAGCAGTCGCTGCGCAGCGACCGACGCCGCGATGGTCGGCGCGAGCGAGAACTGCCCCGCTTCGTCAATGACCAAGAGGTCGAGACTGCCACGAGGCACCCGAGCCTCGTTCGAGAAATCCCACGCGGTGCCCCCGATCACACTGCCACGCCCGGCCTCACGCTGATCAGCGACAAAGCGCGCATGCCCGTTGTTGCCCAGCACGGTAAATGAGGGCTCGGGGTCACCCTCTTGCAGCTTGCCACCCTGCGGCACCTTGGCCACCTGCATGGGGCTCAGCCCGGCGGCAACGACACCCTCGAGCACGTTTTCAACGACGCGGTGCGACTGCGCGACGACCCCAACGTGCCACCCGTCACGCTCGACGAGCGTGCGAATGACGCGCGCTGCGAGGTAGGTCTTGCCCGTGCCAGGAGGCCCCTGCACTGCTAGCGCCGAACGGTCGAGTCTTCTCAGCGTCGCGATGACCGCGCCGATGGTACGCGCGTCTTCGCCGCCCCCAGCTGCGAACGCCTCTTCAGAGCTTGCCTCGATGATTGCTGCGTCAGCGTGTAGCCGCGGCGGCACCCGGCGCATGATGTCGTAGACAGGGTCGGCGAACGCCTCACCCGCATCAAGCGCCGCGGCGAGCGCCGCACCCCACTCTTCAATCGCGGCCTTCTGTGCTCCAGCTCGAGGAGGTGGGCCTGGCGCGATAGCAATCGGCAACGCCGACCACTCGGGCAGGTCTTTACCTCGCAGCTCTTCCACGATCACGCCGTTGTCAAGGCGCTCCGCGACCCTCGCCATGCGCGTGCCGCGGGTGCCCGGCGCAGAGCCGCTTACGGCAAACGGCACGGGCGTCGCGTAAAGCAGATAGACCTCGCTGCCTTCTTTGAGGCTGCTACCCGGAGCAAGCTCACCGCGAAGCGTGAGCCGCCTGCGATGCGAACGCTCGCGCCCCTGGGGCGCTTGCCAGCCGTCGCCCGAGTTGCTGAGCGCGGGGTCAACGATCAGCACGTCGCGCGTGTCTGCCCAGTCTTCGATTGGGTCGACGAGCCGGGCAAAGTGCGCCCACCAGAATGACTTTTGTTCGCGCTGGTAATAGTCAATGGCGCTGCCCGCAAGTGCCGCCGCTTTGCGCTCTGTGGGGTCTTCGGCGCGGCTCGCGTGCTCAGCCAGCGCCTTCGCAACTGGGCTGAGTTCGAGTTCAGTCGCGACCTCGCGTTCGTCAGCGGGCGGCAACGGTGCGGGCTCGACGCCGTGTTCGGCCGCGAGACGAAGCAACCAGTCGCGCAGACGCAGCGTCGATACGCAGTCGTAGCGATTGTAGTCGGCGATCGCATCGAGGCGCCGCTGCCCCTCGCCCCGCTCAGAAGCATCACCGCTCAGCAGTTGTGCGCTCGCCTCGGCGTATTCGGTAACCGACTGCGCCCCGTTGGTGACCCCGTCTTGGTTGCGCAGTTCACCGCCCATGTAGAGAGGCTCAAGCTTCTTGATTGAGTACGACCTCGTGCCGACCCGCAACGCAGAGCGCACCACCGGATACAGGTCTACGAGCACGTGCTCACGCAGCAGACAGTCGACCTCTGCCTCACCCACACCGTGCCTCGCCGCGATTGAGAGCAGGTGCGTGCGTTCGTAGGGTGCATAGTGGTAGATGCGCATACCTGGATGCTGGCTGCGGCGCTCATCAACAAGCTGAAGAAAGCGCAGTAGCGCCTCGCGCTCAGCCTCAAGATCGTGCGCCCAGAGGGGTGTGAACTGCTCGCTCGTGTCGACCATGCCAAAGAGGTAGTCGAGCCCCCACCTCGCAGATTCGTCGCTGCCCGGCTCTCGGTAGAGCGGGTCACCCTCAAAGTCGAAGAAGAGGTCGCCCGGGTTTGGGCGCGGGATCACCGCGAGCGCGAGCGGGTCGACCACTCGGTAGGGCGGCACGCCGCCCTGGGCAACCACAAGTTGCATAGCCGCCTGCATGGCCAGCCGCTCGAGGGCGGGCTGGGCGATACCTTCAACGCTCAGCACACCCGACGAAATCGCTGGGAGCACCGCGGCAACAGCATCAATGGTGTCGAGCCCCGCGTCAATTAGTCTGTCGCGCTGCGCCGCTCGAATGCCCGCGATCAAGAGCGGGTCGCGCGTGCGCTCGATTTCTGGCTCGCACACCTCACAGCGCCCACACGAGATCACACTGCTCTCGCCCCAGGCGATCGGCGCGGCCGTCGCGCGAGCGCCGTCTGAGCCAGCCGCGGTGACGCGCTCAAGCAGCAGTTCATGCATCCGAGACCTGCGTGACCGGAACACGGGAGCAATATCTGCGAGCTTGTGCGTGCTGCGCGAGCCATCGCCAAGTATCAGCACGACCTCGGGCGACGCTCGCACCCCTAGCCGCTCCAGTTGCTCGGCATATGCCGCAAGCTGCATGAGCGCGGTGACTTTCGCCCGCCGCGCAAGCTTGGTGTCTTGCACCTCATATGTGCCGTCGGCGTTGCGGCGCAGAAAGTCGGCGTATCCGATAAACCCGATCGCAGGTGCGGAACCCTCAGCAGCACGAACCTCTGGCTCAAAGAACGTCGCCTGAAAGACCACATCTGCCCCACGCTCCATTGCGGTGACAGTCTCGGTTTCTGCGGCAGCGAGCGCCGCGGGGTCTCGCGAATCAGCCCGGTCTATCTCTGCCACGTCTGCAAGTTCGTCTCGGTACCGTTGCAGCACCCGCTCTTCGTGGGCGTCGCCCAGGCGGGCTGCACGCGCAAGCATCGGGTCGTCGTCTGGCGGCACCACCACGTCACGCCCGAGCCTCGCGTCGACCCTGCGCAGAAACGCAAACTCGCACGTGCTTGCGGCGGTGAGATCGCTCGCGCTCGTCATGACGCGAACCTCGCCGTCGCCCAGCTGCTGCAAAAACATGCGGGCTCCTTCCTGTTACGACGACGCTACCGTGACCCACCGACAAACGCCGCAGTGCCCGCAAAACTGTGCCCACCCGCCGGCAGCATCACCCGCGATCTAAGATGGCAGCATGCTCGAGATTCTGACGGGAACCGGCCTCGCCGCGGCCGCAGGCCTCAACGCCTACATTCCCCTGCTCATCATGGGCATCGCCGGCCGTATCGATTGGATTCAGCTACCAAACGGCTGGCTCTGGCTCGAAAACGAGTGGGTCATGGTGATTCTCGGCGTGCTGCTCGTCATCGAGATCATCGCCGACAAGGTGCCAGCGGTCGACTCCGTCAACGACTGGATTCAAACCGTGGTGCGCCCGGCCTCAGGTGGCATTGTCTTCGCGGGCGGCATCGGCACCTCAACGGTCGCGGTCGACGACCCTGGCACGTTCTTCTCATCGGGTGCTTGGATACCCGTGGTCATCGGCATCGTACTCGCCCTGCTCATGAGTCTCGCAAAGAGCGCGGTGCGCCCCGTCGCAAATCTCGCAACCGGTGGCGCAGCAGCCCCAGCCCTCAGCACCGCCGAAGATGGTGCGAGCATCGTGCTGGTGATCCTCGCAATTGTCGCCCCGATACTCGTGCTGATTGCACTGGGCCTCATGCTATTCGCCTTCGTCGCGTTGATTCGCAGGGTGCGCAGAAAGCGGCGCGAAAGAGCAGCTCAGGCCACGCAACTGGCTTGAGCAACGACAAAAAGGGGCGCTCACAGCCTCACCGGCTATGCTTATTGCGTGGGTCAGCAACGCTGGCTCCATCGTCGCTGACGTTTTTGGGTCCTCGAAAAGGATCCGCGCAGGTGCCCCGCGCACCGAGATTCTCTGCGGCGAACGGATGCGCGATCCCGCGCACTCGCCGAATTCTTTGCGACGCAGCACCACGACGCGACTCCCGTACTTGCGAGCGAGTCGCGTACTGACGAGCGCATCGCATCATTTCAGAAAGCACACTGTGACCACTCAGTCATTCGCCGATCTCGGCGTGCCCACTCCCATTGCCCACGCCCTTGAGAAGAACGGCAAGAGCGAACCATTTCCGATTCAGCGCGACACGCTGCCCGACACGCTGAAGGGCCGCGACGTGCTCGGGCGCGGGCGCACCGGCAGCGGCAAGACGATCGCCTTTGCGATTCCGCTCGTGGCAAACCTCGCCACCGACGTCGATAAGAAGCGACGCCCGAACCGCCCCCGTGGCATCGTGCTCGCCCCCACTCGCGAGCTCGTGACGCAGATCGCCGAGACCGTGAAGATGATCGCCGACCCGGTGGGCGTGCGCGTCACAACCGTGTTCGGTGGCGTGCCGCAGCGCCGCCAAGAGGCCGTGCTCGAGCGCGGCGTCGATATCGTCGTCGCAGCTCCCGGCCGCCTCGACGACCTGATGCGCCAGAAGCTTGTGAGCCTCGATGGCGTCGAGATCACCGTGCTTGACGAGGCCGATCACATGGCCGACATGGGCTTCTTGCCGGTCGTCACCCGCATCATGAATGCAACCCCCAAGCAGGGCCAGCGGCTGCTCTTCAGCGCGACGCTCGATAACGGTGTCGACAACATTGTGAAGAAGTACCTGCACAACCAGATCTTGCACTCGGTCGACACCGCTGAGTCGCCGGTGCCGCAGCTGACGCACCACGTGTTTGAGGTCGCGAGCGGGGCTGGCAAAGACCAGCTGATCGAGGCGCTCGCGAGCGGCACCGCGCGCCGCATCTTCTTTACCCGCATGAAGCACCAGGCCAAGAAGCTCGCGAAGCAACTCACAGCCAAGGGCATTCCCGCGGTCGAGCTGCAGGGCAACCTGTCGCAGAACGCGCGCGACCGTAACCTCGCCGAGTTCGTGAGCGGCCAGGCGAAGGTGCTCGTGGCTACCGACGTCGCGGCCCGCGGCGTGCACGTCGACGGCGTCGATCTCGTGGTGCACGTCGACCCGCCGGTCGAGCACAAGGCTTACCTGCACCGCTCGGGCCGCACCGCCCGAGCCGGCAACGAGGGCGACGTCGTCACGATCGTGATGCCCGAGCAGCGGGGCGAGATGCGCCAGATCATGCGCGCTGCCAAGATTCAGGTCACGCCGCGCTCGGTGCGCATCGACGACCCCGAGGTGCTCGAGCTGATCGGCGAGGTCGCTGCGAAGGTCGACCCGCGCGAGACCGAGCGGCTGCGAAACGCTGCGCAGGCGCAGCAGCAGCGCGCCGCGGGCCACAACCCCTCGGGCGAGGGTAAGTCTCAGGGCGCCAATGCGAAGCGCAAGCGCTCGCGCGGTGGCCGCGGGCAGGGTTCGGGTGCCGGTTCGTCGACCGAGTCGGGTTCGGGTTCGCGTCAGCAGCGCGGGCAGGGTTCGGGTGCGGGTTCGCAGCAGCGCGGTGGATCGGCGCGAAACGGCGAGCAGGGTGGCCAGTCGAGGCAGGGCGGCCAGTCGCAGGGTCGCCGCGGCGGTTCGGGCACCGGCGGCGGATCAGGTCAGCGCTCGGGCGGGCAACGTGCCGGTGGTGGCCAGCGCCAGGGCGGGCAACAGCGCTCGTCGGGCGGCTCGACCGCTATGTACTCGACCAGCAGCTCGGGGCTCGCGCCGACGTTCCAGACGCCGAAGCCACGCCAGGGCGGCTCGCGCCGCGTACAGTCAGACCGCTAGCCGGCCGGGCGCGATCCCGCACCCCAAAGCCCCGCAGCCCAAAACCAGCGGCGCAAACCCACAGCGCATCGAAGGTATACAGCGCTAGCGAATGTGCCCCTTAATAGCGGTATCTAAGGGGCACATTCGCTACCGCTATGCACACTCGATGAAACCAAGCCAACCCGAACCAGGCCAAAGCAAAATCCTCGCTGTCGGTGGTTCGCCGTACGATCAGACCATGACAAAAGTGGTCTTTCACACAGCTACCACCATCAACGGCTTTCTCGCCGACGAGGGTGATTCTCTGCAATGGCTCTTCGACGTGCCCACCGACGGTCTTGAAGATGGCGATCTGACCCGGTTCATGCCGGGCGTCGGCGCGATCGTGATGGGCTCGACCACCTACAACTGGGTAGTCGACTTCGAAGACCTGATGCAACACCCCGAGAAGTGGCAGCCGTTCTATGGCGACCGACCCACTTGGGTGTTCAGCGGGCGCGAGCGGCGGCAAGTGCCGGGCGCGAACCTGCGTTTCGTCTCTGGCGACGTCGCCGCGGCCTGGCCAGAGATTCTCGATTCGGCAAACGGCGGCGATGTTTGGGTCATGGGCGGCGGCGAATTGGTCGGCCAGTTCATCGACGCAGGCCTGCTCGACGAGATGAGACTCTCGGTCGCGCCTGCAACGCTCACCTCGGGGCGACCGCTCCTTCCCCGCAATCTCGGCACGAACGAGCTCACGCTCACCGCGGCCCGCCAGGTGGGTGCCTTTGCCGAGCTCATCTACGAGGTGCGGCGCTAACGATCAACACGTAAGCCAGAGGCAAACAATGACGCATTGTCATGTCTGCTTTCGTGCCCGCAACCAGTGCAACACTTGCTGAGCGTGCGTGTTCGGCGGAAAAATCGGGTAGAACACGTGGTCGATGACCCCGTCTACGACAATCAGGGTAAGCCGCGAATACAGTTGTTCGTGCCCCGGTGCGGTGAACGTAGGCAGGCTCAAGGCTGCGCCCAACAGCATGCCCTCATCAGAAATCATTTGGAACGGCAGCCTCAGGCGCCGGGCCACCTCCATCTGATAGGTCCTCGACTGCCCAGATAGACCAAATACGCGATCTGCACCCGCCTCGCGTAACTCTCCATAGTGATCTCTAAAGTCACACGCCTCGGCGGTGCAACCCCGCGCACCCGGGATCGACTCCCACCCCTCAGGCAGATCGGCATCAGGCCGACCCGTCAGCGGGTAGAGATAGAGCACGGTCGTTCCGGCGTTCATGGACTCAAACGATAGCTCGCCCCCACCTGTTACCGGCAGGCGCAAGGCAGGCAGCCTCAGGCCAAGAAGATGCGTCGCGGCCCCGTCATCTTCAGGGGCCGGAAGCCCCTCAGGCAGCAGAGCATGCTCAACCGCATGATGATCAGCACCGGCCGCCGCCAAAAACCCACGCTCCGCACCAGCGCTGAGTCTCGCTTGAAGCAGGTTTCGCCGAGCGATCAGGGTGTCGATGGTGTGATCCAGCTCTGAAATATGCTTTCGGTAGACCGCGAGCGAAGATACGCAGTCATCGCCGTGTTCGTGCCCAAGATCTAGACAGGCCACAAACGCGTGGGCACGGCTCGGGGCAATGCCGCACGCCGCCAACTCACGTATCTCTTGAAGCACACGAAGCTGTGTTTCGTCATATTCGCGATACCCGTTCGTGCCGCGCGCGGGCGTCAACAACCCCAATTGTTCGTAGTAGCGAACCGCTTTCACCGAAGCTCCACTGCGTCGCGCCACCTCACCAATGTTCATGCCGACCAGGCTAAACCCTGACCTGAGGGGCAGTGTCAAGCGAAACTGTCAGTTGCAGGGTTTACACTTCTGGGCATGGCAGAGCCGCTGAGCCAAGACGAGAAGATCGGGCATGAGTTCCATTCGTGACGTGTACCTCACCGCCGCAGAGTCGACACTTGCCCTCATCGAACATGATCGCACCGCCGAGCTGTGGCACGAGGCCTCTGCGCTCGAAGGAATGAGCGTCGGCTCGCTCGCGGCGCACCTCGCCAGAAGTGTGCTGCAGGTGAAGTGGTTTCTCGATGGCAGGGTCACCGGCGAAGGCTATTTGGTGACCGCCGCGAGCTACTACGCTCGCCTCGAAGGTACCGCTTCACGGGCTTCTGCCCTGAATCAGGGCGTCGAGCAGCGCAGCAGAGAAACCGCAGCACAGGGCTGGGAGGCCTTGGTCGAGGTGACGCGCTCGACACTCACCGAACTACGGTCTCGTATACCGGCGGAGCCCACCGAAAGACGGGTCGCGGTGGCCCATTGCCCCGGCGAAGAGTTGCTGCTTGACGACTACCTGCGCACGCGGCTTGTCGAGATTGCGGTGCACATCGAAGACCTTTCTCTCAGCCTGGGCATCAGTTTCGAGGCGCCAAGCGAAGCAATCACCGCCGCTACTGAGCTGCTCTTCGCTGCCGCGCGAGAACGCAATGGTGATCGCGCGGTGCTTCAGGCAATGTCGCGCCGCGAACGCGACATAACCGACGCGCTGCGCGTACTCTGACCGCCTGAGGCCTGGCTAGGCTGCGTTGATTTAGTCTGTGCGCTGGCGAGGATGCGCCCGAGATGCGTGATTGCAAGGCGGAGAGGCGAGGCGATGCCGGAAGCATCGTTGAGCTTTGACAACGAAGCAAGCGCGCTGCTCGGGTGCACCGGAGCGCGTGCAGACTAAGTCAACGTGCCCTAGGTCGCCTCCAGGCATCGTGTGGCGTCGGCGGCCGGGTCTACACTTCTGGGCATGACAGAAACCCTGAGTTCAGACGAGGTACTGCGACTGCGCGTGACGGCGCAGGGGCTTGGTGACAGCATCGAAAAGGATCAGCCCTCGACCCCGGCAGACTCGCGCTCGGGGGCCACACCGACCGGCCCGGAGCGCATCGCCAACACCGCCCGCGGCATGCTCGCCGTGCAGGGCCAAGACTGGCGCTCGGCGCGGTGGGCGCTCGGCCTACGCACTCCCGGCACGCATGTTGGAGACGTGCACGAGGCCTTCAACACCGGGCTGATCGTAAGGTCGTGGCCAATGCGTGGCACGATTCACCTGCTCGCCGCCGAAGACATCGGGTGGATGCAGGGCGTCACCAACCGCCGCGTGATCGCGGGGGCCGCAAAGCGACGCGAGTTTCTTGGCATCACCGACGAGACACTTGAGCTGTTGGTTTCGACCTCCGTTGCAGCGCTGCGGGGCGGAGTGAGCATGGACCGAGACGAGCTCGCCGCCGCCTGGAGCGCGGCCGGCATCGCATGGCAGGGCAACTGGCGCTACCACCTCATCTGGTGGCTCTGTCAGAACGGTCACACGGTGCTCGGACCGGTCTCTGAGAACGGAGAGCCTCGGCTCGTGCTCGCAAGCGAGTGGATCACCGCCCCCCGTACGCTCGACGGTGACGAAGCCCTCACCGAACTCGCGGCGCGCTACGCATCGGCGCGCGGCGTCGTCACCGCCGCAGACCTTGGCTGGTGGGCGGGCATCACCGCCGGAGAGGCCAAGCGCGGGCTCACTGGTGCAGAGGCCGCGGGGCGGCTTGCGCAGCTGAGCGTGCGCCGAGGTGAGAAACCGGTCGCCGTGTGGGCTGATCCCACGCTGCTTGAAACCGCGAGTAACGCGGCGCTGCCCGACTGGCTACTGTTGCCCGCGTTCGACGAACACCTGCTCGGCTACCAAGATCGCTCTGCGCAGCTCGACCCAGACCATTTCGAGCGCATTGTGCCGGGCCGCAATGGCATGTTTCTCGCGACCGTGGTGCGAGACGGCCGCGTGGTCGGCACCTGGAAGAAGGGTACGCGCAAGGGCGAAGGCCTAGTCGGTACGCCGTTGCCGGGTGAGAGGCTCGGCGCGGGTCGCACTGCGCTCAAGCGGCAAGCATCTCGATGGGCAGCGTTTCACGATCTCGGCGAATCCCCTTTCACCATTGCCGCCGCAGACTAGCCTCGCTGCCCGGCATCACGCAATGGGCGTCCGGGCTAGAATGGGAGCAACACTGTCAGCCCCGCGAGGAGTTATTTCGTGAAGATCTTCACCCGCATCGCCGCCGTCATCACCGCGGCTCTCGTTTCGTTCTTCGTTGCCACCCCTGCGCTCGCGCACGAGGGTGAGAAGCACGACGTCGCCGCAGAGTTCTCGTCAGCCGGCCAGCCAGTCGACGTGGTCGCAATTCTCATTGTCGGCGCTGTACTGCTCTTCGTTGTGCTGCTGACCGCACAACTCGTCGGCAACCTCTTCGAAAAGTCGGGCAAGTAACCGCATGACCGTGGCGCAGGCGCTCGTCGCCCTCGAACTCGACACGCTCGAACTTGAGATCGACGAGGCGATCCTGACCGTCACGGTCAACCGCCCGGCGGTGCTCAACGCACTCTCCCCGGCGGTCATCGATGAGTTGCGCCAGGTGTTTGGCGCACTGCGCGAGACACTCGGTGTACCGTGCGACGACGCCGAAGATACCGCACCCGATTGGTCGGTGCGAGGCGTCATGCTCACGGGTGCTGGTGAGAAGGCATTCGTAGCCGGCGCTGATATCTCGGCGATGCAGCACATGACACCAGTTGAATCGCGCGAGTACTCGCTGCGCACCCAAGAGCTCACCTCATGGATCGAGATGCTCCAGGTACCCGTGGTTGCGGCTGTCAACGGTTTCGCGCTCGGTGGCGGCTGCGAGCTCGCCATGGCCTGCGACTACATTTTCGCTTCTGAGAACGCCAGCTTCGGTCAGCCAGAGGTTGCCCTCGGCCTGATTCCAGGCTTCGGCGGCACCGTGCGCCTGACGCAGTACGTCGGCATCGCGGCCGCTCGCGAACTCATCATTACCGGCCGTCGCATTGACTCGGCAGAGGCGCTGCGCCTCGGGCTCGCGCTGTGTGTGCTGCCCGACGTAGCCGCACTGCGCGATGCCGCGCGTGAGAGTCTCAGGCTCGCTGCCGCGCAGTCGCCCGCCGCGGTCGCAAGCGCAAAACAGACCACTCGCGCGGTGCGCCCGATGTCAACCGATGACGGGCTTGCCTACGAAGCGGAGGCCTTCGCCGGGCGCTTCGGCACCCCAGACATGGTCGAGGGCACCACCGCTTTTCTTGAGAAGCGTCGCGCGCAGTTTCTAGGCCTTTAGGGTCAAGACGCATCTAGCAACGCAAGAATCCCGGGTGTTCTGAGAACCCCCGGGATTTTGCGTTTGACTGCGAATTCAGCCGCGAAGCCGAGAACCTCGGGCTACGACATCGATGCGGCAGTGACCGGATCGCGCACCACGCGGAACGTTGCAACGAGTGGATCGGCTGCACCACGCACCACGCCGGTCGGCGAGGCAGCAACTGCCTGCAAGAACGTCACCGTCTCTTCAGTGATTTCTTCGCCCGGCACGAGGTTCGGGATTCCTGGTGGGTAGGCCGCGAGGGTGTCTGCCGAGACACGGCCGATTGCCTGGTGAGCGGTCACCAGCACGCTCTCGGCAAAGTATGCGGCACGGGGCAGCATGCGCAACGTGCCTGCTGCCGGCAGCGGCGGAAACTCGGTAGCCTTGTCAGCCTGACCTGCGCGACGCAGCGCGTCTGCGTCATCGGCCACGGCAAGAAGAGCAGCCATGATTCGATCAACGTCTGGTGTCGCGAGCGCACCAATCACCGCAACGATCGAGGTGGCGGTCGACATCTCGAAGAACACGTTGTGCTCCACAATCAGTCGGTTGCGCACCCAGTGACCGCTCTGACCGAGCTGAGACACGTCAATTGGCACGCGCAGTTGGTCGGTCGCGACGATGTCGGGGTACTCGTCAAAGTGGTCACTGATGATCGAGAGTCGATCATCAGCGCGCACGAGTTCGCGCAGGCGCTCTGCGCAGCGAAGCGACTCACCAATCTTCTCGGTGCCCTGCACGAGTGCGCGGCGCGCAAGATCGAGTGAACCCATGAGAATTGCGCTGCCCGAGGTTGAGGCAGTCATCGTGTAGGCCCGGTCGATCAGGGGTTCAAGCACGTCTGCGAACGGCCCCTCGCCAAGGTGAAGCATCGATGCCTGCGTGAGCGATCCAGCGAGCTTGTGCGTGCTTGAGATGACGATGTCTGCGCCGAGTCGAGCAGGCGACTCGGGCAGATCTGGGTGAAATCCAAAGTGTGCACCCCAGGCACCATCAACGATGAGCGCTACCCCGTGCGAGTGCGCAACATCGGCAAGGCCACGCACGTCGGCAGTCGAGCCGAAGTAGCTGGGTGAAACGACATAGACGCTCGCCGGCTTACGGCCGTGTTCAATCTCTTCTTTGATAGCCTCGTCTAGGCGCGCAGGCGTCAGGCCGTGTGCGATGCCGTGGCGCTCATCTACGTTCGGTGCGACGAACGACGGAATCAGGCCGCCAAGCAGCACCCCATCGGTAAAGCTCGAGTGCGAGCTGCGTTGCATCAGCACGCGCTCGCCGAGGCCGCGCACCGCGAGAGCGGCGGTGCGGTTGCCCTGCGAGGCGCCGTTGGTAAGCCACCAGACTCGGCGCGCTCCCCATGCCTCTGCCGCAAGCTGCTGAGACTGCTCTCGTGAACCGTTCTCGCCCAGATCAATGCCGTCGAGCATGAGCGGCACGTCGAAGTTCACAATCTGCTCGCCAAAGACCTCTGCGAGATGGGCTCCGCCGCCCTCGGCGGTGCCGCCGTGGCCTGGAACCATCACCTGTAACGGGTTGCTCGCAGCAAGGCGTTGGATTGATTCAACATAGGGTGCACGGCTCTGATCCATAGTGATCATCATTGCGCAGTCACTCCCTGCAGAGGAACCCCGAATGCCCTGCACTTGCTCCATACTAGATATGTATCTAGTTCTCATGAACTACAACCCTGCTCCATACGAGATGAGGTTCACGATGATTGATCCGAGACAGCTGCAGGCGCTCTCGGCGGTGGCAGCCGAGGGCTCCGTGGCTCGTGCCGCAACAAGACTCGGCTGGAGCCAACCAACCGTCGATTACCATCTCAAAGCGCTCGACCGCATGGTCGGGTCGCCGCTCATCACGCGCTCAACCAAAGGCAGCAGCCTCACCGCCGCAGGGTCGCTCATGCTCGAACGCGGCACCGCCATTCTTGCGCTCTCTGATCGCGCCCTGACCGACGTGCGCGAGTTCTCAAAAGTGGGCCGTGTGCGCCTGCGCTTTGGATCGTTCCCCACCGCGGCAGCACAGTTGCTGCCCGGAATTGCGCTCCGGCTGCGAGACGTTGGCATCGAGCTCGACGCCGTGCTCGAAGAGATCGCTCCGCTCGTCGCGCGCGTCAACCAGCACACGCTTGACGCGGCACTCGTGTATACAGCAAGCGGCTACAGCCTGCCGTTTCGACGCGAGGTGCACACGATCCCGCTTCTCACTGATCCCCTACTGCTTGCCCTGCCCAGCCACCACCCCGCGGCAAGCCAGCAGCGATTCGATCGCGAGTCGCTGCTAGAGCTCGATGACTCACCGTGGGTGTTCAGCGCCACCCCGGGCGACACCCTCGACGACGTGGTTCGCGATGCGTTCGCGGGCCGGCGTTTCGAGGTCGCGGTGCGCACGGATGACTACTCGGTTGCCCTCGGCATGGTCGCCGCGGGCATGGGCGTCGGCCTTGTGCCCCGGCTCGCCGCAGCGAGAGCGCCCGAAGGTGTCGCGCTTCGCCCGATCGAAGACAAGCGCTTCGCCCGCGAGATTTTGCTCGCGTCTACCGCGGTGCGCGGCGAGCCCTCACCTGCGGTACGACAACTCGCCGAGGCCGTGAGGCGCACGATCGAAACCCTCGACTGACGTCGACGCACCAGCGGCGCCCCCGCTCAGTGCAGCTGGTGGCTGCTTGAGCTCGTCTCACCCGTTTGTTTCTCTTCAGTGATGAAGAACGCGAACACCACGCCCAAAGTGGCCGTCGCGCCGCCGAGCAAGAAGGCGACACGCGTGCCAGCTGCGAGCGAGTGCGGGTTCACGGCTTCTGGCGATCCCGCGAGGCTCGCAGAAACGATCGTCATCACCGTCACGAACAACGCGGTTCCTGCAGCACCTGCCACCTGCTGCACCGTTGAGATTGTCGCGCTGCCGTGCGCGGCAAGATCTCTCGGCAGCGACCCAAGCGCTACCGAGAACAACGGCGTGAACACGCCGGCGAGGCCGAGGCTCAGCAGCACGTGAGTTGCCACGACCTGCCAGATCGAGGTGGTGTCGGTGAAGAGCCCCATACTCCAGAGCGCGATCGCGGTCACGATCATGCCAGGCAGCAAGAGAAAACGCGCTCCCCGTTTGTCAACGATGCGGCCAACCACGGGGCCGAGCAGGCCCATGAGCAGCCCGCCCGGCAGCAAGGCAAGGCCCGACTGCAGCGTTTCGTAGCCGAGCACGTCTTGCACGTAGATCGGCAGCAGAATCAGGCTGCCAAAGAGCGCAATCGAAGCAAAGGCGAAGAGGATCACCGAGAGCGCATACGGCTTGACCTTGAAGGTGCGCAGGTCGAGCAGCGCGCGATCCTCTTTCTGCAGCCGCAACTGACGCCAAATGAACAGCGCGAGTGCGACGACGCCGATACCGATTGGAATCGCGGGCGCGATGGTTTCGCCACCGCTTGCGCGCTCGCCGATCGCGCTCAGACCGTAGACAACGCCGCCAAAGCCCAGGATCGAGATACAGACCGAGAGCACATCGATGCGGGCAATTTTTTGTTCGCCGACGTTTGGCATGCGAAGCACGCCCAAGATCAGAGCAGTGATCGCAATCGGCAGCACAAAAATAAACAGCCATCGCCAGTCAAGCCACTGCAGAATCATGCCCGAGACGGTAGGGCCGAGCGCGGGTGCGACAGACATGACCACGGCGATGCGCCCCATGACCTGCCCGCGGTGGTTCTCTGGCACCAGTGTGGTTACCGCGGTCATCAGCAGCGGCATCATGATTGCGGTGCCGCCAGCCTGCACCACTCGCCCGACGAGCAACAGCTCAAACCCAGGAGCTGCCGCCGAGATCAACGTGCCCGCCGTGAACAGACTCATGGCCGTAATGAACAGCGTGCGCGTTTTGAGCCGCTGGATCAGCATTCCCGTGATCGGAATCACGATGCTCATTGTCAGCAGAAATGCGGTGGTCAGCCACTGCCCCGCCGCCGCGCTGATGTGCAGGTCTTCCATGAGTTTGGGCAGCGCAACACCCATGATGGTCTCGTTGAGCATCACGGTGAACGCGCTACCGAGCAGAAGCCAGATGGCAAGTTGCTCGCGTGGCCCGAACTCTTGCGTACTGTCTGCTGGCGAAGAGGAAATAGGCATAAGGGTTCTATGTTACACGCCCGCCTTAAAGCGGCTCGGGCGAGCGAGGCTCTGCCGAGAGCAACGCACACGGTTACGATGAGAGCCATGGACGCCCCCGCACGCACGCAGCAGGATCGCCTCGCCGACCAGCTTGATTCGCTCCCCTACACCCGCAAACACAATCGCGTGTTGTTTGGCTCCGGGCTTGGTTGGGCGCTCGATGCGATGGATGTCGGCTTGATCTCGTTCATCATTGCAGCGCTCGGTCAGCACTGGCACCTTGAGAAGGGTGAGCTCGGGCTCATCACCTCGATCGGCTTCGTCGGCATGGCGATCGGCGCGACACTCGGGGGTTTGCTCGCCGATCGCTTTGGCAGGCGCCAGGTGTTCGCGATCACCCTGCTGATCTATGGCCTTGCGACGGGCGCCAGTGCACTGGCTGGCGGCATCGCGATGCTGCTGGTGCTGCGCTTTTTCGTTGGGCTTGGACTCGGTGCCGAGCTGCCGGTCGCGTCAACTTACGTCAGCGAGTTCGCACCCGCGCGCATCCGCGGCCGACTTATCGTGATTCTTGAGGCGTTCTGGGCGGTTGGATGGACGGCCTCGGCACTAATCGGCTACTTCATCGTTCCGGCGTCCGAGCACGGCTGGCGGTGGGCGTTTGCGCTCGGTGCGATCCCGGCGGTGTACGCGCTCATCGTGCGCTGGGGTTTGCCCGAGTCACCGCGCTGGCTTGCGGGCCGCGGGCGCCACGACGAGGCGGCAAAGATTGTGGCCGAGTTCGCGGCCTCGCCCGCGCTTGGTTCGCTGGCTTCAACACGAGGATCGCGGCCAGAGGCCGCCGGCACTGTCCCTGAGGCTGCGCTCCCTGAGCCTGGCGAAGGGAGCGAACCCCACCACACCGATACCCCTCTCGCGACCACCGCGGGCAAACGCCTGGCTGCCCTTTGGTCACCGGAGTTTCGCGTGCGCACCGCCTCAATCTGGGCGGTCTGGTTCTGCGTCAACTTCGCCTACTACGGGGCGTTCATCTGGATTCCGAGCATTCTCGTCGACGCGGGTTTTCCGCTCGTGCGCTCATTTGCGTTCACGCTGATCATCACGCTCGCGCAGCTCCCCGGCTACGCGGTGGCGGCTTGGCTCATTGAGGTCTGGGGGCGCAAGCTCACGCTTTCGGTGTTCCTCGCTGGTTCCGCCGCGTCGGCGATCGCGTTTGGCACCGTGCATGCCGAGACAGCGATTATCGTCTCGGGCATGGCGCTGTCGTTCTTCAACCTCGGGGCCTGGGGTGCGCTCTATGCGGTAACTCCAGAGATCTATCCGACCTCGCTGCGTGCAACCGGCGCAGGTTGGGCGGCGGGGATTGGCCGCATCGCCTCAATCATCGCGCCCCTGCTCGTGCCTGTGCTGCTGCTCGCTGGCGGCGCCGGGCTGACCTTCTCCGTCTTCGCAGCATTCTTCGTGGTCGCAGCGCTGGCCGCGTGGGGCCTCGTCGACCGTCGCGGGCTTGCCCTCGACGATCGCTAACGGCACCCTTCAGCAGCTCAGGCCGCACTAGTGCGGGTCGCCGATGCAGAATTCATTGCCGTGCGGGTCTGCGAAGGTATCCCAGTGAAATCCTTCTTCTCCGCGGTAACCGAGGTGCGTCGCGCCCGCCGCAACCCACTCAGCGACCATCTGCTCGCGGTCGATCTCGGGCCCGCGGTTGAGGTCTAGGTGCATGCGGTTCTTGCCCGGCGTCACCTCTTCGAGTTTCTGAAATCCGAGCACCACCGAGGTGTGGGGCACCTTCACAATGCAGAACCAGCCATCCATATCGGCTTGAATCTCGCCGCCGAGCCGCTCTGCCCACCACGCGGCAAGCGCTTGCGCGTCTGTCGTGTCGACCGTAATCATTCCGAGCTGAATCATTCGTTGTCTCCGTCGTGAGGGTTCGCTGATTGCTTGACTCTCAAGCTATCGAGACCGACGGCCTCGCGCAATGCTCACGCAGCGACCAACCACACTGGTACATTCTGGCCCTAGCCTCCACGCACCTCAGATAGACCAAGCTGGGGATCACTGGCACACTGGAACGATGCCAGAGACTCACCACCGCGAGTTCAGTGAGCTTCCAATCACGGTCGACCGCGAGCTCGATGCGCCGCTTCCTGCGCAGATCGCAGCCGCACTGCGCGAAGCCATCGATCAGCACACCTTGCGGCCGGGCGAAGCCGTGCCCGCATCACGCGAACTCGCACGCCGCCTCGGCGTCGCGCGCGGTGTCGTAGTCTCGGCGTACGAGCAGCTCATCGCCGAAGGCTACCTCTCGGCAAGTCACGGGCGCGGCACTCGCGTGCACCCTGAGCTTGAGGGCCTCGAACACTCCACGCACCCGCAACTCACCGAGCAGAAGCCCCTTTCCAAGACGACGGTGATCGCAGCACACACGCCCGCGGGCACCAGGCCGCTTTCGCCCGGGCTGCCCGACACGAGCGCGGTCGAAACCCAGGCCTGGCGCCAAGCCTGGCGCAGTGCCGCCTCACACGCACACCTTGAAGCGCCCGAGCTCGGTGATCCTCTACTTCGAAGCGAAATCGCCGAGCACCTGCGGCGCATGCGCGGCACCACAAGGCCAGCCGAAGACGTGATCGTCACCGCGGGCGCGCGCGAGGGTCTGAGTCTTCTGCTCAGCGCGCTTGGTACCACGCGCGGGCGTGCGCTCACCGTGGGGGTCGAAGACCCCGGCTATCCCTCACTGCGCAAAGTTGCCGCCCGCCACGGTGCCCACATTGTCGCTCTGCCCGTCGATGCCGAGGGCCTTGTTACGGAGCAATTGCCGAGCGGCCTACTCGATGTGGTGCTGGTAACCCCCAGCCACCAGTACCCTCTCGGTGGTTCGCTCCCCCTGGCGCGGCGCCGCGAGTTGCTTGACTGGGCTCGTCGCACGGGCGCGGTGATCGTCGAAGACGACTACGACAGCGAGCTGCGGCACAGCGGTAGCCCGTTGCCCACGCTCGCGGCGCTTGACGATCGCGCCTCAGGGTCAGTCGCTCTGCTCGGCACCTTTTCGAAAACTGTCTCGCAGGCGCTCTCGGCGGGTTTTCTGCTCGTACCAGAAAACCTGCGCCGCATCGTCGAGCCTGCGCGCCGCGACCTCGGCGGGCCCGTCTCTGCGGTGGTGCAGGCCGCGCTCGCCGAATACCTGGCAAGCGGCGAGCTGCGCCGGCACACCGCGCGCATGCGACGGCGCTACGCGGCCAGGCGCGAGCTGGTGGTTGAGCGCCTTTTCGGCACACCGGGCATCCGAGTCCGACCGATGAGCGGAGGCTTGCACGCGGTGATTGAACTCTTGCAGGGCTCCGCCGCACTTGAATCTCTCGTGGTCACCCGCAGCGATCACCTCGGCCCGATACCGCTAAGTGCGTATTGGCACGGCCAGGGCACCGGGACCGGCGCTGAGACAAGCCGATACGGCCTCGTGATCGGCACGGGTGGCAGCCTCGACGAATCTCAATTCGATGCGGCGCTTCGTGAGCTGCGCGAAATACTTACGCGCACCGCAGGCTTCTAGCGCGCCCGCCGAAGCACCTCGTCGCGCAGCACCATCGCGTGATTGCTCTGTTCGTTTCGCGCACCGTAGAGCAGCGTCACTCGCGGCGACTGTTTTGCAAGCGAGATCAGGTGATCCACCGCCGCACTCGCGGCCGGCGACGCAAGCTCTTCACGATAGCTCTCGGCAAACGCGGCGAAATGCGAGGGCTCGTGGCCTTCGGGGTCCGCGTGCCAAGCCTTACGCAGTTCGGCGCTCGGCGTCACCTCTTTTGCCCAAAGATCAATGGCGGCATCGGCTTTCTTGACGCCGCGCGGCCACAGCCGGTCAACGAGCACGCGAACCCCGTCAGCCGCCTCAGCTGGCTCGTAGATGCGCTTGATCTTGACGTCCATAGTCTCAGCGTACGCTTGCCGTAATACAAACGCTACATGCCCCGAAGCGACCGCGTTTTTGGGATACTGGATAACAGTGTGGGTTGTGCGAACGAGAGGGGGCCGAAATGGCGTTCGACTGGCTGAAACGCAAGCAGAAGGCTGCACCGCGCCCAAAGCGTCGCCTACCTCAGCGCAATCTCGCTCCGGTTGAAGAGATCGTTGAGCAGGGTCTCATGGTTGCCGACGTCGCCGTGCGCATGAATGTAAAAAACGCAATCATTCTGAACGCGCTCGGGCACAAGGCAGACTATGACGAAGATCAGATCAAGAGAATGGTGCAAGACGCCGCCCTTGAGCTCGCCACAGAGCGCGAGCGCGACGCGAGGCACATCTCTCGCATGCGAGGCGAAATTCGCAAGACCGGCTACAGCTCATGGAGCGAGAACGACTACGGCAGCGACGATAACGCGACGCTGAAGCACCGCCAGGAGGTTTACGAGCAGGTGGCCGCCCAGCTTCGCGAGCGCGCCGAAGACGACACGTACCTTTCTGAGTCAGCAGAGAAGGCGCGGGGTGCTGCCTGGAACGAAATTGGCGATTCACTCAAAGAAAAGGCCAGCCACCCCTACTACGCCGGCGGCTCGAGCGATGAGTACAAGCAAGAGCGCGAGGCCCGCATCGAGCTGCTCATTCAGCGCGACCTCACCGAGCTGATGAAGCAGCGCCCCGACGGCGATGGCAAGTCGAGCGCAAAGCGGCGCATCTTCTCAAAGCGCGACGACTCCTAGCCTGGCCGCTGCCGGGTGGCCGATCTCAGCTATGCCGCGAGGTGTGGGTTACGCTCGAGATACCCCTCGATGTACCAGCATGACGCCTGAATCTTGCGGCCTCGCACGACATCATCGGTGAGCGCACGCTCGGCGAGCAGCCCTGAGAGCCCGGTGCCGCGCAGGCTCGGGTCTACCACCGTGTGGTCGAAATCGATACCGTCTTCGCCAAGCAGCGTGTAGTGCGCCTCGCCGACGATGTGACCTGCCTCGCCTGAATCTGCGCCCGCCTGCAGCAGTACGAAGCGGTACCGATCTGGCTGGTGTTCGATGCGAAAGCCGTCGGCCTGCGCCTGAAGTTCGTCTGAGTACTTCGCCATGCCGCCAGCCTACTCCGCAGCACCGAACGCAGAAGCTACAGCGCCAGTTCCGTTTCACCGGTGGCGAGTTTGGGGTCGAGGATCCGCGCGATCTCTGCCGCATCGACCGTTTCGAGCGTCGCGGGGCTCCAGGCGGGCTTTCCGTCTTTGTCGATGAGCTGCGCGCGCACTCCCTCTGCAAAGTCGGCGCGCGCGGTCAACCGCCCGAGCACACGGAAGTCGTCGGCAAGCACATCGGCGAGTTCGAGTCGCAGTGAGCGAACTCGTGCGAGCTGAGCGAGCGCCACGACCACTGCGGTGGGATTTACGCGGTGAAGCTCTGCGGCGAGCGCTCTTGCTTCACTGGTGCCGGCGGCCGCGAGCGCGGCGGCAAGACGCCGCGCTGCGGTGAGTGGGTCGGCGAGCGTCTGCTCGGCGCTTCCCAGCGCTGCATCGGCAATCCCATCGAACCATTCTCGGGCTGCAAGCAGAGGGGCCGCGGGGGGCTCTTCGGCGACCTCGGCAGCTGCTCGCCCCGGGTCCTCTCCCTCGCGAAGCCTGCGATATAGCTCGTCGAGCCGCGAACTCGGCACGAAGTAGTCAGCAAAGCCGAGCGCGATCGCATCACCGGCGGTCATGCTGCCCGACACCGATGCAAGCAGGTCACCGAGGCGGCCAGGGGCACCAGCAAGCAGTAGGCTACCGCCCACGTCTGGCACGATGCCGATGCGCGTCTCGGGCATCGCGAGCCTGCTGCGCTCGGTCACAACGCGCACCGAGGCATGACCGGTAAGGCCTACTCCGCCACCCATGGTGACGCCGTCCATGATGCCGACCACCGGCAGCCTCGCCACGCGAATCGCGTGATCGGTGCGATACTCCTCGCGCAGAAACTCAAGCGCACCCGCGCCGCCACCCGCGGTCATCGCCTTGATGTCGCCGCCGCCGCAGAACCCACGATCCCCAGCCCCGTCGAGCAGCACCGCACCCGACCCGTCGCTATGTGCTGCCTCGAGTGCCTCGCGCACGTCGATGACCATCTGCTTGGTGAGTGCATTGAGCGCGCGCGGCCGGTTCAGGGTGACACG
>JAIUOH010000016.1 GCA_020161315.1 Actinomycetota bacterium | reverse complement strand
GGGGGGGGGGGGGGGGCGGTGATGATGGAGGCGGTGATGGTGGCGGTGATGGTGGTGATGGTGATGGTGATGGTGATGGTGATGGGGCCGTGACAGGGGTCATTCCGCACCGCCTCGCTACACTGACAGCGTGACCTCGATCATCTGGTTTCGCGACGACCTGCGCGTCGCCGACCACGCCGCGCTACTCGAGGCGGCCGGCGACCCAGACGGAGTGACTGCGCTCTACGTGCTTGACGAGACGTCGCCCGAGGCGCGCCCGCTTGGTGGCGCCGCGAGGTGGTGGCTGCACCACTCGCTCGGGGCGCTGCGGCGCTCGCTCGCAGAGCTCGGGTTGCCGCTCACGCTGCGCCGGGGCCCGGCCGAGCGGGTGGTGCCCGAGGTCGCGCGCGAGGCCGGGGCGCAGCGGGTGTTCTGGAACCGCCGCTACGGCCCAGAACGTGACATCGACGCTCGACTGAAGGCCCGGCTGCGCGCAGACGGCATAGACGCGCGTTCGTTCGCGGGTAGCCTGCTCTTCGAACCCTGGACTATCGCAACGGGCGAGGGCACTGCCTACCGCGTCTATTCGGCGTTCTGGCGTGCCTGCATGCGCGAGCCGGCCCCGGCACGGCCGTTGCCGGCACCCGACGCGCTCGCGGTGACGCCGACCCCGGTGCCGAGCGACTCGCTCGAAGAGTGGGGGCTGCTCGACGCGCGCTGGGCGCATACGCTCGAGGCGCACTGCGCGCCGGGCGAGAAAGCCGCGAACGACCGGCTCGACGAGTTTCTCGACGAGCGGGTGAGCGACTACGACCGTGCCCGGGACTTGCCGAGCCTGCCCGCGACCTCGGGGCTCTCGCCACACCTGCGCTGGGGCGAGATCAGCCCGCGCACCGTGTGGTGGCGCGCGCTCGAGGCGGCGGGCACGGGCATAGGTGACGGCACCGGCGACGAGGTCGGCGGCTTTCTCTCTGAGCTCGGGTGGCGCGAGTTCGCGTGGCACACGCTCTTTCACCGCGGCGCGCTCGAATCGAGGGGGCTCGACCGCCGATATGACGCGTTCCCGTGGCGCTCAGAGGGCGAAAGCGCCGCCGAACCAGCAGCCTGGCGCAAAGGCGAAACCGGCTTCGGGCTCGTCGATGCGGGTATGCGCGAGCTCTGGCAGACCGGCGTGATGCACAATCGGGTGCGCATGGTGGTGGCCTCGTTCTTGACGAAGAATCTGCTGGTCGACTGGCGGGTCGGCGAAGCCTGGTTCTGGGACACGCTCGTCGACGCCGACCGTGCGAGCAACCCCTTCAATTGGCAGTGGGTCGCGGGCTGCGGAGTCGACGCGGCACCGTACTTTCGCGTGTTCAACCCGGTCACGCAGCAGAAGAAGTTCGACCCCGACGGCAAGTACGTCGACCGCTGGGCCTCAGACAGCCTGCTCACTCCGCCAATAGTCGACCTCGCAGAGACCCGTCAGCGAGCCCTCGACGCCTACGAGCAGATTCGAGGCCTGCCGCGCGCATAGGGCTCGCGCCCGGGCACGAAACTTGGCAGACTCGAGGCATGACCGAACGAATCGTGCTCGCGGGAGCGTCGGGCCTCATCGGCCGGGCGCTTGAAGCCGGGCTGCAGGCGCGCGGCGCGGAGGTGCATCACCTGGTCAGGCGGGACGCACGAACCCAAAACGAGCACAGTTGGAACCCCGAGCGCGGCGAACTCGACCCTTCGCTGCTCGCCGGTGCCGGCGCGCTGATCTCGCTGAACGGGGCGAGCGTTGGTCACCTGCCGTGGACGAAGTCGTATCGTCGATTGCTTCGAGAGTCGAGGATCGACGCCACCCGCACGCTCGCGACCGCGGTGAGTGCGCTCGGCTCTGAGGCTCCGGCCGCCTGGCTCTCGGCGTCAGCGGTCGGCTTCTACGGTGACAGGCCGGGCGAGGTGCTCACCGAGGCCTCGACAGCCGGCGACACGTTTCTTGCCCGGCTCTGCGTCGACTGGGAGGCCGAGGCCCTCGTGGCCGCGGCGCACACCCGCGTCGTGCTGCTGCGCACCGCGCCGGTGGTGCACCCCGAGGGCGTGCTGAAGCCCATGATCGCGCTGACGAAGCTCGGGCTCGGCGGCCCGCTCGGCGGCGGCAAGCAGATCTGGCCGTGGATCTCGCTCACCGACGAGGTGCGTGGCATTCTGCACGCGCTCGACCGCGGACTCACCGGCCCGATCAACCTCACCGGGCCCACCGTCGCATCTGCGAACGACATCGGCCGCGAGCTCGCTGCCCAGCTGCACCGCCCGTTCCTGATCCCGGCCCCGCGCTTCGCCCTGGGCCTCGCGCTCGGCTGCGACGCCACCGAGTCGCTGCTGACCTCGGATGCCGTGGTACGCCCGGAGGCGCTGCTGGGGAGCGGCTTCGAGTTCGAACACCCCACCCCGGCAGACGCCATCCGGGCGTCACTCGGCTGAGTCGCCAGCGCCCAACTACGAGGTCGCGCTGGCCACCAGGCGATCCTCTTCTTCGAGCGCGTAGGCCATCTCGCCGTGCGCCAGCTCATCGATGCCGGCCTCTTCGATCTCTGCCGGAACCCGCAGCCCGGTGAGCAGCTTCACCGCGAGCGCGATCAGCAGCGACACCGTGAACGAGTAGCCGACGACCGAGACCACCGAGATGGTCTGCACGAGCAGGAGCCCGGCGCCGCCGCCAACGAGCAGCCCGTCATCGAACGCAAAGAAGCCGAGGTAGAGCGAACCGATGACGCCCGCAACGAGATGCAGGCCGACCACGTCGAGCGAGTCGTCGTAGCCGAGGCGATACTTCAGATCGATGGCGAACGCGCACGCCACACCGGAGATGAGGCCGAGCAGCAGCGCCCAGACCGGCGCGAGGTTGGCGGCTGCGGGGGTGATGCCGACAAGGCCTGCGACCGCACCCGACATTGCGCCGATGACGCCCGGCTTTCTGCCGCGAAGCGCATCGATCGCGAGCCAGCCGACAATGCCCGCGGCAGGGGCGGCGAGAGTATTGACGAGGATCAGGCCGGCCTCGCCCGTCTCGGTTGCAAGACCCGAGTTGAAGCCGATCCAGCCGAACCACAGCAGCGCGGCGCCGATGGTGACCAGCGGCACGCTGTGGGGGCGGTGCGATCCCGGCGCAAAGCCGATTCGTTTACCGGCGACGAGCGCGAGTGCGAGCGCCGCGGCGCCTGCGTTGATGTGAATGACTGTGCCGCCGGCGAGGTCGATCACGTCTGGGGTGCCGAGCGCCGACCCGAGGTTCTGAATCCAGCCACCGCCCCACACCCAGGCTGCAACCGGAAAGTATACGAGCGTTGCCCAGACGCCAGCGAACAGCACCCATGAGCCGAGGCCGACCCGGTCTGCGATTGCGCCCGAGATGAGTGCGGTGGTGATCATCGCAAATGCGGCGCCAAAGCCTACGCCGATGAAGTCTTCTGGTGCGGTCGCGATGAGCCCGAAGTCCTTAAACGGGCTACCCGCAAAACCGCTTTCGCCGGGGGCGAAGTAGTTCATGCTGTAGCCGAACAATATCCAGAGTACGCCGACCACGCCCATCGCGCTGACGCTGAAGAGCATCATGTTCACGACCGACCGCACCCGCACGAGGCCGCCGTAGAAGAGCGCGAGACCGGGAGTCATGATGAGCACGAGCGCGGTGCTCGCGAGGGTCCAGACATCTGAAGCAGTGAGTTGCATCGCCGCCGCCTTTCTGTTCAGTCGGCTGCAGTGCCGACAACCCCAGTCTGCGGTGCGCGCGTTTCAGAACGGCGGCGTCACTGTTACGGGCTGGTAACCGTTTGCGCCCGATCGTGTTTCGCGCTGCCCCGCACGCGCAGCTGCTGCCCCGCCTCGCTGATCGCCGCACCGACTTTTGTGCCGATGCAGAGGCTCACGAAGACGAGCGGGGTAGACGAGAGGCTCTCGGGGTTCTGCGAGGTCAGCGCGACGAGGCCGATCGTGCCCGGCACGAGCAGCAGAAACGCGGGCTGAAACGACACCGCAGACGGGATGCCGCTCGGCATGCGCTCGAGCAGGCGCGAGGCGATGAACAGCACCATCGCGGTCGCGCCGGTCGCGAAGATGCTGCCGGTGAGCGGGCCGAGCGCCGTCAGCAACAGGTAAGTGCACGCCATGGTGAGCACGGTTACGGGCAGCAGCCTGCGGTCGGCGCCGAACGCGAAGCCGATGCCGACTGCGACGAGCACCACCCCGGCCCAGCCCGCCCAGAACGGCGGCAGCGCGAACCAGCCCGTCGCGCTTGTCGACGCCGACGAGATCTCGCCGACGAGAGCGACCGAGCCCGGATCGAGGCGCAGCCCGGTGATCGCCGAGCCCGCGATGATGCCGGCGGCCATGAAACCGAGCAGCACGACGCCCGAGACGAGACGCGCGGCCCCGGTGACGATGTCGGAGGCGGTGAGTTCGAGCAGCGCGTTCGTGATGAGTGCGCCGGGAACGAGGATCGCGACCGGCGAACAGACCGCGAACAGCGGCACCTCACCCAGATCGAAGAGGTGGGCGGCGATGCCCACCAGCCCGGTCGACACGAACGCCGCCAAGAACGGCAGGATCGACTGCGCCGTGCCGATCCTCGAAGCAATCGCGATCAACACGCCAACGACGGCACCGGTCACCGCGCAGAACGCGACCGCCCACCACGGGCAACGAAACAGCACCGCGAGGCCGACCGCGAGCAACGAACTGCCGAGTACCATTCGCAGAAACTGAAAACGCGGGGTGAGGTGCCGAATCGAGCGAGACCTTCGGGTCGCGGTGTCGAGGTCGACCTCGCCGAAGCGCAGCGCTCGGGTCAGCCGGTTCGCGGCGGCGGATTGCGTCATCGAGAACGGCGCGGCCGAGATGCCCATCGCGGCGGGAGCGGCACCCGCATGCCGGCCCACGAAGACCGCCTCAGGCAGCACCGCGAACGAGAGCTTCGCCTCGGGTGCGTGCGTGCGCTGCACCGCCTCGAGCGTGTCGCGCGTGTCGGTGACGGAGTGCCCCGAGTCGAGCAGAAACGTGCCGATCTCGGCGAAGCGACTTTCGATCGGGGCCATGTCGAGTCCGATGGCGACGGTGTCTGTCGAGACCGCGCGTGCAGCGCCCATGACCAACCCCCTGCTGAAGATGCACCACCGACGTGGCTGCCGCAATTCTATCTCCGCCCATGTGAGGTCTTCGATGGCTCGCAAGGTGCAAACCCCCGGTTGGTTACGGTTCGGTAACTCGGCTTCACATATGTCTGGCAGATGGCAACACCTGGTTTTGTGTGTGCTAATCTCAAAAGCTCCGAAACTGCAAGGGTTGCAGCCGTGGCACCCTGCGAACGCAGTTTTCCTGTGCCCGAGAGGACGCCGATGGAGACGTTTACCGCCACCTCGCAACACCAGCCCGCCCGTATCGGTCTCTACGATCCGGCCGAAGAGCACGACGCCTGCGGTCTCGCCAGCGTTGTTTCGCTGACGGGTGAGCCGAGCCACCGCATTGTTGAGCTGGCGCTCGAGGCGCTCGAAAACCTTGAGCACCGCGGTGCCGTTGGCAGCGATGCTGGCACTGGCGATGGTGCGGGCGTGCTCTGCGAGCTGCCCGACCGGTTTCTGCGCTCCTCCTTGTTGGAGCGCACTCCCGAGGTGCATCTTCCACAGGCCGGCCGCTATGCGACCGGCCTTATTTTTTTGCCGCAGCAGCGCACCGAGCGAAAGGCGGTGAAGTACCGCATCGCGGCGATCGCGGCAGAAGAGGGGCTCGAGGTGCTGACCTGGCGCCCCGTCGAGGTGCGCCCCGAAGTGCTGGGTGACGCGGCTCGCGAGGCGGCGCCGCGCATCGAGCAGTTGGTGCTCGTGGCGGCAGCGTCGCAGGCGAAGGGTTCGGGGCTGGGGGCGCACGCGGCAAAAGGATCGATGCCGAGCCGCGAGCAGCTCGAGCGTGCGGCGTATCGCACGCGCAAGCGCATGCAGCACGAGACAGGCGCGTACGCCCCGTCGCTCAGCAGCCACACGATCGTCTACAAGGGCATGGTCACGACTCTGCAGCTCTCGGAGTTCTACCCCGAACTGCTCGACGAGCGCTTCGAAGCGCGCTACGCGATCGTGCACTCGCGCTACTCGACCAACACGTTTCCGTCGTGGCACCTCGCGCAGCCGCTGCGCATGGTCGCGCACAACGGTGAGATCAATACCGTGCGCGGCAACCGCAACTGGATGCGGGCGCGCGAGGCGCAGCTCGAGAGCCCGGTGCTCGGCGATCTCGCGCCGCTGCTGCCCGTCTGCTCAGATGGCGGCAGCGACTCGGCGAGCTTCGACGAGGTGCTCGAACTGCTCGTGCTCTCTGGCCGCAGCCTGCCGCACGCGCTCGCCATGATGGTGCCCGAGGCGTGGGAGCTCGAGCACGGCCTCAGCCCAGAGCTTCGCGACTTTCTCGAGTACCACTCGCTCGTGATGGAGCCGTGGGACGGGCCGGCCGCAATGATCGCGACCGACGGCAGCGAGCTCGTCGCGCTGCTCGACCGCAACGGCCTGCGGCCCGGCCGATACCAGATCACGGCAGACGGCCTGCTCGTGATCGCGAGCGAGACCGGTGTGCTCGAGTTCGAGCCCAGTCAGGTGGTGCGCCGTGGCCGCCTGCAGCCGGGCCGCATGATCGCGGTCGATCTCGCGACTGGCGCGATTCGCGAAGACGACGAGGTGAAGGGCGAACTCGCGGCCGCGGCCCCCTGGGGCGAGTGGCTCGAGGCGGGCCTGATTCGGCTCGCCGACGTGCCCGAGCGCGAGCATCTCGTGCACCCGCCGGCCTCGATCGTGCGCCGTCAGCGCACCTTTGGCTATACCGAAGAAGAGCTGCGTCTGCTCATCGCTCCGATGGCGAAAGACGGCGCCGAGCCGCTCGCGGCCATGGGCACCGACACCCCGATCGCGGTGCTGAGCGATCGCCCGCGCACGCTGTTCGACTACTTCGTGCAGCAGTTCGCCCAGGTGACGAACCCGCCACTCGACGCGCTGCGCGAAGAGCTCGTGACGAGCCTCGCCACGAGCATCGGGCCCGTCGGCAACCTCCTCTCGCAGGGGCCTGAGCACGCGCGCCAGGTGATCCTCGATTTTCCCGTGATCGACAACGACGCGCTCGCAAGAATTCAGCACTTCGGCGAGGATCCCGAACGCGAGCGCACCGTTACGATTCGCGGCCTGTACCCGGTCGACTACCACGCGAAGGGCCTCGCCGATCGACTCGAAGCGATGTGCCTCGAAGCGAGCGCCGCGATCGAAGCTGGCGCCGAGTTCTTGATCATCTCAGACCGAGATAGCGACAAGGATCTCGCCCCGGTACCGTCGCTGCTCGCCATCTCGGCGGTGCACCACCACCTCATCAGGCAGGGGGCGCGCATGAAGGTCGCACTGATCGCCGAGGCCGGCGACGTGCGCGAGGTGCATCACGTCGCGGCGCTGATCGGCTACGGGGCCGCGGCGGTGAACCCCTATCTGGCGATGGAGAGCGCCGAGGGCCTCGTGCGCTCGGGCGAGCTCGAGGGCGTCTCTGAACACGAGGCGGTGCATCACCTCATCAAGGCGCTCGGCAAGGGGCTTCTCAAGGTGATGAGCAAGATGGGCATCTCGACCGTTGCGAGCTACTGCGGCGCCCAAACGTTTGAGGCCATCGGGCTCTCGAACGGAGTGGTCGAACGCTACTTCACCGGCACCAGCACAAAGCTCGGGGGAGTCGGCCTCGACGTGCTCGCCTCCGAGGTTGCGGCAAGGCACCGCAGAGCGTACCCAGACAACCAGGCGACGTTCGCAGCCCGGCGACTCGAGACCGGTGGCGAGTATCGCTGGCGTCGCGGCGAGGAGCCCCACCTCTTCGATCCCGAGACCATCTACAAGTTGCAGCACGCCACCCGCACCGCGAAGCGTGAGATCTTTGCCGAGTACACGGCGCGCGTCAACGAGCAGCAGGAGCGGCTCATGACGCTGCGTGGGCTGTTTCGTTTCGCTCCACAGCGCCCACCGGTGCCGCTCGACGAGGTCGAGCCGGTCGAGGGCATTCTGCGGCGCTTCGCGACCGGGGCGATGAGCTACGGCTCGATCTCGCCCGAGGCGCACGAGACGCTCGCGATCGCGATGAACCGCATCGGAGGCAGGTCGAACACGGGCGAGGGCGGCGAGAATGAGGATCGCCTGCTCGACCCCGAGCGCCGCAGTGCGATCAAGCAGGTCGCCTCGGGCCGCTTCGGGGTGACCTCGATGTATCTCACGAACGCCGACGAGATTCAGATCAAGCTGGCGCAGGGTGCGAAGCCGGGCGAGGGCGGCCAGCTGCCGCCGCAGAAGATGTATCCGTGGATCGCGAAGACCCGGCACGCGACCCCGGGCGTCGGCCTGATCTCGCCGCCGCCGCACCACGACATCTACTCGATCGAAGACCTGAAGCAGCTGATCTTCGACCTGAAGCGAGCGAACCCCGAGGCGCGCATATCGACGAAGCTCGTCTCGCAATCGGGCATCGGCCCGGTCGCCGCCGGCGTCGCGAAGGCGCTCAGCGACGTGGTGCTCGTGTCTGGCCACGACGGCGGCACCGGCGCGAGCCCCATGAACTCGCTGAAGCACGCGGGCGCACCGTGGGAGCTCGGACTTGCCGAGGTGCAGCAGACTCTGATGCTCAATGGGCTTCGCGATCGCGTGATCGTGCAGGTCGACGGGCAGCTCAAGACCGGCCGAGACGTGGTGATCGCGGCACTGCTCGGTGCCGAAGAGTTCGGCTTCGCGACCTCGGCGCTCGTCGTGTCGGGCTGCATTATGATGCGGGTCTGCCACCTCGACACCTGCCCGGTCGGCGTGGCGACGCAGAACCCAGAGCTGCGCAGCCGCTTCACCGGGCAGGCGGAGCATGTGGTGAACTTCTTCACGTTCATTGCCGAGGAGGTGCGCGAGATTCTGGCGTCGCTCGGCTATCGCTCGCTCGACGAGGCCGTTGGCGACACCGCGGCGCTCGACCTCGATGACGCGGTGCGTCACTGGAAGGCCGAGGGTCTCGACCTCACGCCCGTGCTGCGCGGCCCCTCGTTCGACGAGGCCGAACCGAGAAAGCACGGGGTGGCGCAGCAGCACGACGTCGAGTCGCACTTCGACCACCGGCTCATAGCCGACGCGGGTGATGCGCTTGAGCGGCGCGAGCCGGTGGTGATCGATCTGCCCATTCGCAACATCGATCGCGCCGTCGGTACCATGCTTGGCCACGAGGTCACGAAGCGCTTTGGCTCGGCGGGTCTCGCGCCAGAGACGATCGACGTGACGCTCACCGGTTCGGCCGGGCAGTCGCTCGGCGCCTTCCTGCCACCGGGGCTCACGCTGCGGCTTGTCGGCGACGCGAACGACTACGTCGGCAAGGGGCTGTCTGGCGGCGAGATCACCGTGCGGCCGCACCCGAACGCGGGTCACGCTGCCGCAGGCAACGTGATTGCGGGCAACGTGATCGGCTACGGCGCTACGAGTGGCAACCTCTGGATCGCCGGCGTCGTGGGCGAACGTTTCTTGGTGCGCGGCTCTGGCGCCACGGCGGTTGTCGAGGGCACAGGCGATCACGCCCTCGAGTACTTCACGGGTGGCTTTGCGCTGATCCTCGGCCCAACCGGTCGCAACATCGGGGCAGGCATGTCGGGCGGCGAAGCTGTGCTGCTCGATCTCGACCCGCTCGACGTGAACTCGGCAGAACTGACGAGCGGGGCGCTCGAGCTGCGACCGCTCGACGAGGCTCGACGCGGGCGGGTGCTCGCGCTGCTGAAGCGGCACAGCGAGCAGACGGGGTCGGCGGTAGCCGAATCACTGCTCGCCCTGCTCGGCCCAGAGGCTGCCGAGGTCGATCGCGAGGCCACCTGGGTGCGCTTTACCCACCTGATTCCGCGCGACTACTCGCGCGTGCTTGAGATTCATGAGGTTGCGCGCCGAGAGGGTCGCGACCCCGACGGCGACCAAGTGTGGTCGCAGATTTTGGAGGTGACCCGTGGCTGATCCGCGTGGCTTTCTGACCGTTCGCGAACGCGAGCTTGCACCGAAGCGACCTGTTTCGCTGCGCCTCATGGACTGGCGCGAGGTGGTCGACCCGGCCGACCCGAAGGTCGTTGCGAAACAGGCCTCGCGCTGCATGGACTGTGGCGTCGCGTTCTGCCACCAGGGCTGCCCGCTCGGCAACCTGATTCCCGAGTGGAACGACCTCACCTGGCGCGGCCGCGAGCGAGAGGCGCTCGACCGCCTGCACGCGACCAACAACTTTCCAGAGTTCACTGGTCGCGCCTGCCCGGCGCCCTGCGAGTCGGCGTGCGTGCTCGGCATCAACCAGCCCGCCGTCACCATCAAGCAGATCGAGAACTCGCTCATCGACCAGGGCTTCGATAACGGCTGGGTCGTGCCGCAGCCGCCCGAGCGGCTGAGTGGAAAGACCGTTGCGGTCGTGGGCTCGGGGCCAGCCGGGCTCGCCGCCGCACAGCAGCTGACGCGCGCGGGGCACACTGTAGCGGTCTACGAGCGCGACGAACAGCCCGGCGGTCTCTTGACCTTCGGTATTCCGTCGTTCAAGCTTGAAAAGTCGCTCGTCGAGCGCCGCATCGCGCAGATGAAGCAAGAGGGCACGCGCTTTCGCACCGGCGTCGAGATCGGTCGAGACATGAGCTGGGCCGAGCTGCGCCGCCGCTACGACGCGGTGATCGTCGCGACCGGTGCTACCGTTCCCAGGCCTCTTGCGCTGCCAGGGCGAGAGCTTGATGGCGTGCACTATGCGATGGAGTACCTCACCGCGCAAAACCGCACCGAGCCTCGTGATGCTTCGCGTTCCGAGGCGGACCCCGGTCACCTCGACAAGCTCGGCGATCGGGCTTCGCTCCCTGAGCTTGCCGAAGGGCGCGCCACCCCGCAGAGTCCCATCAACGCGGCAGGCAAGCACGTCGTCGTGATCGGCGGCGGTGACACCGGCGCCGACTGTGTCGGCACCGCCCACCGCCAGGGCGCAAAGTCGGTTACGAACCTCGCGATCGGTAAGCAGCCTTCTGCGACCCGCACCGATGCCCAGCCATGGCCGGTGCACCCGATACTCTTCGAGGTATCGAGTTCGCACGAAGAGGGTGGTGAGCGCCACTACCTCGCCTCGACTGTCGAGTTCGTTGGCGACGAGAGCGGCAGGGTAACCGGATTGCGCGTCGCTGAGACAGGCTTCACCGAGCGCGGCCGCGAGCCCATCGCTGGCACCGAGCGCCTGATCGAGGCCGACCTCGTGCTCATCGCGATGGGTTTTACGGGCCCCGAGACGGTCGAAGACCAGACGTTCGTGCTGCCGACCGACAGGCGTGGCGCTTTCGAGCGTACCGCCGAGTATGCCACAGCGCTGCCAGGCGTGTTCGTCGCGGGCGACGCGGGGCGCGGTCAGTCGCTCATCGTGTGGGCGATTGCCGAAGGGCGGGCCGCCGCCTCGGCGGTCGACACGTACCTGAACGGTGCACCCTCGGTGCTGCCGTCACCGGTGCGCGCAACCGACCGCGCATTCGCGTAGCCTTGCGGCATGGCAGAAAGTAGCACACTCACCGACCTCGATACTGCTGGCAGCAGTGGAGCCGCGCTCGAATCGCGGGCGACGCGCTTCGCTGTGGTCACCTTTGTCGTGACGGGCATCGCGACCGTGTTCGTGTTTCACGGCACGCACGCGCCGCTCGCTGGCGACGGCTCGGTGGGCGCCCTCTCGGCGTGGTTTGCCGGGGGCCTCGCAGCCCTTGCCTTTGCTACCTCGTTCATCGTCGAGGTGCAGAGAGGGCATGCTGCATGGCGCGCGGGCCTGCCACTCGCGAAGCGCCTTATCGATGTGATTGCGATGTCAATCGCCATGGGGATCCTCGCATACCTCATCGTCACCGCAATTTCGCAACTCTTTCAGCAAGGCTTTCTCGGTATGACAGTCGACCCGTACGGCGGGGGTGTGCTTGCCGGCGCCGCCGCAGCGGCGCTCGTCTATGCGGCCGCGCTCGCCGGCGCACGGGTCACCGCAGAGGGTCTTGCGATGCTCGCGACGCTCGTGCTGTTCATGGGCACCATGGCGTCGATGCTGAGCGCCCCCGATGAGTCGTGGTGGCAGCTGCACTTCTCGCAGCTCGGCAACAGTGAAAGCGTGAGCGGCTATCGCTTCAACCTCGCCCTCATGGTGACGGGCCTCGTGCTCACCGTGCTCGCGAACTACATTGGCCGCGATCTCGAGCTTGGCCTCAGGTTGCGCGGAGTGGCAGCGCCCGATCGCCTCGTGCGACTGCTCACCTGGCTCTTCGCCGGCATTGGCGTGTTGCTCGCGATCGCGGGCATGGTGCCAGATGCCGTCAACATCGTCATTCACGTGGGATCGGCATCGGGCATGGTCGTGCTGTTTGTGGTGTTTGCGACGGTCGCTCTGCGCAGCTTGCCGGGGGTGCCGAAAGACTTCATCGGCTTCACGATAGGCGTGGTGATCGGCATTGCTGGGTCCATCATGCTGTGGGTGCCGATCGGTTACTACAACCTGACAGGTATGGAGTTCATCGCCGCGGGCCTGCTCTTCGCCTGGCTGATGGTCTTCGTGCGCATGGCCAGGGTGTACGGAGGTGGTGGTGTCGGTGCTGATGGGCTTGGGCTTGGTGCTGGCGGTGTCGATGTCTCCGCGGCCCGGTAGTCCTTACGTCGTCGACGCGCCATCTGCCGCACCTCTCTGCAGCGGCAAGTCGTCGCGATGTGGGGTCTGAGCTGAGTTGAGACCCCACATTGCGACGACTTGCGTGGGAGTGAAGCGCGAGCGAGGGTGCGCTGCCCGTTGGCGCGTGCTGTCCGTGGGAGCGTGCTGTCCGTGCTAATCGCGGCTAGCGGGCGCTCGCGCCCCAGCTCTGTGACTCGCCTGCGGGTGAGATTGCCTGCGGCACGCCGAGAGGGTTGTCATCGCGCAGTGCCTCGGGCAAGAACGCCGCGGGAGCGTTCTGGAACGCGACGGGGCGAAGGAAGCGTGAGATCGCGGCCGTGCCGACCGAGGTGCTCGAGTCGTTGCTGGTTGCGGGCCACGGGCCGCCGTGCTGCTGCGCGGGGGTTACGGCGACGCCGGTCGACCAGCCGTTGAACAGCACACGCCCAACCTGCTTCGAGAGGGCGGTCACAAGGGCACGCAGCTCGGCGGCGTTCTCGGTCTCACCCGAAGCCTCTGCCGCGCTGATGTGCAGCGTGCCGGTCAGGTTACCCTCGTAGAACTCGGGCATGAGCGCCGCGAGATCGGTGCCCTCGGGGGTCTCGACCAGAATCGAGAGCGGGCCGAATGCCTCGTGTACGAGTGCGTCGTGGCTTGCACGGAACGCATCGAGCGAAACGGCAACGACAGTGGGGGTTGCCCAGCCGTGGCCCTGCTCGTCAAAGCGCACTCCGCCTTCGACGATGGCGCGCACGCCTTCGGCGCCAAGGATCGCGTCGCGACGCTCGTTGTAGCTCTGCGCGATACGGGGGTCGAGCAGGCGGTGCTCGGGCAGTGGGGTCTCGCTGCGTGCGATCGCCGCCTCGAGGTCTGCGCCCTGCGGCACGAAGACGAAACCGGGCTTCGTGCAGAGCTGGCCAGCCGAGCCTGAAACGCTGGTGAGGTACCCGCCGGCGATCTCGTCGGCGCGCTCGGCAATCGCATCTGCCGTGATGAACACGGGGTTGACGCTGCCGAGCTCACCGAAGAACGGAATCGGTGCCGGGCGGCTCGCTGCGATATCGGTGAGCAGGCGGCCCACGCCGATCGATCCCGTGAACGAGCCAGCCTTAATGCGCTCGTCTTTCAGTACCTGTACACCGGCCTCGCGGCCGTGAATCAGGTGGAACACGCCCTCGGGCATGCCCGCCTCGCGCAGTGCGGTGGTTGCAACGGCAGCGGTCGCGTCAGACAGCTCAGGGTGACCCGAGTGCGCCTTCACGATGAGCGGGCAGCCCGCAGCGAGAATCGCGGCCGAGTCGCCGCCGAGCACCGAGAACGCAAACGGAAAGTTCGAGGCCGAGAAGTTGATGACTGGGCCGAGCGGAATGTGGGTGCGGCGCACGTCGGGGCGCGGGCCAAGCACAAATGCGGGGTCCGCGTAGTCAATGCGGGCGTCGAGGTGCGCGCCGGCCACGATGGTTTCCGCGAAGAGTCGCAGCTGCACAGCGGTGCGGGTGACCTCGCCGTTCAGGCGCGCCTCAGTGAGGCCGGTCTCGCGCATGGCGATCTCGACAAGCTCGGGCTTTGCGGCCTCGAGCGCGTCGGCGACCACGACGAGGGCGTGCGCGCGATCTTTGGGTGCGGTCGCGGCAAATGCCGGGGCCGCCGCCGCGGCTGCCGCAACAACGGCCTCGAGCTCAGGGGAGAGGGTGGAGTCAGTCATCGTTGATCCTTTTCGTGTGCTGACGAATGCAGTAGAACGGGGTGCGGGCGTCGCTCCGCTTAGTAGCCATCATCCCATATTGGAATGTGACATTGCACCGCGTGTGGTTGGGGTGTGAGTCGCGTACGCGAGCCCCTGGGTCAGGGGTGTGACTTCGGCCGGTGAGAAACGAGGATCGCGATGCCCCAAAACCGATGTAGCTTTGGTGGCACCGCGATCCTCGTCAATCAATTTAGACCGAGGGCTGCTGCTGGGTGATGCAGTGAATGCCGCCACCGCGCGCGAAGAGTGGGCGAGCGTCGATGCCGATCACCTTGCGGTCCGGGTAGAACTCGCGCAGGATGCCGAGTGCGCGGTCGTCGGCAGGGTCGCCGAATGCGCAGGCAAGCACCGCGTCGTTGATGACGACGTGGTTGATATAGCTGTAGTCGACGAAGCCTTCTTCGTCTTTCTGCACCTCGGGTGCGGGCAGATCGACGATCTCGAACTTCGCCGAGACATCGCTCACGTAGCGCTCTGCGACTTCGCGGTTCACCTGCGCGATGCGGTGATCGGGGTGCGATGCGTTGTCTTGGCGGTGCATGAGCAGGGCTTCGGGGGTCGGGAACACGGCGAGAATGTCGCTGTGGCCGCGGGTGCCGAAGGTGTCGTGGTCACGCTCAAGGCCGCGGGGCAGCCACAGCGCCGAGGTGGTGCCGATGGTGCGGTTCAGCTCTGCTTCGACCTCAGCCTTGGTCATGCCCGGGTTGCGGCCCGGATCAAGCTGCACGGTCTCGGTAAGCACGACGTGGCCGGTGCCGTCGACCTGGATGCCACCGCCCTCGTTGACCAGGTCGCTGTTGATGAGCTCTGCGCCAGCAGCCTCTGCCACAATGCAGCCGATGTGCTGGTCGTTATCCCATTGGGCCCAGTCCTGTGCACCCCAACCGTTGAACACAAAGTTCACGGCGCCAAGCTTGCCGTTGTCGCCGATCACGAAGCTCGGGCCAATGTCGCGCATCCACGCGTCGTTCAAGGGAGCGCTGAGCAGCGTGATCGAGCCTGCGAGGTAGCGCTTGGCCACTGCCTCGTCGCCCGGGTGCACCACCACGGTGACGGGCTGAAACTCGCTCGCGGCGTTTGCTACTGCGGCCCAGGTGGTGCGTGCTTCTTCGATCTCTTGCTCGGTCTCGCCGAGGGTGTAGCCCGAGCTGGGCCATGCGAGCCAGAGGCGATCTTGCTTGTGGCCCTCGATGGGCATCTGCCAGGTAGTCACGATGTGTGTCGCTTTCTTGTGGTGAATCGTAATGCTTCGCTGTTGCGTGTCTTATGCGTCGAGGCTGGGTGCTACGCGTCGAAGCTCAGCGCCTTGCGCAGCAGGTGCTCCTGCTCGATCGCGTGCACCTTTGCCGAACCGGTCGAAGGTGCCGCCGATGCCTTGCGGGTGACCGCACGCACCTTGTCGTTTGCGAGATGCTTGGCGAGGGCGAGCGAGATGAACGGCCATGCGCCCTGGTTCTCGGGCTCGTCTTGCACCCACACCAACTCGGCACCGGGGTAGTTCGAGAGCACCTCGGTGAGCTCCTTGGCGGGTACCGGGTAGTACTGCTCCACACGCACGATCGCCACGCGAGGATCGGGCTGCTTATCGAGTGCCGCGCGCAGGTCGTAGTAGACCTTGCCCGAGGTGAGCAGCACGCGCTTGACCTGCGACTTCTCTGCCACTGCGTCATCAATTACTGGCTGGAAGCCGCCGGTAGTGAAGTCTTCAACAGAAGACGACGCACCGCGCAGACGCAGCATTGATTTCGGAGTGAAGACAACAAGTGGTTTGCGTGGGCGCTGGTATGCCTGGCGGCGCAGCAGATGGAAGTAGTTCGCCGGGGTCGACGGGCGAGTCACGATCATATTGTTCTCTGCACACAGCTGCAGGTAACGCTCGATGCGTGCCGACGAGTGATCGGGGCCCTGGCCCTCGTAGCCGTGCGGCAGCAGCATGACGACCGACGACTGCTGGCCCCACTTCTGCTCTGCCGCAGCGATGTATTCGTCGACGACGCTCTGCGCGCCGTTAGCGAAGTCACCGAACTGGGCTTCCCATACGACGAGGGCGTCTTCGCGCTGCAACGAGTATCCGTACTCAAACGCGAGGGCGGCGTACTCAGAGAGGAACGAGTCGTAGATCCAGAAACGCGCCTGCTCTTCTGCAAGGTTGAGCAGGGGCAGCCATTCTTGGCCGTTGTTGCGGTCATGGAAGACCGCGTGGCGCTGTGCAAAGGTGCCGCGTCGTGCATCTTGGCCAGCGAAGCGCACCGCGGTTCCCTCGATGAGCAGTGAGCCGAGCGCCAGCAATTCGCCGAAGCCCCAGTCGATCTCGCCGTTCTGGCTCATCTCGACGCGCTTGTTCAGCAGCTGCTGCAGCTTCGGGTGCACCGTGAAGCTCTCGGGCACGTTGCCGTGCGCCTCGCCGATGCGCTCGATCACAGAGCGATCGACTGCCGTTGCAACCGAGGTGATCGACTGAATCGGCGCGGTGTGCGCTTCGCCGATGCCGCTCTGATCGATGATCGGAATCGAGCCGGTCTGCGCCGCGTGCGTCTCGAGAAACGCCTGCTCGAGGCGGCTCTGGAAGTCTTGCTTCGCCTTGTCGTACTCTTCTTCTGTGATATCGCCACGGCCGACGAGAGCCTCGGTGTAGAGGCGACGTGTCGAGCGCTTTGCCTCGATGAGGTCGTACATGAGCGGCTGCGTCATCGCCGGGTCGTCACCCTCGTTGTGGCCGCGGCGGCGGTAGCACACGAGGTCGATGATGACGTCGCGGTGGAACTTCTGACGGTACTCGTAAGCGAGCTGCGCCACGCGAACAACCGACTCGGGGTCATCGCCGTTTACGTGGAAGATTGGCGTCTGCACGACCTTGCCGATGTCGGTCGAGTAGACCGAAGTGCGTGAGTCTTGCGGCAGCGTGGTGAAGCCCACCTGGTTGTTGATGACGATGTGAATCGTACCGCCGGTGCGGTAGCCACGTAGCTGCGACATCTGCAGGGTCTCGTAGACCACGCCCTGGCCAGCCATCGCAGCGTCACCGTGAATCAGGATCGGCAGCGTCGTGAACGAGCCGATAGGCTTCAGGTCTTGCTTTGCGCGAACGATACCCTCGAGCACGCCGTCGACGGTCTCGAGGTGTGAGGGGTTCGCAGCGAGGTGAATCGGCACCTGCGTGCCGTTCGGGGCCGTGAACATGCCCGTGGTGCCAAGGTGGTACTTGACGTCGCCCGAGCCAGTCTTCTGCGCGGTGCCCTCAAACTCGCGGAAGATCTGACCGTAGGTCTTGCCCGCAATGTTCGAGAGCACGTTGAGGCGGCCGCGGTGTGCCATGCCCACGTCGACGCTGTCGACACCGTCTTCTGCCGCGTCAATAAGCATCGCGTCGAGCAGAGGAATCACCGATTCGCCACCCTCGAGGCTGAAGCGCTTCTGGCCGACGTATTTGGTCTGCAGGAAGGTCTCGAAGGCTTCGGCCTCGTTGAGCTTCTCGAGAATGCGCATCTGTGCATCGTGGCCGGGCTTCGCGTACGGCACCTCGACCCGCTCGCGCAGCCAGTTGCGCTGCTCGGGGTCTTGAATGTGCATGTACTCGATGCCGATCTTGCGGCAGTACGAATCGCGCAGCACACCGAGAATCTCGCGCAGCTTCATGGTGTGTTTGCCGCCGATGCCGCCGGTCACGAACTCGCGGTCGAGATCCCAGAAGGTGAGGCCGTGGTTCTCGATCTCGAGGTCGGGGTGCGTGCGCTGCACGTACTCCAGCGGATCGATGTCGGCCATGAGGTGGCCGCGCACGCGGAAGGAGTTGATCAGCTCCTGCACGCGGGCGGACTTGTCGATCTGCCCGCGAACGTCGACGTGAATGTCGCTTGCCCACTGGATCGGCTTGTAAGGGATGCGCAGAGCGGCGTAGATCTCTTCGTAGAAGTTGTGACCGCCGGTGAGGCGCTCGTGGACCTTCTTCAAGAACTCACCCGAGCCGGCACCCTGAATCACACGGTGATCGTAGGTGCTGGTGAGGGTGATGGTCTTTGAGATGCCGAGCAGTGCCAGCGTTTCTTCGGAAGCGCCCTGGAACTCTGCCGGGTAGTCGAGCGCACCCGCACCGATGATCGAGCCCTGCCCGCGCATGAGGCGAGGCACCGAGTGTACGGTGCCGATGCCGCCGGGGTTGGTCAGCGAAATCGTTGCGCCCTGGAAGTCGGAGGGGGTGAGCTGGCCGCCGCGAGCGCGCTTTACCAGGTCTTCATAGGCAGCAAGAAACTCGTTGAAGTCGAGGGTGTCGGCGCGCTTGATCGCTGGGACGAGCAGCGAGCGTGTGCCGTCGGGCTTTGGCACATCGATTGCGATGCCGAGGCCGATATGCGCGGGCACCACGAGCGACGGCTTGCCGTCGATCTCGGCGTAAGAAACGTTCTGGCTCGGAAACTCCTTGAGCGCCTGAATCAGAGCCCAGCCGATGAGGTGCGTAAACGACACCTTGCCGCCGCGGTTGCGGCGCAGGTGGCTGTTGATAGCGATGCGAGTGTCGATGAGCAGCTTTGCAGGCACGGTACGCACGCTGGTTGCGGTCGGCACGGTGAGGCTCTCGTCCATGTTCTTGGCGAGGGTCTTTGGCATGCCGCGCAGCGGGGTGATCTTATCTTCGTCGGGGGCCTCTGCGGTGTTCACTGAGGCGCGCGGCGCGTCTGCCGGAATGGGCGTGGTGCGGGGCGCGGTGTTCGTGGTCTTCGAGACTGACTGCGGCGGCGCCGACTCGGGGGCCGTGGTGGTCGGCGCGATCGTGGTCGCGGTTGGCACAGGAACAGCGGGCGCCGACGCAGCAGCAGCAGGCGAAGCCGCAGTCGATGAACTTGCCGCGCTCTGCCCGGCCGTAGACGCCGCATACTTCTCGAGTGTCGGCCACCAAGCCTGGTCTACTGAGTTCTTGTCGGCGAGGTACTGCTTGTACATCTCGTCGACCAGCCAAGCATTGGCACCGAAATCTTCTGCGGAGTCTCCGTTACCGGTGACATTCGCACGCTCAGTCAAGGCGAGTCCTCTCATCGTGGCGAACCCGCGGGTCATCCCGCGGGCACTTGCGCAGCCGTCGCGCACACTGCCACTAGCCTACGCCTTTCGCCTGCGACATGTGACACGTTCACGTGAATTCATCCGACAGCAAAACTGTTGTCTGCCGAGAAACGAAATGGGCCGTCACACACAGCCAATTTTCATGGGGCTAGCGACCGTGCGGCTGATAGGGTTTTTGTAATCATGGACGTACCCAGTCGAAGACCCAGCGACCCCCCGAGTACCGACCGCGCTGAGGCGCGGCTTCTTCAGGGGGGTCACGAATGAGCGAGTGGTGGTTGCTCGCGATTGGTGTGATTCTTACTTTCGGCACGGGCGTGTTCGTTGCCTCTGAGTTTTCGCTCGTTGCGCTGGATCGGCAAGATCTTGAGCGCCGCCGCGAGCAGGGCGAGCGTGGCCTTGACCGGGTGATTCGCGGCCTGCGCATTACCTCGACGCACCTTTCGAGCGCGCAGCTCGGCATTACGCTCACAACGCTGCTCGCCGGTTACACGCTTGAGCCGGCATTCAGCAGCATGCTCGACCCACTGCTCGCTGCGATTGGTGTGCCCGTTGGCCTGCGCCGAGCAATTAGTGCCCCGCTCGCTGTGGTTATCGCGACGATCATCTCGATGGTGGTCGGCGAACTTGTACCCAAGAACTTCGCGCTTGCCCGGCCGCTACAGGCAGCGCGCGCGGTGATGCCGCTGCAGGCAGCGTTCACGACCGTCTTTAAGCCGGCGATCCTCGTGCTCAATGGCAGCGCGAACGGGCTGTTACGTGCGATCGGCATCGAACCAAAAGAAGAGCTTTCTGGCGCAAGAACCGCCGAAGAGCTGAGCTCGCTCGTGCGTCACTCAGCGAGCGCCGGCCTGCTTGAGGCTGATACCGCAACCCTGCTTGACCGCACGCTGCGCTTCTCTGAGCACACCGCCGCCGACGTCATGACACCGCGCACGCGCATCGAGAGTATTCACCGACTCGAGCCGTCGCAGGCCGTGCTCGAGTTGGCCGGGCGCACCGGCTTCTCAAGGTTTCCGGTAATTGACGAGGATCGCGACGACATCGTCGGCGTGGTTCATGTGAAGCACGCGGTCGCTGTGCCCAGGCCGAAGCGGGCAGAGGTGCCGGTTGCGGCGCTCGCTGAAGACGCCGTGCGCGTGCCAGAGACCATGCGTCTCGATCAGCTGCTCGAAAGCCTGCGCACCTCGGGCTTTCAACTCGCGATTGTGGTTGACGAGTACGGTGGCACCGCGGGCCTCGTGACGCTTGAAGACCTGGTTGAAGAGCTTGTTGGCGAGGTTGCAGACGAGCACGATCGTGCACGCGCGGGTGTAGTGGGCAACGCGACAGAAATGACGATCCCCGCAGACCTGCGGCCCGACGAGGTGCTCGACCAAACCGGCATCGAGGTGCCCGAGAGCGACGACTACGACACGATTGCGGGCTTCGTGCTGCTCGAACTCGGCCGTATTCCTGAGGTTGGTGACGAGGTGCCGCTCGAAGACGGTTCGCGCCTTCGTGTTGAGCGGTTGGAGGGGCGACGCATTTCGAGGCTGAAGTACTTTGCCGCGACCGACTCCGCAGACGGGAGCGACGACGCAGGCGATGCTGGCGACGAGGCGGGCCGCGATCCTCGTGTTGAAGAATTGGGCGACAACGGCGCGACGGGAGGTGCCTCGTGAGCGACTGGATGGGAATTGTCTGGCTGGTCGTGCTGCTGCTCGCGAATGGCTTCTTCGTTGGTGCCGAGTTCGCGGTCATTTCTGCGCGCCGTTCACAAATTGAGCCGCTCGCCGAGGCGGGCTCGAAGCGCGCGAAGACCGCGCTGTGGGCGATGGAGCACGCGACGCTCATGCTCGCGACGAGCCAGCTCGGCATCACGGTGTGCTCGCTGCTCATTCTGAACGTGTCCGAGCCCGCGATTCACCACCTGCTTGAGGGCCCGCTCGCGTGGACCGGGCTGTCTGCCGAGGTCGTGTCGGTTGCCGCGTTCGTCATCACGCTTCTCTTGGTGTCGTACCTGCACGTGGTGTTTGGCGAGATGGTGCCAAAGAACGCGGCATTCTCTATGCCCGACCAGGCAGTGTTGCTGCTTGCTCCGCCGCTCGTGTGGGTGTCGCGTGTGCTCAGACACATCATCGCGGGCCTGAACGCGATCGCGAACGGCATTCTTCGGCTCTTCGGCGTCGAACCGAAGAATGAGGCCAACAGCACCTACACGCTCGAAGAGGTAGCGGGCATCGTGAGCCACTCGACGCGCGAAGGCCTGCTCGAAGATCACAGCGGCACACTGAGTGCGGCGTTTGAGTTCACCGAGAAACGCGCCCTAGACATTCTTGTGCCCGCGGAGTCGCTCATCGCGATGCCGTTTGGGGCAACGCCCGGCGACGTCGAGGCTGCTGTCGCGAAGCACGGCTTCTCGCGCTACCCGATGCGCGGCGAGAGTGGTGAGCTGGTCGGCTACGTGCACATTAAGGATCTGCTGCGCCTTGGCGAAGACCGCATCACACAGCCGATCCCCGCAAAGCGCATTCGCGAAATGCTGACGCTGCGCGACGACACCGACCTTGAAGATGTGCTGGCTCGTATGCAGGGGCGCGGCGTGCACCTGGCACGCGCAGTCGACTCGACGGGCCTTGAACTCGGCGTGCTCTTCCTTGAGGACGTCATCGAGGAGCTCGTCGGCGAGGTGCACGACGCTACCAAGCGTCGCCGCTACGAGTAACGGGCTGCGCCTCACTCTCGGAGTGCCCTCGCGCCCTTGCCCGCGTGCCCCCTCGCCAAACTCGGTGCCGTTTACCGAACTCTGCCTCTTTCCGTTCGAAAAGGCACCGAGTTCGGTAAACGGCACCGAGTTCGGTGGAGAGAGGGGGCGTGGGGAGTGGCAGCAGGACCCGTTCGGTCGTGTGAAGCTTAAAACATATGAGTCCAAGCGACTTGTTTTCCACAGCCACGCCAGGAAGCGGTTATCCACAGATTTTCGATTTTGGTGTCTCTGAGACTTGCGGCTCGGCGATCCTGGAGTGTATGCCGAACGAGACCCCAGCACAACGAATTTCCAGGATCGGTGGTTTGCTCAGCTATCGACACCGCTTGATTGAAGAGGGCGTGAGCGACCAAACAATTCAGCAGCTCATTGCATCGAACAAACTCATCCGAGTCGTCCCTGGTGCCTACATGCGTTCATACAGCTGGGGCCGCCTCTTTCCTGAAGAAAAATTGCTCGCTCGCACTGTCGCGGTTGGAAGATTGCATCGAGGGGCAGGCGTTGTGTTTTCTCATTACTCCGCGGCGGTGATCTGGGGGCTCCCGCTTTGGGGCCACCAAGGCGAGACTGTGCACCTACTCACGCCACGTGACTCGCCGAGCAACGCCTCACACTGGGTATATAGGCACCATCATGCATGGCAAGAATCCGATACTGAGGTGGTGGCCGGCCTCGTGGTGACGAATCTGTCCAACACCGTTGTCGATATTGCGAGGGTGGCAAAGCCAGAGCTGGCTGTCGGCGTGGCTGATGCTGGGGTTCGCGCAATGTTTCAGCGGGGCCGTGGGTCGGTTGATCCTCGTGTTGAAGAATGGCGAGGATCGCAGCTTGAGTTGCTGGCAAACTTGCGGGGCGGGCGAGGTGTGCGGTCTGCAACGAAGGTATTGGAGTTTGCTGATCCGAGGTCGGACTCGGTTGCGGAAAGTGTGAGCAGGTTGCAGTTTGCTCGACTACAGATGGAGGTTGAGATCCAAGTGCCGGTGAGGGGCGCCGGAGGGGACCAATATTGGTTGGATTTCAAATTCGTTGGGCAGGGCGTATTCGGCGAGGTCGACGGGCAGATGAAATATGCCGATAAGGAGCTTCTAGGTGGGCAGACTCCCGCGCAACGTGTGATTTCAGAGAAACGTAGAGAAGATGACGTTCGAGGAGTTACAGGTGATCGAATCGTGCGATGGATGCCAGATGCGATCGGTACGGCTGAGCGGTTGGGGCGTCGAATGCTGGCCTTTGGGTTGCAAGTACCGGCAATGCAGTGAGCGGATCCTTGCCGAACTCGGCCTAGTTTGCTGAACTCGGCCCGTTTATTTCCGGAATGGGGCCGAGCTCAACAAACTGCACCGAGTTTGATGGGGACGGAGCCCTGCGGGGCGGGCTGTGCGGCTGAGCGGCGAGCCGCACGGGCGCTGGTCGGGGCGCACGGGCCGCACGGGGCGCTGCCGAGGCTAGATCGCGAGCAGCCGCGTCAGCTCTTCGCCGACGCGTTCGAACTCGATCAAGAATGCGTCGTGCCCGAAGGGGCTGTCGAGCCGGGTCGCACGCGCGCCGTCGAGGCTGCCCGGCGTGTGCGCTGCAATCTCGTCTTGCCCCTCGATCGTGAAGAGGCGATCGCTCGGGATGCCGAGCACCAGCGTCGGCAGCGTGATCTGCGCGAGGGCCGCCTCGACCCCACCGCGCCCGCGCCCCACATCGTGCGAGTTCATCGCCTGCACGAGCGTGAGGTAGCTGTTCGCATCGAAGCGCCGCGTGAACTTGTTGCCGTGAAAATCAAGGTAGCTCTCGACGGCGAAACGACCGCCGCCACCGAGCGGGCTCACCGCAGACTGCCATGCGCGGCCGAAACGCTCGTCGAGTTCTGTATTGCTGCGGTAGTTGAGCAGCGCCAGGCGGCGGGCGGTGGCGAGCCCGTGGTGCGGGCCGATGCCGTCGGGCGCGTCGTAGTAGTTGCCGCCGCGCCAGGCCGGGTCTGAGCGAATCGCCTCGAGCTGCACCAGATTCAAGCCGATCTGATCGGCGGTGGTCACCGGGGGAGCCGCGATCACCGCGAGTCGCTCGGTGCGGCCGGGGTACATGAGCTCCCATTCGAGTGCGTGCATGCCGCCCATGGAGCCACCGATCACCGCGGTGAAGCGAGAGACACCGAGCGTGTCGGCAAACAGCGCGGTCGCCGTCACTTGATCGCGAATGGTGAGGTACGGAAACCGCGAGCCCCATTCGCGGCCTTCGGGGTCGAGGCTCGCGGGCCCGGTCGAGCCCTGGCAGCCGCCCAGCACGTTGGGTGCAACGATGAAGTAGCGGTCGGTGTCGAGCGCCTTGCCGGGGCCGACGATTTCGGCCCACCAGCCGTCGGTGGGGTGTCCGGGTGTCGCGCTACCGATGAGATGGCTGTCACCCGTGAGCGCGTGAAACACCAAGATTGCGTTGTCGCGCGCTGCGTTCAGTTCGCCGAAGCTCTCGTACGAGATGCGGGCGTGGGGGATCACCTCACCGGCCTCAGTGGTCACCTCGCCGATCTGCACAAACTTTCGATCGCCGACAGGGTCACCGTCGCGCCACGCGCCGCTGATCGGCGGGCGGCCGATGATCGCGCGCAGCTGGGCGTCAGTGATGAAGTCCGTCGGAAACGAGTCTTCGGGTGTCTGCCAGTCCATACCCTCAATCTTGGCCGAGGTTTTCGGCCCGCGGGCAATTGTTACGTGGCCCCGGGGCTGGTTTTGTGCAAAAACAGGGGCGAGGATCAGCGTTTACTGATCCTCGCCCCTGTACTTTGGCGATGTGAACCCTTGATCTCGACGGGCTCGATCTGCGGGTGACTAAGCGTTAGCCCCTGGCGCGGTGGCGCCACCAGCTCGGGCGTGCAAACGCGATGCGTTTACACCTGAGCCCGAGCTGCCTCAACAACCGCGCGGGCTGCCGCGAAGCCAGCCTCGAGGTCTGTCTTGATGTCGTCGATGTGCTCGAGGCCGATCGAGAGGCGAATGAGGCCCGGGGTGACGCCAGCGGTGAGCTGCTGCTCTGGGGTGAGCTGCGAGTGCGTGGTCGACGCGGGGTGAATCACGAGCGAGCGCACATCGCCGATGTTTGCGACGTGGCTGAAGAGCTCAAGACTGTTCACGAACGCTTTGCCCGCATCAACGCCGCCCTTGAGTTCGAACGAAAGCACCGCGCCAACACCCTTGGGGGCGTACTTGTTCGCGTTTGCGTACCAGGGCGAGGTGGGCAGACCCGAGTACCAGACGTTCGCAACGTCGGTGTGCGCGTCGAGCCACTCTGAGACTTCCTGGGCGTTTTGCACGTGGCGCTCGATGCGCAGCGACAGGGTCTCGATACCCTGCAGCAGCTGCCAGGCGCTCTGCGGTGCAATCGACGAGCCGAGGTCACGCAGCAGCTGCACGCGGGCCTTGATGATGTAGGCGATCGCGTCGCCGACAGCGGCGGTGTAAACGACTCCGTTGTACGAGGCGTCGGGGGTGTTGAGGCCAGGGAAGCGGTCGGCGTGCTGCGACCAGGCGAACTTGCCACCGTCGACGATCACGCCACCAAGCGTGGTGCCGTGGCCGCCCAAGAACTTGGTCGCCGAGTGCAGCACGATGTCGGCGCCGTGCTCGAGCGGGCGCACGAGATAGGGGCTTGCGACCGTGTTGTCGATGATGAGCGGCAGGCCGTTCTCGTGAGCCACATCAGCAACGGCCTGAATGTCGAGCACGTTCGAACGCGGGTTCGCGATCGACTCGGCGAAGAACAGCTTCGTGTTTGGGCGAACGGCGCGCTGCCAAGCTGCGGGGTCGTCCTGATCCTCGACAAAGGTGACCTCGATGCCGAGCTTCGCGAGCGTGAACTTGAAGAGGTTGTAGGTGCCGCCGTAGATTGACGACGACGACACGATGTGGTCGCCCGCCTGTGCGATGTTCAGCACAGCGAAGGTTGAGGCGGCCTGGCCGCTCGACAGCAGCAGGGCTGCGGTGCCACCCTCGAGCGCTGCGATGCGCTGCTCTGCGACGTCTTGCGTTGGGTTGTTGATGCGGGTGTAGATCGGGCCGAGCTCAGCAAGAGCAAAGCGGTTTGCTGCCTGGTCGGTGCTGTCAAAGACGAACGCCGTCGTCTGGTGAATCGGCAGCGCGCGCGAACCGGTGACGGGGTCGGGCTGCTGGCCGGCGTGAATCTGTTTGGTCTCGAAGTTCCAAGTGGTCTGGTCGCTCATGAGGTGCTCCTGGTGAGATGGTCGGTGTCTGATGGTGACGAGGGTCGCAAAGAGTGCGTGATATGAAGCGTACGTAGGCGCCCACGGTCAGGCAACCATGCTCGACATGGGGCGTCACAATACGGATACGTTTGTGACGCGAGTGCTGAGTGACGCGCTCGAATGAGCACAAAGTTCAATAGAATCAAGGAGCACAGGGGTGACCATGGTGGCCACAATGTGCAGGAGAAATACACATGTCATTCTGGACAACCATCTGGGACGCAATCTGGTGGTTTATCACCGTCTTCGTATTCATCGCTTACTTGATGGCGCTGTTCTCGATCATCAGTGACCTCTTCCGTGACCGCAAGCTGAACGGCTGGGCGAAGGCGGTTTGGTTTATCTTCCTGATCTTCCTGCCGTTCGTCACTGCGCTTGTTTACCTGATCGCGCGTGGCCGCGGCATGGGTGAGCGTCAGGAGGCCCAGATTCGCGAGGTGAAGCAGGCACAGGACGATTACATTCGTCAGGTTGCTGGCGGCCCCGCAGCTGAGATCGCTGAGGCTAAGAAGTTGCTCGATTCGGGTGCTGTCACCCAGGCCGAGTTCGAAGCCCTCAAGGCGAAGGCGCTGGCATAACAGTGCTCAAACGTGTTGTCGTCACCGGTGCCAGCTCTGGCATCGGTGCGGCGACCGTTCGCCACTTTGCCGGGCTCGGCTGGCAGACGGTCGCGGTTGCTAGGCGCGAGGATCGGCTCAAAGCGTTGGCGGCAGAAACCGGGGCGCACACGATTGTGTGCGACGTGACTGACGAGACCCAGGTTGCTGCGTTGGCTCGTGAGGTCGCCGAGACAGGTGGCGCTACCGGGCTCGTAAACAACGCCGGGGGAGCCCTCGGCATTGAAAGCGTCGAGGCATCTTCGAACGATGACTGGCGCCAGATGTTTGAGGTCAACGTGATTGGCCTGCGCAATGTGACTGCGGCGATGCTGCCGGTGCTGCGCGATGCTGCGAGGCACCTTGCGCCCGGCGAGACCACATCGATTCTGAACCTCACCTCGACCGCTGGGCACGACGCCTATGCCGGTGGCGGCGGTTACAACGCGGCGAAGTTCGCGGCGCACGCCGTGACGAATGTGCTCCGTCTTGAGCTCGCGGGCGAACCCATTCGAGTGATGGAGCTTGCGCCAGGCCTCGTGCATACCGAAGAGTTCACACTCAACCGATTGCGTGGCGACGCGGCCGGTGCACAGAAGCCTTACGAGAATGTGACGCCGCTCACCGCCGAAGATGTTGCGCGAGTGCTGGTGGGTGCTTTCGAACAGCCGCCTCACGTCAACCAAGACCTGATCGTGCTGCGCCCGGTTGCGCAGTCGAGCGTGTTTCACACGCACCGCGGGCCGCTCGAACCTCGGGCATAGCCGTGGCAATGAATCTGCAGCAGCTCGCCGGGGCGGGTCACATCGCGCCTGACTGGGCCGATGCCCTCGCGCCTGTCGAGGGGCAGCTTGCTGAGCTCGGCAGATTTCTGAACGAGGAGCGCGCAAGGGGCCAGCAGGTGCTGCCCGCGGGCAGCCGTATTCTTGCCGCGTTTCAGCGCCCGCTCGCAGACGTGCGCGTGCTGATCGTCGGGCAAGACCCGTACCCGACTCCGGGGCATCCCATCGGTCTGTCGTTTGCGACGGCGCCAGATGTTCGACCTATTCCGCGCAGCCTGCAGAACATGTATCGCGAGCTGAACGACGACCTAGGTATCGAGCCTGCGCCTCACGGGGATCTTTCGGCGTGGGCAGACCACGGTGTGATGTTGCTCAACAGGGTGCTTACGGTGCGGGCGGGTGCCCCCGCCTCGCACCGCGGCAAAGGCTGGGAGGCAATCACTGAGTGCGCGATTCGCGCGCTGGTCGCCCGTGGCGGCCCGCTCGTAGCGATTCTTTGGGGCAACGATGCGCGTCAGCTTGCCGCAATGCTTGGCGACGTGCCGCGCATCGAGAGCGTGCACCCTTCACCGCTTTCAGCCTCACGCGGTTTCTTTGGTTCGCGCCCGTTTAGCCGGGCCAATGCGGCGCTTGAAACGCAGGGTGCCGAGCCCGTCGATTGGGCGTTGCGCTAAGCGCTAGGTGTTGCCCCCTTCGACAGACTCAGGGGGCGCTGGTCGGCTCAGATGGTGGCGCGATAGGGGAGCTGACCTTCCCCGGAGACTGTCGAAGGATGCAGATGCATTTTGGTGTTCGGTAACGGTTGTGTAACTCCGTGCTGACCGACTTTGGTTTTGGTCGGTTGTGTGCGTAATGTGGTGAGCGGCAATGACGATGACGTCTTTCAAGCTCGTAGATCAATGGGGATTGATCGCGTGCGGTGGCTAACTTGTCGGGGGAGTTGTCAAACCTTCCTTGTTTCACCGTTGAGAGGCTTTGCCGTTGTCGATTCGCCCTTCGGGCGTGCTTTTGCGCACCCGTTTCTTGGTTGCTTGCGTTGTCTTGGCGCTGTGTTCGTTTCTCGCATTGACGGTGTCGCCGGCTGCGTCGGCTGATACAGGTGTGGGTGGCTCTGTCGCTTTTTCGCGTGTGCTGGTTACCGCGGCTGGTGATCTGGTCGATGCTGACGGTGATCGCATCGGAGACGACGTTGAGATTGCGGTGTGCGGTACGAAGACGTGCGCGACGGGTCTTGAAGATCGTGACGGCGACGGGATTCCAGACTGGACCGAGGTGCTCTCGTGCGGCGACCGCACTTGTGCAAGCCCGACGAAGGATCGTGACGGCGACGGGATTCCAGACTTTGCCGAGCGCCTCGTGTGCGGCAGCGACACGTGTTCGAACAGCACCGAAGACGCTGACGGCGATGGCATCGGTGACTGGGTAGAGTTCGTGATCTGCGGTGACCGCACCTGTGCGACTGGTGCCGAAGATTATGACGGTGACGGGGTGTCTGATGCTGCGCAGCTCGCGGCGTGTGTGAAGCGCGTTGATTCGCTCGCGCTGACCGGCCAGCCCTGGTTCTGGGGGCTCATGCTGGCTGCGGTGGCTGCGATGGGGGCTGGGGGCTTCCTGTGGTGGCGTCGGGTGAGGGTTGCGGCCCGCGAAGTCGAAGCCGTGCCCGTGGCAGGTTCTTCGCTCTCGGGTGGTGAGTGATGGCCCGGCGCGTGTCGGGGAGTGCTGCGCGTCGCAGGCTGTGGAGGTCTGTGGGCGGGTCGGCTGCGAAAGCGATTGCGGCTGTCACGGTGGTGGTGCTTGGGATGACGCTTGCGCCGCCGAACGCTCAGGCCCTTGAACAGGCTGCAGCCCAGAGTATGGCGGAGCGGGTCGTTGCCGACGCTCGTCGCCAGGCCGCCTCACCACGGGTGCCGGAGGTGCCAGCGTCTGCGTCTGCTGAGCCTGAGGTGTTGGCAGAGACCACGCTGCGCGCGGCTTCGGGTGCCGCACTTGAGGCTGATGTGGTGGGGGTGAGTGCGGAGTTCTCGGGTAATGAGATCGCAGATGATCTGAGTGTGTCGATGACACCCGCAGGTGTGTCGGCCGAGGTCTCGGCAGCGTCGCAACTGGGCGGCACGGTGTTGGGGTCTGCGGTCGAGATCGATGCGGTGACAGCTGGCGGTGAGGCGGTGACTGAGTTTCCGGCCGAGGTGACGACTGCCACTGATGAGCACGGTGTTGAGTCTGCGGTGAACGTGGTGCCCGGCATCACGCTCGGTTTCGATGTCGACAAGAAAGAACTGAAAAGGTCGGGTGTCGATGCATCGAGCCTGCGCATTTACACGCGTGAGACCGACGCCGATACGTGGCAAGAACTGCCCTCGTACTACGATGCCGAGGCAGGCAAAGTGGTCGGCGAGTCGGATCACCTCTCGCAGTTCGTGGTGATCGGTGTGAAGTTTGTTCCGCCACCCGGCCCGCGCATCGTGCTCGACCCGGACGACGATTACGGTTGGGCCGAGACGCCCGCACCGGCTTCGGAGTTGACCTATAACGTGGCGCTCGCGAACCAGGTCGCAGCCCAGCTCGCGCAGGCCTGTCTTGCGCAGGTGGTGGTGACCCGGCAGGCCGATGTGCGCTTCGTCTCGGGTGCCACACGGGCGGCGATCGCTGCCGCACACAACCCGGTCGCGACGGTGACGCTCGCGTTCGACGCGCTCACCGGGTCGGCGTGGGGCACTCAGTCAGATGGTGGCAGTTACACGTACTCGCGTGGCGGCGCTGGCGATTCGTTGCAGTGGTACATGGTGAACACTCTGCCCAGTTACACGGGCAGGCCGGCGGGCACGCGGGCTGCGAACGGCACGTTCCCGGATCCCGCGTTCTCGGGAGTGCCCGGTGCGATGCTGCATGTTGAGACGCTGTATCTTGATCACAACTATGACCGCGCGGTGATCGACAACGGATTCGCGAGCGTCGCGAACGGGGTCATGGTTGGGGTGGCTCGCTATGCGGAGTCGTTGGGATACAACTGTACGGACCCGGTGCGTGGGGGTCTGCCCGCGCCGCCGTCGCAGGCCGAGCTCGAGCGTTGGCGGCAGTTGGGGCATCAGAACTATCAGACGTATGGTGCTGACCCGGTGTCGTTCTCGACCGGCAACCTGGTCGAAGACGAACCGATCTTCACGCTTGATGGGCCGGGCGCGCAGGTGCTTGATTTCGGGCTCACCTATAACTCCAGGGATGGCAGGCTCTCGCGTGTGGGTGCGGGCTGGTCGTTTGGACTGGGTGGGCGTGCGCAGCGTTTCGATGACGGCTCGGTGCTTGTGGTGCGCGGCGACGGTGCCTCGTACTCGTTCACCCCTGATGGTGTCGGCGGGTATCAAGGTGAGGCGGGTCTTGGGCTGACGCTCACGAATACTGGTGCCGGCACGCTGGTGTTGCAGTCAGATCGGGGTGAGACCTGGCGCTATGACGCATCGGATATTGAAGGAATCGGCGAGCTCACCTCGTTCACCGACCGGCAGGGCAACACGGTCACGCTTGCCTATGGGGCACCGAACGATACGCAGCAGTTCGTGCCACTTGTCTCGGTCACCGACTCGGCCGGGCAGAACGTCACGGTGCAAAACGATGCGCTAGGCCGGGTCGCGAGCATTTTGCACCCCGACGGGCGGGCGTGGCAACTCGCCTATGATGCCGCAGGTAACCTCGCATCGATCACCGCACCAGATGGTGGGGTGCGCGCGTTCACCTATGACAGCGGGCACCAAATGCTCACCGCTACCGATGCGCTCGGTATCACGTACCTGCGCAACGAATACGACAGCGCGGGCCGGGTGGTGAAGCAGTGGGATGCTGAGCAGAATCTGCGCACCTTCGCTTACGGCAATGGGGCGACCACGTACACCAACAACGAGGGCAAGGTCTGGGCATTTGAGTGGGATGCGTTCGCGAGAATCACCGGCATTGAGGACGCGGCCGGTGGCCGCACTGAGTTCGAGTTCAACACGGAGCATCGGGTCACCAACGCGGTCGAACCCGGCGGCCTGATCACGAAGTACGAGTACGATGCGCACGGCAACGTGGTGAAAGAAACCCGGCCCGATGGTGGGGTGTGGCGCTACACCTGGACCCAGACAGGCGAGCTCGTCAGCCAGACTGATCCCGAAGGGCGCACGACGACGCACGAGGTGAACGGTGCGGGGCTTCGCACGAAGACCATTCAGCCAGATGGCACGGCGATCGAGTATGCCTACAACACTGCTGGTGACCTCACCCAGATCACGTGGCCGTCGGGCGCGATCGAACGATACACGTATGACACCCGCGGCAACCTGACTGAACGCATCTCGCCCGCAGGGCGGGTCACGAGCTACGAATACGACACCGCGAACCGGTTGGTGCTCGAGCGCGACGGCGCGGGCGTGGTGACACGCTATGAGTACGATGCGGCAGACAACCTCACCGCACGTATTGATGGGGGCGGCAATGCGACGAGGTTCACCTACAACCGCAATGGGCATGTGCTCACCGAGACCGCGCCCGACGGTGGGGTGACGAGCTACACCTGGGACGACATGTTTCGCATGCAGTCGGTGACTGACCCCGAGGGAGGCACCACGCGCTACGAGTACAACGCAGAGGACGCGCTCACCAAAACGATCGACCCGTTGGGGGCTGAAAGCGTGAACCAGGTCGACCCGCTTGGCCGGGTGACCCGGGTGACTGACCCGCTCGGCGGGCAGTGGCAGGCTGAGCTCGACGCTGCCGGCCGGGTGACCTCGCAGACCGATGCCGGTGGCGCGACGACGAACACCGGGTATGACGCAGCCGGGCAGGTGACACAGGTGACCGACCCCGAGGGCGGTGTCTGGAAGTACGCCTACGATGCGGTGGGCAACCTCACCTCGCAGACCGACCCGAACGGTGCCGTCACCAGCCTCGAATATGACCTCCTCGACAGGGTCACCCGGGCCACTGATGCGGATGGGCGGGTGACCGAGTTCGAGTATGACGCAGACGGTGGCCTGATCGCGGTGATCGACTCGGTGGGCGAGACCACCGGGTTTGTGCTTGACGCAGACGGGGTGACACAAACCGCGACGAACGCGCTCGGTGAGACCACGACCTACACCTACGACAGTGCGGGCCGGGTGGCCTCGGTGACCGATGCGGCAGGGACTGCTACCGCCTACGGCTACGACGCGGCGGGGCGGCTGGTCACCGTCACCGATGGTGAGGGCGGGGTCACCACCTACGAGTACGACCCAGTGGGCAGGGTCACCGCCGTCATTGACGCCGACGGGCATCGCAGCGAGACTCGCTACGATCTCGCAGGCCGTGTCACCGCGATCATCGACGGTGAGGGCGGGGTCACCAGCTACGGCTACGACGCCGCGGGCCACCAAACCTCAACCCTCGATGCCGACGGTCGCGAAACCCGCTACGAATACGACGCTGCGGGGCAACTGGTCGCGGTGGTCGAGGGCTACCAGGCGGGGGAGCCCGCAGACGATGACGTGAACGTGCGCACCGAATACACCTACACCCCGCAGGGCAGCCTCGACACCGTGACCGACCCAAACGGTGGAGTCACCTCGTACGAATACGATCTTGCGGCGAGGCTCACGAGCATGCGTGACGCTGCAGGTGCGGTGAGCACCTATTTCTATGATGCCGCGGGGCGCGAAACGACGCGTTCGAACGGTGCCGGGCAATCCTTGAAGACCAGGTACACGCCCGCGGGCGTGGTGACCGGGTACACGACGCCTGCCGGTGAGGTTGAGTTCGAGCACGACGGTGCGGGTCGCCCGATCGTGATGCACGACAGTCAAGGCGTGACGGCCTGGCAATACGACAAGCTTGGCCGCGTCGCGAGCGAGACCGGCGCGAACGGTAAGACCGTGCAGGCCGCGTATGACGGTGCGGGCCGGGTGGCACAGCTCACCCTCGCTGACGGTGACACGGTCGACTACGAGTACGATCTTGCGGGCAGGCTCATCTCGCAGCAGACCCCGTGGGGCGACCAGGCGTACGCGTGGAGCAAGGGTGGGGATCTCACGAGCATCACGCGCGGTGACGGGGTGCGCACCTTGATCACGAACGATCGGGCGGGCAGAGTCACCCGCATCTTGCACGCTGAACCCGCAGCAGCACCGAAAGCACCCGAGCCACGACCTGAGGTTGTCGTGCCGAAGCAGGACGCGAAGGTGTGCCCCGCGGGCGGGCCCGCAGGCTACCTTGATCGTCGCGAACTCAAGAATCTTGAGGGCGAGGATCAGCAGTGCGTGAAGACCGGCGCATATCTTGGTAGGCGTACGCTGCCCGCACCGGCCGACCCGGTTGGTGCCGGTGGGGCGTTGCAGTACGACTACACGTACACCGCTGCGGGGAACGTGCAGACCGCGACGCGCACGCTGCTCGAGGTGCCGAAGCCTGAGCCCGTCACGCCGCAAACGCCCGAGACTCAGGAGGTGCCTACCCCTGATACTGGGGCACCTGTACCTGGCGTGCCAGCAGACCCGGTGCCGCCGGTGCCCGTCTCGTCGTTGCAATTAAGTTACGGCTACGACGGGCTCGGCCGACTCGCGTCTGCGGTGCGGTCGGAGTTGCTCACCGAGTCGGGTGCACCCGAACCGGTTGCCGAATCGTCGTTCGCGTACGATGCGGCTGGCAACCGCACCCACGCTGAGACCGTCATGGGTGGTGTGACCCGCACGGTCACCCAGCAGTATGGTGACGGGAATCGGTTGCTGTCGAGCGAGACGGTCGCATCCGGTGAGTCATCGGTGCGTGAGTATGGGTATGACGGTGCGGGTAGGCGTACGAGTGTGCGTGGTGCTGAGACTGGCGACTACTCGTATGGGTGGGGTGGGCAGCCCACCACCGTGTCCGAGGGTGGGGTGACCACAAGCACGGGGTATGACGGGCTTGGGCGTGCCGTCACCCGGCAGGTTGATACTGCGTACAGCAGTGACAGGGTTACGAACACCTATCTGGGTGGCACCGTGACGGGCGCGACCTCGGTGTTGCATGGTGACACGAGCATGCTGTGGGGTGCGCTCGGCCGGCTCGAAGGCATCACCAGCGACAGTGACGATACGGTGCGGTGGGCGCTGCTGGACCGGTTGGGTTCAGTGGTAGCTGAGGCGACCGGTGCTGAGGGTGCGAACATTAGTGAGTTGGTGTCGTATGCCGAGTATGGGGAGCCGTTGTTTGAGTCGGTTGGGTATCAGAACCCGTACGGGTTCACCGGCCAGTTGCAGGATGGGGGCACGGGCAGGGTGTCGTTCGCGTCGCGCGACTACGACCCCGGCACTGCGGCCTGGTTTGCGCCCGATGAATGGCCTGGCCTGCTTGTGGCGCCGCAGTCGTTGAACCGGTATGCGTATGTGCTGGGCAACCCAGCGACTTACGCGGATGCGGGTGGGTTTAGGCCGTATGAGCCTGGCTATTCGGTGTCGAAGAATGGTTCGGGGTGGCAGTTTCAGAAGGAAGCACCGAAGGCGGTGTTGAACCATTCGGCGTGGGCGAATCATTATGGTCGTCAGGTGGTGTCGGGGTGGAACGCGGGGAATACGCGTTCGTATGCGGTGGTGGGGCCGTCGGGGCAGACGCAGTTCATGTCGGCGAGACACGCAACCGCGACCAGGAAGGTGACGGGGGAATCCCACGATAGCGGTGGTAGGAGCCGGTACGAAGTGCAAGGGAGCGTCGGAAAGCACCTTCCAGAAGGGCTAATGCAGAATGAGTTCAAGAATCTTCAAAAGTGGGCCCAGAGCAAAGACGGGAAATTTACCAGTGCGGTGCTTGGAACGCTCTCGCTTGGTACTGGACTGGCAGCTTTGTCTTTGCCCGAAACAGGGCCATTCGCCGTACTTCTTGGAGTAGTTAGTATTGCTTCTGGAATCGGGTCAACGGCAATCGACTGTATTGCGAATTGGCTATCAGCTGCCTGCGCACTCGGGGTCACATCAGGTGCAGTACTGACTCCATTTGGGTCATCGATTGTAAAGATCCCTCTGACGGCGTCAAGATGGGCTCGAAGCTGGGGAATTGTGTTTACTGTCTTTGGAATTCATACCGACACGGTAACGACGATCGCGGGATGGGGAGATTGGTGGGAGGCATGAGCGGGTGGCGCAATTCGTCCAGTCCAGAACATTCGAAACGGCGGGTCTGGTTTCGGCTAGTGATCGGTGTCTTTGTCGTGGCCGCTGCCGCTCGTCTTATTCTCGCGTTACTTGAGAACCGAGATTTTTTGGGGGGAAATCCTTCTGCTCAAGGTGCTCTCGTTGGATTGCTTCTCAGCGTCATTATTATTCCGGCAGCTCTGTGGATTACCTACATTCCAACGTTTCTAAGGAAACGCCAGGTGATGAAGCTGAGACCGAACGCAACCGTGATCGCTTCGGTAGCGCCTGGAGCAGGCCTTGAGAAGAGTCTCCGAGAGCTAGGAGCTGTGCCTGATAGCCGCGGCACTTACGGAACGCGGTTTACGGTGTCGATTGAACCTCAACGGGTTTCTTTCTGGAGAGGGTCAGGTGAATCGCTCGTAGAGTTTCTCAGGCTGCCCGCATCAGAGATTTTGGACGTGAAAATGTTGGATGGTTCTTACTGGACTGGCCGGAAAGGAAGATTCTGCGTACTGATCGGGCAACGTGATGAGCAGGATTATGAACTTTGGCTGGCTTTGAACTCAGAAGCTCGGGGTGCTGCTTTCCCGGAGCCCAGGCATCGGCTCCAAGAAATTGTTGAGCAGATCCACTCGATCTTGGTCGCCGGGCGTTAGGACAATTCGCATGCGACTTTTGAGATTAGATGACCGTTTGCGACCTTGGCGGAAACCAGCAAAGAGGACTGGCACGATCCTCGTCCCCGAATATCGCCGGCGGTATGGTGACCTACCGTGACGAGAGCTAGGCATTCATCTCACCTCATGGGTGACAAAGGACCCTCACGCGCAGCACTCTGGTTCATGCTGCCGATGATGCTGGCAGGCGCTATTCGTGTTGCGATGCATATTGTTGAACGCTTCGATAGGTCGACTGCCGCTGGAGTGAGCGCATTGATACAGCTCACTGCGATTATTGGCGGAATATGTGTATTTTTCTTCCTCCTCGGATACATCTTGGAACAGATAGTGAGAGTGCAAGCGAAGCGGGCCTCGGGCACAAAGAATCTCATGCCAATGAATCTCACCGTGCTGAGCTACCAACAAGCTTTTGAGCTCAAGGGAGAGGTGGTGTTTTTGCCGAAAAAGCACCAGGGAGTGCTTTTGGTGATCCGCGCTGATTGTCTTGAGCTATTTACTGGATTCGCCCCGTACCCCGACCCCTTGATGCGAATTCGGTTCTCTGAGATTCAGGAAATGTCCCAGAAAACCGTACAACTGTACGGGGGGAAAGAACCTGGTGTGTCTTTTGAATGTGGCGGTGGGTCATTCGAACTGGGGTTTGTACGTACGGTTGTTTTTCGCCCGATAGGTATTTCGAAAGCGTCGGCTCAACGTCATTTTGACGAGATTCGAACGGCCTGGGAGAGTTATGAAGCAGCTGTGGCTGCCGACTAGTTCCACCGGGGTAGCTAGTGTTGCGCTGGTGCATGTATGGATTGCGTTCACAGGTGTAGTGAGCTGATGGTTGTCGCGATCCTCGTCGCTAACTCTCTGCACGGGCGCAGGAAGCTCGCGTCGGCAGTGGGGTCTGAACTTCTCACCGAGTCGGGCACGCCCGAGACGATCTCTGAGTCGACGTTCGCGTACGACGCGGCTGGCAACCGCGCCCACGCTGAATCTGTCATGGGTGGTGTGACCCGCACGGTCACCCAAAAGTATGATGACGGGAATCGGCTGCTGTCAGGCGAGACCGGACGGTTTTAGTGTGACCGCTCGACCTCAGGCTTCGATGGAGGCCTGGTCGTCGTGTCGAGTTAGGCGGCGATTCGGCGGAGGACCGGGTCCGCGACGAGCCGGGACGGGGCACAGAGGGTTTGACCCAGTTCATGAAACGCGGTGTCACGATTCGCGAAATACCCGTAGTCGGCCAGAACGAATCGCGAGAGGTCGAACTCGCCCCCGTCTGTGTGGCCGTCCCAGTCGACCGCACAACGTCCAGCTGCTTCGAAGAGTGTCTCGGAGCCAAGGTTGGTGAAAGATCCGCCCCCGCGGCAGCCGATCGGGCCGAACAACTCGGAGGCGGGTCGCCACCCATCGATGTCGAACTCCGGCCAGGCGAGTAGGATCCGATCAGGAAGCACAAATCCGACGCGAGGGAATCGCGGATACCAGAACGAGCGGTCAATGAGGAGAGCGCGAACTCGAGTCTCGACACCAATGGAGCGAGCAACGCTTTCGAGAATCGCAAGACGTTGACTGCATGACCCGAAGCCACGCGTGAGCGTGCGTGACGCAGGGGTGTTCTCTGCAAGGGCGTACACAGCGCGGACCTCGTCACGGATGATTGCGTGGGCCGTCTCAAGCGCCGCCAATGGGTCATCGGATGAGGCATGCCGTCTCGAGCGGTCGACGAGCTGGGTAATCGCAGCCGATTCGTGGTCGAGGATGGGCGTGGCGTCAACCGACCCGCTCCTGAACGAACCAGCTCCGGCCCGGGGTGAAATGCGACGGTACCAAGGGGTGATGAGCGCTGTGATGCTCATGCGCGTGCCTCTGCTGCACGATCGGTGCCGCGCTTGCGGGCCTCTCGTAGGACGATCTGCTCAGGACACACCGTCGAGAGGAAATCCCCGACAGACAATGCGAGTCGTTCGCCGACGAGTGCGTACAGAATGCGGTTCGCATCACGCCTCTCGGACACGAGCCCTGCCTGCCTGAGCGCGGCCAGGTGTCGAGAGATCGTCGGGCCGGTGGCATTGAAGCGAGCAGCGATCTCGCCCGCGGCCAGCTCCCCGTCTTTGAGGTCCTGCAGAATCTGCCGGCGAGTCGGGTGCGCGAGAGCCGCGAAGATGCCTGATGCCGTGTCTGTCATATTTGCAATATAGCACCTTTGCAAAGGTGCACATAGCTGTTTGTGGGCAAGTGGAAGAACCGTGCTATGCGGGGAACGACAACTGGTGGAACGGACTATGCATCGATAGATAGCAGAAAAGAGCGCACTTCCGGTCAGGGAGCCTGGCGCCCGAACCCGGGTTCATCATCGGTGGCACAGTATCGCTCATCGATGAGACGGAAGGCGGGTCGTCATGGTTCACCAAGCCTATGGATATGCAGCTACGAGTGCCTCGAACGGCATGCGGAAGCGCTCGGCTCGGTGACGATCTTCTGCGACCACGGGCCCGAGCCTGACATTGCGAGAGCCAACCTGAACCGGATGCTCTCAGAAACCCAGACGGGCGATTTCATCTTCGTGAATCGCATCGACCGGATTGCTGACTCCGTGTCCGACCTCCACTGACTTGTTCTACAGGTTTGGTCTATTTTGGTAGAAGCGAATCAAAGGACCCCATATTTAGCGCAAGCTATGGGTTCTCGGAAGGAGCCTGTATTGGATGCGCAGGAATAATTACAGTAGCTACTTCATAGAGGAAGGCAATATGGCTGGATGGTCCCTGATTGTGGCGTCAATTGTTCTCATTGTCTTTAGGCATCGCATCGCTCGTTTCTTCGTCTGGATGCATCGCAATGCACCCGGTGGAGGCGGTGACGCGTATGCCTCCAGGTCGACCACAAAATACATCGTGAGGACAGCGCTTATCGCGTTCTTGATGGGAGCGCTGATCGTGTTGAAAGGATATGGATTGCTCTGGTTTCCGTGGGAGTAGTGCTTATGAAGGAATGTGTGAACCAGTGGTCGGCGTAATTATGGTTCTGACCGGGATAGCGATGTTTGTTTTTAGGAGAAGGCTTGCAAACTTTTTCCAATGGTGGCATCGGGAGGGCCCGATTGGTAGTGGCGAGCCCGCTGCACAAGCATTCACACCGGGCTACATGGCTGTGTTTGCGTTTGGCTGGACCTTCTTTGGCGTCTGTCTGATCTTTTGAACAGACCGCTAAGGAATGGCTCAACAGCGTCGACGTGTTGGCTCGCCCGTGGTCATGGCGAAAGACCAGCAGGTCATCCGAAGGAGATCGGATAACGGTGTTGCCCTCTCGACAAGCTCGGGGCGGTGGTCTACGCCGGAAACGACGACTTGCCGGTGTACCCGAAGTCAGAGAGCATTGTGTGCCCGTTGACTGCGCGGGCGCGACGGCTCGATAGATACGCCACCGACCAGGCGATGTCTTCGGCTGATTGCAACGGAAAATTCGGGTTGTCCATGAGCTCATCGCCGAGATCGTGGCGCGCCATCGGGGTGTCAACGATCGAGGGGGCCACGCTGTTCACACGAATGCCGTGGGTCTCGTAAAGCTCAACAGCCAGCGCGCGGGTGAGTTGCACGATTGCGCCCTTCGACGCGTTGTAAGCGACCATGCCGGGTACCGCAACAAAACCCGAATCCGAGCCGATGATGGTGATCGTGGCAGCCTCGGTGTTAGCCAGGTGAGGTAGCGCAGCCTTCGTTGCAATGAACGCGCCGAGCACGTTCACCTCGAGTGTCTTGCGGAAACTCTCGACGCTTGCCTCGGGCACGAGCAGCCCGGTTTCGAGCGCAACGCCGGCAGAGACAACGAGCGCATCGAGACCGCCGATCCTCGTAGAAATATCGCTGAGTGCGGCGGCCATTGCAGCTTCGTCGGCGACGTCAGCCGCGACCGAAACGATGGATCCGCCGCCAGATGCGGCAGCATCTGCGAGTGACGCGGCTGCCGCGTCGAGCTTGGCCTGCGAGCGGCCGATGATGCCGACGCTTGCGCCAGCCTCGAGGTAGAGCTTTGCGCAGGCGAGGCCAATGCCCGACGCGCCGCCGGTGATGGCGACACGTCGGGGCAGGCCGAGCGAGACGCGCTCAGTTGCCGTGGCTGCAGTGGGTGTCTCGTTCATGATGGGTTACTTTCAGTTGCCGGCCGAAGCCTCGGCAAGCTCTTCATCGAACTTCTCAAGATCGTCAGAAAGGCCCGCGTAGACGTCTGGCTTCTTCGCCTTCAAGTAGGCGCCGTAGCCGATGCCGCCGACTACTGCGACCACAAGAATCCACGGCAGCACGAGCACGTAGGTCTCGCTCGAGCCTGCGACCGTCGCAAAATTGACGATTGCCATGACGCTGAATACCGCGAGCGCGAGAAACCCGAGGCCCGGAGCCACAAGCGTGCTCCAGATGCGCGGGTCGTTCTTCTTGCGGAAGTACGCGACGACCGCGAGCGCGGCAATTGCCTGCACGATCATGATCGCGAGGGTGGCAAAGCCGAGGCCTACCGGCACGAGCGTGACAACGGCGGGCAGGTCGGGGAACGTGAAGCGGAAGATCGCTGCGACAATCACCGCGAACGCGAAGTTCACGATGAGCGCGCGCTCTGGCGAGCCCTTTTTGTTCGTTACCGCGAGCCAGTGCGGCAGCACACGGGCGCGGCCGAGCGAGAAGAGATAGCGGCCGGCCGAGTTGTGGAACGCGAGCTGGGCAGCGAAGAGGCTGACCACGACCAGCACGAGCGCGATGGTGAGGCCGAAGCCGCCGAGGTACTTCTCGACGAGCATGAGCGTCAGATCGCCGTCTGCGAGGTGTGCGAGCGCTTCGTCTTGCGACTTCTCAAGCCCGAGTGCGCTGACGATCGCCCAGGCGGCAAATGCGTGCATCAGACCGATCACGATGATGGCGACGTAGGTGGCGCGCGGGATGGTCTTGCGCGGCTCCTTCGCCTCTTCGCCGAAGAGTGCGGTTGCCTCGAAGCCGATGAACGCGGTTGCGGCGAGCAGCAGGCCGATCCACAGTGAGCCGCCGGTGATGACCTGTGGCGTAAAGATCGCCAGGTCGAAGCCGTGCGTAAACAGCACCGCGAAGGCAAACACGAACACCAGCAAGATCTCAAGCACCAGCGCGATGCCGAGCACGACCGCGCTGACGTGAATGCCTGACCGGGCGAGCAGGAACACGACGATAAAGAGCACGAGGCCGGTCCAGAACCAGTCGAGCTCAATGCCGAAGAGGTGCGGGGCGACGACTACACCGGCGAAGAATCCGATGGTGCCGAGCGCGCCCGCAACAAATGCGTTGTAGCCGATCGTTGCGATGAGGCCGGTAATCAGGCCCGCGGTCTTGCCGAGGCCCTTGACCGCGATCGCATAGAAGCCGCCCGCGTTGGTGAGCTCCTTGGTGATCTGTGCGTAGCCGACTGCGAACAGCAGCAGCGCCGCAGCCACGAGCAAAATTGCAATGGGAATGCCGCCGCCGTTGCCGAGTGCGATTGCGAGCGGCAGCACGACGATCAGCACAGTGACCGGTGCGACTGCTGCAAGCACGAGAAAAACGATTGACCCGACGCCGAGCTTGTTGCGCGCGAGGTCGGTGGTTGCTTCCGTCATTGGAAGTCCTCCTTCGTTGGAGTGGTCGCTCAGAGATTGAGCTGTCGAAAGTGAAACATGAATCGGGTCGTGATGTCTATACTCCGTGTGCAGAAATGCACCCAGAGGCTATGCCCCGCGCTCTGAGACAAGCCGGGGTGCTGCGGGGTGGGTTGCAAAGCTGTTCCATTGTGTCGAAAAGGATCACAGGGCCGCGATGATGCGGCTTAGTTTGGTGACGAGCACCTCGACGTCGCCCGCCTCGAAAGCGAGTGGCGGGCGAATCTTGAGCACTTCGTCGTTTCGCCCAATGCGGCTAATGAGTACACCGTCGCGATACATCGACTCGACCACGCGTTTTGCGGTAGCGGGATCTGCCTCGCCGGTCTCGGGGTCGGTGAAGCGCATGCCCGCAAAGAGGCCGTCACCGCGCACCTCGCCGACGCCGGCGACACCCGCCACCGCGCCACTGAGTTCACGTCTCAAGAGCGCGCCGTTTGCGGCCGCGCGCGGCATCAGTTGCTCGTCTGTCATGACCTGCAGTACGGCGTGACCCGCAGCAGAGGACACCGGATTGCCTGCAAACGTGTTGAAGAACATATTCTCGGCGCCGAACGCCTCGAGCAGCTCGGCGTTCATGACGGTCGCGCCGAGGGGGTGCCCATTGCCCATCGGCTTGCCCATTGTGACGATGTCGGGCACTGCGTCAAAGAGCTCGTGGCCCCACATGAGGCGCCCCACACGGCCGAAGCCGGACTGTACCTCGTCGGCGATGTAGAGGCCCCCGGCCTCACGCACGCGTTTCACGAGCCCCTCGACATAACCCGCAGGCACTTTGGCGAGGCCCTCAGTCGAGAAGAGCGGATCGAAGAGCACGGCTGCCACGCCGAAGCCCGCATTCTGGAGTGAGGTAATCACGGAGTCGACCTCTGCGAGCGACGAGGCGAGCAACCGCTCTGTTGCCGCGTTGTCGAGTCCGGTCGAGTCTGGAATGCGAATCGTGCGCACGTTCTCGCCCATGGCTTCGCTCGTGGTGAGCCCCGTTGTGGCCTGGGCGAGCGTAAGTGTGGTGCCGTGGTAGCTGTAATCGCTCATGATGAGGCCGGTGTTGCGGCTCTTGAAGCGTGCGAGGCGAATCGCGAGTTCGTTTGCTTCTGAGCCACTGTTGCCAAACGAGACGCGGTTGAGCGTGGGGTGCAGGGTCGCGAGCAGTGCCTCGGCGTAGTTCACCACGCGGTCGTTGAGGTAGCGGGTGTTCAGTGCTACCTTGCGCATCTGTTGCGAGACGGCGTTCGCGACGGCGGGGTGCGCGTGGCCCACGTGCGGCACGTTGTTGTATGCGTCGAGGTAGCGTTTACCCTCGGCTGAGCGCAACCAGACACCCTTGCCGCTGACGATCTCGAGCGGGGTGTTGTAGAAGAGCGGTGAGTGGCTGCCGAGCGTTGCCCTGCGTCGCTCGAGCAGGGTAGGGGTCTCGGGGGTGCTGGCAACGGGCATCTCGGGCTCCATTCGTTGAGCAGTGGGCGATTCTTGATAATTGTATTTGTTGATCAAACACTAGACAAGGTGTTTACGTTTTTGGAATGTGCGGCTACGATCGAATGCAATGCCATTGTTCAATCACCGTGGAGGCGATTTTGGTTCTCAATGAAGCGAACTCACTCGTTCTTGCAAAGCTCGCACTCGTCGAGTTTGGCTTCGACCCTGACGCTGTGCCGCTGACGTTTGTGAAGATGCGCGAGAACACCGTGTTTCGAGCAGAGACCCCCATCGGGGCGATCGCGCTGCGCCTGCATCGCCCTGGATACCGCAGCAGGCAAGAGATATCGGCTGAGTCGGAATTTATCGAGGTGCTGGCCGAGCGCGGGTTTCCGGTGGTGTGGCTTGTTCCGACTCTGAGCGGCGAATTCACCGTGCTGGTGAGCGACGGTGAAACCGAAGCGGTCGTTGACGCGCAGATGTGGCTAGAGGGATCGCGCCAACTCGGCGACACCGAGACCGAAGACGGCGCAGACGGCCTTGAGGCAAGCCACTTCACCACGATGGGGAGCATCGCCGCGCGCATGCACGGGGTTGCTGAAGAGCTGGCGGGTGTGCGTAGCTTCGACCGAGCGCCGTGGGATGCCGAGGGCCTCGTGGGGAAGGGGGCCCTTTGGGGCGACGCTCTCACCGTTCCAGGGCTTGACGACGCGAGCCGTCAGCAACTCGTGCGCACCCGTGAGATCATGCAGCGTGAGCTCGCCGAGTATGGCACTTCGCCCGCGGTGTACGGCACGATTCACGCTGACTTCACCCCTGAGAATGTGCTCATCGCGGGCGACGACCTCGTGGTGATCGACTTCGATGATTTCGGTGACGGCTGGTACCTCTTTGATCTCGCAACGCCGCTGTTCTTCTTCTACGACCACCCCGACTATCAGACATTTCGCGCGAGCCTGCTCGCCGGGTATCGCTCCGAGCGCACGCTGAGTGCGGCAGAAGAGCAGTTGCTCGACCTCTTTCTGGTGGCGCGCGGTTACACGTACCTGGGGTGGGCTGCCACGAGGCCAGAGACAGATACGGCGGCGTTTCTCATCGCCGAGATCGTTCCACATGTGGTGCGCATCGCCGCTGAGCTGGAGCGCAAACTGGGCTAGTGCCCCGACCGCTCATCGAGCTTGTCGAGACGAGCGAGACGAGCGAGTCGAGTCGAGTCGATCCCGCTACTTCTTTGTCGGCGCGAGCAGCGCCTCGCAGGTGACACGCAGCGCATCGAGCAGCGCCTCTGCCTGTGCAGGCTCGCTTGCAACACGCGCCCCGATCTCGCGAATTGCCCCAGAGACAAGCACTGCGAGCTCTTCGACGCGCGCCGTTGCGGTGATCAGGCCAAGTTCCATTGCCCGCTGTAGGTCCTCGGTGAGCATGGTGTGAAACATGCCAGAGGCTGACCCGGTTACCCCGCCAAGCGGGCCAAAAGTGGTTGCGCCCAACAGGCCGTAGAAACGCCCTTCTGGGGTGCCCGTCACGCTTGCCAGTGCGCCGGCGATGGCGAGCACTCGCTTACTTACATCGGTCTGCGCATCACGCTGCGCTGATCCTTTTTCAATAACCTGGTTCGCGATGCGCAGGTAGGCGTCGCGAATCAACTGCTCTCTGCCGTCGGGAAAGTAGCTATAGATGGTGCCGCGTGACACTCCGGCGCGCTGCGCGACCTCGTCAACCGTGATGCTCTCAAACGATTGTTCGCCAAGCATGAGCGACATGGCAACGAGGATCTCGTCGCGGGTGCGAATGCGGTTGCGCTCACGGAGCCCTAGCGGTTTGTCTGGCAAGAGGCGGCCTTCGGTCGGGGTGTTGGCGGGAGTTCGTCTAGGTCAACAATATCGGCGACGTGCTCTCTAGTTACCGAACGCCGCGCGTACCTCGTCGTGGGGCAGTGCGAAGCTCGCGTGTCCCTTTCGCCCAACCGTGTCGGTGGCGGCGACGAGCGCGTTGATGACGGCCTCTTCTACGGCTTCGACGGTGGCGGCGTAGAACGGGTCAATGCCGCCCCATGCGAGTGTCTCGATTTGCTCGGTCATGCCGGTCGCAGTGCCCATGCGCGAGGTGAGTGCGCCCTCGTTTGCGGTCGAGAACGCGAGAAAGATATCGCCCGAGAAGTGGCTCGCGGTGGTGCCGGTGCGCGCGAGGCCGAGTGGCACGCGGCGCGCGAGCGCCCGGCACTGGTCGGGCAGCAGCGGTACGTCGGTTGCCACGATGACGATGACGCTGCCTGCCCCGGGCACCGCAGCGTGGCCGACGCCGGCCTCTTCTGCAAACCAGCCACTCGACTCCATCGGGTTCGGTGCGAGCGACTCGCGGCCAAGCGGGCGACCAGCCACCTTGAGCTCGTGCCGCGACCCGAAATTCGCCTGCAAGAGCACGCCGACGGTGTAGTCGCGATCCGCGGTACGAACGATGCGGGAGGCGGTGCCCGTGCCGCCCTTGAAGCCGTAGCAGTTCATGCCGGTGCCGCCGCCAACGTTGCCCTCTGCGACGGGGCCCGTGGCGGCTTTGTCGAGTGCCGCGATCGCGTGCTCGGGGTGCACGGTATCGGCGTTGATCGAGTTGAGGTAACCATCCCAGGTCTCGCCAACCACGGGAAGCATCCACGCAGCGGCGACCGTAGGGTGGTGCTCGGCCATCCACTGATCAACCCCGCGGTGCACGGCGCCAACCGCGTGCGAGTTGGTGATGGCGATGGGGGCCTGCAGCTGACCAGACTCTTCGATCCAGCTTCTGCCTGTGAGTTCACCGTTGCCATTGAGCACCGCGACGCCCGCCGCGCACGGCAGGCCGGCCTTGTCGCGGCCACGCGGCAGGATTGCTGTCACGCCGGTGCGGGCGACGGCAGGCTCATCGTGCGAGAGGGTAACGAAGCCTACCTCGAGGCCGGGCACGTCGGTGATCGCATTGTGCGGGCCAGGGGTGCCGTCGAAGGGTACGCGGAGATCTCGGGCGCGTACCGGGTTGGCTGCTGCGGGGTGGGTCATGTGATCCTCGTCATCTCTTCGTTGAAATTGCGGCGTCGAATGCCGCTTTGTGCTGCTCTAGTAACCATGTCGCCGTATTGAACTTTCAGCGTGAACACCGCATGCGATGAGTTGTCACCGGAAGAAAGTTTTTACTTTGAACGTTGTTTAATGTTTGCTTGTATGCCTAGACTATCTCACGCATACACAAATACTCTGCCTCTAAACAATGTTCTATTGATGTGAGGCTTTGGCGAGACGAAGGAGTCTTTCGAATGAGCGCGACAGAAACAGCGGCTGCGGCAGCGGCCGCCAGCCCCGGGGCAGGATCAACGCTCGCAAAGAACCGCCTTGGCACGTGGGACATCGTGTTCTTCGTGATCTCGGCAGCAGCGCCACTGACGGTTGTGGTGAGTGGTGCCGTGACCTCGTTTCGCATGGGCGGCATAGGTGCACCGGGAGCGATTCTCTTTGCGGGGGCGGTGCTGATCTGCTTTGCGCTCGGCTTCACCGCCATGTCAAAGAGCGTGCGTAACGCGGGCGCCTTCTACGCGTACGTGTCGAAGGGGCTCGGCAAGCCGGTCGGCCTCGCGGTCTCGTCGGTCACGGTGTTCGCCTACCTCGCGCTCGTGATCTGCTTCTACGGCTTCATCGGATTCTTCGCGCAGTTCACCTTTCTGGAGCTCTTCGGGCTCGACTTGCCGTGGGGCGTCTATTCGATCGCGGCGGTCGCGATCGTCGCCATTCTCGGCTACAACAAGATCGATGTGGGCGCGAAGGTGCTCGCGGTGCTGCTCACCCTCGAGATCGGCATTCTGCTCGTGCTCGCGTTCGCGGCTATTGCCGATGGCGGCCCGGAGCCCTGGAGCCTCGCCTCGTTTGACCCGCAAAACGTCTTCTTTGCCACGGGTGCTGGCGCGCTCTTCGTGATGGGCTTCGGCGCCTACCTCGGCTTCGAGAGCACCGCAATTTACGCCGAAGAGGCGAAGCGCCCAGAGCGCACCGTGCCGCGCGCGACGATCATCGCCGTCGCGTTTCTGGCACTGTTCTACGCTTTCACCTTCTGGATTCTGACCGTCGCGTTCGGTGCTGACGGGGTCGTAGAACTCGCCCGCAGTAATGCGTTCGAGACCATGGTGATTGCGGGCACGGGCGATCTCGCGGGTGCTTGGGCTGCGTTCGTCATGAAGATTCTGATCGTGACGAGCTTCTTTGCCTGCGTGCTGTCGTTTCACAACGCCTGCACTCGTTACTTCTTCTCGCTCGGCCGCGAGGGGCTGCTGCCGCGTGCGCTTGGCCGAACCAGCGCACGCACCGGCGCGCCGGCGGCGTCGAGCCTCACGCTCTCGGTGATCTCGCTCGTCGCGGTGATCGTGGCAATCGCGGTGAACGCCGACCCGTTCTTGGGGCTCGCGCTGTGGACGTACGCGACCGGTGTGCAGGGCCTCGTGTTCGCGCAGACCTGCGCCGCCGTTGCAGTGTTCTGGTACTTCATCAAGGATCGGCGCGGGCACAGCGTGTGGCGAGTCACGATCGCGCCCGCAATTGGTGCCGTTGGGCTCATCATCGGGTACGTGCTCATCGTCACGAACTTCGAGGTGGTGACGGGCCTGACCGGCCCCATCAACCAGGTGCTGCTGCTGCCGACGCCAATCCTCTTCATTGGTGGCATTGTCGTTGGCCTCGTGCTGAAGCGCCGCAAGCCCGCCTACTACGCGGGGCTGACCGAGTCGGTGACGGTGCAGGGGCTGGCTGACTCCGATGCCGACAGCGGCACAGACGCGTTGGTCTCAGAAAGGTCGTGACACCCAATAGGCTGGTGCCGTGAACGCTGCAGCGCAAAGACGCCTGGAACGCCGGGATGAGATCATCCAGGCGTTCTGGCGCGTCGCGCGGGCGAACCCCAGGCGCTCGATCAACGTGCGCGCGGTGGCCGCCGAGGCCGAGATGAGCCCGGCCAATGTGCTGCACTACTTCTCGACGCTCGACGAGTTGCAGATGACCGCGATGCGCGGAGCCATGGAGCAGTTTGCGGAGCAGCGGCAGGCGATTCTCGACCTGCCCGCGAGTGCGACCGCGCGCATCTTCGCGATGATTGAGGCCGGCGTGCCCGACCGCATCAGTGACGAACTGCGCCAGGTCTACGAAAGCGTCGCCCTGCTCAGTGAGTATCCCGAGTATCGCCCCGTGCACCGCGCGCTCACCGAGCGGCAGATCATGCTCTACCGCGCACTCATCGAGATCGGTGCGGGCACGGGGGAGTTTACGCTTGCCTCGCCCCCTGGCATGATCGCGCGCAACCTCGTCGCGCTCGAAGATGCCTACGATCTCTACCCGTTGGCGGGCGATCCGACGCCACGCGAGGAGTGCCGTGCATCGGTGCGCAGCTATGCAGAGCTGGCGCTCGGGCTCGAACCCGGGGCAGGGCTGGCGGCGCGATGATTGTCGCCGCACTGCCGGGAATCGTCATGCTCGTCTCTGGTGCGGCATGCCTTGGCGGCGCGGTCGCAGCGCGCAACCGGGTTGGCATCGCGGCCGCGGCGGTAATGCTCACTGCGATGTTCGACCTCACCGTCTCGCATTTCGTGCCTGCCCTTATCTGGGCACTGCTGCTGGCCTCCGCGGGCGTCGTGCTCGGCGTGCGCCTGCGGCCGGTCGGCGAGCCCCGTTCGAGTGTCGGCGCGAGACTGCGGAATGCGGTCATGCTCGCCTCGGCGGTCAGCTACGTCGCAATGGCGTGGCTCGTGATGACGCATGCGCACGGTGGGCCAGGTTCGGCGGTAATTTTGAGCGAGGATCTGCCCACCCATGCGGCGCACAGTGGTGGGGTGGCGGCGATCCCTGCCGTTGCGATTGCGGTGCTCGTCGCCGTGCAACTCGCGCTCTGCTTCATGGCGCTTCGCCGCGGGCGCCGGGTGCTCGCGATTGAGACCGGCGCGATGGCCGCAATGCTGCTCGCCATGTTCGTGCCGAGCCTCTTCGCGTAGCGTCACGGACAAAGACCAAGGGTCGGGGCGCATGCGCCCCGACCCTGATCCTTTTCGAAAAACTTCGAACTACAGCGTTTCGCCGAGCTTGAAGCCCTTCACCTCGTCGCCATCGCGGGTGTACGAGAAGCCGTCGGCGCCGATGGTCACGGCCATCTCGCTGTCATCAGTGCGCGCGACGACCGGCTGCGGGTTGCCGTCGAGGTCGAGCACGATCGAGCCGTCGGTGTACCACGAGGGCACGACTGGGTTGCCCCACCAGTCGCGGCGCTGGTTGTCGTGCACGTCCCAGGTGACGACCGGGTTGTCGGGGTCACCCGTGTAGTAGTCCTGGGTGTAGATCTCGACACGGTGACCGTCGGGGTCGCGCAGGTAGAGGTAGAACGCGTTCGAGACGCCGTGGCGACCGGGGCCGCGCTCGATCGTGTCGGACTTGCGCAGCGAGCCGAGCTTGTCGCAGATCGCGAGAATGTTGTGCTTCTCGTGCGTTGCGAAGCAGACGTGGTGCATGCGGGGGCCGTCGCCGCCCGTCATCGCGGTGTCGTGCACGGTCGGCTTGCGGCGCATCCACGCGGCGTAGACGGTGCCCTCGTTGTCTTGAATGTCTTCGGTGACGCGGAAGCCGAGGTTCTGCATGAAGCCAACCGCGCGCGGCACATCGGGCGTGATCTGGTTGAAGTGGTCGAGGCGCACGAGCTCGCCGGGAATGTGCAGGTCGTAGCGCCACGACATGCGCTCGGTGTGCTCGGTCTGGTAGAAGAACTCGTACGGAAAGCCGAGCGGGTCAATGACGCGCACCGAGTCACCGATGCCCTTCACGAAGCCGTTCGGGTTGCGACGTACCTCACAGCCGAGCTCCTCGTAGAACGCAACCGCCAGGTCGAGGTCTTCGGGGGTGCGCACGCGGTACGAGAACGCGGCGACCGCGGCGATCGGGCCCTTGCGCAGCACGAGGTTGTGATGAATGAACTCCTCGGTCGAGCGCAGATAGATCGCCTCGTCGTCTTCGGTGGTCACGTAGAGGCCCAGCACGTCGACGTAGAACTGGCGGCTCGCCGCGAGGTCGGTGACGATCAGCTCCATGTAGGCGCAGCGCAGAATGTCTGGCGCGGGCGAGGTCGCCGTCTGAATCGGGTTGTCAGACTGAATCGGGGCTTCTTTGGTGACCCAGAAGCCAGCGGACTGCTTATCTTCTTCGTTGAGTTTTGCCATGGTATTGCTTCCTTGCAGTGGTGTTGGTCTGTGTGCAGCAGGCCGGGCTTCGCACCCTTCGACAGGCTCAGGGGGCGAAGCTCGGCAGGCTCAAGGGCTGGCCTTACTTGCCGGTCGCGCCGAAGCGTGGCGAGTGGGCCTCGTTGAGCGTGATCTGGATTGACTGTGCGGTCGTGTAGAAGTCGACCGAGCGGTAGCCGCCCTCACGGCCGAGGCCCGACGCCTTCACGCCGCCGAACGGGGTGCGCAAATCGCGAACGTTGTTCGAGTTCAGCCACACCATGCCCGACTCGATGCCGTGCGCGAAGTTGTGGGCGCGCTTCAGGTTCGAAGTCCACACGTAGGCGGCGAGGCCGTACTTCGTATCGTTTGCGAGCTTCAGCGCCTCTTCGTCGGTGTCGAACGGGGTGATTGCGACAACCGGGCCGAAGATCTCTTCTTGGAAGATGCGAGCATCTGATGCCACGTCGGCGAACACGGTCGGTGCGACGTAGTTGCCCTCGGGGAAGCCCTCGGGGCGGCCGCCGCCGGCGACGAGGCGACCCTCGGTCTTGCCGATCTCGACGTAGCTCATGACCTTTTCGAAGTGGCTCGGGTGCACGAGTGCGCCGACCTCGGTCTTCGGGTCGTCGGGCAGGCCGATCACGATGTTCTTCGCGCGCTCAGCATAGCGGGCAACGAAGTCGTCGTAGATCGAGCGCTCAACGAGCACGCGGCTGCCCGCGGTGCAACGCTCGCCGTTCAGGCTGAAGACGCTGAACACGGTCGCGTCGAGCGCTTCTTCGAGGTCGGCATCTGCGAAGACCACCGAGGGGCTCTTGCCGCCAAGCTCGAGCGAGAGGCCCTTCAAGTAGGGTGCGGCGTTCGTCGAGATCATCGCACCGGTCGAGCTGTCACCCGTGAACGAGATGAGCGGCACATCAGGGTGCTTCACCAGCGCGTCACCAGCAACGCCGCCCGAACCGAGGATCAGGTTGAAGACACCGTCGGGCACGCCAGCCTCGCGGAAGATCTCGGGCCACAGGGCTGCCGAGAGGGGGGTGTAGCTGGCGGGCTTCAGCACCACGGTGTTGCCGGTTGCAAGCGCGGGGGCGAGCTTCCACGACTCCTGCATGAAGGGAACGTTCCACGGGGTGATGAGGCCGGCCACGCCCTTGGGCTTGCGGTTCACGTAGTTGATCTGGCGGCCCGGCACCTTGGTGACGTTGTCGTGCTCGGCAACGATGAGGTCGGCGAAGAAGCGGAAGTTCTCGGCCGCGCGACGCGCCTGGCCCTTCGCCTGGGTGATGGGCAGACCCGAATCCCAGCTCTCGAGCAGCGCGAGCTGATCGTCACGCGACTCGACGATGTCGGCAACCTTATGCAGAATGCGCGAGCGATCGCGGGGCAGCATCTTGGGCCACGGGCCCTCATCGAAAGCGCGCTTTGCTGCCGCAACGGCGCGGTCAACGTCTGCGGCGCTTGCCGAGGCGGCCTTGATGTAGACCTCGTTCGAGACGGGCTCGATAACGTCAAACGTCGCGCCACCCTCGGCGTCGACAAACTCGCCGTCGATGAAGAGCTGAATCTTCTCGGGTAGGCCTTCTGGCTTCTGGTAGGTCATGGGTTTCTCCAGTCGTTGTGAATGGTGGGTGTGTGAGGTCTTGATTCAGGGGGTTGTGGTTTTGGCTGCGCGGGCAAGTTGGCGCTCGTCTCCGCGGCGCTCGTCACCGTAGCGCTGCTCATCTGCGTGCGCGAGCACCGCGTCGAGGGTTGCCGTGCGGTGCGCGCGCGCCACGGCCTCGATCTCTGCGGGCTGGGCGCGATCCTCGATCATGCTGAGAATCAACTCGTGCTCTTCGACCGACTGCTGGGCCCTGCCGGGCACAAAACTGAACGAAGAGTTTCGCAGCACCTTCATGCGGTTCCAGCCGCGGTGCACGAGGTCGAGAATGTGCGGGTTGGGGCAACTCTCGAAGAGCACGCTGTGAAACTCAAGGTTGAGCTCGGTGAAACGGCTCGGGTCGAAAGCGTTGAGGCTTTCGTGCATGGTTGCGTTGATCTCGCGGGCTCGGCGAATCTGGTCTGCGCTGATGTGCGGGGCTGCCAGAGCGGTCGCGGCGCCCTCCACGAGCGCGAGGGTCTGCATTGTGTGCAGGTACTCGGTTTCTTTGACGAGCGAGACCTGCGCGCCGACGTTGCGTTCGAAGGTCACGAGCTGCTCGGCTTCAAGGCGTCGGATCGCCTCGCGCACTGGCACGACCGACATCTCGAGCTCTGCCGCGATTGGCGCGAGCACCAGGCGGTAGCCGGGCACGTACTGACCGCTGTCGATCCTGCTTCGAATCAGGCGGTAGGCCCGCTCGCTCTTTGACTCAGCTGACATGGTCGCTACTTAGCCTCGTTCGCTTGGCGTTCGGCGTCATACTTCGCGCGCCACTCGGCATTCATCGGGAAGAGCCCATCGACGGCTGCGCCGTTTGCGACCTGCTCTGCGACCCAAGCGTCTGCTTCCTCTTGCGCGGCCGCCTCACGGGCCACCTCTTCGAGCAAGAACGGAGGGATCACAATGACGCCGTCGCGGTCGCCCATGATGATGTCGCCGGGCTGCACCGCTGCGCCACCGCAGGCGATCGTGACGTCGACCTCCCACGGCACGTGGCGGCGGCCGAGCACGCTCGGGTGCGCGCCCTGTGAGAAGACAGGAATGTCGAACTGCTGTACAGCGGCGAAGTCGCGCACGCCGCCGTCGGTCACGATGCCGGCTGCGCCGCGCACCTGGGCGCGCAGGGCGAGCACGTCGCCCACGGTGCCGGTCGATGGAATGCCGCGGGCTTCAACCACGAGCACCTCGCCCTCGTTTACGGTGTCGAACGCACGCTTCTGTGCGTTGAAGCCGCCACCGTGCTCCTTGAAGAGGTCGGGGCGAAATGGGATGAAGCGCAGGGTTTTTGCGGTGCCGAGAATCGTATCGCCCTCGTGGTTCGGGTGCACGCCATCGATGAAGATGTCGACGTAGCCGCGCTTGCGCAGGGCCGCCGAGACGGTGGCTACCGCAACGCCGCCAAGCAGCTCGCGAATCTCGGGTGTGAGGGGGCCAGTTGCTCCGGTCGCCGAGCTTGTTAGGGCGCCGGGATCCTCGCCGGCGCTCTCAAGCGGGCTCGCCTTGCCTGCGGCAACGGCTGCCGCGTGTGCGGCCTCATCGCCCCAGGCTTCGATGCGCTGCAGGTCGTCGATCTTTGGCTTGTTGCCGAAGTCGCCGAACTCGTGAGTGCCTTCGGTGACGGTGGTGAGGAGGCGTCCGGTGCTGGGGGAGCCCGCTGCGTTCGGTGCGTCGACCTCGATCTCGACGACATCGCCGGGCACGAGCACCGAAGAGCCAGCGGGAGTGCCCGTGAGAATCACGTCGCCCGTCTCGAGCGTCATATGCTGTGAAAGGTCTGCCACGAGCTGCCCAAACGAGAATTTTAAGGTGTCGCTTGTGTCGTCTTGCACGAGTACGCCGTTGACCCAGGTGCGCACGCGCCACTGATCTTGGCCGATGCCCTCAGTCGAGATCGCGACCGGCCCAATGGGGGTGTAGCCGTCGCCACCCTTGTTGCGCACGTTCGAACCCTTGTCTGCCGCGCGCAGGTCGTAGAGGCCGAGGTCGTTGGCCGCGGTGACCTTGGCGACGTGGCTCCAGCCGTCTTCTGGTGAGACCCAGCGAGCCGGGGTGCCAATGACGAGCGCGACCTCGCCCTCGAAAGCGAGCAGTTCTGTGCCTGCGGGGCGTTCGACGGTGCCACCGGTCGAAGCGAGTGACGAGGCGGGCTTGAAGAAGTAGCTCGGAAACTCGGGCGTGCGCCCGCGCTGCGCGATGCGCGATGGGTAGTTCAGGTGCACGGCGATGATCTTGCCGGGCGTATCGATGCCGAGGTGCTCGTTCTGGGTGCTCATGTGCCTGCTCTCGCGTACTCCGTTGTGATATTTCAAATCATATACGATCTGGAATGGATTGGGAAGAGGTGGAAATGGAGTTTTGGGGGTGGCGAGAAACACTGAAGGAAATTGAGCACGCACGACGCAACGCGCAAGTCGTCGCAAAGTGGGCCCTCGCCGCGCCTCAAACCCCAGATTGCGACGACTTGCGCCAAGGCCGAGGTCGAGGTCGAGGGGTGGGCGAGATGGGTGGGGCAGAGTCGGGCGGGGCAGAGTCGGGCGGGGCAGAGTCGGGCGGGGCGGGGCGGGCCGGGGCGGGCCGGACCGGGCGGGGCCGCGCGCGCTGAAATGACGGCTGTTTCGTTATGATCGCGACAACCCGCGGCGAGATACTTGCACTATGCGTACTCGGGGGATCGTTTCGCTTGTCGCTACCGCCGCGCTCGCACGAGTGGGTCGCGCACCAGAACCGGGCACGGCACCCGACTCGGCTGCACCGGGGGCGGGTGATCCCACGCAACACGAAGAGGTCTTCACCCCGATCGTTGGCAGTGTGCTCGCACCGCCGATCCCGGTGCCCACAACCGACGGCAGACACACCTCGCCTACGTACTCGTGCTCACCAACGTGCTTGGGCAGCAGGTGACGATCGACTCGTTCGAACTCGCCGACACCGTCGCCGAGCCCGATTTGTTCGCGTGCATGGAGGCGTCGACCGCCTGCAAGATCGATGCTGCCGCAGCGGGCAAGAAGCGCAAGCTCGGCCTGCTCTACGGTGATGTTGCGAGCTTTGGTGGCTAGGGGGCGGCTCGCGCCGCCCCCGCGGCCCGCAGTTAGTGCCCGCCGCCAGTGTAGGGGCCGAGTTCGGCTAGGCGCTTCATGTGCTCGGCAAGCGCGAAGCGCGGGTCAATCGTGTGAGCCTCGCCCGACACGAGCTGTGCGGCCCATTCGCCGAGCTGCGGCACGAACTTGAAGCCGTGGCCCGAGAGCCCCGCGATCGTGATGACTCGCTCGGTCTTGTCAACGACGGGCAGGCGGTCGGGCGTGTAGGCGCAGTGATGCACGCTCTCGCGTACGGGCTCGGGGTTGACGCCCGCAAACAGTTCGGTGGCGCGCTGGCCAATCTTGATGAGCTCTTCGCGAGTGTGGTGGGTGGGCACCTCTGATACGTCGCGAAACACTGGCCACTCGGGATTGGTGCAGGCTTTGAACGAGTAGCCGTCAAAGCTCGGGGCGCCGAAGAAATGCACTGATCCCGCGTCGCGCAGAAATGCCGGGAACTTCTCGGGCACGAAGGCGCCCGGGTCTCGCGGCATAAACCAGGTGAGGCCAAGCACCTGCAAGCGCAGCAGCTCGTTGAGTGCTGGGCGCAGTCTGGTCGACCACGAGCCCGAGGCGATCACCACGGTGCCAGCAAGCCATGAGCCCTGAGTGGTGCGCACCACCACGCCCTGTTCGCGCTCTTCGACGTCGATCACCTTGGTGTTGAAGAACAGCCTTGCCCCGTTTCGCTCTGCCACGTCGAGGGCGCTCATTACGGCAACCTCGGGGCGCAAGCCGCCGCCGTGCTCGTCGAAGAGTGCAACGTCGCCGTCGTGCACGAGGTGCTGCGGGTATTCGGTGCGCAGTTCGTCGGTGGAAAGCACGCGGTGGGGCAGGTCGAACTCGCGCACGGTACCGAGTGCTACTTCAAGGTCGGCAAAGCCCTCTGGCGCGATCGAGAGGCAGCCAACCTCGGCATAGATGTCGCGGCCAGACTCGCGCTCGAGCTCACGCCACAGGCTTCGCGAGCGCTGGATCATGCGCACGTAGGTGCCACCCTCGTGCACCGCGGTGCGAAACACGCGCGACTCGCCCGCGTACGAGCCGTGCGAGTGCACGCGGCCGTACTGCTCGATGCCGACCACGTCTATGCCTTCGCGCTTCGACAGCTGCCACAGCGCCATTGAGCCGACGGCGCCCGCGCCGATCACCAGAACGTCGGTCCGCTGCATGTTGTTCTCTTGCATGTGTGTCTCCAATTTGCGTGAAAAGTCGCTTATGCCAGTTCGGGTGTCTGCCACAGGTTGAGCTTCGTACCGATGCCCCGCTCGAGCGCGTTGCGATACACCTTCGTGGCCCACGCCACGTCTTCGACAGGCATGCCGCCAACCGAGTAGATGAAGATCTCGTCATCGTGTGTGCGGCCGGGCGTGAGCCCGTCGATGATCTCGCCGACGTCTTCGAACTGCTCTGGCGCCATGCGCCCGTCGCGCACGCGGTCGACGAGGCTAATACCCCAGATGCCCACCGTCTCATGCGCGGGCACGGGTAGCTCGGCGGCCCAGGCCTGGTAGATCTTGCGAGCGTCGGCAACGTGGCGTGAGCGCTGCACGAGGCCTTCTTCGAGCTGCAGGTGCGCCGAGCAGCAGATGAACGCACCGGGCTTCACCCATTCGTCGGCAACGTAGGGGTAGTTTTCGCTGCCGGAGGCGCTCGGCACCGCGATGCTGACGATATCGCTGCCGCGCACCGCGGCCTCCATGTTTGCAACCTGCTCGAAGCTGGTGATTTGCGGAAACTTCGCCCGCGCCCACGCAATGAACGCGTCGACGCCTTCTTGGCTACGGCCCGCGACCTTGACCGTATCGATGCCGGGGCGAACCGCGATAAACGACTCGAGCGAGGTGCGATTCATCGGGCCCGGGCCAATGATACCCACGACCTTCGCGTCTTCGCGAGCGAGGTACCTGGCGCCGACGCCGGGGATCGCGCCCGTGCGGTAGGCGCTCAGCAGGTTCGCCGACATGATGGCGAGTGGGGCGCCCGTGTCTTTGTCGTTGAGGGTGAACATAAGGATGGAGCGGGGCAGGCCGCGCTTCTTGTTCTCGACGTTCGAGCCGTACCACTTGCAGCCAGCTACCTGGTAGTCGCCACCGAGGTATGCGGGCATCGCCATGAAGCGTCGGTCGGGGGCATCGAGCGGCATGCCCGCGAACGGCGACTCTTCGGGAAAGTAGATCTGTGCGCCGTGCGAGTTGTTCTCGGTGCCGGCCATGCGGTAGTCGCCTCGTGCGAAGAGGGCGAGCATGTCGGTCATAGTGTCGACACACTCGGCCATGTCGGTCACGCCCGCGGCGATCATGTCGGGCTCACTGAGGTACAGAAAATCGATTTGTTGCGACACTTCAGTCGCTCCTTTCGAGGGGGTGCCAGGCGGCTCGCCGGGCACCGCGATGGGTGCAAAATTGCAGCGCGAGGATCAACTGCGAGCGTGCCGCTCGCAGCTTTGCTGCATGGGTCAGAACAGTAGGGGCGTTAGCGCCGCGTCGCCGACTCGATCAGGCCGCGCACGTAGCCAAGCGCCCCGTGCACGTCGCTTGGCGCAACCAGTTGCTTAAACACGACGCCGTCGAGCATGAACCAGATCGCGTCTGCCATTGCCTGATCAGTCACGCCGAGGTTGGTGAGCTGACGTGCGATCGCCTCTCGATACTGCTGGTAGTAGCGCTCAACGTGCGGTGCGAGGTCTGGCCTGCGCCGCGACTCGAGCAACAGCTCGTACTGAAACGCGTGAATATCGCCCTGCCGCGAGGCCAGCGTCTCGACGCCCTCAGCAAACTCCCCTGGGGTGAGTACCTGCGCGTGCATGTTCGATGCGCTGAGGCTCTCGTTAATCGAATAGTCGAGTGCCTCTGAGATCAGTTGATCCCGCGTGCCGAAGTGGTATCGAACGAGACCGTGAGAGACCCCCGCTTCAGCCGCGACTGCGCGGTAGGTCAGCGCGCGCAGCCCGCCCAGCGCGACGACGGTGATCGTCGCGCTGAGCAGTGCGGCACGGCCTGAGAGTTCGTTCACGATGTTGAGCGTATCGGCAATCGGCGACTTGGTGAGTGCTCGCTACTGCGAGTCGACGACGTCGATCATCTCGGTGCCGTACGCCCCCGGTTCGGTGCCGTGGCCGATTTGGCGGTAGATCGCTGGCTTCGTGCTGCGCAATACGAGTGCCCACACGATGCCGATCGCGAGCGCGGCGATGATCAGACCCGGCAGCACGAACGTGGTCGCGTCGGGCTCGGCCTGCCCGAGCATCAGCTGGAAGTTGCCGAGAATCATCACGAACATCGCGATGAGCAGCACGCCGGAGACGGCTGGTGCGATGACGCGTACCCAGAGACTGAGGCCGTGGGTGTTGCGCCTAAAGTAGCCGATCACCGCGAAGGCGGTGAGCCCCATGAGTAGCACGAGGCCGGCGGCGCCCGTGTTGGTCAGCCAGGTGAACATGGTGAGCACGGGGAAGAGGAAGGCCATATCGCCAAACATCGCCTCGGCGCCACCGAGCGCATCGCCGGCGATGGCGAAGCCCGCCACGACGACGACCGCGAGCAGCGACTGCGCGAGCGAGCCCACCCAGGGTGCCCCGCTCTTGCTGGTACGTGCGAAGCGAGCGGGCATGACGCCCTCGCGGCCGAGCGAGTAGAGGTAGCGCGCCACGGCGTTATGGAACGCCTGCAGTGCTGCGAAGAGGCTCGTGATGAAGAGCACTGTCATGATGTCAGCGACGATAACGCTGGTGTGTTCGGTCATAAAGACGAACATTAGATCGGGGCCGAACTCGCCCGACTTTGCGACGATCTGTGAGGGACCAATGCCGACCGAGAACGCCCAGGCGCTGAACGCGTAGAACGCGCCGATGATGATGACGGCGGCGTAGGTTGCGCGGGGCACGGTGCGCTTCGGGTCTTTCGCCTCTTCGCCGTAGATTGCGCCCGACTCAAAACCCATAAACGCGGCAACACCAAATACGAGGATCAGACCGAGCGCCGGGCCGAAGAGCGCACCGGGCGCGAGCGCTGCGGTCGACACGCCCTCGGGTGCGACAGTGAACGAAACGATGTCGAAGACGATGACGGCCACGAACTCGAGCGCCACTAGCACACCGAGCACCTTCGCCGAGAGGTCGACGCGGTTTACGCCGAGCACGCCGACGACCACGGCGCACAGCAGCACCCAAACCCACCAGGGCGAGGCAAAGCCAAACTTTGCCTCGAGAAAGATCGAGAGCTGAAAGCCGAAGATGCCATAGATGCCGATCTGCATGGCGTTGTACGAGACGAGGGCGACGAGCGAGCCGCCGACACCGGCGACGCGGCCAAGACCCTGCGAGACGTAGGCGTAGAACGCGCCGGCGTTCGTGACGTAGCGACCCATCGCGGTGTACCCCACGGCAAACAGCGTGAGAATCACGGCGATGAGCACAAAGCCCAGCGGCACTCCGAGCGAACCGGTGACGGCGAACGAGGTGGTCACGCCGCCCGCAACCACCGTGAGGGGTGCTGACGCCGCGATGATCATCAGCGTGATTGAGGGCACGCCGAGCACTCGTCGGCTGAGGCCCGGGTCTTGAGCGCTTGCGCTCGCGGTCGGGCTGGTGTCTTGGCTCATCATTGATCTCATTTCTTGGAGCGGCAGCGTTGCCTGGTGCGCGGTCGCGCGAACCCCTGTACCGAGAGTGTAAACGAAGACTATCCATTTGGAAAGTCTGGGGCATAAATGAGTGCTTCACCGCTCATCGAGCCGCGCGCCGCCGCTCATCGAGCTTGTCGAGATGTGCGTGGGCACGCAAAGGCACGGCCTCCGGTTTGCCCCCTTCGACAAGCTCAGGGAACGAAACGGAGGCCGCGGCGGTGCTCTATGCGCCCGCTCAGTAAGAGGAACGCGCCTCGGCTTCAGTCGTCGCAAAGCTCGCGACCAACGCCTCGGTCTGCCTCGCGAGAATGGCCACATCTGCACCCACAGCAACGAACGAGGCCCCGGCGGCGATGTAGCGTTCGGCGTCGGCCTTCACGAATGCGTTCACGCCGACGGGCTTGCCCGCGGCGCGGCCGGCCGCGATTGAGCGCAGCACGGCTTCGACTACCTCGGGGTGGTTCTGTTGCCCGAGCAGGCCCATCGAGGCCGCGAGGTCGGCGGGGCCGACAAAGAGCGCGTCGACCCCGTCGGTGGCGGCGATCGCGTCGACGTTCTCGACGGCGGTCGCCGATTCGATCTGCACGGTAAGGCTGATGGTGTCGCTCGCGCGGCCGAGATAGCCATCGATGCGGTTCCAGCGTGCGGAGCGAGCGAGCGACGAGCCGACGCCTCGCACGCCGCCGCCGGCACCGTCGGGGTAGCGAACGGCGCGCACAATCTCGGCGGCCTGCTCTGCGCTATCAACCATCGGAATCAGCAGGTTCTGCACGCCGACATCGAGGTACTGTTTGATGAGCACGGTGTCGCCGTAGGGCGGTCGCACTACGGGGGTCGCCGGGTAGGCCGACATTGCGTAGAGCTGCGCGAGCACCGAGTCGAGGGTGTTGGGGGAGTGCTCGGCATCGAGCAGCACCCAGTCGCAGCCGCTGCTGGCGACGATCTCGGCGGTGATCGGGCTGCCCGCACAGGCCCAGAGGCCGATGAGTGGGCGATCCTCGCCGCGCGAAGCGAGGCGATTGGCGAGTGTTGGCGGAAGCTCTAGACGAAACGACACGTGACCGACCCCAATCCGCTGTATTCCGCGTGCACGGTGTCGCCGCGCTCGACCCACATCGGTTTCGTGAATGAGCCAGCAAGAATGATCTCGCCCGCCTCGAGTGACTGCCCGTGCTGCGCGAGCTTGTTCGCGAGCCAGGCAACGCCCATCGCGGGGTGACCGAGAATGGCGCCGGCGACGCCCGAGTCTTCGATGGTCTCGTTGCGGTAGAGCAGTGACGACACCCAGCGCAGGTCGGTCTCATCGATCTTGACGGGGCGGCCGCCCACGACCATCGCGCCCATGGCCGCGTTGTCGCTGATCGTATCGACGATGGTGCGGCCTTCGAGCTCGAGGTGTGAGTTGAGCACCTCGAGTGCGGGCACGACGTAGGCGGTCGCGTCGAGCACGTCGAAGATGGTGGTATTCGGGCCACTCAGCGGCTTCGCGAGCACGAACGCGAGCTCGACTTCGATGCGCACGTTCGAGAAGCGATCAAACTCGAGCACCGAGCCCGATTCGAAGACCATGTCGTCGTGAATCACACCGTAGTCGGGCTCACTGATGCCGGTCGCGACCTGCATCACCTTTGAGGTGAGGCCAATCTTGTGGCCGACGAGGCGCGCGCCCTGCGCGATGCGCTGGTCGCTCCAGATCTTCTGGATCGCGTACGAGTCGTCGATCGCCATCTCTGGGTAGCGTGCGGTAAGGCGGGGCAGAATTGTGCGGTCGCGGTCTGCCTGCACGAGCTCTGCAGCGATTGCCTCGCGGGTTGTCTGGTCGAGCACCTGGTCTCCGTTGCGTCGAGTGTCGAGTAAAGAGTGACGCGATGACAAGGATCGCGGCTCAGTTCAGATCGTATATGATCTGACTGTGCGGTGCTAGGGGGAGTCTTCGTGTGCTGTGGGGGCGCGACCACGCCAGGTCACAGAGCGGTAACAGAGAATTTGCATTGTCGAGGTAGACTAATATGATGCAGACTTCAGATGCCGCAGCAGGCGATGACCGCACGGCAGACCAGACTCAGGCAGAGGCGCAGCCTCTCACTCTCGAGGATCTCGAGATTTCAGACGATACAGTAGCGCAGACCGAGATCCCGGAACCCGCAGAATCGGCGGCTCAGGCGAGCGACGCCGAAGCGCCGGCCGCCACCGAGCAGCCCGCCGAGCCCGAAAAGTCACGTAACGGCTTCGACGTGCTCGGCCTCGACGAGCGCGTGCTGCGCGCCATCAAGAGCGTTGGCTACGAGACCCCGTCGGCCATTCAAGAGGCGACCATTCCGGTGCTGCTCTCGGGCCGTGATGTTGTGGGCCTCGCCCAGACCGGCACCGGCAAGACCGCTGCGTTCGCGCTGCCGATTCTTTCGCGCATCGAGCCCGGCCAGGGTGTGCCCCAGGCGCTTGTGCTTGCCCCCACCCGCGAGCTTGCGCTGCAGGTCTGCGAGGCGTTTGAGAGCTACGCCAAGAACCTGAACGTGCACCTGCTGCCCGTTTACGGTGGCCAGGCCTACGGCCAGCAGCTCAGCGCGCTGCGTCGCGGTGTTGACATCGTGGTCGGCACCCCCGGCCGCATCATGGACCACCTGAAGCGCGGCTCGCTCGATCTCACCGAGATCAAGTACCTCGTGCTCGACGAGGCCGACGAGATGCTCAAGATGGGCTTCGCCGAAGACGTCGAGACGATTCTCGCCGACACCCC
>JAIUOH010000015.1 GCA_020161315.1 Actinomycetota bacterium | reverse complement strand
GCGGACCCGATCACCTGCATGCGGTCGAGGAACCTCGGTCTGAGGGTCGCGAGTTCTTGCTTTGTAAACGACATGGTGGTCGCAACTCCCTGCTGTCAGGGTGTTGCGACCACCATTAGAACCCGCCGGTTAGCAAGGGGCACATTCGCTAGCCCTATGTACATTCGGTGAAGCAAGCCATGCCTCAGCGCCGGGCGATTGCCCGCAACGATCGACCCACCGCATAGGGTTTAGAGCATGAGCAACGCACACACGGGTGATCTGACCGGATCAACCGAGCAGTCGCGTGCGGGCTCGGAAGACCCCGCAGAGCAGAATGGCCCGCTTTTTTTTCGAGTGATGACCGCGCTCGAGCTGCGCAACGGGGTGCGCCGCGGTGACTTCAGCGCGCGTGAACTCATGCTGCACACGCTCGAGCGCGTCGAACAGCAGCGCGAGCTCGGGGCCTTCACCGAGGTACGTGCCGACATCGCCCTCGACGAAGCCGACGCGGCCGACCGCCTCATCACAGCCACTCCACTGAGCGAGCGTCACGCACTGCCGCCTCTCACCGGCGTGCCGACCGCCCACAAAGACCTCGTGCGCGTGCGGGGCTTCGCCACAACTCACGGTTCAAAAGCTGTGCCGCACCCAATTGCAGAAAACGACGACCCCATCGCCGCGGCGGTGCGCGCTGCGGGTGCAATCTGCGTCAGCAAGACCCAGGTGCCCGAGTTTGGCATTGCGGGCTACAGCGAGAACCTCGTGGCACCGCCCGCGCGCAACCCATTCGACACGGCGCGCACGGCCGGTGGATCGAGCGGCGGCACAGCCGCCGCCATCGCCAGCGCTGCGATCACCGCTGCGATCGGCAGTGATGCAGGCGGCTCGATCCGCATTCCCTCGGCGGCATGCGGCCTCGTCGGTTTGAAGCCCGGCCGCGGCGTGGTGCCCGCCGACGCGCAAAACGGCGAGCTCGACGACCTCGGCGCCCCTCGCATGGCAGTCTCAGGCCCCATGGCCCGCACCGTCCGCGACGCTGCGCTCTTCTTCGACGCCGCGCTCGGTCGCACCGACGAGCCCTCCCTAAACGCACTCGACCGCGCCCACGACCTCAGCGGCCTGCGCATCGGCATCAGCCTCGACTCTCCGTTTGCATCAGAGATGGCGATCCTCTTCGACAAAGCCGCGACCGACGCGCTACACGAGGCGGCAGCGCGGCTTGAGCAGGCCGGCCACCGCCCAGAACAGGCCAGTTTCGGCTATGGCACCAGCTACCCCGACGCCTTCACCACGGTCTGGACCCAGGCCCTTACGAGGGTGCCGCTCTCTGCCGAGGCAGAGGCCAATCTCGGCGAGCTGGCGCAGTGGTTTTTGCGGCGTGCGCGCGGGGCAACATCGCAGCACATCGCAGAAAGCGTCGCCCGACTGCACGACTTTGCCCGCAGCGCGACCGAGCAGTGGGGCGGGTACGACATCGTACTGACTCCGGCCCTCGCCTTTGCCCCGCCGCGGGTCGGTGAGTTCTGGGGGCTCGGCCCCGAGGGCGACTACCGCCTGCAGTGTGAATGGGCTCCGCAAACCTCGATGGTCAACGTGACCGGGCTGCCCGCGATCACGGTGCCGATCGCGTCAGACGCAGCGGGCCTGCCCCGCGGCCTGCAGCTGATCGGCCGAAAGGGCAGCGAGGTGCAGTTGCTGCAGCTCGCCGCCCAGTTGCTCGGCCAATAGCGCTTCGCCAGCGCCGCAGGCTACTCGCTGACCACCACCGCATCGCCGTCGGCGGTGCCCTCGACGAGATGAGCGGGCTACCGCCCCAACAACTCGAGATACACGTCAACCAACCGAGCCGTCGACTGCTGCCAGCTGTGCCGCAGCGCGTGGTCACGAGCGGCAGCACCCATGCGAGCCGCACGCTCGGTGTCACCCAGCAGGCCCTTGATCTCGGCCGCCCAGTCTGCCGGGTCTTCGCTCGCGATCAGCACGCCGGTCTCACCATCGACGACCGCCTCGCAGAGGCCGCCCGTGCGCGCCGCAATCACGGGCACACCAGACGCCGCCGCCTCGAGCGCAACGAGCCCGTAAGTCTCTGAGTGCGAAGGCACCAGCACGATGGTCGCGACCCGCAGACGCGAGGCAAGCTCAGAGCGACGCAGCGCCCCGTCGAACGAGGTGGTCGCGAGCATGCTCGCATCGGCGACAGCCTCGTGCAGCGAACGCGCGTAGGCTTCCCCGTCGGGTGGTGGTGCACCCACGATACGCAGCAGTGGTCGGCGCGACGGGTCGATCGAGGCAACCGCGGCGATCGCGAGGTCGAAGCGCTTCAGAGGGTCGAGGCGACCAGCGACGAGCACCTCGGGCCGCCCACCGTGTTCGAGCCATGCAGATCGCTCTTCGCACTCTGGCCCGCCGCAGGGTCGAAACAGGTCGGTGTTGACCCCGGGCCAGACCACGCGCACCCGAGCGGGGTCACCTCCGAGGCGTTCGAGCACCGTGCGCTTTTCGGCCTCGCTCACGGTGATGACCAGGTCGGCCTCGCTCGCGAGGCGACGCTCACCCTCGAGCCTGCCCGGAGCCTCGGGGCGCTCTCCGTGCCCCAGGGGGGTATGCGCTGCTGCGGCGATCGAGTGGTAACTCTGCACAAGCGGAATGCCAAGCTCATGGGCCGCCGGAAGCGCCGCGAGGCCCGAGTACCAGTGCTCGGCGTGCAGCACGTCGGTCGCGCGCTCCTCGAGGTGCGCACGAAGCGCGGCACCGAACGACTCGATCAGCGCCTCATGCTCGCCCTTCGCAAGCAACCTCGCGGGCCCCGCGTCGAGGTGGTGCACAGTGAGCCCTGGCTCGATCTCGACCTCGTCCGGCTGTGCAGGGTCGCTGCGACGCGTGATCAACCGCACGCGGTGCCCGAGGCGCGCAAGCTCGGCGGCTTGCGCGAGCACCACGACATTCATACCGCCAGCATCTTTCGTGCCTGGCTCATCAAGCGGCGAGGTGTGCAGCACCACGAAGGCGAGGTCAAGCTGAGTGCGGTTCACACTTCGACGCTACACCGCCGCGGCACCCGGTGATCCCACGCGCCAACATCAGACACCGCACACACACCCGCTCCCCCAACCAAGCTTCTTTCGCAAGTCGTCGCGTTTCGGGGTCTCGCGAGCCTTGAGACCCCCATTTGCGTCGACTTGCGATCAGATAGTTGGGAATATCCGCGACGGGCACGTAGTTATCGCCAATAGATACCCCATGGGGGTATACTCGACACAACGAGATATAGAAGGGCATCATCATGAGCACCGCCGAGTACACCGTCACCGGAATGACCTGCAGCAGCTGCGAGAGCCACGTGCGCGAAGAGGTAGCGCAGATCTCGGGCGTGACCGCCATCGAGGTCAGCGCCCAAACCGGCAGGCTCTCGGTCACCTCAGAAGCTCCCCTCGACGACGCGGCAGTCTTCGCCGCCGTCGATGAGGCCGGGTATGCGGCGGTGAGAACCTCATGAGTACCACGATAGAGCTCGAGATCGGCGGCATGACGTGCGCATCGTGCGCGAACCGCATCGAGAAGAAGCTGGGCAAACTCGACGGCGTTGAGGCGAGCGTCAACTACGCCACCGAGAAGGCTCGTGTGAGCGTGCCCGAGGGTTACGACCCTCAGCTACTCATCGCCGAGGTCGAAAAGACTGGCTACACGGCGGCATTGCCGGCACCTCCTGCCACAAACACGGCCGATGACGAGGGGCGAGGATCGGCAGAACCGGCAGACCCAGAGCTCGCGGCGCTGCGACAACGCCTGATCGGCTCGATCGTGCTCTCGGTGCCGGTGATCGCGATGGCGATGATTCCGGCGCTGCAGTTTCAGTACTGGCAGTGGCTCTCGCTGACCCTGACCGCACCGGTGATCGTGTGGGCGGGCTGGCCATTTCACCGCGCCGCCTGGGTCAACCTGAAGCACGGCGCAGCCACCATGGACACGCTCGTCTCGGTCGGCACGATCGCCGCATTTTTGTGGTCGCTCTACGCGCTCTTCTTCGGCCACGCGGGCATGCCCGGCATGACGCACGGCTTCAAGTTCGGCCTGCAGCAGAGTGATGGCGCCAGCAACATCTACCTCGAGACCGCGGCGGGCGTGACCATGTTCTTGCTTGCGGGCCGCTACTTCGAAAAGCGATCGAAGCGGCAGGCCGGTGCAGCTCTGCGCGCCCTGCTTGAGCTCGGCGCCAAAGACGTGGCGATCCTTGCGCAAGACGGCAGCGAGACCCGCGTGCCCATCGAGCAACTGCAGGTCGGCAATGAGTTCGTGGTGCGCCCCGGCGAGAAGATCGCGACCGACGGCGTCATCGTGTTGGGCTTAAGCGCCGTCGACGCCTCGATGCTCACGGGCGAGTCGGTGCCTGTCGAGGTCGGCCCGGGCGACACCGCTACCGGCGGCACCGTCTCGACGAGCGGCCGCCTGGTAGTACGCGCGACGCGGGTCGGCGGCGACACACAACTCGCGCAGATGGCGCAGATGGTCGAAGACGCGCAGTCGGGCAAGGCCGAGGTGCAGCGCCTCGCCGACCGCATTTCTGGCGTGTTCGTGCCAATCGTGATCGGCCTCTCGCTCGCAACCCTCGCCACCTGGCTGCTGCTGGGCAACCCCGTCGAGCAGGCGTTCACCGCGGCCGTCGCCGTGCTGATCATCGCGTGCCCGTGCGCGCTCGGCCTCGCGACCCCGACTGCGCTGCTCGTCGGCACGGGCCGCGGTGCGCAAATCGGCGTGCTCATCAAGGGCCCCGAGATTCTCGAGTCAACCAAGCGCGTCGACACCATCGTGCTCGACAAGACCGGCACCGTGACGAGCGGCAAGATGTCGCTCACCGACGTCATTGCATTTCAGGGCGAGGATCGCGCAAAGCTCTTGCGACTCATCGCCGCGGTCGAGGGAGCCTCGGAGCACCCCATTGCGCAGGCGATCGCCCGGGGTGCTGCGGCAGAGCTGGCCGGTAGCGATGAAACCGAGCAGCGACTGCCCGAGGTCGAGTCGTTCATGAACACGGCGGGCAAGGGCGTCAGTGGCATCGTCGATGGTTTGCCTGTGCTCATCGGCACCGACGCGCTCATGCGCGACTGGGCGATCGCGTCGAGCACCGAGGCGGCAGAGGTGAAACAGCGGCTCGAAGCGGCCGGCAAGACAGTCGTGCTCGCGGCGTGGGACGGTCAGCTGCGCGGCGTCGTGGCGGTCGCAGATTCGCTGAAGCCGACGAGCGCCGAGGCCATTGCCGAGTTCAGGCGGCTCGGGCTCGAGCCCGTGCTTCTGACGGGCGACAACCAGACCGTCGCAGAGCAGATCGCCCGCGAGGTCGGCATCGAGCGAGTGCACGCGCAGGTGTTGCCCGGCGACAAGGTTGCGGTGATCGCGCAGCTGCAAGCCGAGGGTCGCGTGGTCGCGATGGTCGGCGACGGCGTGAACGACGCCCCCGCGCTCGCGCAGGCTGACCTCGGCCTCGCGATGGGCACGGGCACCGATGCCGCCATCGAGGCGGCAGACATCACACTGGTGCGCGGCGACCTGCGAAGCGCGGCAGACGCAATCAGGCTGTCGCGGCGCACGCTCGGCACGATCAAGGGCAATCTCTTCTGGGCCTTCGCCTACAACGTCGCGGCGATTCCGCTCGCGGCCCTCGGCTTGCTCAACCCAATGATCGCGGGTGCAGCAATGGCGTTCTCGAGCGTCTTTGTGGTCGGCAACAGCCTGCTGCTTCGCCGTTTCAAGAGCGTGGCCGCATAGATTGCGCGTTACGATTCGAGAGCAAGCCGGGTTCATTCTGTAATTTTGAGGAGGCGAGGATCGTGACCCACCAGCCAGACGACTGCGAGAGCGAGTTCAGCGCAGGCCACCCGGCCGCGCCGCACGACGACGATCACGGCTCGGGCCACGGGCACTCGCACGACCACGGACTCAGCGGGCAGGCTGCGGGTGGCACCACGGGCACCGCGAAGCACAGAAAGCGCCTAATCCTCGCCCTGTGTATTACGTTGACCGTGGTTGTCGTACAGTTCGTTGGCGCACTGATCTCGGGCTCACTCTCGCTGCTCGCCGACACGGGCCACATGCTCACCGACGCGACCGGCATCGCGATCGCGCTCATCGCGAGCCTCATCGCGAGCCTACCTGCGACGAGCAAGCGTACGTTCGGCTATCTGCGGGTCGAGGTGCTCGCGGCGCTCATCAACGGCGTCGTGCTCGGCATCATTGCGATCTTCATCTTCGTTGAGGCGATCAAGCGCTTCGGCAGCGAGGTCGAGGTGCAAACCACCCCTATGATCGTCACCGCGATCATAGGCGGCATCGCAAATCTCGTGTCACTGCTCATTCTGAGCAGCGGGCAAAAAGAAAGCCTCAACGTGCGCGGCGCATATCTCGAGGTGCTCGGCGATCTGCTTGGCTCGGGCGCCGTAATCATTGCGGGCTTCGTGATTCTTCTCACCGGCTTCAACTGGGTCGACCAGGTTGCGTCGATTCTCATTGCGCTCATCATTCTGCCGCGCGCCTACAGCCTGCTACGCGAGGTTGTCGACGTGCTGCTCGAGGCCTCACCCAAGGGCTTCGATGTCGATGCGGCCCGCGAGCACATGCTCGCCGTGCCCGGCGTCATCGAGGTGCATGACGTGCACGCCTGGGTCATCACCTCGGGCGTGCCAGCCTTCTCGGCTCACGTCACGGTGACCGACGAAGTGTGGGGCGAGCGCGAGTACCACGCGATTCTCGACGAGATGAAGGCCTGCCTGCGCACCCACTTTGAGACGGATCACACCACGCTGCAGATCGAGCCAGCCGGGCACCGCAAACCCGGCCCACACCGGCACGACTAGCGCGGCAGAACTCACAAGGCAGCGGGTCACTGCGGTGCTCAGCAAAGCCGCACAAATTGACCGAAGGCGAGTGGGCAGGATAGCCTTTTGACGGGGATCTCACATCTGAATTCGAAACAGAGGCAATAGTGCACATTTCCCCGAGCATCGCGGCATTTGACAAAGATGTGCTTTGGCAGCCCTCGCTCTACTCACGAGAAGAGCTGATTGCCGCGGTCGATTTCTGGCTTTCTCCCGCAGATCTTCAGCTTCAAGCAACGGTGTTCAGTGCATACGCCGCAGAGTTCGGTACCGCAGCAGGCCGCCTCGACGAGTACGAGATCGCAAATCACGGAGGCTACCCACTCTTTGCAGACATCTTGCCTGCCGCCTCCCGGGTCAAATCGGTTGTCGTGCAGTGGGTTCGGCATTTGGAAAGCTGCCTAGAGGGCGTGAATGTCGAACTCAACCGAGTGGCAGTCGAGGCGCAAAATGCAGATCTTATGGCAAGCGCCGAGATGGATCGTGTAGACCCCGGCCTGTACCAAACCACACATCTCTCGGAAATGAACGATCTTGCGCAGAGGAGGCTGGGCCATGAGGGTCACGTTGCACCGGAGTCTGACCGCGTCTCTGATGGCCTAGTTGAGAGAGTGACACGGGGCACTTCGTTTTATCTCGACCCGGGGCTGCCCTCGCCCGAGCTCAACGACCTGCCCGCGATGCTCATACCGGGAGATGCTCTCGATGTGGGCTTCTACCTCGGTGTGGCTCTTGAAGAAACCGGCCAAGCAGGTTTGCTCGAAGAGCTCATGAAGGTGTTCGGTGGGCCCTGGGGTGACCTTCGGCACTTCTGCCAGATGGTTGCGGCTGAGAACGGTGGTGGCGCAGTCGGGCTCAGCAGTGCAGCGCATGACGCGATTCGAGCGACAGCCGCACGTGTGGCGGTGCACTGGCAAGGCTTCTCGGCGAACAGCGCGCAGGAGTACTTCGTCGATCTGCTGTCGGCGATGTACTCGGGGAGCCGAGAAATTCAGGCTGCTACTAGGCGGTTTACTCAACTCATAGACCAGATCGCCGATATTGCGCAGCAAACCAGGGACCTGTTGCTCAGCATCGCGGCCGAGGGTGCCATCCTTTTCGCCGAGAAGAATCTTTTCGGCAACAAAAAGAAGATTTCGCCGGCCCACTGGCTCCTGCTGCTCAAAATCGGCATGGACGTGAGAGACATCTACTCCAAAATCGAGATGGCGCGTGACCTGGTAGAGGCGGCAAAATCAAACCTTCAGGTCATTGAACTCGAAAAGTTCGTCTCGTCCTTTCCCGTACCTGCGATGAAGGGGGCCTGAACCACCATGACGTTGTTGACCTGGCCCGAGCCAACCGATGAACTCTCTGATGCAGAGATTCGACGCTTTTTTGCGCCCGACCCAAACAGCCAGCACTTCGGCCAGCAGAGCGAGATCTTCCCTGGCCTTTCAGCCTCCTGCCCCATCGCCGAACTCATGCAGCAAGAGCTCGAGACCCTACTCTCAAACACAGAGCTACCACAGCAGGCCCGGGATTTCCTCGCTGAGATTATGCAGGGCCGACAACCGCTACGAGCCCTCACCGAAGTCTTTCCAGAGCTCGACACGAGCAACGGCTCAACAACAAGGCAAATTTCATGATCCGCGTCAAAGGCGCAGCCGCGGCTGCAGCGCTCAAAAACATTGAGGCCGACATCACCGGAATAGAACTTGAACTCGAGCGGCTGCATCATCGCATCGTCGAGCTCAGTGGTGCTTGGGCTGGCGATGCTCAAGTGTCAGCGATGCAGGCACTTCAACGCAGCGAGGCAAATCTGCTCGCAATGAGGCATCTCGGCGAGGCAATTAGAGGGCTCGCTGTGCAGTCACTCGTCGGAGTGCATGACTTCGACCGAAAAGGAGCGTCAGCTTGGCAGCGCTGATCAGACACAAAGCAAGTGCAGTGCTCGCTGTCGCAGCCGTTGGTCTTGCGGCGATGCTCGTTGCATGCACCGTGCAACCGACCCAATCGATCACTCTCGAGTACGAACGCGACGGCCAGACGAGAACTGTGGTCGTGCACCCCGAAACAGCTGACTGCGATGGTGGAAGCGTCTACGGAGTGGTGGCGAAACAGAATGGGGAAGTCGGATTCTTTGATTTCGGGCTACCCACAGACCTTTACCAAGGCATCGGTAGCGGGAGCTTCATAGACGGCGAGTATGTCGTAAGTTTCAATGCCGATAATTTCACTCAGAAACTCATCGACGATCGCTACGTACTCAACCGCATGCCAATCTCAGCCGAATACATCGAAACCGGGAAAGAATTCGACGCCCCTACACATCAATCCCCCGGCTACCTCAGCGCCAACCTGCGCTGCGACTCATAACGACTACTGCGCGACCGCGTCACGGGCACATGCGATTTGCTACGAGATGCCTCAATATCGCGGCTGCTACCCCCGCAACATTCGTGCCGAAACGAAACCCGCCCACCGCGCACCTGCCCCGGGGCACACAGTCTTGCCATAATTGTGTGTTAGCTGGGAAATACCCACACTGAAGAAAGTAGAACCGACATGACCGGTACAGTTCGCAACGTGGTGGCTGAGCTTCTCGCTACCCTGCTCTTCGTCTTCGCAATCATCGGCGCAATCAACAACGCTGGTGACTTCACCCCCCTCGCAATCGGCTTCGCGCTGATGGTGCTCGTGTACGCAACCGGGCACATCTCGGGCGCGCACCTCAACCCCGCTGTCTCGCTCGGCGTCTGGCTGCGTGGCGGCATCGGCGCTGGCGACTTCGTTGCCTACGTAATCGCCCAGCTCGTGGGTGGCGCACTCGGCGCGCTCATCGGCATGGCGGTCTTCCCCGCTCCCGAGGCCGCAACCCAGATCGAGACCCTGCCCGCGTTCCTCGTCGAGATGATCTTCACCTTCATCCTCGTCTACGTCGTGCTGAACGTCGCAACCTCGAAGGATAACGACGGCAACTCGTTCTACGGCCTCGCAATCGGTTCGACCGTGTTCGTCGGCGCTGCTACCGTCGGCAGCATCTCGGGCGGCGGCTTCAACCCCGCAGTCGCATTCGGCCTGGCAATCAACGGCCAGTTCGAGTGGGCAAACATGTGGCTCTACGTTGTTGCACCGCTCGTGGGCGCTGCCCTCGCTGCAATCGCGTTCCGCGTGCTGAACGCAGACGACGTCAAGAAGGCGTAGCCCTCGCTCGCCTCGCATTACGCACACGGGCCCGGTCGCAATTGCGGCCGGGCCCGTGGCGTTTCAGAAACTACTTTGCGGTTACTCCCCCGCCCTCGCGCAGCGTACCACGGCCTCTGCAACCGCTTCTGCCACTCCGGGTGCAAACGGGTTTGGCACAATCATTTCTGGCGTGGGATCAGCGACGAGGCCTGCGATCGCGGCCGCTGCGGCGAGCTTCATCTCGAGGGTGATGCGACGCGCCCCCGCGTCGAGTGCGCCGCGGAAGATTCCGGGAAAAGCCAGCACGTTGTTGATCTGATTCGGGTAGTCGCTTCGACCGGTGGCAACAACCGCCGCGTGCCGCTGCGCCACCACAGGGTCGACCTCTGGATCCGGGTTTGAGAGCGCGAACACAATCGCGTGCTCTGCCATTGCGGCGATGTGATCCTCGGGCACCTTCGATGACGACACCCCAATAAAGACGTCGGCGCCCTGCAGCGCCTCAGCGGTGCCACCCGCGACGCCGCGCGGGTTGCTGCGCTGCGCCATATCGAGCTTCATGTGCTCGATGTCGTCGCGCTCGGTGTGCAGCGTGCCCCGTGAATCGACCACGATGAGGTCAGTCACACCTGAGGCGAGCAGAATCTCGGCGACGGCAATACCCGCGGCACCAGCGCCGGCGATCACGATGCGGGTGTCGGCGAGCGTCTTGCCGACGACTTTCAGCGCGTTCGTGAGCGCGGCGAGCACCACCACCGCGGTGCCGTGCTGGTCGTCGTGCATTACCGGCATGTCGAGCGCCTCGATGAGTCGCTGCTCGATCTCGAAGCAGCGGGGCGCCGAGATGTCTTCGAGGTTCACCGCACCGAAGCTTGGCGCGATGCGCACGATGGTCTCGACGAACTCGTCGGGGTCGGTGGTGTCGAGCACAATCGGAATCGAGTTCACGCCGCCAAAGCGCTTGAACAGTGCGCTCTTGCCCTCCATGACGGGCAGCGAGGCGCTCACTCCGATATCGCCAAGGCCAAGCACCGCGGTGCCGTCAGACACGACGGCGACAAGCCGCGACGCCCAGGTGTGGGTCTTCGCAAGCTCGGGCTGGGCTGCGATTGCGCGGCTGACCTGCGCTACGCCGGGGGTGTAGGCGATCGAGAGATCACGCCTGTCAACGAGCGGTTCTGTGAGCTCGACGCTCAGCTTGCCGCCCTCGTGAGCGGCAAAGATTTCTTCTTCTGAGATGCTCTGCGCTTTCGCGAGCACCTCTTCTGCGGCGAGCACAGCGACCTGCTCGGCGGCAAGATCTGGTGTGGTTTCTAGGGTTGGCAAAGACATTCGGCTCCTTTTCGGTAGGGTGCTTCTCCCGAATCAGTTCGTAGCGAAGACGTGCCTGAAAACCGTGAGCGCAAGGCGGCGGAGGAAGGCTTTGCTGCGCTGACCGCCTTGGGCGGAACGCAAAGCGTTCTGCTGCGGGAGGCGGTGACACCACTGCGTCAGAAGCCGACGACAACAACGTAGCGATCACTGTTTTCAGGTGCGCCGCATCACGGATCGATTCGGGGGACGCACCCTGGTCGAAATAGCACCCCTGGGGCGCTCTTATGACACGGGCTGAGAGAACGAGCGAGCCTGACCTGTGGCCCTGCATATGGTTCGGCTTGTGGCCGTGTCACGCAGCGTGCGGGATCCCTCCGCAATGCAACACTCGAAATTGGAGTGTAACCCGCGCGCCGCCGCGAGGTCTACCTCTATTACGCAATCTCCGAGAAATATCTCACGGCCTCACTCGCGCGAAGCTCCCGCAAGAAGCGCAGCCCGCTCAGTACGCCTCGTCGAAGCTCCCGTCGACAATCATTGGCTTGCCCTCAAACCACTGCACCCAGACATCGCGCAGCGCCGCCTCGTGTGTGGCCCCGTTCTCATCGGTGAAGCGGTAGCTGCCGACGGTGAGGTTGAAAACGCTGCCGTTCACGTCGCGCAGCACCTCGGTATTGATCGCCTCAACTCTCAGTGCGCCACGTAGCGGCGTGAGGCCTCTGTACTCTTCACAGAGGTAGTTGCCCTCTGACCGCGGATTGCGCTCAGCATCGGGGTGCGCGTCACAGTAGTCGATCACGCTCACCGCCGTCTGCTTTGGGCAGATCACCAGCCCCTTCTCGGTGCGCACAAGCCTGTCTGCGGCACCCGCACACGCCTGGCCAACACGCACCGCATCGGCTACCAGCGCCTCGTCGAAGCCGTCACTTGTGGCGAGCGGCAGCACCAGGTCTGGTTTGCCCCCGTTACCGACGAGCAGGTCGATCGGCAGGTTCTGCAGCCTGTCGGCGCCCTCTTTGGTGAGGGGCTTGGCCAGCACCTCGCCCTCGGCCGCGACAAAGTATTCGCCACCGTCGACCGAGGCCGGGTACACGCCGGGGTACAACATAGCGACCGCGAACCAGGGCTTGCCCGGAAAGCGATTTTCAACCGGCACAGTCTGCCCTGCGATCTTTGCGGTGGGCGGCACGTCGACGCCATCGATGTTGGGCTCCACTTTCACCACCACGATGTTGATGTACGGCTTCGCTACCCGCCAGCTCGTGTCTTCGAACCGACCGCCGGGCTCGCCTGTGAGCTCAAGTCCATAGCTGAATGTCTCGCCCGCAAGGGTGACCGTCGCCTGCACGAGCGCGCGATCCTCGCTCTGCTTAATGGTCTCGACCTGCTTGACCTTGATGCGCTCTGTCGCAGTCGCAAGCGCTTTATCGTTCAGCAGTATGCCGTCAGCCGCGGTGAGCGCTTCACCACTTTCGGTCTCGTGCGCGAAGTCGACCATCTCGTTTGCCTTGGTCGCGTCACCGGCAGCGATCGCGTCAAGATATTCGCGTACGACCGACGCGGGATCGCCCCCGCGGTCACGCATCAGCGCCCAGACGCCCGCGCCGCCAGCGAGCAGAACGACTGCCAAGCCCACTCCAATGAGTGCTTTCGTGCTGCGACGCATTGCTACGGCTCCGTTCGAGTAGCCCCGATTGCAAGTGAAGGTGCCGCGAGACCATACTCGTGCCGCAGCGCTGAACGCGCCGCGTACCAGCCGGCGAGGCCGTGCACGCCAGGCCCGGGGGGTGCCGAAGACGATGCAAGATAAATACTAGCCGCGGGGGTGCGATGCGGGTCGAGTGAGAGTGTCGGCCGTATCAGCAGCTGACGCAGGTTGACTGCGCCAGCACTGAAGTCACCGCCGTGATAGTTGCGGTTGTAGCGCGAGAGCGCGGCCGCGGTGACCTGCCTGACCGCGACAATTCGGTCCCTGAAGCCCGGCGCAAAGCGCTCGATCTGGGCGATCACGCGTTCTTGCACGTCGACGTCTGAGCCCTTCGGCACGTGAGTGTAACTCCACACGGCGTTAACGCCCGCGGGGTTGCGCAGCGGGTCGAACTCGGTGGGCTGCGCGAGCAAAACATACGGCCGTTCGGGGTGCTGGCCGCGGCTCACCGCGAGCTCTGCCTCGGCACCCTCGGCGCGCGTGCCGCCGAGGTGCACGGTTGGTGCTTGCGCGACCCGGCGGTCGGCCCATGGAATCGGCCCGTTGAGCACGAAGTCGACCTTGGTCGCGCCGTCGCCGTAAGCAAAGCGCGTGAGCGCGCGTCGGTAGCCAGTGGGCAACACGCGCCCCGCGATGTTCGCGAGGCCGCGGGCCGAGGTGTCGAAGAGCTTCACGCCGAAGTCATCGAGCTCGCGCACGTCTTCTATGGCGTGGTCTGTGACGATCTGCCCGCCATGCGCCACAAGGTCTGCGGCGAGCACGTCGGTGATAGCGCGGCTGCCGCCCACGGGCACGGGCCAGCCGCTCGCGTGACCGAGCGCCCCGAGCACGACACCGACGCCCGCGGTCGCGAGGTTTGGCATGCGGCCGATGCTGTGCGCGGCGACCCCGCTGATGAGCGCGGGGGCGACCTCTTCAGTGAACCTGGCGTTCCAGAGTGGAGTGCCCTGCTCGAGCGTGCGCAGTCCTGTCGCGAGCGCGGCCAGCGGGTTGCTGGGCCAGCGCAGCATCGAGGGGCCGAGCGCAAAGTCGATCACCCCGTCTAGGTGCCTGAGCAGTGGGCGATAGAAGCGGGCGTAGGCTGCACCGTCGCGGCCGAGCTCCGATGCGGTGCGGGCCAGGTCGCGGTACGCGATCGCGGCGCGGCCCGCCGCACCGTCACGCGCGCCGCCAGCCGCGCCATCGAGCGGATTCGCATACGAGGCATCTGGCACCACGAACTCCATGCGGCGCGTCAGCTCAAACTCTTTGAAAAAACCCGTCGCGAGCGCCATGGGGTGAATCGCCGAGCACACGTCGTGCAGCACCGGTGCTTGTATGCCTTGCCCCGCCGCAGTGGCGGCACCATTCGAATACCCGAAAGCGTTGCTTTCTTCGAACTCGAATGCGGTGGTTCGCGTGCCGCCGCCAATGGTTTCAGCGGCCTCGAACACAGTGACGGGCACGCCCGCGCGGGCCAGCGTCACGGCAGCCGCGAGGCCGTTCGGGCCGGCACCAACGACGGCAGCCGGCCGCGATCCTCGCCCCGAAACTGTCATGGCTTCACACTACCGAACCCGGGCGGCCTACCTTCCAAATTTCGGGTCGCAAAAGCACGGTCACGCGGGGTGCAGACTAGCCATTTGCGACCCGAATTCGCAGGAGAGCGGGGGTGGGGCGCACCGAGCGCCGCCCGGCAGTCAGGTGATCACTCAGTCGAGCAGCAGTGCAGGTTCTTCGAGCACCGAGGCCACGTCGGCCACGAACTTCGACACCACATCGCCGTCGACCACACGGTGGTCGAAGGAGCCACCCACTGTCGTCACGTAGCGCGGCAGCACCTGGCCCTCGACTACCCACGGCTTCTGCTTGATCGAGCCCATCGCGAGAATCGCAACCTCGTCTCGGTTCAAGATCGGGGTGCCAAAATCCATACCAAACACACCGAAGTTGGTGATGGTGATGGTGCCCTGCTGCATCTCGGCGGGCTGCGTACGCCCGAGGCGCGCGGTCTCGGTCAGCTGCTGAATTGCCTCGGCGAGCTCGATCAGGCTGAGATCCTGCGCATCCTTGATGTTCGGCACGACCAAGCCACGCGGGGTCGCCGCGGCGATGCCGAGGTTCACGTAGTTCTTCACGATGATTTCGTCGTCGGTCCACTGCGCGTTGACCTCGGGGTTGCGGCGCACCGCCCACAGCAGCGCCTTCGCGAAGATCAAAAGCGGCGACACCTTGACGCCCTCGAACTGACTCGAGTGCTTGAGGCGCTTCACAAACTCCATGGTGCGCGTCGCGTCGACGTCGACAAACACGCTGACGTGGGGTGCCGAAAACTTCGAGGCCACCATGTTCTCGGCGATGACCTTGCGCACGCCCTTGACCGGAAAGCGGTGCTCGCGCTCTTCGAGCGTCTGCGGGGTCGACGCCTCGCGGTACAGCCCGTCGCGGGCAGTCGCGCGCAGCACGTCGTCGCGCACAATCTCGCCGCCGCGACCCGTACCCACGATCTCGCGCAGTTCGACGCCGAGATCCTTTGCGAGCTTACGAATCGGTGGTTTCGCAACGACGTTTGCTGCCGGTACCGATTCGGCCGGGTTTGCGTTACCCGACGAGGATCGCAGGCCGCCACGGCGGCGGCTCTTTGCGGGCGCGACGGTGCCGTAGCCCACGAGCACAGCCCCGCCCTCATCGGCGGGCAGCGAATCTGACGCGCCGGTTGCTCCGAGGGGGCGATCCTCGCCCTTGCCCGAAGCCGAACCCGAAGCAGCATCTGCACCCGGACCCGCAGCCGCATCGCCGCTACCGGCCGCACCTGTCTCGATGCGCATGATCGCCTCACCAACGGGCACCGTCTGGCCGACCTCGGCAAGCAGCTCGGTCACGACCCCAGCAAACGGCGAGGGCAGCTCAACCAGCGACTTCGCTGTTTCGATCTCGCAGACGACCTGGTTCAGCGCGACCTCGTCACCGGGGGCGACAAGCCAGTTGACGATCTCGGCCTCGGTCAGGCCCTCGCCGACGTCTGGAAGGGGAAAGGTTTGGGCGCTCATCGGTTGCTCCTCAGAAGTTCGCTCGGCCGCTGGCCTGTTGGCGTAAGTTTAGTGCTCGCGCGGAGACCGGGGCTCGGTTGTCGCGCGGTGATGTCAGTAGTCGAGCGCTCGGTCGACGGCCTCGAGCACGCGGTCGGCGTCTGGCAGGTAGACGCCCTCAAGTTTGGCTGCGGGGAACGGCACATCGAAGCCGCTGACGCGCAGCGGCGGCGCCTGCAGCGCGTAGAAGGCGCGCTCGGCGATGGTTGCGGCGATCTCGCTGCCGACGCTCGCGTTGCCCTGCGCCTCTTGTGCGACGACGAGGCGGCCGGTCTTCTGCACCGAAGCGAGAATCGGGTCGTAGTCGATGGGCGAGATGCTGCGCAGGTCGAGCACCTCGAGCGTGGTGCCCTCGCTCGCCGCAAGGTCTGCTGCCTGCAGCAGCGTGGTCACCATCGCGCCGAAGCCGACGACAGTGCAGTCGCTGCCCGCGCGCACCACAGCGGTGCGGTGCAGAGGCGCAGCCAGGGCGTGCGGATCGACCTCACCCTTCTGCCAGTACTTCGCCTTCGGCTCCATAAAGATTACGGGGTCGTCTGACTTGATGGCCTGCTGAATCATCCAGTAGGCGTCGTGCGCGTTCGAAGGAGCTACGACGCGCAGGCCCGCGGTGTGCGCGAAATACGCTTCGGGGCTTTCTTGGTGGTGCTCGACCGCGCCGATGTGACCGCCGTAGGGCAGGCGAATCACCACGGGCATCGACTGCTTGCCGTCGGTGCGGCTCGTCAGCTTCGCGAGCTGCGTCACGATCTGGTTGAAGGCAGGGAAGACGAAGCCGTCGAACTGAATCTCGACGACGGGGCGGTAGCCCGCCATCGCGAGGCCGATCGCACTGCCGACGATGCCGGCCTCGGCGAGTGGGGTGTCGATGACGCGGGCCGAGCCGAAGTCTCGCTGCAGGCCGTCGGTAACGCGAAACACGCCGCCGAGCGGGCCGATGTCTTCACCCATCAGCACGACGCGCTCGTCGCCAGCCATCGCGGCGCGCAGCCCGGCGTTAATCGCCTTCGAGATCGGCAGCGACTCGCGCTCGGTCAAAGTAATGTGTGCCTCGCTCATGCCTGGCCACCCTCGTTCATCGCTGCCTCGTAGTCTTCGAGCCATTCGAGCTGCTCGTCCATCAGCGGGTGCGGCTCGCTGTACACGTGCGCAAACATCGCGTCATGGCCGGGCTCGGGCATCGTCAGAATGCCCTCGCGTGCCTGCTTCGCGATCGCGTCTGCTTGCTGCGCGGCCTCTGCAAAGAAGTCGTCGCCCACCCCGCGCTCGCGCAGGTAGCCCTCGAAACGCACGATCGGGTCTCGCCTACGCCAGCTCTCGAGCTCGTCGCTTTCGCGGTATCGCGTGGGATCATCGCTCGTCGTGTGCGCACCCATACGGTACGTGAGCGCCTCGATGTAACCGGGGCCATTGCCAGCCTTGGCCTCTGCGAGGAAGCGCTTTGCGACCGCGTAGCCCGCGAGCGGGTCGTTGCCATCAATCTGCACGGCGCGCAGACCGAAGCCGAGAGCACGGCGGTAGATCGGGGTGCGCGACTGGCGCGCAACCGGCACCGAGATGGCCCAGCTGTTGTTCTGCATCACGTGCAGAAGCGGCGACTGAAAGCTCGAGGCAAACACCATCGACTCGCTCACGTCACCCTCGCTCGTGGTGCCGTCACCGTAGAACACGATCGTGGCGGCATCGGTAGGCACGCCCGCCTCGCCGGGGGCGAGCGAGTCGCTGCCCGCCTTTCGCTTCGCGTCGAGCACCTGGCCCATGGCGAAACCGCCCGCGTGCTGCGCCTGGGCACCGAGCACGAGCGTGTAGAGGTGGCAGTTGCCGTTCGATGGGTCGGTGACATCCCACCCACCGTGGGTCACACCGCGAAACTGGCCGGCGATGCCGACGAGGTCGACGCCGCGCACGTATGCCACCGTGTGCTCTCGGTAGGTCGGGAAGAGGTGATCCTCTGCCGAAGCTGCGTGGGCGATGCCCACCTGTCCGCCCTCTTGGCCAACGCTCGGCGCCCACAGTGCGAGCTGGCCCTGGCGCTGCAGGTGCGTGCACTCGGTGTCGAATGCGCGCACGGCCGCCATGTCGCGGTACCACTGCTTGAGGTCGTCGAGGTCGAGACCCTCGAGTTCGTTCGCGAACTCGGCCGCAGTTGCAGATGGAGCGTATCGGCCCTCGTCGTCGAGAAAGCGGATGGGCTCCGGGTCGGTCATATCGACACCGAATGTTGTCGTTGCACTCACCCAGCCAGTGTAACGAGGGGGTATGTTCGCAGCCGGATATTCACGCCGTACTTTCTGATTCATTGCGTGAGCGCCGCCCGCCGTGCCTTGCTAACATCGCATCGCATCCGCACCCATTGAATCCACACACTCTTGCCGAATCCACACAAGATTCGTGTGTGGATTCGGCAAAACCGTATCGATTGGCCGCACTTACCGACCAGAGTTGCACCCATGGTCCCAGCAATCTGCGAGACTCAGAACGTGAGTCACGATTCGTTTGCGCCTGCCAGCCTCGGCGCGCGCCTGCGCGCACAGCTGGCACCACGCCAGTGGGCGGTCGACGCGAACGATGGCATCATCGCGACCGCCGGTCTACTCGAGGGCTTCGCGGGCGCCGGTGCCTCAGATCAGGTGCTGATAACCGCCGCGACGGCAATGATCGTTGCGGGCTCGCTCGGCCTCGGCGGCGCAAAGTGGGCAGAAGAGGCGGGCGAACGAGACGCGCAGCAGCGTCTGATCGAAGAGGAGCGCGAAGAGCTAGCGGCAAGCCCCGAGGCCGAAGAAGCAGAACTCGCGCGCTACTGGGAGAGCAAAGGGCTGACCCCTGATACTGCACAGCAGGTCGCACGGCAGCTCAGCGCGAAAGACGCACTTGCAGCGCAGCTCCAGTACGAGCACGACATCGACGAGCCGACCCCGCCCTGGCAACCGGTGTGGGCCGGCGTCACCTCTGCGATCGCGTTCTTGCTCGGCTCTCTGATTCCTCTGCTCATCACTGTGTTTGTGCCGGTTGAGATCGAGGTCTGGGCAATCGTGGTGGCAGTCGTGCTCTCGCTGGTGCTCACCTCGTGGCTCGCCTCACAAACCGGGCACATGTCGCTGTCGCGCACCCTCGCGCGAACGCTCGCAGTCGGCATCGGCACAATGGCGGTCAGCTATTTCATCGGTTCGCTCGTCTTCTAACCGAATCAGCCACCCGGGAAGTCTCGGCCATCCGCCAGCTTCTGGTGGCAGACTTGCAGCATGCGCACCATCATTCGGGTTCTTGTCAGCGCCTTTGCGCTCTGGCTCACCACGCTCATAGTGGGCGGCAGCGGCGATAACGGCATCTGGATCGTGCCCATCGGCAGCGGTGAATACGACTACCTCTTCACCCTGCTGCTCGTCGCGCTGGTCTTCGGTCTCGTCAACGGCACGCTCGGCAAGGTTGTGCGGGTGGTTTCGATCCCGCTTTATATCTTGACGCTCGGTCTCTTCGGGCTGATCATCAACGGTTTCTTGCTTGGCGTCGTCGCCTGGCTCTCGGGTCTCGCAGGCTTCGGCCTCGCGATCGGTGGCTTCTGGTGGGGTGTGCTCGCTGCCCTCGTGCTGTCGCTGCTTTCGGGCATCATGAACGGCCTGCTCGGCACCAATAAGAAGCGGGATCGCTAGGCCGGGCAGCGATCGAACCCTGCGGGCGAGCTAGACGAGTTCGTAGTCGACCCCGATGGCGTCGTAGGTCGCGGGCGACCGGCGATCGCGCGACAGCAACTTGAGTCTGCGCGTGCACCCGTGAGCCACGGATAGTTCTCAAACAGCACGTGCGTCGGCAGCGCGTTGACACGGCGAAGCTACGGCCGGCACGGAGTGTCTGGCATCAAGCGCCGGCATCAAGACACTCGAGTCACACCCAACGAGCATCGCGCTCACGGTACGTCCCCCACGAGCTTCGCGAATGAAGTCATCGCTAAGGTGCGACGGGTCGAAATCGGCATCCGTCTCAATGACCGGCAGCCCGTCTTCGGCGATGCGCATGCGCGCCTCGACTGGCACACTGGTCTCATGACCCAGCCGTTTCGCCTCAGCTTCGTCTGCACTGGCAATATCTGCCGCTCCCCCATGGCCGACGTGATCTTCCGCGCGCTTGCCGAGCGTGCCGGCGCCAGCGACCGCTTCGAGGTCATGTCGAGCGGCACCCACGGCTACCACATTGGCGAGGGTGCCGACCCCCGCACCGCGGCAGCGCTGGCCGCCGCCGGTTACGACGGCAACCGCCATCAAGCCTCGCAGCTGAGCGAGACCGAGGTGCGCGACTTCGACCTTTTAATTGCGCTGGATCGTGGTCACGAGCAAATCCTGTTGCGCCGTGGCGTCACGCCCGACCGCATAGCCCTGCTCACCGAGTTCGACCCGGAACAGCCGAAAGACCCCGACGTCTTTGACCCTTACTATTCAGACGAGCAGGCCTTTGTGCGGGTGCTCGCTCAGATCGAGCGCAGTTGTGCTGTCCTGCTCACGCGACTTACCGAACAGATTGAGAGGCCAGCCCAGTGACCGAGAAACCCACCGTTTCGCCCCTTGTCTGGTTCTCGCTCATCGTTTCGGCACTCGGGGTGCTGCTCGTATCGTTCGTGCTGATCGATGGCGAGGGCTTTCTCGGGCCGTTTATGCTCGGGTCGATCGCCGTGGGTGCCGTGTCGCTGGTGCTCGCGATTGTCGGCGTGGTGCGCTCGGCGAAGCGCTGGCCAGGAGTGCTCGCGACTCTGCTGGCCGCCCTGCTCACCTTCGCGTTTCTGCTGTTCCTAGCCGTCGTGCTCATCGTTGGGGCCGCTCGGCATTAGCGCCCCGATTCGTTCATTCGTTTCAGGTATCTGGCGCTGGGTGCAACGGGGCACGAAGCCGGGCGCGACGCGAAGACGCAGCAAAGCCGCAATATTGCAAGAGACGCTGCAACTTTGTTAGGTCTTCGCCCACAGGTAAGAATCAGTGCTGCAAGCAACCGTGCGCTCCCAGTTTCGATCGTCAAGGGTTCGGCCAAGCCTGCGCACCTGGTCGCCCAAGTTTTCGGCACAACTGATCGAGATGATTCGGGTATGCTCTTCGTGGGGGAAGAAAGAGTCCCAGAGGTACAAGCGCATGAATGAAATCATGTTAGATATTTACGCGGCAACGCGTATGAGCAATGATGCCGGCAGAACAGCCGAGGGGTTGCGCGACCGGCCTGCACCAAATTGTGCCGCTGGTGGCAGTGAAGCAGTCGCAACAGTCGCCGCAATGGTGGCTGAAGATTATCTGCGCGACATGTCGGTGACCCGCAGCCTGCTCTGCGAGAACGCGATCGAGGCTCTCGCTGCAATCAATGAGCTTTGGAGCGACGACCAGCACTTTGCCGCTACGTTCAAGCAGTTCAGTCTCTGAGGCCCCGAATGCAGGGGACAGTGGATGACCCCGGCGCAGGCGACCTCGAATCTCTTCGTGACGCACAGCGTTGGTTTCTCGAGACCAGCAAGGCGAGCGAAGAAGCTCAGCAGCAACTTCTCAAGATCACAAAGTCGCTCCCCTCAGTGTGGACCGGCAAGAGCGCAAGCGCGTTTGGAACAGCAATACAGAACCGATTGCGCAGTCTCACCGAGTCGAAAGAGGTCACCGATGCGGTCGTCGATGGGTTTAAGAAATACATAGACATCGTCGAAGAGATCAAAGAACAGGCAAAGCACCTGATAGAAGATCGCGCGGCTGCGCAGCTCGCGATGAGTCGGGAATATCTCGACAGCACCACGTCACCACCAGACGCCGCCGAACTGGCGCGAAGGGAGCGTGCGTTTACCGCGGCGCAGGCGAGCTTCGAAACGGCGGTGTCGAAACTCGCAACACTCGCGGAACGGCGGGCAGAGGCTGATGCTGCGTTCGCAAAGCAAGCGCTAGGCGCTTCTTCGCAAACCTGGGGATACCTCAGCGCCCTGCCCGCCCGAACCGGTTTCAAGAACCCAAAATACGACGCGAACGCACAATCGTGGGAGCTATTTTCTCAGTTCGCGTCAGGCAAAGGACCAAGGAGCCGCTTTTTCACCGATGGAGACTCATTCACCGAGCATTTCAGAAATAGCCCGCATATCAAGGATCTGCGGCAAAATTTGAGAGAAAAACTTCGGGACGGGACCTTACCAGGCTCGGATGATGAGGATCGCAGAATCAGCGACCACCCTGAGGTGCTCCTTGGCGATGTGATTACCTATTCGAATGGCGGCGAGTGGGGCAACTTTCCAGAGGCAATGCTCGGCTCGTACGTATTGAGCTACACCGTGAACTCGATCGATGCGCAGGGCAACGCCGAGGTCACCTTCACTGCGACCAACCCGATGACGCGAGACTCATTCACCCGCATCCCCCTCACCGGTGGCGCACACCTGCCATGGTACGAGTCGTTGAACGAGGCAAACGAGCAGTACGGCACCTGGGATAACACTCAGCAAACCATCGTCTGGACCGAGATCATCAGGATGCCGCAATGACCATCGGGCGCGTACTCGCAGGAGCTTTTCTCGCCGTCGTCGGCCTCGCCACCGCGGCGATCCTCGTGCTGCTTTACTTCACAGCTTCAAGACCCCTTCCTGCGAGCGAAATCATCGGGCACTGGGTCGCAGAACCCGAAGCCCGCGGCACCGCAGACTTCTACGCCGACGGCACCTTTCAACTCGACGGGCTCTCGTTCGATCCGTTCACCGGAAAAGACGCCATCGGCGTGATCTCTGGAAGCGGAACCTGGGAAGTCAGACCCGGTCGTCATGTACTGGACTTCACCTTCGATAAGTTCGGTGACACCGGCGATGGTGGCGTACTACCAGTCGACCGCGGACTCGCACGAGGCACGCTCGGCTGGGGCGATGGCCGCAGGCTCTACTTCTCAGACGGCGAAGAGATCATACAGATCTTCATGCACCGCACGCAGGCCTGAATACCGCAGATCGAACGCGCACGAACTGCACCCCGCGCAGCAGCGTGCTGTCACCCTCGCGCAGTCCATCAACGTCGAGATCGGACACGACGCGGCGACCATTCAGAGATCAGAGGCCAGGCAGGTGCTGTCGATATCGACCACGATGTGCGGGTAGTCAATGCCGTCATCACCCTCGTAGTAGTAGATCGCCTGCATCATGTTGATCCCCGAACCGAGCTTCGTGCCCGTCACACCAAAGGCGTTCACCTGGGTGAGGTCGTCTGCGGTGAAGTCGAATTCCTCGATGTAGCTCCACCCCTCGGCTTCGAGCCAAACCCGAAAGTCGGCGATCGCCTGTCGGGCAACCTCACCGTCGCCCGAAAGCGCCGCGGCCTCGGTTGTGAACCACGAGCCGTAGAAGAGATAGGCCTTCTCGCCAGACTCGGTGCTGCACGAGGTTCGCACGTTTCCGGTGGTCGGCGGCACCCAGTCGTCGACATTGAAGTAGTTCAGTACTTCGTCTTTGGCCGTCTGCAACGCGGCGTTCTCGATCTCGACGTTGTATTCGATCTCGCTCTGAGGGTTGATAAGTGCTCCAACAAGCGCTGTTGGCGCGCAAGCGCTCAAGCTCGCGGCGAGGATCACCCCACCGACGACTGCCGCAACCCTGCGTGTTCTGCTTCGCATCTGCACCCGATTCTCACCCCACCCGTGTCGCCCCCGCTCATTGGCAAGGCTACCCGAGGCGAGGCAAGAGCTTGCCCCTTCAAACGCGTGGGAGAATATACATTGGCCGATCCTCGCCCCGACACATACGGAGAGTCACTCATGTCGCAGCTTCCCACGCAGCCCCTCAGCCCACTCGACGGCCGCTACGCGAAGCAGGTCGCGGGGCTTGGTGACTTTCTTTCGGAGGCCGGGCTCAACAAGGCCCGCGTGCACGTTGAGGTTGAGTGGCTCGTCTACCTGACACAGCATGAGCTGCTCGGCTCGGCGCCCCTCGACGCTGCTGAGGTCGCGACGCTGCGCACCTGGGCCGCGAACTTCGGGCAGGCCGAGATTGACGAGCTCGCCGAAACCGAGCGCGTCACGCAGCACGACGTGAAGGCGGTCGAATACCTCGTGCGCGCCCAGCTGTCGCGTCAGGGCCTCGACCACATCGCCGAGCTCACGCACGTCGCGTGCACGAGCGAAGACATCAACAACCTCTCGTACGCGCTCACCGTGAAGCAGGCCGTCGCGGAGGTCTGGCAGCCAAAGCTTGAGGCAGTCATTGCCGAGCTCGCTCGCCAGGCAGAGCAGTACCGCGAGCTGCCCATGATGAGCCGCACGCACGGCCAGCCCGCCACCCCGACCACGCTCGGCAAAGAGCTCGCCGTCTTCGTGCACCGCCTGAACCGCCAGGTCGCGCAGATTGCGCAGGTCGAATACCTGGGCAAGTTCTCGGGCGCTACCGGTACCTTCGCCGCGCACATCGCAGCAGACCCGACCGTTGACTGGCAGCGGGTGTCTCGCGAGTTCGTTGAGGGCCTCGGTCTCGACTGGAACCCGCTCACCACCCAGATCGAATCGCACGACTGGCAGGCCGAGCTCTACTCGCGCATCGCGCACGCAAACCGCATTCTGCACAACCTTGCGACCGACATCTGGAGCTACATCTCGATCGGCTACTTCCGTCAGATTCCGGTCGCGGGCGCCACGGGCTCTTCGACCATGCCGCACAAGGTCAACCCGATTCGCTTCGAGAACGCCGAGGCAAACTTCGAGCTCTCAAACGCAATTCTCGACTCACTCGCGCAGACGCTTGTGACGAGCCGCTGGCAGCGCGACCTCACCGACTCATCGGCCCAGCGCAACATCGGCGTCGGTATCGGCCACTCGGTGCTGGCGCTCGATAACGTGCTTCGCGGCCTCGGCCAGATCGATGCGGCACCAGAGGTGCTCGCGGCCGACCTCGACAGCAACTGGGAGGTGCTCGGCGAGGCGATTCAGACCGTCATTCGCGCCGAGGTAACCGCCGGCCGCTCGACGATCAGCGACCCCTACGCTGCGCTCAAAGAACTCACTCGCGGCAAGAGGATCGGCCAGGCCGATCTCATCGAGTTCGTCTCGGCGCTCGAGATCGGCGACGAGGCAAAGCAGCGTCTGCTCGAGCTGACCCCGGCTACCTACGTGGGCGACGCGGCAAAACTGCTCGAGCACCTACGCGCAAACTAGTGTTCCGCACCGGAAACTAGCGTCTCGCACCGGAAATCCAATTCCAGTCTCGCGCACCGAGACAGCACCTCGCGGCTGCAAACTCGCTCGACTTGCCACCAGCAGGCCTTCGCTCGCATGCCTTGCGATGCACTATCTCTGCACGCAATCCTGGCAACGAATTTCCGGTGCGAGACACTAGGGCATGTCGTGCCCCCTCGCTAACATGAGGGTGTGAGTGCACAGAAGCATGGGGGCGTTTCTAGCGGGGAGCCCACCACCCGACGACGCATTTCGCTGCTCGCCATACTCGATGAGTTCTTCTTCATCTTCGCCGGCGTCGCAGCTGTGTGGTTGGCCTGGCTGCTGCTCACCGAGAGCTTTCAACTCGGCTGGTGGGGCATTCTGGTGTTCATCGTGTTCTGGGGCATGCTTGCCTACCTAGCGCTCCCCCGCATTCACCGCATGCTCACCGCGATCTATGTGCCCGACTACTTCATCGGGCGCACCCGCACGAGCGATGGACTGCTCGGCGACCCCATCAATCTTGCGCTGCTCGGCGATGAAACGGCACTGCACGCCGCCATGCAGGGCGCCTCATGGACCCGCGCCGACCAGGTCACACTGCGCACCTCGTTGCGCATCGTGACCTCGACCATCACCCGCAAGAGCTACGACGAGGCTCCGGTGAGCCCGCTCTTTCTCTTCGGCCGCATGCAAGATTTCGCCTACCAGCAAGAGGTCGCGGGCAACCCGGCGAAGCGGCACCACGTGCGCTTCTGGCGCACCCCCGACGGCTGGCTGCTGCCCGGTGGCACCCGTGTCGATTGGCTCGCTGCTGGCACCTTCGACCGCGCGGTCGGTTTCTCGCTCTTCACGCTGCAGGTGACGCACAAGATCGACGCGGATATCGACATTGAGCGCGATCACATCATCGCCACGGTGCAGCAAGCTCACCCCGCAGCAGAGCTCACGATTCTGCGAGATTTTTCGACCGGCTACCACTCGCGGAACGGTGGTGGCGACACGATTCGTACGGACGGCGACCTGCCGATCCTTGACCTCAGAATGCTGCGCGCTTCAGGCGAAGGCGAGGTGCAGTCATGAACGTGGGATCACACCGCAAGCGTGCGGCAAACGAACCCGTTGAGGTGCTGCTCGGCCGAGACGAGCAGGCTCCGGCGGCTGGCTCAGTTCGACCGCTCTCGATCACGCTGGGTGCACTGTTCGTGCTGGGCCGGGGTGTTGCCGGGCTGGTATGGATAGCCGCGTTCTTGTTGACCTGGCCGACGATCGCTGCCGAAGACGATGTGACCGCCGATATTCGGCCCTTGGTGTTTTGGCTGGTGCTGGGCGTTGGTGTGGTCGCCGTGCTGATATCTTTTGCGTTCGCCTGGTCGATCTGGCGAGGCAGCAACCTTGCCCGCGTACTCATGATGTGCGGCGTGACGATCAGCACAATTACCGCCGCTACGAGCTACTTCGCAAACGGTGAGCAGGTCACCATCAAGACCACGCTGCTCACTGTCGCACTCGACATCTTGGTGCTGCTTGCACTCTCGAGCCGCGATGCGCGAGCCTGGGCGCGTGCTGGGCGGCCGAAGAAGGCTTAGTGCCAGCCCTCTTTGTCTGGCTGGTGCAGATCTTTGCGAGCCTCAACGTCTTCTTCACTCGGCTTGCCCCCGAGGCCGAGCAGCGCAAGCACCATCAGCGACACGATGAACACGATGCCAGCCACGATGCCAGCTCGGGCGAAGTCAACGACGCCCTCCGGAGTACGCAGCACGAACAGCACCACCAGGCCAGCGAACACCGCGAGCACGCCCGAAAAGCCGACGAGTTCGAGCGGGCGCAATCGGTCGCGACGCGACGGTGTGACCTGAGGCTGCTGGTCGGGCGAGGTGGGTTCAGTCATCTTTTCTATCCAGGGTGTCTTGTCTGAGGCTACTCTGAGGCTTCAGCCGAACTGATAACGTCATCGGCCATGGGGCGAGGGTCGAAGGCGGCAATACCGAGGAATACCCCTCGGATCAGTGCGTAGGCACCGAAGAAGCCGATCACCGCGACCGCATCGTCGCGAAACAGTAACACCGAGACAGCGAGCCCGGTGCTGAGCAGCAACGAGGGCACGGCAACCTTTGCTGGCTGCGTCTTGCGCACGAGGCGCATGCCAGTGATGACGGCGGTGAGCGCCGCCCAGAGCGCGACAACGAGCGCCATGGTGAAGCTGTCGCTCACCGCGAGCAGTGACCCCGCCGCCGCAAACGCCACTACAGCGCGAGCCGCGATCCACCAGCTCTCTGAAGTGCCGCGCAGCGCAAAATACTCAAGCAGCGTTGCCGCGCCGATAAGCGCGAGCCCTCCGCCAAGCACCCAAAGATCAAAACTGAGCTGGCTGTGAAGCGGTGCGCTAAACGCAATTGCGACACCCACCGCAACGAGCACCACGGCACGAATCACCTGTGCTGCGCGATGACCTTGAATACCAGAGGGTGCCGAGTTGCTGATATCGCCGCTCATTGCCGCCTCCGTCTCCCTATTCATAGCTTGCGACAGTCTACTCCCCCAAGGTGTGAACAATGTCGGAGCGGTGCTGCCGCCAGGTCGATCTCGCGCTATCGCGGCTACAGCCCCGACGGCATGTCTTGGAAGCGTGAGTAGTGGCCTTGGAAGGCAACTGTAACGGTGCCGGTGGGACCGTTACGCTGCTTCGCAAGAATGAAGTCTGCCTCACCGGCACGCGGGCTGTCGCGGTCACCCGCGGCCTCACGGTGCAGCAGAATGACCATGTCGGCGTCTTGCTCGAGCGATCCAGACTCACGCAGGTCGCTGATGGCCGGCATCTTGTCGGCGCGCTGCTCCGACGCACGGTTTAGCTGCGAAAGCGCAATTACAGGCACATCGAGCTCTTTGGCGAGCAGCTTGAGCGAACGCGAGAACTCGCTGACCTCTTGCTGGCGGCTCTCTGACTTCTTACCCGAAGAGAGCAGCTGCAGGTAGTCAATGACCACCATTCTGAGCCCGTGCTGCTGCTTAAGCCTTCGACACTTCGCGCGAATCTCAACGAGCGTGAGGTTCGGGCTGTCATCAATGTAGAGCGGTTTCTCGGCAATGCGGGCCTGTGTTGCCGCAAGCTTTTGATAGTCGCGGGTGTCGAGTGTGCCCTTGCGCAGCGTCTGCAGCGGCACCGATGCCTCGGCCGACAGCAGGCGCATTGCGATCTCGGCACGCCCCATTTCGAGCGAGAAGAACACAGTTGGTGCATCTGCGTGCACCGAACCGTTGCGGGCAACGTCAAGCGCAAGCGTCGACTTACCCATTGCCGGTCGAGCCGCGATAATGATCATCTGGCCACCCGAGAAGCCGTTAGTCATCGCGTCGAGCTCGCTAAAGCCGGTGGGCACGCCGAGCATGCCGTCGGGCATCTCGCGGGCGCGCGAAATCTCTTCGAAGGCCGCCTCGACCGCAAGCGAGAGGGGCACGTAGTCTTCGGCCTGATCTGCGCCCGTCACGGTGTAGATCTCTGCCTGGGCACTGTTGACGAGGTCTACGGCCTCGCCCTCGCCCGCGTAACCCATCTGCGTGATGCGCGTGCCGGCTTCAACCAGGCGGCGCAGCAGCGCCTTTTCGGCGACAATCTCAGCATAGAAGCTCGCGTTTGCTGCCGTTGGCACAATGCTGGTCAGCGTGTGAAGGTACTCGACGCCACCCGAACGCTGCAGATCACCGCTCTTGGTGAGCTGATCAGTGACGGTAATGACGTCTGTCGGGTCACCCTGCGAGTAGAGCGTCAGCACCGCCTCGTAAATAACCTCGTGCTTGGGCACGTAGAAATCACCAGCACGCAGCTGACCGGTTACGTCAGCAACCGCATCTTTCGAAAGCAGCATGCCGCCGAGCACGCTCTGCTCTGCAAGCAAGTCGTGCGGTGGCACCCGCTCAAAGCCACGCGAATCATCTTCAAACTCGGGTGGCGCGTCGGGGATGCCGAGGTGCGCGATCGACAAAGCGATCTCCTTTCAGGGGTGCTGGTCTGTCTGAGTAGCTTGTGTTGCCTGCCGTTTACCCAGTAGACACCGGACCACCGACATTCACGCTAGAGCGCCTCACTAGCCAGGGCAAGCCGAGGCAAAGCTCAGACCTACGCGCCTGTGGATAACTAGGTGAATAACTCACCTGATTTCCTCGCTTGTTATCCACAATTCTGGGGATAACATGTGGACAAATCTTCGGTTTGATGCTCAATTATCGCTTTGATCAGGCTTTTGGTTGCATCAAGGTTGTGAAGTTATTCAACTTTCAGGTGCAAGTTGAAGCTTGCGCCACCAGCCCTCCTGTGGAGAAATAGTGCTTTCCGAGAGCCGTGTCAAGTCGAAACGGGCAGGTCGAAAAGATATATTTCACCGTGGGGGGAGGCCCGAGAAAAACTGCCGGTGAGGGCCGAAAGTGTCGCGCGAGTAAACGGCGCCTTGGTATCGCGGCGCTACTTCAGGCAGTGCGCACGCAAAAGGGCGGGGGCATAAGCCCCCGCCCTTAGTGTCGCAGCGAGAATTAGCGAGCAGCGATTACCTGGAGGGTAACCTCTGCGTCGACGCCCTCGAGCAGGTGGACCGTAGCGTTGTACTCACCGGTCGTCTTGATGGTCGGAACCGTGATCTTGCGCTTGTCGATCTCGCCGATGCCGGCCTCAGCCACAGCGGTAGCAACCGCAGCAGGCTTGATCGAGCCGAACAGACGACCCTCAGCACCGGTCTTCGCGAACAGGCGAATCTTGTTCTCCTGCAGCTTGGCCTTGAGTGCCTGTGCGTCTTCAACGGTAGCGATGGCGCGAGCCTCGCGAGCCTTACGGATCTGTGCAACCTGTGCCTCGCCACCGCGAGTCCAGTGCACAGCGTAGCCCTGGGGCACGAGGTAGTTACGGGCGTAGCCGTTCTTTACCTCAACCACGTCACCGGCACTGCCGAGACCCAGAACCTCATTAGTCAGAATCACCTTTGCCATGATTCCCCTCCTTAGCGGCCGCTGCCGGCGTAGGGGAGCAGTGCCATCTCGCGGGCGTTCTTCACTGCCTTCGCGATCAGACGCTGCTCCTGAACCGACACACCGGTGATGCGACGGGCGCGGATCTTGCCGCGCTCAGAAATGAATTTACGAAGCGTAGCGACATCCTTGTAATCGATGACGCCCACGGTCTGCTTCTTAGCGGGTGCGGCGACCTTTGCGTTCTTGCCGCGACCCGGCTTGCGGGCTGCGCCGCTTGCCTTGCCTGCCATGATGATCTCTTTTCGTGTGTGCTGCCCGTTGCCGGGCAATGCCCGCGAACGGGCGAAGTTATTTAGAAGGGCTGCTCGTCGTCAAAGCCCGAGCCGAAACCGCCACCCTGTGACGAGCCGCCCGAGTTATTCGAGCTACCCGAGTTGCCCCAGGGGTTGTCGTTCGACTGCCCGGCAGGGCGACCCCAGTCGCTCTGACCCGAGGGCTGACCGCCACCGAAACCGCCGCCCTGACCACGCGACTGCGAACGCGTCACCTGAGCGGTGGCGTAACGCAGCGACGGGCCAATTTCGTCGACGTCGAGCTCGTAGCTCGTGCGACGCTGGCCGTCTTTGTCGTCGTAGCTGCGCTGACGCAGGTTGCCGCGCGCAATGACGCGCATGCCCTTGGTCAGCGAGTTTGCCACGTGCTCGGCAAACTCCCGCCACACGGTCGCGCGGAGAAACAGCGCTTCGCCGTCTTTCCACTCGTTCGTCTGACGGTCAAAGGTACGGGGAGTCGAAGCGATAGTGAACGACGCGAAGGGCACACCACTACCGGTGTACCGCATCTCGGGATCAGCGGTGAGGTTGCCCACCACCGTGATCGCGGTCTCGCCGGCCATGACTTACGCGCCCTGCTTCGCGGCGCGAGCGGCCTTAGCCTGGTCGCGCTTTGCCTGAGCCGCGCGCTGCGCGATGATCTCGTCTGAGCGGAGCACCTTGGTGCGCAGCACTGCCTCGCTGAGGCCAAGCTGACGCTCGAGCTCTGCGGTTGCTGCGGGAGTAGCGTTGAAGTTAGCTACGACGTAGATGCCTTCGCTCTGCTTCTTGATCTCGTATGCGAGACGACGCTTGCCCCAGATGTCGACTGCCAGCACTTCACCTTCGGCGGCACGGATGACGCCAAGGAACTTGTCGATGCTGGGAGCCACGGTGCGCTCATCGATCGCGGGATCGAGGATGACCATGAGTTCGTACGGATGCATTACTGACCCACCTCCTTCGGACTACGCGGCCACAGTATTTCTGTGACAGGAGGGTGTTTATGCATGTGCCCGTGCACGCCGCAGATTGCGTGCGCACAGACAACCTGTACAGCCTACCACTTGTTGCGCTGTCGCGCAGCCCTCGTGCGCGGGCAGCACCGTGAGAAAGTTCGCAGAAAAGGATCAGCACCGCAGCGGGTGGCGCTGATCCTTTTCGATGCGACTAAAACTCAGTGAAGGTGAGGCCGTCGAGCACCTCTTGCGCTGCTTTGTCGCCCGCTGGTGTCGATGGGCACTCCACCTCGGCATACATCGCAACCTTGCTCGGCAGGAAGGTGCGCAGCAGCAGCTGCCGCTTGCGGTCACCTTCAGCAGTCGGGTAGATCGCGACGTATCGCTGCATCTCGACCGAATACTGCCAATCTACGGGTATTTCGAAGCTGCCGTCAGAATTCACCTCGGGACTCGCGGTGGCTGCGGTCCAGGGCAGGCCGATCTGCAACGCCGTCTCGAGAGTCTGGTCCGAGGCGCCGCGGTCATCGATCGCGGTAATGTTCTCGGGCCCAAAGCCCTGAAATGTGTAGAACGAGCAGCCAGCTGTCGCGTTCTTGAACTCATTCACACCCTGCTCATCGAATCGCACGATGTCCCAGCCGTCCAAGAACGGCACGCCCCAGTAGGGGCCTGCGGCAAAATTCGAAGCATCGTCGAGGGTAACCAGGTCGAGTTCTGCCGGAGCTTCGGGTTCCTCCTTGGGTGGATCAGGAACTATCGACTCTGATGTTTCTTGCGGCGCCTTGGGCAGAGGCTTGCTTGCGGCGGTAACCACAAAGCCAATACCGACGGCCAACACCAGCAGCACGATCAACACTCCAGCACCGATGCCGATCCACGCGCCGACAGGCAGACCCTTGCGCGGAGGCAAGCCCGACGGAGGCATACCGGGCCCACCCGGTGCGGCAGACCCACCCGTGTACCCCTGCACATACTGCTGCGCGTAATAGGGCTGCTGCAGATGCGGCTGGCCAGGCTGCTGCGGCACTTGTTGCGGCGGCGTTTGCTGCGGTGGCGCCTGGTAAGTCGGCTGCTGCTGTGGCATCTGCGGCATCGACGGCTGCGGAAACCCGGCCTGGCCCTGCGTCGGCGGCGGTCCATAGACGGGGGGCGCCTGAGCCGGGGCGAACTGTGACGGAGGCGGCCCAAATGATGGCGGCGGTGAATACACCGGGGGAGTGGGCTGCGGTGGTTGCAAGCCGTGCGGCATAGCGTGTTGCTGCGTCGGCGCCTCAACCTCATTCACCTCGGCGGGTGTCTCGGCGTCTTCATTGTTCGGGGGGATTTGATCATTCATTGCGGTTCGCCTTATCGCTATACGCAGGTGGTGGTCTGAGAATTACTCTAACTTGCGCAGGCGAAAACGTTCCAGTGCATCAATTGCCTGGCGCTGGCCTCCGACGTGCACAATCTCATCTCCGTCAACCGTGAGCTGAGTGGCGTAGGCGCGAAGAGCTGCCACTTTGCGATCAAGCCAAGGGGTGACGTCGTGCGTCTCGATCTCGATGCTCTCGACCTCTGAGCCTGCCCCCTCGCCCCCAGATCCTGTCGAAGGGATCGGGGCCGACTCGCCTGAGACGATCTCCCAGAACGGTAGCCCAAGCGCCGTCGCAACTGCGCGACTGATTCGGTGCGCCAACACGTGGTCGGGGTGACCGTAGCCGCCGCCATCGTCGTAGCTAACGATCGCCTGGGCGCCAGAAAGATAGGCCCCCGCTAACAGGTCGTTCAGCACCTCGACGGCTGGCACGCTGGTGAGCGCGTCAGCAGAGACGTCGACTGCCGCAGTTGCAAGGCCGCCTGCACCCCACGCCATGCCCGAGTCTTCATAGATCACCGGTGGCAGGTCTTCGGCGCGCGCGGGCTCGACTCCGAGAAATGCGTGCCGCTCAAGCCCGAGCATGCCAAGCGCCGTCTTCAACTCGTTCTGACGCACCACGGCAAGACCGTGCGCCTGCACGAGCCCCTGCAGTGGCCCTGGCACCACCTCACCGCGCTCGCCACGCGTCAGCGTAATGAGCAGCGGCTCGCGGCCGACCTCAGAGAGGGCGGCGAGAGTGCCGCCGGTTGTAATTGACTCATCGTCGGGATGCGCGTGCACAAAGAGCACTCGCGACCTACCGCCAAACCATTTTGCTACGTCGCTCATGACTCCATCCCCGCAAACCACTCGCGCAGGCGCGCCTCAGCAGCCTGCTCGCCGATCATGCCCTCGTCAAGCCGAAGCTCAAGCAAGAACTTATATGCCTGACCGACAATGCGCCCAGGCTTCACGTCAAGAATTGCCATGATCTGCTCGCCGTCAAGCTCAGGCCGCACCGCGGCAAGCTCTTCGGCCGCTGAGAGCTCGATGATTCTGCGCTCGATGTCGTCGTATGCGTGCTCCAAACGCTCGGCCTTGCGACGGTTGCGGGTGGTCACATCGGCGCGCGTCAGAATGTGCAGTTGCTCGAGCACGTCGCCCGCGTCACGCACATAGCGACGCACCGCCGAGTCGGTCCACTGCTGATCGCTGTAGCCAAAGAAGCGCAGGTGCAACTCAATGAGGCGAGCAACCCTCTTAATGGTGTCGTTGTCGAAGCGCAGCTCGCGCAGGCGCTTCTTTGCGAGCTTCGAGCCCACCACGTCGTGGTGGTGAAACGTCACGCCGCCACGCTCGAAGCGCCGGGTGGCCGGCTTGCCGATGTCGTGCAGCAGCGAGGCGAGGCGCAGCACGACGTCTGCCTCGCGCACATCGTCGTCGCGCCGCGACATCTCAAGCTCGATCGCCTGGCGCAGCACCGTGAGGCTGTGCTCGTATACGTCTTTGTGCCGCCCGTGATCGTCTTGCGTGGTGAGTAGCGCGGTCAGCTCTGGCAAGAACCTGTCGGCGAGCCCCGTCTCGACGAGCAGCCTGATGCCCGCCGTGGGATCCTCGGTCGAAAGCAACTTGACCAGCTCGTCACGAATGCGCTCTGCAGAAATGATGTCGAGGCGCTCTGCGAACTGGGCCATCGCATCTCGCACTTCGGGCGCCACCGCAAAACCGAGCTGCGAGCTAAACCGAGCCGCCCGCATCATGCGCAGCGGGTCATCGGTGAACGACACCTCGGCCGGGCCGGGCGTCATGATGCGCGCGGCAAGCAGGTCTTCGACACCGCCCGAGATATCGACGAGTCGCATCGACGGCAGCATGAGAGCCAGCGCGTTGATGGTGAAGTCGCGGCGCACGAGATCGCCCTCGATAGTGTCGCCGAACTCGACCGCGGGCTTTCGCGAGTCAGACTCGTAACTGTCGGCACGGTAGGTCGTGATCTCAACCTGCTCGCCGTACACCTTGGCCGCAATCGTGCCAAAGTCGCGGCCCACATCCCAAATATTCTTCGTGAGCTTCTCAAGGATCGCCCGCGTCTCGTCGGGCCTTGCAGAGGTGGTGAAGTCGAGGTCGGTCACGTCGCGGCCAAGCAGCGCATCGCGCACCGGCCCGCCCACAAGGGCAAACTCGTGGCCAGCGGCTTCAAAGGCTGCGGCGAGCGCAGCAACGGGTCGCGACTCGGCGATGTCGCGCATGGCAACCATGGATTCGGCGAGAGGGCGCATCCCTCCAGGGTACCGGCAGCGGCGCACTCTACACTTGCCATATGCCTCACGCCCGCAGCCTTTCGCGTCGGCGCGGCAGCGTGTTCGCGCTCGTCGCTGCGTCGCTGGCCGCGGCGCTCACGTTCTCGGGGCTTTCGTTGTCTGCTGGGCAAGGATCGGCACACGCGACCGAGGGTGAGGCCGAGGTCGGCCCGCAGCCCTCGCTCGTGGTGGCACCCGATAGCCCACTCCTAAAAAGCACCGACGAAGAGTTTCGCTTCGGGGTGCTACTGAAGAACCCGGGCAAGCAGCCGCTCGCGGCGGGCACCGTGAAGCTCACGATCGATAACCACCGCGCGGAGCGCCCTGAAGATCTCTCGGCCGAGTTCGAGCGCGATTCGCTCGAACTCGGCAGCATCGAAGCCGCCGCAACCGAGGGTGGCAAAGATCAACGCCTCGAGCTCGTGGTGACTCGCGACGATTTTCCGCTGTTGTTCACGCGCGAGGCGGGGGCATACCCGATTCATGCCGAGTTCACCTCGGCCGACCCCGCGACGCAAGATGCTGGGGTGCCCGCGCTCACTGCGTCAACGGCGGCCGTTTGGAACGATGTGACCACCACTGGCCCCCTCTCGGTCACCCTCGTGGTGCCGCTGGTATTGCCCAGTAGCGTCGAAGCACTGCCGAACCGCGACCAGCTGGCGAGTGCTGCTCCGCGACTATTGCAAGTACTCGACGCGGCGGAGCAGCGCTATGCAACAATCGCGATCGACCCTCGCATCATTGCGGGCACTCGGGCGCTCGGCAGCAACGCACCCGGCGCAGCAACGACACTGCTCGAGCGCCTCGAGCGCAGCCCCGACCCAAAGTTTCTGCTGCAATTCGCAGACGCCGACCCGGCGGTTCAGGCCGCGCTGGGGTTTGAACAGCTGATGCAGCCCCTTGGCTTCGACCACGCCACCGTTCTCGGTAAATTTGAGCCGCCAACAGGCGAAACCAATGCCGCAACAGGCTCGGATACAGCAGAAAGCGACCCGGGAAACGGTGGGGCAGATGCCGCCGTGGGCGCGGTTGAAGCCGCAGGTGCGAGCACTGCCACGGGGGCTCAGACTGACAGCAATTCAAGCACCGCCGCCGATACGTCGATGGCAGGTACGGAGACTCAGGTAGACCCGCTCACGGGCGTGCCCACACTCGAATCGCTGCTCAGCCTACAAAATGCGCGCCCGGGCGCCTGGCCCGCCGGGGGAGAAGTAGATAGCGCAACACTCGCGCTGCTGCAGGGCGCTGGCCTCAACTCGCTTGTGCTCGATTCGAGCAACGTGTCAGGGGCCACCACGCCCCGCGCAACCCTCGGTGACTTCGACGTGTTGATCGCCGATGCACCAGCCGGCCTTGCTGCCCGCACTTCAATCAACGGGGCGACCGCGACTGAACGCGCCGCTGGCTCGGCAGAACTCGCCGCACGCCTCGCGCTCTCTGCGCAGGGCGGTGCGGGCGGGCTGGTGCTTGCCCTCGATCGCGGTGCGCTCGCAGACATTGCTGATCCTCTTCGTATCTTCGACACGATCGATGCCATGCCGTGGGTGCAAACCGTATCTGAACGCCTGCAGCCGACCAGTACTGCCGTGTTGCGGGCCGGCGCCTCAACCGAAGAGCGTCGTGAATTGTTGCGTGCGACGGTGGCCCGCTCGGCACAGATTGACGAGCTAGCGCCGCTGTTGGCCGAACCTGATTACCTGACCGAGTATCAACGAGAGCGTCTGCTTGGGGCACTCGGGACGAGGTACGCGGCACCCGGGGTGGATTTTGCCGCGGTTGATCAGCAGATAAAGAAGCGAGACAGCGAGCTGCTGCAGGGGGTTGCCCCGCTCGTCAGCGAAAACACCCAGCTTGTCGGCTCGCTCTCAAACGTGCCGATTACGCTCAGCAACTCGCTGCCATTCGAGGCGGTCGTAACGCTGCACGCCACCCCCACTTCGGCCGTGATCTCACTGAAAGAAAGAGACTTTGAGGTGCGGGTACCCGCCGTTGGCAGCGCGAACGTGCTCGTGCCGGTGCACAGCCGGGTGTCGTCAGGTGACACCGCGCTGCTGCTCGAGGTCTGGGATGTGAAGAAGGATCACAGCTTCGCGAGCGCACTGCACCCGCTGACGCTTCGCACCGCCATTGAAACCGCCCTCATTTGGGTGCTTGGCTCTGCGGCAGCACTGCTACTCGGCTTCGGCATCTGGCGCTCGGTGCGCAGGCGTCGCAAGGGCACAGTGGCTGCGCACTCAGACAACACCGACCCCGGTGCCGCCGACGCGCCGCCAGTCGACGCAAACGAGCCCTCAGCTTCAGAGGAATAGTTCGAACCTAAAATGGGTTCTACCCGGTAGTTCACTGGAATTACCACGATCACACGCCGCGCGAGGAGCAGCATGCATCAGATCATCATCATCGGTTCGGGCCCCGCAGGCCTCACCGCAGGCATCTACGCGGCGCGCGCCGGCCTCGAGCCAGTGCTGTTCGCGAGCTCGGTTGAGCCCGGCGGCGAGCTGATGAACACGACCGATGTCGAAAACTTTCCGGGCTTCCCTGAGGGCATTCAGGGGCCGGAGCTCATGGAGAAGATTCAGGCGCAGGCCGAGCGCTTCGGCACAAAGGTGCTCTACAACGACGTCACCGAACTCGATCTCGATGGCGATGTAAAGCGCGTCACCGACGCCGATGGCACGGTGCACGAGGCAAAAGCTGTCGTGTTCGCAACAGGCTCGGCCTACCGCAAGCTCGGTATCGCCGACGAGGATCGCCTTTCGGGCCACGGCGTTTCGTGGTGTGCAACCTGCGACGGCTTCTTCTTCCGCGAGAAGACCATCGCAGTCATTGGCGGCGGCGACTCGGCAATGGAAGAAGCGAACTTCTTGACCCGCTTCGCTTCGAAGGTCTACGTCATTCACCGCCGTGACTCGCTCAAGGCGTCGAAGATCATGCAGCAGCGTGCCTTCGACAACGAGAAGATCGAGTTCATCTGGAACGCAGAGGTCACCGCAATTCACGGTGAGACCGAGGCGACCGGCGTGGCACTGCGCGACACTGTGACCGGTGAGAGCCGCGACCTCGACCTCGACGGCGTGTTTATCGCAATCGGCAACGACCCCCGCACGCACCTCGTGCACGGCAAGGTCGAGCTCACCACAGACGGCACCATCGCCGTTGAAGGCCGCAGCTCGAAGACCTCGGTGCCCGGTGTGTTCGCCGCCGGCGACGTCATCGACCCGAGCTACCGTCAGGCCATCACGGCAGCGGGCTCAGGCACCGTTGCCGCACTCGACGCAGAGCACTACCTCGTAGCGCTCGAAGACAAGTAACAAGATAAGGAGTTCTGATCATGTCAGAAGCAATCAACGTAGGCGAGCAGACCTTCGACAAGGTCGTGCTGCAGAGCGACATTCCCGTGCTGGTCGACTTCTGGGCAGCCTGGTGCGGCCCGTGCCGCATGGTCGCGCCAGTGCTCGACCAGATCGCAGCAGAGCACGAGGGCAAGATTCGCATCGTCAAGGTGAACGTTGACGAGGAGCCCGCACTCGCTGCGCAGTTCCGCATCACCTCGATCCCGGCGATGAAGGTCTTCAAGGGTGGCGAAGAGGTGCGCGAGCTGATCGGCGCAATGCCGAAGCAGATGATCGAAAAGGAGCTCGAGGGCATTCTCTAGGCCCCGGCACACACTCCCTCAGCAATCCGGCGGTTGTGGTTGTCTCGACTCAGGTCAGATGGCCACAACCGCCGGATTCATTTGTGGGATGCCCGAGCGTTCACCCCTCAAGCTGCAGGCGGTACCCCATGCCCGATTCGGTAAGCAGGTAGCGCGGATTTGCGGGGTCTGGCTCGAGCTTCTTGCGCAGCTGCGACAGGTACAGCCTGAGGTAACCCGTGTCTTTCGCGTGCTCGAAGCCCCAGATGTGCGTCAGCAGCGTCTGCCTCGTCACAAGCTTGCCCGCGTTGCGAATGAGCAGCTCGAGCACCTGCCATTCGGTGGGGGTGAGCCGCACCGGCACAGGCTGGCCGCCCGAGGTGTCGGTCACGATCCTCGCAGAAAGGTCGACCGTCACATGCCCGAAGCTGACCGCTGGCTTCGCCTCTTGCTCTGGAATACGCCTGGTGAGCGCACGAATACGCGCGAGCAGCTCTTCGACGAGAAATGGCTTTGTCACGTAGTCATCGGCACCCGCGTCGAGCGCCTCAACCTTGTCGCCCGCACCGGTGCGACCTGACACGACAAGAATCGGTGCGTCTGACCAGCCGCGAATCGCGTGGATCACCTCAAGCCCGTCAAAACGAGGCATGCCAAGGTCAAGCAACAGCACGTCGGGCCGCTCGTCGGCAGCGAGGCTAATCGCCTCTTCGCCGTTCGAGGCAGTGACGATCTCGTACCCCTTGGCAGTGAGGGTAATGCGCAGGGCACGTAGCAGCTGCGGGTCGTCGTCTGCAATGAGAATCTTCATCATTGTTGCCCCTCGATACCACTGCGCCCACCCCTGTGCGGTGCGCGGGCAATCGTGCCCGCATCGGTGCCCTCACCGCTTGCGTGCAGCGAGATGACCATTGTTAGCCCGCCACCGGGTGTGTCTTCTGGTTCGAGTGTCCCATGCATCGCCTCGACAAAGCCACGCGAGAGCGCGAGGCCAAGCCCAAGGCCTGTCGTATTGTCGGTGTCGCCGAGGCGTTGAAACGGCACAAACACGTCGCTGCGGCGCGAAATGGGCACGCCGGGGCCACGGTCGATCACACGAATCTCGATTCGATCAAACACAAGGCGCGTCGCAATCTGCACTGGGTAGCCCGTGGGGGAGAAGCGCAGTGCGTTGGCCAGCAGGTTTGCGATCGCCCGCTGCAGCAGCACAGGGTCGGCGAGGATCTTGGCCCTGCGGTGTTCGGCCAACACCTCGATGGGCGGTTGCACATTGCCGAACTCTTCGAGGGCGGGCTCGATCACATCCATGGGGTCGAGGGCGATAGGAGAAATCGCGAGCACACCAGCGTTCACGCGGCTGACGTCGAGCAGATCGGTCACGAGTGCGGTGAGTGAGGCGAGGCTCTCGTCGGCGGTCGCGAGCAGTTCATCTCGGTCGGCGGGCGAGAGCGCTTCGCCCGCCGACCGCAGCCCCCCGACCGCCGCGGTTGCGGAGGCGAGGGGTCTGCGCAGGTCGTGGCTGAGCGCAGAGAGCAGCGCAGCGCGCATATTGTCCGACGCAGCGATCGGCTCAATCGCCTTCGCTGCCGCCTCGCGCCTATGACGCTCGAGCACCACGCTCACCACCACGGCGGTTGCGATGTGCAGCAATAACACCGTGAGGTGAATCGGGTCGGCCACGGCTACGGTGAAGTGCGGTTCGATGAAGAACAGGTCGAGCAGCACACCCGAGCCGACTGCCGCGAGCAGGGCGGGCCAGAGACCACCGATGAGCGCGACGATCACCACGTAGAGCTGCAGGCAGAGCACCTCAATAGCGATGGCGTTTGGGGTGTGAAAGCTGCCGAAGGCCAGCATGAGCAGGGGCAGAGCGAGCAGGGCAACGATGAAGCCTGCCAATTGGCGCATCGGAGGCAAGGCACCCGCTTCTTTCTTCACAGCTCTACGCTACGTGAATCCAGGGGCGCCTGGTCACATCTGGCTGAGCTTCACGCAGCACCTCGCGGGTCATGGGCGCGATCTCGCCCTCACCGAAGAGCAGAAAGCGCAGCAGATTGCTGATGGGGTTGCCCTCGGTCCAACGAAAGTAGACGTGCGGCATGCACCCAAAGTTAGCGCTGAGGTGCAGAGCCACCGCGGCGATCGCGTTCGGCACGGTGCTGCCGCGAACCGTCAGCACGCGGTAACCGTGGCGCTCGACACCCTGCACCACGAGCTCGCCCTCGAAGTCAGAACTGTCTGACACCTCGACTTCGATGAACAGTACATTGTTGTCTGGCAGCCCGTGCGCCAGGCGAGCATGATGTAGTTTCTGCTCGTATCGCCCGTCGCTCAGATCGTTTGGCTCGTGCGCGACGAGACGTAGTGCACCGCCCTGCAGCGAGTCAACAAACTCCGATGCGCGTGCGTCAAGCCGCACCGAGGTGGCGCGTAGCTCGGTTGACCTCGCGATGCGCGAGATGAAACTCACCACGACTATACCGACGATGAAGCACGCCGCAATCTTGATGCCGTCGGGGCGCTCAATGATGTTTGCCACCGTCGTGTATAGAAACACGAGCGTAATGATGCCGAACCCGATCGTAGCGCCGCGTTCGCCTCGCCGCCTGGCCACAAGCGTCACCGCAATCGCCGCCGAGGTGATCAGCACGAGCACACCGGTTGCATACGCACCGCCCTGCGCATCGACGCTCGCCTGAAAGATGATCGTGATGAAGAAGGCGACGGCGGTAAAGACCAGCACAAGCGGGCGGGTTGCCCTTGCCCACGCCGGTGCCATGCCGTAGCGCGGCAGGTAGCGGGGCACCAGGTTCAAGAGGCCGGCCATCGCCGATGCACCGGCAAACCAGAGAATTGCGATAGTTGCGAGGTCGTAGACGGTACCAAACCCGTCGCCCAAGAAGTGGTGCGCGAGGTACGCGAGCGCACGCCCGTTCGCCTCACCGCCCGGCTGAAATTCTTGCGCCGGGATCAGCGCAACCGTTGTGATCGACGACGTGATGAGAAAGCCGCTCATGATGAGCGCCGATGTCATCAGCAGTCGGCGCGCTCCGCGAATGCGGCCGACCGGGTGCTCTTCGGTGTCGCCCTTATCGCCGCGAATCTGAGGCATCACCGCGACGCCAGTCTCGAAGCCAGAAAGGCCGAGCGCGAGTTTTGGAAACACGAGCAGCGCTACCGCGATCACGAAAAATGGGTCGCCGTGCTGGGTAGTGAGCACCTGCCACCAATCGCCAAGAAAGACCGGGTGCCCGATGAGCTCGAAAAGCGCCACCGACACCACCACCAGGTTGAGTGCCAGAAACACACCCACCAGCACCGTGGCGAGTCGAATCGCTTCTTTGAAGCCACGCAAAAACACCACGCCAAGCCCGGCGAGCAGAGCGAGCGTGATGACGACCTCTTGCCCCTTAAGGCCCGAGGGTGCGAACGGGTTTTCGACAAGGTGTGCGGTGGCGTCTGCGGCCGAGAGCGTCATGGTGATCATGAAGTCGGTGGCGGCAAAGCCGAGCAGAGCGAGCACCGCGAGCTTTCCGCCCCAGCGGGGCATCAGCTTCGCGAGCATCGAGATCGAGCCAGTGCCGTGCGGGCTTTCCTTGGCGACGCGGCGGTAGACCGGCAGCGCTCCCGCAAGCGTGACAATCACAAGCACAAGTGTGGCGAGCGGGGCGATCGCCCCGGCAGCGAGTGCGGCGATCGCAGGCTGATAGCCGAGGGTCGAGAAGTAGTCGAGGCCAGTGAGGCACATGACGCGAAGCCAGTGCGCTCGGCGGTGTTCCTCTGGCCTGCCGTGCGGGCCAGTCTGGCGGCCGGGCGACTCGGCTGTCTCGGCAAGCATCCACCTGCCGAGCGCCATGCCGCGTCGTGGCCGCTGTTCGCTCGGGGGCACCTCGAGCGAAGATCCAAACTCCGCAGTACTCACCGCACCTATCCTCGATTCGCGCACCCTGGGCGGCCGAGCGGCCGCCTCACGTCAGGTGCTCCTACTATCGAAGCGCGTGCGCACACACACGGGCCAGATCCTTACGATTTCCATACGGCAACTCACGCAATCTTTACGCCTTGCTCACGCCGCCGTCTCCGAGTGCAACCCCGGGGTGCGTCGCCAGGTATTCCTCGAACGCCTCACGCGAGGTGCGTGTTGGGGTGAAACCAAACTCGCGCTTCAGGCGATCGTTTGCGAGCACCGGGCGGTAACGCAAAAAGCGCACCTTCTCAGGGCCGTGCTCCGTGAGACGCAGCGTGCGCCCTACCCACAGGGCCGCCGTCAACGCCCACGCGGGCACCGTGAGAAGTGGCTTACGGAGTCTGGTCGCTATCTCGGGCACCGTGAGCGCACCGTCGCCTGCCACGTTATAGACGCCAGCCGGCCCGCCGGTTGCCGCGCGCACCATTGCGGCCGCAACGTCATCTACCCACACGAACACGAAGGGCGAGTCGCTGCCCGCGATGTGCAGCAGTCGCTTCCCATCCCAAAGCGCCGTGATCTGGTTTTTCACGGTGGGGCCGAGGATCGTACCAATTCGAAACACGGTTTGGGTCAGCGAGGGGTGACGCTCGCGATATGTTGCCAGCATCTCTTCGACGAGGCGCTTGTGCTTCGAATACGGAAACTCGTCGCTGCCGCGCGCAGGCACCGTCTCGTCGATCCACGCGGGGGAGTCGGCGTGATAACCATACGCTGCCCCCGAACTCGAGACCACAATGCGGGTAACCCCCGCCTCAATGCAGGCGGCAAGCACGTTCGCCGAGCCCTCAACATCGACGCGATACTCAAGCGAGACATCCCGACCGGGGTTCACGATCGCCGCGAGGTGCACCACAGTGTCGATGCTGTACTCACGCAGCAGGGGAGCGATCGACCCGGCATCGGTCACATCGCACTTCGCGAACCGCACACCGTCAGGCAAAGATGCGGGCTCCCGCACATCGCCCGCGATCACGAGTGCCACGTCAGCGCGTGAGGCCAGCGCCGCCGCGACGTTCGATCCAAGAAACCCGGCCCCGCCGGTCACCAAGACGCGGGTCACGACGCGCGACCGTCTGGCGACGCGGATCCCGGAGCCTGAGCAGAACCACCAATCCCGTCATCACCCGAAGTGATGGCCACCGCCGCACCCTTGCCACTCGGGTCGCCCTTGATCGAGCCGGTGCGGCGCTTCGTGTGCGCCGCCCAGAGCGACGCGAGCGTGAGGCCCGCAATGATGTCCCAGACACCCCACCAGCCGGCGACGATCGCCATGCCGCCGAGGCCATCGAAGAAACTGAACACCAGTCCGAGGCCGAGGCCCGCATTTCGAATGCCGACCTCGAAGGTGACCGCCTTACGCTCGCGCGTACCAAGCCCTCCAACATATGCGGTGCCGTAACCGATTGCGAGGGCGACCGCGTCGTGAATCGCGACGACCAGCAGAATGATGCCGAGAAAAGCGATGAAATAGCTCCAGTTGCCGGCGAGCGCGCCGACAATGAAGCCGAGCAGCGCGATGAGGCTGAACCACTTCACAAAAGGCTGCACCTTCTGCGCGAACACCGGCAACTTCGCGCGCAGCAACAGGCCAATCACAAACGGGAGGCCGATGATCAGCACAATTTCAAGCAGCATCTTGATTGGATCGAGCTCAACCTCGCGCAACAGCACGCTCGCGGTCGGATGCAGCGAGCCCCAGAACGCGATGCTGAGCGGCATCGCCACGATGTAGAGCAGGTTACCCACCGCCGTCATCGACACCGAGAGTGCGACGTTGCCGCCCGAGAGGTGCGTGAGCACCTGCGAGATATTGCCTGGCGGGCAGCACGCCACGAGAATCATGCCGAGCGCCATCGACGCGGTGACCGGCAACACGAGCGTGAGCCCAAACGTAATGATCGGCAGCACCAGCAATTGGGCGAGGATCGCAATAATGAACGGCTTCGGGTGCCGAAACACGACCTTAAAGTCGCTCGGCGAAGTGTCGAGCGCGATGCCAAACATAATGAGCCCGAGCACGACATTCAAGATCATGAGCGTGCCGGGCGCAAAGTTGAGCACTACCTCGTCGATGTTCATTTCACGCCCCCATTCGTCTCGGTGCTCCGCTGCAATGCGGTCGTCTCGGCGCGCACCGCGCCGCGGTATGCGTCTTTGTTCACGTAGTACGACATGCGTTCGAGCCCGAGATACTTGTACCCCGCAGTGAGGTCGGGCCACGGGTCGAGCGCGACACGGTGCCGAAAGCGACCCGCGCGCTTGGCATCAGCCTGCTCGGCCTGCAGATATGCGGCGATCAGCTCGGCCTGCTCATAGCGCCCCTGCCAACCAAGACCAGACGCCTCGACCATGCCCATCACGTAGAGCCCATTGAACTCGGGCGTAAAGATGTTCAGAAAGAGCTCTGGCGCAGCGCCACGCCAATTCAGGTGCGAGCGATCAACCATCGGATAGTCAAGCTTGTACCCCGTCGCGAGCAAGATCAGGTCGTACTGCTCGCTGTCTGGCAGATCCTCGCCCCTCGTTTTTGTCTTCGCCGACTTTTTGAAGTGCACCGTGTTGCCATCGAACCGCTCGATGTCGGGCATGATGCGCAGATCGCCCTGCCCGAGGTGGTTCAGAATGAGGGTGTTCACGATCGGGTGCGACTCGTAGATCTTGTAGTCGGGTTTCGGAAACCCGAAGCGCACGGGGTCGCCGGTGAACGCCTGCAGCACGCGTTTATCGACGAACTGTTTGATGGGTCTGGGCATCGGCCTGCCCTGGTTCAGAGTGTCGCTCGGCTTACCGAATAGGTAGCGAGGCACGAAATAGTAACCGCGGCGCACGCTCATGTCGACGCTTTGAGCGTGATGCACGGCGTCGACCGCGATGTCGCAACCCGAGTTGCCCGCACCGATGATCAGTACCCGCTTGCCCGCAAGCTGCGAGGGGCTCGTGTACTCGCTCGTATGCATAAGTTCGCCACTGAAGTTACCAGCGAAGTTCGGCACATTGGGTTCAGCCAGAGTGCCATTGGCGAGGATCACCCCGCGGTAGTGCCTCGTGACTTCGCCGTCGGGGCCCGCCGCGGTGAGCGACCAGCCACCCCCGGCTGCGGGCGCGATCCTCGTCACCTGCGTATTGAAGCTAAAACTGTCGCGAAGCGAGAACGCATCGGCGTAGTCGTCGAAGTAGCGCTTGAGCACGCGATGCCCCGGGTAATCGACGCTCGTGCGCATCGCAAACTCGGTGAACTCGGTGGTGGTGCGCGACGAAATCAAGTGCGCCGACTCGTACATGGTGCTGCGAGGGTTCGTGATGTCCCACAGCCCGCCGACATTGTGAGAGGCCTCGTAGCCGTCGACCGCAAGGCCCACCTTCTGCAGGGCGCGTGCCATTGCGAGACCTGACGGGCCCGCGCCGATAATTGCGTAGTCGCTCACCTGCACTCCTTCATGCGTCGTCTGCGTTCCGCAAGATTCTAGTGCTCGAAAGCACCGGTCATCGAGCCGTCGAGCCGCCGGGCGGCTCCTCGCTTGTAGTCTCAGCGTAGCTCGCATGGCGTGGGGACGCCCGATCAAGCAGTACGATCAGAGCAGGGGAGACCACATAGGGGGCAACGAGAAAGGCACAGCATGTCCCAGAGCCGCATCTTCATAGATCCGGGGCTCGTTTCTGAGCACATCACCTCAACTGCCGAATCGGGCGATACGCTGATCGATCATCAGTTTGCGTTTCGTGAACCGAACCGCGTCGGCTTGCCCTCAACAGAAGTATTCGACCGGGCGCTGCACCAGTTCGCTTGGACGACCGCCAGGTTGGCAAACGGTTCGTCGCTGCAGGCACTGACGTTCTCGCGAAACCTGCTGGACTCGGCAGAGAGTCTCGGTGCGGCCGACGCTGCGGCAGAACAGCTCGTCGCAGAGATCGCGGCTGAGTGGGCCGCGGGCGCCATCGGCACGCAGGGCGAGGAGGGTTTGAATTGAGCGCGTATGAGGAGCTGAGAAGAGCGGCGCAGGCCTCACCGTATCTTCTCTCGGCCGAGAGCGTCGCTCTGGCTGACGCGCTCGAGAGCGCATCGGAGCGCTATTCGCGAGTGGAAGGCGATGTCGGCCTCGGAGGTCTCACTGGCGCAGCAGCGGCGGCGCAGGCGCACAAATTGCGATTCCGCGCGGTGCTGAACGGTGATGCTGTTCGGTTTGCTGCGTTCGCTATCGATGATGCAAACCTCGCTCTGGCGCGCGCCCGAGATGACTTCGCCTCGCTACCTTCCGTCGACGTGCCGCCGCAAGTCGTCGCCGAGCTGCTTGCCGGCGGCCTTGTGCTGCTCGGCCCCGCAGGCTCGTTCACCGGCGCTGCGGGCGTTGCGTTTCTCGGTGCGACGCTGCAAAACAAACGCGAACGCGAGGCGATCGAGGCGATCGTTCGCCTCTGTGCGTCGCTCAGTGCTGCGGCCGAGCGCCTGCTCGGCGAGGCCGCGAAGATCGAAGTACCTGCCGGGGCAAAACCTGATTCGATTCCCGACTATCCAGAAGACCGCGCAGAGCGCCGCCTTACACCGTGGCAGCTCGGAGCGGAGTGGCTTGGAAAAGGAGGAGAAAACAGAAGGTTCTTTCGCGAGGGAGACGCATTCACCGAGTTGCTGCGCTCGCACCCGTTTTACGACCGAATGCGGGCTGATCTGCATCAACTCGCGCGAGATGGAAAGCTGCAGGTTGGCGACTCTTCTGCGACAGAGAGTAGTGTGCTCTATTCGGATATCAACAACGTCTACAGCTTGGGTGGAGTCGAGGGTGTCGGCAAGTACGTCATCGACTACTCGACGCTTCTCACCGGTGGGCTCACGGGCAATCTTGCGGTGACCTACCTCGGGTCACACGTCGCAGAGGTCACAGTGATTGGTGTGAATCCCGACGGGAGCTACGAGGTCAATATCACGGTGCTAAACAAGTCGTCGCTCGAGTCTGCGACCCGCATTCCGAAAATCGGCTACGAAGACTGGTACAAAGACTCGGTCGGCTCGTTCTGGAATGATGTGGCTAAGAATACCGGCTTCGGCACGACCACCGAGCAAGCGATTATCTGGACCGAAACAATCTATCCCTAACATATTGCTTCAGAGGGTATCGAACCCCTACCGAGCCGCAGAATCCTCCCGTGCCGGGCATGCGAAGGCTTCATCCGATAACAAACAACTTGAGTGGTAACTGCTGCAAAAGCCCGGCCGCATCTTACTCAGCGACGGTTGACCTACCCGAACAGAAGGAGTTTGGAATTGAAGAACTTCACACGAGCCTCGCTCCCCATGCTTGCAATCGTCGTTCTCTCCACCGCCGGGTGTGCTGCGCTCACACTGACTCCAAACGAGCGTGCCATACGAGACGCGCATCTTCTCGAGATAGTTGAACTCGCAGGAGCACCGGGAGTGACCAGCGTGACGTATGGGTTCATTGACAGTAAGGAACGAGAGCTGGGAATTGGGCTTTCGGTCGATGAAGAAGTCTTCACCGCCTCGATGCTCTGCGAATCTATCAAAGCAACCGTGAGCACGATGCCCATCGAGATTGACACGCTTTCGGTTGGGCTCATATCAAACGATGACCGGGTGTTGCTGCCCCGAGATGAATACTTTTCAGAACTCGGCATTCAAGACAGGAATGAATGGGGCGATGCCCTACTCTCCTGGCCCCAAGCCGTCGAACTCGCTCAAAACTGCGATTCAGAAAACGGGAGCCATGCTTGACCGACGTTTGTGACGCAACCAGTCAGACCATCATCTGCCCAGATGTACCCATGAAACACAGCAATTTTGCCGCTTGCATGCTCGCAGGCGTTTTGATCTTTTCACTCACCGGATGTGGTGTGAACTTTTCTCAGCATGAACAACGACTCGAAGACTCCGGAGCAAGGGATGCCGTGATCGCTGCAGGTCAGCCCTCGGTGCTTGATGCGAACCTGACAGTCTTTGCTGATGCCGACGTCGAGCTCACAATGGGTCTTCTACGTCGACAGCAGCACTTTCAACGCATCCGCCCTATGCCACACGATTCGGGCGCTTGTGTTACGGGTGCCCTTCCATGTCGGTGAACTCGACCTGAGGTTCTCTTCAATTGATTCGTCACCAACAAACGCGCGAACACTTCTCGAAGAACTTGAGGTGCCCCTGGTCGATGAACCGCGTGGAAGGCTAATCGTTGATTGGAGTGAAGCCGAGTTGGCCGCAAAACGGTACGAGTGAACCACGAGAACGGGTAAATGCCCTGACAGAGATGAGTTGAAATTGAAGCCCTTCACACGAGCCTCGCTACCCATGCTTGCAATCGTCGTTCTCTCCACCGCCGGGTGTGCTGCGCTCACACAGACCCCAAAAGATCGTGCCCTGCGCGACGCGCAACTTCGCGAGATAGTTGAACTCGCAGGAGCACCGGGAGTAACCAACGTCACTGCTGGGTTCATAGACAGCAAGCAACGAGAGCTGAGAGTTGGGCTTTCGGTCGATGAAGAAGTCTTCACCGCCCCAATGCTCTGCAGCTCTATCAAGGCCATTGTGAGCACGATGCCCATCGAGATTGACACGCTTTCGATCGGGCTCATGTCAAACGATGACCGGGTGTTACTGGCTGATGACCCATACTTTTCAGAACTCGGCATTCAAGACAGAACTCTCTGGGGCGATGCCCTACTCTCCTGGCCCCAAGCCGTCGAACTCGCTCAAAGCTGCGATTCAGAAAACGGGAGCCCTGCTTGACCGACGTTTGTGACACAACCAGTCAGACCATCACTTGGACAGAGACGGTATACCCATGACCGATCGCCTCAGTTGAAGCCCGGATCACCCAGCTCATCGAGAATGCGCTTCAGGTCTGCGATCGTCGCGAAGTCGATCGTGACCTGGCCCTTCTTGGCGCCGAGCTTGACGTGCACCCGCGTGTCGAAGCGATCACCGAGGCGCTCTGCAATCGCGTCGAGCTGCGCCTGCACCCCGCCGGGGCGAGGCTTTTTACCCTTGCCGGGTTTTGGTAGCTCGCCGGCTGCGGCCTCGGCGGCTCGCACCGAAAGACCCTCGTTGACAATCTTGTCGGCGAGGCGCTGCATCGCCTCTGCGCTGCCAGTCTCACCGTCTAGCGAGAGGATCGCGCGAGCGTGACCCGCCGAGAGCACTCCCGCTGCGACGCGCGCCTGCACTGGTTCAGGCAGCTTCAGCAGGCGAATCGTGTTCGAAATCTGGGGGCGCGAGCGGCCTATGCGGGTCGCCAGTTGCTCCTGCGTGATGCCGAAGTCTGCAAGCAGCTGCTGGTAGGCCGACGCCTCTTCGAGCGGGTTCAGCTGCGCGCGGTGCAGGTTCTCGAGCAGCGCGTCGCGCAGCATGTGCTCGTCTGCGGTCGAACGAACGATCGCAGGAATGTCTTCGAGACCGGCACGACCACTCGCACGGAAGCGGCGTTCACCCATGATGAGTTCGTAGCGCGGCTGACCCTTCTTCGGTTTTGGTTCGATTTCGCGCACCACAACCGGCTGAAACACGCCAAACTCGCGAATCGAGTGGGTCAGCTCTTCGAGCGCTTCTTCGTCGAACTCGGTGCGCGGCTGCACACGGTTCGGCACAATCTCGCTGAGCTTCAGGCGAGTGAGTCGTGCGCCCGGCACCTCGCGCAACTCGGCGCCTTCGGTTGAGGCGTTGCTCGCCGTGATGTCGTCCTCTGAGGCAGCCGAAAGGGTCGACGTCACGGCTGACGCGGCGTCAGTCGCCTGAGTGCGGTTCGGAAAGAACACGTCGACGGGGCGTTCGCCCTCACTCGCCTGCGGAATCAATGCGCCGATTCCGCGGCCAAGGCCGCCGCGCTTCTTCGTCGCCATCTCTTAGGCTCCTTCGTTTGTGTTCGTAGTGTGTTCGCGCAGCGCAATCTCAGCTGCCGCCTCGAGATAGGCGAGCGCACCGATCGACGCGGGGTCGTAGGCATGCACCGTCTGACCGTAGCTCGGTGCTTCAGAGACGCGCACCGAACGTGGAATCACGGCCGCGAGAGTCTCAGACGGAAAGTGCTCGCGCACCTCGGCAGCCACTTCGTGCGCGAGGTTTGTGCGCGCGTCGTACATTGTCAGCAGAATCGTAGAAACGCGAAGCGCCGGGTTGAGGTGCTTCTGAATCAGCTGAATGTTGCCCAGCAACTGACTCAAACCCTCGAGCGCGTAGTACTCGCACTGAATCGGAATCAATACCTCACGCGCGGCGACGAACGCGTTGACGGTGAGCAAGCCGAGCGATGGCGGGCAGTCAATAAAGACGTAGTGAAACTCACGTTCTGACTCTTGCAAGAAGCTCTCGAGCGCGGTGCGCAGTCGCTGCTCACGGGCGACCAGCGAGACAAGCTCAATCTCTGCGCCGGCAAGGTTGATGGTCGAGGGCACGCAAAACAGGTTCTCGTGATCGGTGCTCTGCTGCAGTGCCTCGTGCATAGTCTGGTCGCCGAGCAACACCTCATAGATGCTGGTGTTCTCGGGTCGATGCGCCACTCCGAGTGCGGTTGACGCATTACCCTGCGGGTCAAGATCAATGACCAGCACGTTCGCGCCGCGGCGGGCGAGCGCAGACGCCAGATTGACGGTGGTCGTGGTCTTACCGACCCCGCCCTTCTGGTTCGAGACAGTGATTACACGGGTCTCGGTCGGAAGTGGTGACGCGTTCGCCTCAAGGATGCGGCGGCGGCGAACCTTGTCGACTAGGTGGTTGCCCACCAGTGCGTTCTCGGTGTCGGTCATCGGATCCTTCAGCTGCAGCGGTTTTCGCGGGGGTTTACCTCACCCGCGCTCTAAATACTCTAGTCGCCTCGGCGAGCAGGCCTTCGCCGAGTACCTGGGTACTGATGTCTCGCACCTTGTACTTGCGCAGCACCTTTTCGGCGGCGTCGATCTCTCCCTGCACCGAATTGCCCTTAAGGAGCAGTAGCTCGCCGCCGTCGCGCAGCAGCGGCGCCGCGAGCGGCACCAGCTTGCGCAAGGCGGTCACTGCTCGCGCGGTGAGCTGATCCACCTCAAATGCGTCATGAAATTCCTCTGCGCGACCGCGCTTCACTTCGACGTTCTCGAGACCAAGCCTGTCGACCTGTTCGTTCAACCACGCGCAGCGTCGTTCCATCGGCTCGATCAGCTTAAAGGTCGCGTCTTGCCTGACAATTGCGAGCACAAGACCGGGCATTCCGCCACCGGTTCCGATGTCGGCGACGCTGGCACCGGGTTCGATGAGGGGGGCGAGGATCGCGCTGTTGAGCAGGTGCCTTGTCCACAGGCGCGGTGGCTCAAGTGGCCCGATAAGGCCAAGAGTCTCACCGCGTTCGCCGAGGTCGGCCGCGAATGCGCGCAGCACGTCGATACGGTCACCCGCGATCTCAGCGGCAGCTGCCGGCTCGGTTTCGATCAGCACATCGGTCATGGTTTCACGTGAAACGATCTGCAGGTCTTACGCCGCGGTAACGACGAGGCGGCGATCGCGCCCCTCGCCACGCGACTGACTGTGGTGACCGAGGTCTGCAACGATGTCGTGCACCAACTTGCGTTCGTACGACGACATAGGCTCAAGCTCGACCTCGGCGCGGCCGGCGGCAATCTGCGCGATAGCCGCATCGACAAAAGCGCGCAGCTCGATAGTGCGGGCGTCACGTGAGCCGCCGATATCCAGAATCAGGCGCGAGAATCGGCCGGTCTGGTTCTGCACCGCGATACGAGTCAGATCTTGCAGTGCCTGCACGGTCTCGGGCATCGCGAGGCGGTCGAGATCTTCGCCACCACCGGTGACCGAGAGATACGCGCGACCGCTCGCGACCGAGATATCGAGGTCGCCGTCGAGATCTGCAAGGTCAAGTAGACCCTCAATGTAATCTGCGGCAAGGTCACCCTCTGCCTCTAGGTCATCGGGAGTAGCCGTCTCGGCAGATTCGTTCAGCTGATCTTCGCTCATGATGTCTACCGTCACTTCTTCTTCTTGGCGCGCTTTGCGCTTACCGGCTGCTGGCGCTGACCCTGCGACGGGGCGGTGCCTTCAATGCGTTCGATCTCGGCAACCTCATCGTCGGTGAGCTTGCCCTTTGCCTTCAGGCGAGCCTGCCGGCTGCGCCATGCCTCGCTGCCCGGGGTGGGCATGGTGTTGATTACAATAGCCTGCTGGCCCATGGTCCACAGGTTCGAGGTGAACCAGTAGATGTTGAGGGCCAAGGGGAACGTGAAGCCTGAGAAGAGGAACGCGAACGGAATGATGTACAGCATGATCTTCTGCTGGCGGTACATCGGCGAGGCCTTCGTCTCGTCGCTGACATTCTTCGACATGATCTGCAGCTGAGTGAAGAACTGCGAAGCGATCATGAGCACCATGATGACGCCGAGCAGCACCACGACCACCCAGTTGCCTGACTCCCAGCCCTGCGTGAAAGTGAGCTTCAGGGGCGCACCAAAAATCGAGGCCTGGTTGAAACTGTCGGTCATTTCCTGGTTCATCATGCCAACGCCAGGAAGCCCCTTACCGTTGCCACCACTGCCGACCGCACCCGCCGCGTTACGCAGAACCGCAAAGAGCGAGAAGAAGATCGGCATCTGAATCAAGATGGGCAGGCACGACGAGAACGGGTTGGTGCCGTGTTTCTTGTAAAGCGCCATCGTCTCGCGACTCATGGCCTCGCGCGAGAATTGGTCGTTCTTGCCCTTGTACTTTGCCTGGATCTTCTTCATCTCTGGAGCGAGATCCATCATGCGGCGCTGAGCCTTAATCTGGCGCACCGTAACGGGAATAAGTGCTGAGCGCACCACAACAACGAGACCGAGGATTGCAAGCAACCAGGTCACACCCGAAGCGGGATCCATTCCGATCCAGGTAAAGAGCTGGTGCCAGGCCCAGAGCACGAGTTCAACGAGCCATCGCAGCGGCCAGAGAATCGTGTCGATGAATTCCATCATGATCAGGACTTTCGAGTACTTGGGCGAACGAATCCGCGTGCATTTATTGGAAAACTTGGGTGTGCTCGCTCGGGCGCATCATCAATGCCTCCCGCCGAGAACGGGTTGCAGCGGGCTAGCCGCCACAGGGTGAGCGCCACGCCGACCACAAAGCCTTGGCGCTGGAATACTTCCAAAGCGTAGCGCGAACAACTTGGATAGTACCTGCAGACCTGGCCATAGAGCGGTGAGATCACACGGCGGTAGCCGTGCATAAACGTAATTGCTGCGTTGCGGGGGAGCAGCCAGATCTCCTGAGCGATGCGACCAATCATTGTGACTCCGCTCGAAGCCGTTCGATACGATCCAACGCTCGATTCGTCTCATCTTTGAGGTCTTGGAACGAGGTATCTGCCGAGCGCGGCATCATGCGAAAGACCACATCGGCGCCAGTGAAGCCATCTGACAATCGCTGTTCAACGATCGACTTCAAGCGACGACGCACCAGATTGCGTGTCACCGCGTTGCCCACGGCTTTTGAAACAATGAAGCCAAATCGTGCCGGTTTACCCGCCTCAACATGCAAAACCGCGTGGGTGATGCAGTTTGCACCCCCCACGCGGTTGCCTTTGCGTACGATGTGGCGGTAGTCATCGCCCCGAGTGACTCGGTGATGCTTCGCTGGCACGTCGCCCGCAGAGTAGAAGAATTACGCGGTCAGCTTCGCGCGGCCCTTGCCGCGGCGAGCCGTGATGATCGCGCGGCCAGCGCGGGTGCGCATGCGAGCGCGGAAGCCGTGCACCTTGGCGCGGCGGCGATTGTTGGGCTGAAAAGTACGCTTGCTCATGAAAACTCCGTGAAGTCTGTGCCTTGCGGCACCGAAAGTCGGTGGGTGGGCACGCTTGTGCGCCCATACAAGTCAGAAAGTCTACGCCTATTGCGGCTCAGAGTCAAAGAGAGCACGCAAAAAGGCGGATTATCGGCCTCCCTGAGGGGTGCGGCCCGATTCATCTCGGTGTGTCCCAATGATAGCCGAGGTGGGGAGAACGTTTTCAACTTGCCTGTGGACAAATCTGTGACTAGCGTGAACGAAGACGTTATCGAGGCCAGACCCTGCAAGGGATCTAGTGCTTTTGCCCCCACATCACTCCCTGTGAACTAATTTGTGGGATCACCTGTGAATAGTCGTTCACATTATACGAGGAACTCATGACTGAAGAAGAGGTAATGCGCGTTTGGGCGCAGGTCACCCATGCAGTCATGGGTGACCCATCTGTGGGCCCCGCAGTCGGCGCTCAGCTTGCGCTTGCGGTGCCCCGGGGCGTTGGTGCCGGCATGCTGTATCTCGCGGTCCAGCACGATTTCACGCTGAAGCTGCTTGAGAACAAGCTTCGCCCGGCAATCATGAGCGCAATTGCTTCGATTCCTGATGCAGTCGGCATTGAAAGCTTTGTTGTCGTGGTCGATCCAGACGCGCAGCCCGCGATCGACCCCGAACCCGAAGAGGTCGTTTCTCCGAAGCAATCGATTGCCGAAACCGGTTCGTTTACCGGCGGCGTGGTGAACGAAGCATCTCGGCCTCTCAATGAGCCGCTTGCAAAGCATGGGGTCCCTGAAGTGCTCGACAGCAGGCTCAACCCGAAGTATCACTTCGACACCTTCGTGATCGGGCAGTCCAATCGCTTTGCTCACGCCGCAGCTGTCGCGGTCGGCGAGGCCCCTGCCCGTGCGTACAATCCGCTGTTCATTTACGGCGACTCTGGTCTCGGAAAAACCCACCTGTTGCACGCAATCGGGCACTATGCTCGCGAACTTTATCCCGAGATCCGCGTACGTTACGTGAGTTCCGAAGATTTTACGAACGATTTCATTAACTCGATCGCGAACAACCAGGGAGCGGCATTCCACGCTCGGTACCGTGGCATTGATGTGTTGCTGATCGACGACATTCAGTTTCTTGAGGGCAAGGCAGAAACGCAGGAGGCGTTCTTCCACACCTTCAATACCTTGCACGGGCACAACAAACAGGTGGTCATCACCAGCGATGTGCAGCCAAAGCAGTTGCGTGGCTTCGAAGAGCGAATGCTTTCTCGATTTGAGTGGGGTCTGCTTACAGATATTCAGGTACCCGATCTCGAGACCAGAATCGCAATTTTGCGAAAGAAGGCCCAGCGCGAGCAGCTTGAGCTCGATCATCAGGTGCTGGAGTTTATTGCGTCGAAATTCACCTCGAACATTCGTGAACTCGAAGGTGCACTGATTCGCGTCACTGCATTCGCAAGCCTGCAGCAGCAGCACATCGACTTGCCTCTTGCGCAGATCGTGCTCAAAGATCTGATCACTCTGGACGAGGACAACGATGTGCAGCCTTCTGACATCATCAGTCGGACTGCGGACTACTTCGATCTAGCGGTTGACGATCTCTATGGCCCTTCGCGAGCCCAGCAGATCGCGCTTGCGCGACAAATCGCAATGTATCTCTGCAGGGAGCTGACATCTCTGTCGCTGCCAAAAATCGGCCAGCTTTTTGGCGGCCGTGACCACACCACAGTCATGTACGCGTGCAAGAAGATCACCCAGCTCATCGCGGAGCGTCGGTCGATTTTTAACCAGGTCGCTGAGCTCACTTCTCTCATCAAAAGCGCCCGCTAAGTAAACAGAGGGCGCTCGAGTTATCCACAGCATTGGCCTGACCTGTGAATAACTGGGGACAACTCGCGTGTCGATGTGGATGAATTGCTTTCGCCTGTGAGGGATAGCCACCTCGCCAACTTTCGCGGTTTCATGCGGAAGGTGGGTTATCCACGGCCCGCCAACAACTCACAAGCTTGTAGTTCCCTGTCGTGAATTGGGATCGCTCGAGTTATCCACAGTTTCCACAGGACTTATTACTATTAACAATTTATTTACTTTTCATAGAGGCTCTCAATAACGCCTTGCGGTCGTCCGGCCGCCGCTCAAAGGCCGTGTCATTCGCATCACTCTCCGAGTATGCAAAGATTGTGAGACGAGCGTGCTGCCTTCAGCATGTAATTCACCGTCCCCACTAAGGAGATGCCATGCGTTTTACCGTCAACCGAGACGTGTTCAGCGAGGCTGTCTCGTTTGCGGCAAAGCTGTTGCCGCAGCGTCCGACCCAACCTCTGCTCAGTGGTGCGCTTATTGAGGCGATTGACGGTGAGCTCACGATTTCGTCTTTCGATTATGAGACCTCCGCTCGCACTTCGATCACAGCAGACATTGCTGAGGCTGGGCGCGCTTTGGTATCTGGCCGTCTGCTCGGCGACATCGCTTCTCGACTGCCGCACTCCGACGTTGAGGTGACACTCGTCGAAACTCGAGTTCAGATTCGATGCGGCTCGGCCTCGTTCAGCCTCCCTGCGATGCCCGTTGAGGAGTACCCTCAGGTTCCACGAATTGATACCGTGACGGGCGCTGTGCCCGCCGATGCATTTGCTGAGGCTGTGGCTCAGGTTTCTTTGGCCGCTTCGAAGGACGACGTCACTCCGGTGATCACGGGCGTGCAGTTCGAGGTAAGCGAGAACGCACTGACCCTGACTGCGACAGACCGATACCGAGTAGCAACTCGTCGTATCGATTGGCAGCAACTCGACGGTGATCAGGAGCTTTCCGCTTTGGTGCCGGCGAAGGTCGTGATTGAGGTTGGAAAGACCTTTGGATCGAGCGGTACCGTGCAGGTCGCGATTGTCAAAGACGGCGAACGTGAACTGATTGCGTTTACTGGGGGAAACAAGACCGTTACTTCTTTGCTCATCAAGGGCAACTATCCGCCGGTTGGTCGTTTGTTCCCTGAAAATATCGACAACTACGCGGTGATGAGCACTTCAGAGCTCGTCGAGGCCGTTGGCCGCGTTGGTCTCGTGCTCGAGCGCGAGGCGGCACTTCGCTTTTCGTTCACCGAGGGTCAGGTGACGCTCGAAGCTGCGGGTTCTGAAACGGCTCAGGCCGTTGAGACAGTAGATGCGCATCTCGTGGGTGATGAGATGATCGTTTCGCTCAAGCCTCAGTTTTTGCTTGACGGATTGCGGTCGACGCACTCGGAGTTTGCTCGGATCGGATTTACCCGGACCGAGAACGCGAGCAAGCCCGGCCCCGTGCTGATTACGAGTCAGCGCAGCAAGGAAGATGCTGATCAGCAAAGTTTCCGCTACCTTTTGCAGCCAAACCTGCTGCTCCGATAGGGGAGTGCGGCGATGCGGGTGACGCATCTTTCTCTGAGTGATTTTCGCAACTATTGTGAGGCAGAGGTTCCCTTTACGCGAGGCCTCAACCTCATAGTGGGGCGAAATGGTCAAGGTAAGACCAACCTTGTCGAGGCAATCGCATATTTCTCGAATCTTGGCTCGCACAGAGTTACGGGGGATTCGGCCATGATACGGGCCGGTGCTACCACCGCTATTGTACGCATGAAGGCCGCGGTTGAAGAGCGAGACGTGCTTCTTGAGGTGCAGCTCAATCGCGAGAAAGCGAACCGCGCTCAGGTAAACAAGAATGGGGTTCGACCTCGCGAGCTGACACGCTGGTTTAGTTGTGTGGTATTTGCGCCAGAAGATCTCGCGTTGGTGAAAGGCGACCCCTCGATAAGACGCCGCTTTCTCGATGAGGCCGTGGCTGCAAGAAATCCGGTGTTTGCGGGAGTTCTGGCAGACTACGAGCGGGTTGTTCGGCAACGCACGACACTACTGAAGACCGCACGTTCTCACACAGCAGCTGGATCAGTCGAAGCGACCCTTTCGGTTTGGGATGACCAACTTGTTGATCTTGGGGTGCGAATTATGGCGGCCCGTCGATCCTTGGTGCGAGTGCTTGGGTCCCCGCTTGCGAGCGGATACGCGTCCATTGTCGAACACGACCACCGGCCACAAATCTCATTGATCGAGTCCGTCACTCAAACCCTCAAGAGGCGGAGTGTTTCACGTGAAACATCGAATGACTCCACAAGTTTAGAAGCGGATGTTTCACGTGAAACACTCGAACTTCAATTTCGCGAGGCGCTCGCGAATGTGCGGCGGCAGGAACTCGACCGCGGGGTAACTCTGGTGGGCCCACACAGGGACGACGCCCTCTTTGAGTTGAACGCCCTGCCTGTGAAAGGGTACGCGAGTCACGGCGAATCTTGGTCATTCGCTCTTGCACTCAGGCTAAGCCTGGCGAAATTACTCAGAGAAGAATCCCCATCCGGAGACCCTGTCATTATTCTTGACGATGTCTTCGCCGAGCTTGATGCCCGCCGTCGAGCGGCACTCATGACTGAGGTTTCCGCGTTTGAGCAGGTAATTGTGACCGCGGCGGTCGAAGGCGATGTTCCGGAAGGGAAATGGCATCGAGTTCGTATCGAAGCCGGCGCGGTGCAAGAGATCGGTAATGACGGCGACCTCGCGTCTGGCGTCGAGGTGAACTTTGTCTGAGCAAAACGGGAGTTTCGCCAGCGACGCCTATCAGCAGGCAAAGGCACTCTGGAAGGGAATGCCCCTTAGGCGTCGCGGTCTGAGAAAGTCACGGCGCGAATCGAGCGGCTCGCCATTTTCCCCTGGTCGTGAGCCAAAAACTCTGGAGTCAGTGCTGGCTATTGCCACAGAAGACATGGGTTGGACTACCGAGCTCGAGCAGGCAAAGGTGATTTCTGACTGGCCAGAACTGGTCGGTGAAACCACCGCGCCACATACCCGCGTGGTTGAACTGCGAGACGGGGTACTCACAGTGCAATGCGACTCGACTGCATGGGCTACCGAACTGCGAAGAATGCGCGCCGACGTGTTGACTCGAATCGTTGAGCTCTACCCTGAAGCTGGCGTTGAAGACTTGAGGTTCCTTGCGCCCGGAGCGCCAAGCTGGCGGCACGGGTCGCGCGTCATCAAAGGTAGAGGCCCAAGGGACACCTACGGGTAAAGTCGTGGGCTGTCGCTAAGGGGCAAAGTCCTGCCAAAACTTCGAATAGAGAGCGTAGTTTTACTCAAATCACGCGTAGATTCTTGAGAAGGGGTCGATCCCTCGCAAAAAGTAGCTCTCAATCGCGCGATAGGGGGGCTTTCGCGCGCGATAATTGATAGGCTGGGGTGCGTATGTACTTGGCGCAGAAATACGCCGGGAGAACGCAGACTCGCGAAATCGCATCAGTAGAGAGATACAGCAGCGAATGACTTCAGAACAGGCGGCGAATGCCGAGGAATACGGTGCCGGTGCGATCCAGGTGCTCGAGGGCCTCGAGGCAGTTCGCAAGCGGCCCGGTATGTACATTGGCTCTACTGGACCAAGAGGTCTGCACCATCTAGTCTACGAGATTGTCGATAACTCTGTCGACGAGGCGCTTGCTGGCTACTGCGATGTAATTGACGTCACCATTCTCGAAGACGGTGCAGTTCGTGTTATCGACAATGGTCGAGGCATCCCAGTCGATCCACACTCGTCAGACCCGTCAAAGTCTGCAGTTGAAGTCGTGCTTACGGTGCTGCACGCCGGCGGTAAGTTTGGCGGCGGCGGTTATGCAGTCTCGGGCGGCCTGCACGGCGTTGGTTCTTCTGTGGTGAACGCACTCTCGACGCGTTTTGAAGTCGAGGTGAAGCGTCAAGGTTTCACGTGGAACATGTCGTTCACCGGGGGAGTGCCCGATGCGTCGCTCGCAAAGGGCGCGGCCACCGATGAGACCGGCACTACGATCACCTTCTGGCCGAGCGCCGAGATCTTCGAGACAATCGAGTTCGATTACGAGACTCTTCGCACACGTTTTCAGCAGATGGCCTTCTTGAATAAGGGGCTTCGCATCAAACTCACCGATCTGCGCCCTCAAGAGCCGGTCGAGAACGAGGCGGGCGAGCTGGTAGCGCCGAAGCCCCGTGGCGATGAATTCATGTATGAGAAAGGCATCGAAGACTACGTTCGATACCTTAACTCCGCAAAGCGCGCAGAAATTGTCAACGAAGAGATCATTTCGTTCGAGTCTGAAGACACCACCCGCCATATCGCGGCAGAGGTCGCGATGCAGTGGACCACCGCGTACACCGAGAGCGTGCACACCTACGCGAATACCATCAATACCCATGAGGGCGGCACTCACGAAGAGGGATTCCGCGCCGCACTGACCACTCTGGTCAATCGTTACGCGCGTGAGAAAAACATTCTGCGTGAGAAAGATGACAACCTTTCTGGCGATGATGTGCGTGAGGGTCTTACCGCGGTTATCTCGGTGAAGCTCGGTGAGCCTCAGTTCGAGGGCCAGACCAAAACAAAGCTTGGTAACACCGAGGCGAAAGCATTCGTGCAGAAGGTCGTCGGTGACCAGCTTGGCGATTGGTTTGAGCGCAACCCGAATGCCGCGAAAGAGATTATTCGCAAGGCGATTCAGGCAGCCACCGCGAGGATCGCGGCGCGCAAGGCCCGCGAAACCGCGAGACGCAAGGGTCTGCTTGAATCGGGCGGCATGCCAGGCAAGCTTTCTGACTGCACGAGCAAAGACCCCACGGTCTCTGAGATCTTCATCGTCGAGGGCGACTCGGCAGGCGGCTCAGCGAAGACCGGGCGAAACCCCGAAACTCAGGCAATCCTGCCGCTTCGCGGCAAGATCCTGAACGTTGAGAAGGCTCGTCTCGACCGAGCGCTCAGCAACACCGAGGTGCAGGCGATGATCACCGCATTTGGTGCTGGTATCGGCGAAGAATTCGACCCCGAAAAAGCCAGGTATCACAAGATTGTGCTGATGGCCGATGCTGATGTCGACGGTCAGCACATCACTACGTTGCTGCTGACGCTGCTCTTCCGCTATATGCGCCCGCTCATCGATCTTGGCTACGTGTACCTCGCGCAGCCGCCGCTGTACCGAATTAAATGGACGAATGCCGACCACGAATACGTCTTCAGTGACGCCGAGCGTGACCGCAGCCTCGCAGCCGGTGCCGAAAAGGGCCTGCGCCTGCAGAAGGAAAGTGGTGTGCAGCGCTACAAGGGTCTCGGCGAGATGAACTACGAAGAGTTGTGGGACACCACAATGAACCCAGAAACCCGCACCCTGCTGCAGGTGACCCTCGAAGACGGTGCCAAAGCCGATGAGATCTTCTCAACGCTAATGGGCGAAGACGTTGAGGCCCGCCGCAGTTTCATTCAGCAGAACGCGAAGGACGTGCGTTTCCTTGACATCTGAAAACCAGACCCCAGAAGAGAACGAAATGGCCGATCAGAACGATCTTTCGGTGCACGGCAAGATCGATCAGGTAGACCTGCAGCTCGAGATGCAGCGTTCGTACCTCGACTACGCGATGAGCGTGATCGTGGGCCGCGCGCTACCAGATGTGCGTGACGGACTGAAGCCCGTGCACCGCCGCGTGATCTACACGATGTACGACGGTGGTTACCGACCCGACAAAGCATTCTCGAAGTGCACCCGTGTCATCGGTGATGTCATGGGCCAGTTTCACCCGCACGGTGACAGCGCGGTCTACGACTCGCTCGTTCGTCTCGTGCAGCCGTGGGCAATGCGCTACCCGCTCGCGCTCGGCCAGGGCAACTTCGGCTCACCAGGCAACGACGGTGCGGCAGCACACCGCTACACCGAGACAAAAATGTCGCCGCTCGCCATGGAGATGGTGCGCGACATCGATGAAGACACCGTAGATTTTCAAGACAACTACGACGGTCGCACGCAGGAGCCGACGGTACTCACCGCGCGCTTCCCAAACCTGCTTGTCAACGGCTCGGTCGGTATCGCCGTTGGTATGGCGACGAACATTCCTCCGCACAACCTGCGTGAGGTAGCTGAGGCGGCCACCTGGCATCTTGAGCACCCCGAGGCCACCCGCGAGGAACTGCTCGAAGCGCTGATGGAGCGCGTCAAGGGGCCAGACTTTCCAACGGGCGCGCAGATCCTTGGCACTAAGGGGATTCGTGATGCGTACCGCACCGGTCGCGGCTCGATCACCATGCGCGCCGTCGTCAACATCGAGGAAATTCAGGGACGCACCTGCCTCGTTGTTACCGAACTGCCGTACCAGGTAAACCCCGACAACCTGGCCGTGAAGATCGCAGACCTGGTCAAGGAAGGCCGCGTCGCCGGTATCTCTGACATTCGCGACGAGACCAGCGGCCGCACCGGCCAGCGCCTCGTGATCGTGCTGAAGCGCGATGCGATCGCGAAGGTCGTGCTGAACAACCTCTACAAGCACACGCAGCTTCAAGAGAACTTTGGCGCGAACATGCTCGCGATCGTCGATGGCGTGCCGCGCACGCTGTCGCTCGATGGCTTCATCACGAACTGGGCAAAGCACCAGATCGACGTGATCGTGCGCCGTACCGCCTACCGCCTGCGCAAGGCAGAGGCCGAAGCTCACATTCAGCGCGGTTACCTCAAGGCGCTCGACGCGCTTGACGAGGTCATCGCGCTGATTCGTCGCTCGCCGACGGTAGATGAGGCCCGTGAGGGGCTGATGTCGCTGCTGGGTGTCGACCAGGTGCAGGCCGACGCGATCCTCGGATTGCAGCTGCGACGCCTCGCCGCGCTTGAGCGACAAAAAATTCTTGACTACGCGGCGAAGCTCGAAGCGCAGATTCGGGAGTACGAGGGCATTCTCGCCTCGCCAACCGAGCAGCGCTCGATCGTCGTGACCGAACTCGGTGAACTCGTTGCGAAGTTTGGTGACGAACGCCGCAGCGCGATCATGCACGGTTATGACGGCGATATGTCGATGGAAGACCTGATTCCTGAAGAGGAAATGGTTGTTACCATCACGCGCGGTGGCTACGTCAAGCGCACGCGCATCGACAACTACCGTTCGCAGCATCGTGGCGGCAAGGGCGTGAAGGGTGCGCAACTGCGTGCCGACGACATCGTCGAGCATTTCTTTGTCACCACGACGCACCACTGGCTGCTGTTCTTCACCAACACCGGCCGTGTGTACCGTGCGAAGACCTATGAGATTCCCGAGGGCGGTCGCGACGCAAAGGGTCAGCACCTTGCGAATCTGCTCGCCTTGGCACCAGAAGAGTCGGTCACCCAGGTGCTTGACCTGCGCGAGTTCGATGAGCGCTTCCTGCTTCTCGCAACGCGCGACGGGCTCGTCAAGAAGACCGCACTCACCGAGTACGACACCAATCGCACCGGTGGCATCATCGCGATCAAGCTGCGCGAGGGTGACGAACTGGTTTCGGCGCTGATCGCAGACTCGAGCGACGATGTGCTGCTGATCTCGCGCCAGGGCATGTCGGTGCGATTTACCGCGTCTGATCAGGCACTTCGCCCGATGGGTCGCTCGACGAGCGGCGTTCGCGGCATGAACTTCCGCGAGGGTGATGCGCTGCTCGCAGCCTCGACCATCACCGAGGGCGGTTACGTCTTCATCGTCACCGAGGGCGGCTACGCGAAGCGCACGGCGGTCGATGAGTACCGCGTCCAGAACCGCGGCGGCTACGGCATCAAGGTCGCAAAGCTCGATGAGGCCCGCGGCGATCTTGTCGGTGGGTTCATCGTTGATGAGACGGACGAAGTGCTCGTGGTGCTTGCTAGCGGCAAGGTGGTTCGTTCACGGGTCGACGAGGTGCCGGCGAAGGGCCGTAATACCATGGGAGTGGTATTTGCGAGATTCCCAGAGGGAGATCGTATTATTGGCATCGCACGAAATACAGAGCGCGGCCTTGAAGAAGGCGCCTCTGAAGATGCCGAGGGCATCGAGGGGAGTGGCGAGCAGCAGCCCGCCGACGCTACCCCGACCGAGAGCAAGGAATCCCTGAATGAGTAACACAGTCGCCGACAAGCTTGCGAAGAAGACGCGCAAGAAAGCGCCTGCCAAGCAGGTTCGCCTGAAGCTTGTCTACATCGACTTCTGGTCGTCAGTGAAGTTCTCGTTCCTGGTGTCGCTTTGCGCGGTTGTTGTAGGTGTGGTTTCAACGCTGCTCATCTACACGGTGCTGCTTTCGACCGGTGTGCTCGCGAAGCTGAACGAGCTCATGATGGATATCGTGGGCGACCAGATCAACCTGCTCGAGCTGCTCAACTACGGCACGGTGTTTACGTTTGCTGTGGTTGTGGGTGTGCTGAACATGATCGTTGGCACCGCCTTCGGTGCGGTCGGTGCACTCATCTACAACCTGCTCGTGCGCGTGCTCGGCGGGTTCCAGCTCGGCTTCACGAGCAACTAAGTTTGTGACTTTTCGGAAGTTACGCGCGCTCGATTTCGGTTTTCGCGTAACTTCCGGTAGAGTCATTTCTTGGTCAAGGGGCTATAGCTCAGGTGGTTAGAGCGCTTCACTGATAATGAAGAGGTCCCAGGTTCAAGTCCTGGTAGCCCCACCAATAACCCGGTTTCTCCCGCAGAATGATGCGGAAGAGGCCGGGTTTCTTTTTGTTACTAGCGGGTCCCTGGGTTTCCAACG
>JAIUOH010000014.1 GCA_020161315.1 Actinomycetota bacterium | reverse complement strand
CGATCGGGGTGAGGGGTGCGTTAGCGTGAGACATGAAGACCTCCGGCTTAGGGGTGAGTGTGGTAACCCACATCCTGCCGGAGGTCTTCATCTATCTCGAGTGTTCACAACGTCCCAAGGAACTACACCTAGGTGTCCGTAGGAGGTCGAACGAATGTGAGCCTAACCTAACATTCATCAGATGTATAGGGGTCGGCAAAAAATCGGATCGAATAGATACTCAAAACCGGGACATGGCACCACTAGTTCCCGCTGCCCGCCCCGACCACGCCGGCACCGGCACCACACGGACGCGGACGCCACTCACCGCGCCCCACGAAGCGTTACAGCGCCCGGCCGTACACCTTCACCGCGTACCAAACGCCTGGTGGGTACGGAAAGTTGTTCTCGATCGCAGTGAGCCGATCGAACCCCATGCTCTCGTAGAGTCGCACCGCGAGATCCATATCGGCACCCGTGTGCAGCACCAGACGCGACGCTCCCCTAGCTCTCGCGAGATCAGCGCAGTGCTCCACGAGGGCGCGGCCGATACCGCGACCGCGAGCCGCGGGTGACGTGGCAAGCAGACGAAAGTCCATGTCGCTCGGGAGCGCGAAATCGCTCAGGCGCTCACCTGGCAGCGGCGTCGACACAGTGCCGAGCAACTCATTCGTCGCCTCGTCGACGGCGACCCACACCTGCTGCGTGCGCACTCGCTCGGCAACCTGGCCAAGCTCTCGCAGGTAGTTGCCGTTGATCTCGTAAGCCGAGGTGTAGGCCTCAACAGTAAGCGCGCTTACTGCCGCAATCTCAGCCTCACGAATCGGGCGAATCAGCGCCGTCGCTGCGGCTTCCGCTGTATTCGCGGTCACCTTCCAAGCACGCTGAAGTCGGGCTGGCCATCGGCACGCACCGGCAAGGGCCTCCCGTCTGGGTACGTTGGCCAAGGGAGTAGTGGCTGGCCTCCCTGAGCCGGGGGCATCACCACAAACGGCTGGGCTGGCGCTGCCTGCTGTGTCTGAGCGACCGCAAACGGTTGCTGCGCGTAACCAGGTGCTGCAGCGGGAACGCCGCGGTAGGCAAGAGCCGCAGCCTCGCGCGCGCGACGTGCCGCCTCGCGATCGGCCCCACTGTACGACCAGCGAAGCAGCAACGAAATCGACAGGCCGAGACCGGTCAGCAGCAGCGCTGCGACCGCGAATCTCCAGTAGAGATCGGGGATGCGCACATTGAACACCTCGATCGCGATGGGTGCGGTGAAGAGAATACCGGTGACTGTGGCGAGCAGGCTCGTGATCAGCGAGAAGACGCCAAGCGGCTTCGGTCGCTTATCTGCCATGTGCAAGAGCAGCTGGGCGCAGCCAACTACAGCCCTTGTGGCGAGGATCACGACAAAGCTCTTCCAGAAGATGTCCCAGCCGAGTGACCAGCCTGCCGGGGTCATCCAGACCACGATCAGCAGCAGCGCAAGAATGTAGGAGTTCGCGAGCAGAGCTACCGGCGGATACCACTCGTTTCGCTGGCCACGGCGGGTGTCGAAGCCGGTGAGACCCACGAAGATCGCAAACGCAACGAAGGTCGAGACCACGCGCTCGAACTTGCCCTCGAAGTCACCGATGAACAGCAGCGAGATCGAGGCGATCGAAAGCCCCGCCAGCAGAATGATGCTGATCTTCAAGAAGGTTGGCACCTTACGCGTCGGGGCGGCAGAGGCTGCCGCCTGCTGCTGCGGTGCGGGCGTGTGCGACGGTGGTGGCATGTGCGCGGGAGCCGGCTCATTCGACGGGCCTGCTGGTGCTGCGACAGGTTGCGGGCCGCTCTGCGAGGGGTCTTGCGGTTCGTTCTGCGTGCTCATGGCTCCAGTCTGGCTTGTTTGCCTGAGAATCACCACACGGTCAGCTTGCCCGCAGGTACCAGAACGGCAGCGCGCCCGGCGATCCTTTTCGAATCAAAGCAAAGGTAGACTTGAGGGGTGACCGAGACGCATGCCGCTGCCACCGAACCCCGCCCCGACACCGTTGCCGACGCGATCGCGACGCCCGAACGAGACCAGCCCTTTGAGGCGCTCGGTCTGAAGGCTGACGAATACGCGAAGATTCGCGAGATCTTGGGCCGCCGCCCAACCTCGGGCGAGCTGGCTATGTACTCCGTGATGTGGAGCGAGCACTGCTCGTACAAGTCGTCGAAGATCTATCTGCGCCAGTTCGGCGGCAAGGTCAACGACAAGATGAAAGAGCGCCTGCTCGTTGGCATGGGCGAGAACGCCGGCGTGATCGACGTGGGCGAGGGCTGGGCTGTGACCTTCAAGGTCGAGAGCCACAACCACCCGTCATACATTGAGCCGTTCCAGGGCGCCGCAACCGGCGTCGGCGGCATCATTCGCGACATCATCTCGATGGGTGCACGCCCCGTTGCCGTGATGGATCAGCTGCGCTTCGGCGCCATCGACGACCCCGACACCGCGCGCGTCGTGCACGGCGTGGTCGCCGGCATTTCGTCGTATGCGAACTGCCTCGGCCTGCCCAACATCGGCGGCGAGACCGTCTTCGACAAGGTTTACCAGGCGAACCCGCTCGTCAACGCACTCGGCGTTGGCGTGCTACGCCACGAAGACCTGCACACCGCAAACGCCTCGGGCCTTGGCAACAAAGTCGTGCTGTTTGGCGCGCGCACGGGTGGCGACGGCATTGGCGGCGCCTCAATCCTCGCATCCGACTCGTTCGACGAGGGCGGCCCCACCAAGCGCCCCGCAGTGCAGGTCGGCGACCCCTTCGCCGAGAAGGTGCTCATCGAATGCTGCCTCGAGCTCTTCAAGGGCGACCTCGTCGAGGGCATCCAAGACCTCGGCGCTGCAGGCATCTCGTGCGCAACCTCTGAGCTCGCGGCCAACGGCGACGGCGGCATGTTCATCGAGCTCGACAGCGTGCTGCTGCGCGACCCGTCGCTCACCGCAGAAGAGATTCTGATGAGCGAGAGCCAAGAGCGCATGATGGCGATCGTGCAGCCCTCGAAGCTCGACGCGTTTCTTGCGGTCACCGCGAAGTGGGATGTCGAGACGAGCGTGCTCGGTGAGGTCACCGACACGAACCGCCTCATCATCAACTGGCGCGGCGAAGAAATCGTCAACGTCGACCCCTCGACCGTCGCGGTCGACGGCCCCGTCTACGAGCGCCCCGTCGCGTACCCGACCTGGATCGATGGACTGCAGGCATCTTCGGTTGCGGCCGCCGGGTTCGCGCGTGGCGAGCAGGTTTCTGGCGAGGATCTGCGCCAGCAGTTGCTGACTGTCGCCTCGTCGCCCAATCAGGCTTCTTCGGAGTGGATCACCAACCAGTACGACTACTACGTGCTGGGTAACACAGCGCTGTCGTTCCCCGACGCTGCCGGCATGATTCGCGTGTCTGAAGAGAGCGGCCTCGGCGTCGCCATCTCGACCGACGCAAACGGCCGCTACTGCCAGCTTGACCCATACGCGGGCGCGCAGCTCGCGCTCGCCGAGGCGTACCGCAACGTCGCTACCACCGGCGCCGTGCCGACCGCCGTCACCGACTGCCTCAACTTCGGCAGCCCCGAGAACCCCGAGGTGATGTGGCAGTTCTCGAAGGCAGTCGAGGGCCTGTCTGACGCGTGCCTCTCGCTCGAGGTGCCCGTGACCGGCGGCAACGTGTCGTTCTACAACCAGACCGGCGACGTGCCGATTCACCCGACCCCCGTGGTCGGTGTGCTCGGCATCATCGACGACGTGGCCCGCCGCGTGCCTTCGGGCTGGCAAGACCAGGGCGAGCACCTCTACCTGCTCGGCACCACCCGCGACGAGCTCGACGGCTCGGCCTGGGCCGAGGCCGTGCACGACCACCTGGGTGGTCTGCCCCCTCGCGTCGTGCTTGACGAAGAGCGCACCCTGGCCGAGTTGCTACACGCGGCTTCTGTCGGCGGACTGCTCTCGGGTGCTGTCGACCTCGGCGAGGGCGGCCTTGCCCAGGCCCTTACCGACGGCTCGCTGCGCTTCGGCGTGGGTGCCCGCGTCTGGATCGACGAGATCATGTCTCGCGACGGCGTCGACGCAACCGCCGCACTCTTCTCGGAGTCGCAGGGGCGCGTGCTCGTGTCGGTGCCGCACGAGGAAGACGTGAAGTTCCGCGGGCTGTGCGAGGGTCGTGGCTACCCCGTGCTGCGCATCGGCGTGACCGATGTGCCGGGCGCAGAAGCAGCAATCGAGGTACAGGAGCGTTTCACGCAGCCCCTCACCGAGCTTCGCAGTGCTTCGCGTTCGACTCTGCCCGAGCGTTTCGGCGCGGTCATCGAGAGCGATGCCCCCGAGATCGCGGCTGACGCTGCGGCTGCGCGCTTTGAGCGCTCGCTGCAGCAGCCCTCGGGCCTCGGCATCTCGGAGTAGCCCCGGCTCAGCGCTCTCGCTCGTCGAGCCTGTCGAGATAGGCGCAGGCCCGAAATTCGCGCCTGTTAGGCTCAACAGCATGGCACCCACCAGAGTTACAGCGCTCTCGCGCTGGCTTGGTGGGTGTTTGCTGTTTCTTGGGTTACCCGCTTTGCTCTTTGGCGGGCTTTTTCTCGTGATCGGTGGCGGAGAAAAAGAGTACGACCAGTGCTACTACCGACACGATCCGCTGGTACAGCGCATGTTCGACGAGGGGCTCGAGACGAGCGAGGGGCCCGAGCTCTCGCACAGCGTGTTTCCACCCGGCACCATCTGCACCTGGCGCTTTGCCGATGGCACGAGTCATGTGATGGGGCCGAGTTGGGTGCCTACCTTGGCAGCAACCGGCGGGTGTTTGTCCGTCGTCGCCGGGGTGATCCTCGTCGCTCATAAAACTCGCCGCAACTAAGCCAGGGGCACCATGCTGCCCAGGTATTGCCCAGGCAGTACTGGCAATCTAGTCGTGAGCCTGCAACCGGGCTTCGGGACGATGGACAAGTACCCCGCGTGCGACAAGACTTGCCAAGGAGCAGGCCATGTGGGCATGGATCATTCTGATCATTTCTGGCGTTTTCGAAGCCGTGTGGGCAACTGCACTCGGCAAGTCTGAGGGCTTTACCAAGCTCTGGCCGACCGTGGTCTTTGCTGTCGGCTGCCTCATCAGCATGGGCGGGCTGGCACTCGCGCTGCGTGACATTCCGACGGGCACTGGCTACGCGGTCTGGGTTGCGATCGGTGCCTCGCTGACGGTGATCTACGCGATGCTCACGGGGCAAGAGCCCGTAAGCGTCATCAAGATTCTGCTGCTGCTCGGCATTGTGGGCTGTGTGATTGGGCTGAAGCTCGTGGGTGACCACGACGCAATCACCACACAATAGACCGCGGCCGAATCGACCGCGGCACATACAGCGCGCAAAGCGGTGCTTTGCTCTAAGCGCTTTGGTGGGGCTGAAGCTCGTGGGTGACCACGAGACTCCCGTCGCTTAGCCCCTACGCCCGCGGCTACCGCTCACCGTAGCCATCGATGCGACCGCTGACGCGGCGGCGAGCCTCTTCGACGCGCGCCGCCGCCTGCCTCGCTTCGGTACGCAGTTCACGGAGCTCGGTGCCTTCGGCCCGGGCCAAGGCAATGCCCTCAATGAGCGACCATACAAACGAGAGGCAGCCCGCGGGCAGCAGCACGACGCCGAACAGCAGGTTTAGCCACCCGGGTTCGATTGGGTTTGCTGCGGCGGCATTGGCCCAGAGCACAACCGTGAGCCACCCGAAGAGTACGCTGATGCCGCCAACAATGAGCACCCAGCAAACCCGGCCAACCGTGTTGCGGGGAATACTTGGAAACCACCCCCACCAGCCGGTGGTGACCGCTTGGCGCTTAGGTTCGTGCCAGGGCAAGAACCGCTTCAGCCCCATCAGCTTGGTCGCCTAGCCGCGGGCCTCAACGAGTGGCGCGACTCGATCGGCGATCTGCGCGTGCAGGGCATCGATCGGCTGCGTCGCATCGAGCACAAGGAACCGCTCGGGCTCGGCCGCCGCGAGCTTCAAGTACTCGGCGCGCACCCGCTCGTGAAACTCTGCAGCCTCGCGCTCCAGGCGATCTGCTTTCTCGCCAGCCGCAGCGCGGCGCGTAATCGCGATCTTCGGGTCGGCATCGAGCAGCACAGTGAGTTCGGGCCACAGCCCCTCGCTCGCCCACTCGTTGATGCGGCGCACTTCGTCTTGCGGCAGAGTGCGGCCAGCGCCCTGGTACGCGAGCGAAGAATCAATGTAGCGGTCTTGCACTACGGCCGCACCCCGCTCGAGTGCGGGGCGCACCACCTCGGCGATGTTCTGCGCACGGTCTGCCGCGTAGAGCAGCGCCTCGGCGCGTTCAAACACGTGCCCGCCGTGTAGCAGCACGTTGCGCACCGAATCGCCAAGGCTTGAACCGCCGGGTTCGCGTGTGTGCACGACCTCGTAGCCGCGGCTCTCGAGCCAGGTGGCAAGCAGCTGCGACTGTGTGGTCTTACCCGCGCCGTCGCCGCCCTCAAAGGTGATGAAGAGACCGCTCATGGCTACTCAGCAGCAGAGGCCGCCGCGGCCTTGGCTGCGGCATTTGCCTTGCGCGTCTCGGCTGCCTTCTTGGCTGCGGCAGAACGAGCCGGGTCGACCACCTTCTTCGCGGCAGCGCCCTTCTTGGCGGGAGCCTTCTTTGCGGCGGGCTTCTTGGCAGCAGCCTTCTTCGCTGGTGCCTTGCGTTTCGCCGGACCCTTTGCGCGCTTGATCGCGAGCAGTTCGACGGCGCGCTCGAAAGTAATCTCGTCGACGTTGTCGCCGCGCGGAATCGTCGCGTTCGTCTCGCCGTCGGTGACGTAGGGGCCGAAGCGGCCGTCGCGCACCTTGATTGGCTTGCCGCTCACGGGGTCTGCCTCAAACTCTTTGAGCGCGCTCGACGCTTTGCGGGCGCCGTACTTGGGCTGCGCCAATACCTCGAGTGCACCCGCGAGATCGATCGAAAAGATTGCGTCTTCGCTCGGCAGCGTACGTGTCTCGGTGCCTTTCTTGAGATACGGGCCATAGCGGCCGTTTTGAGCCGTGATCTCGGCACCGTCAGCGTCAGTGCCGACCACGCGGGGCAGGTCAAGGAGCGCCACCGAAGTGTCGAGATCGACAGTCGCGGGATCCATGCTCTTGAAGAGCGACGCGGTGCGCGCCTTCACGCCCTTCGGCAGCTCTTCACCCTCGTCGGGCAGTTCGGTCACGTAGGGGCCAAATCGGCCATTCTTTGCGGCGATGCGTTTGCCCGTCACGGGGTGCAGCCCGACGATGCGGTCTTCGAGAGGCTCCGCGTCGGCAAGCTCGTGTGCGCGCGCCGCGGTGAGTTCATCCGGGGCGAGCCCATCGGGAATGTTCACGCTGCGCGGCTTCAGTGCACCATCGTCGCCAACCTCGCACTTTTCATCGAAGACCTCGAGGTACGGCCCGTACTTGCCGTTGCGCAGCGAGATCTCGTCGTCGATCTTGATCGTGTTGATAGCACGCGCGTCAATCTCGCCGAGGTTGTCGACGACGCCGCGCAGGCCCGGATGGTTGTCGCTACCGAAGTAGAAGTCGCGCAGCCATGCTGCTCGATCTGCATCACCAGCAGCAATGCGGTCGAGATCGCCCTCCATCTCTGCGGTGAAGTCGTAGTTCACGAGCTCCGAGAAATGTTCTTCAAGCAGGCGCACCACCGAGAAGGCGATCCAGCTTGGAACCAGCGCCTGCCCCTTCTTCGTGACGTAACCGCGGTCGGTGATAGTACCAATGATCGCGGCGTAGGTCGAAGGCCGCCCGATGCCGAGATCTTCGAGGCGCTTCGTAAGGCTCGCTTCAGTAAAACGCGGTGGCGGGCTGGTTTCGTGCCCCTTGGCCTCGGGATCAACAATGGCAAGCTGCTGCCCCTCGGCAAGCTGCGGCAGCTCGACGCTCTGGTCTTTCGCGCCGCGCTTCTCGTCTTTGCCTTCTTCGTAAGCGAGCAAGAAACCGGGGAAGGTAATGACCGTGCCGCTTGCGGTGAACTCGGCGGCAGCAGTACCGGTCTTCGACGCCGCATCTGCCACCGAGGCGCCCAGCGTGACGGTGTCTGTTGACCCCTTCGCGTCGGCCATCTGGCTCGCGACCGTGCGCTTCCAGATCAGCTCGTAGAGCGCGAAGTCGCCAGCGCTGAGCTTGCCCTTCAGGCTGCTCGGGCGGGCAAACGTGTCGCCCGCGGGGCGAATCGCCTCGTGCGCCTCTTGTGCGCCCTTCGCCTTGCCGGTGTAGACACGTGGCGAATCGGGCACCGTCGCGGCACCGTAGAGCTCGGCCGCCTGCTTGCGCGCCGCCGAAATCGCCTGCTTCGAGAGGGTCGGCGAATCGGTACGCATATAGGTGATGTAGCCGTTCTCGTACAGCGACTGGGCATGCGACATGGTCTGGCGCGAGCTGTAGCGCAGCTTGCGCGAGGCTTCCTGCTGCAGCGTCGACGTGGTGAACGGCGGGGCCGGGCGACGAGTGTGCGGCTTCGTCTCGATCGAGAGCACCTTGGCCGAGGCAGCGTCGGCGAGCGCCGCGGCGAGCGCCTGCGCACGCGCCTGCGGCAACAGCACAACGCCAGCCTGCTGCGACTTCGGCTTCAGCTCACCCGAATCGTTAAAGTCAGAGCCTGTCGCAAGCCGTTCGCCGTCAAGACGCACGAGTCGCGCCTCAAATCGCGTGGGATCAACCGCGCCTACACCGGGGTCGAAGCTCGCGGTGAGATCCCAGTACTCGGCCGCAACGAACGCCATGCGCTCGCGCTCGCGGTCAACCACGATGCGCGTAGCCGCCGACTGCACACGACCCGCAGACAGCTTGGGTGCAACCTTGCGCCAGAGCACAGGTGAGATGTCATAGCCGTAAAGGCGGTCGAGAATGCGTCGGGTCTCTTGCGCGTCAACGAGCGCGAAGTCGATGTCGCGAGTGTTGGCCTTTGCCTGTTCGATGGCGTCTTTGGTGATCTCGTGAAACACCATCCGGCGCACAGGCACCTTGGGCTTCAGCACTTCGAGGAGGTGCCACGCGATGGCCTCGCCCTCGCGGTCCTCATCAGTTGCGAGCCAGAGTTCGTCTGCGTCTTTCAGTGCTCGTTTGAGGTCGGTGACCGTCTTCTTCTTGTTTGCGTTGACCACGTAGTAGGGCGCAAAGTCTTGGTCGACGTCGACGGCGAACTTGCCGAACGGCCCCTTCTTCAGCTCAGCGGGGAGCTCAGAAGGCTCGGCAAGATCGCGAATATGTCCGACCGATGCAATGACCTCGTAGTCGTCGCCCAGGTAGCCGCCAATGGTTTTTGCCTTGGTCGGTGACTCCACGATGACGAGTTTCTTCGCGCCCACTGCGCTCCTTCTCAACGTAATCAATGTGTGATGCGGTTCTGGGGCACCACTCTATGCCACTGATGGCGCTGCGTGTGCACGCGCCGTGACTCTCCTGAACATAGTCTGCACGCTCACGCTGATGCGAACCTGGCCGGTTTCCAGGTTCGCTTCGCACCCAACCAGGTCTGCGCCGACCGCGTTTGCCACCGATTCTGCGATATCGCACGGCTCCGAATTGACCCAGCCAAGCGCCGCATCGGCTGCCGCGAGCGCGGCTGCGTCTGCTGCCCCCGCCGCCCGAGCCGAGGCGTCAAGCTCGGCGGCAGCTGCGACAACGGGCAGGGCGATTGCCAGCGCCGCCGCCGCCACTCCTACCAGTACCGGCACGCTCATCGGCCGGCCTCACTCACCGCGGCACATCCTCGACCAGATATCTGAATGGCAGAGAGCGCACCGCCGGCGGGTGATGCGCTCAGGGTAACGCAGTGCAGCGGCCCCTGAGCCGAACGATGCACCGTGACACCGCCCCGCATAGCGATGCCGCCGAGCACTGTACTTGCAGAACCAGCATCGCCCCGAGCTTCGAGGCGCGCCATCTGGGCGGCGGCAGAGGTCAAGGCCAATCGCTGAGTTGCAAGCATGATCGAACCGATCGCAAGCATGAGCACCAGCAGCACGGCAGGCAACGCTACTGCGAACTCAGCCGTCACAGAGCCACGCTCATCTCGCAGCGTGTCGGCGTGCGGTGCACTCACGCACAGCGCTTTATCTCGTCGCAACTGCGCCACCACCGCTTCTACCCCGCTGAACCGAGCGCCTGCTCAACAAGGCCAAGCAGAAACGCCCGCACCTCTGCCGAGCGCATAATCGCGACGAGCGCGCCGGCGAAGGCGACCGCTGCCATGATAATTACTGCATATTCTGCCGTCACCGCGCCCTCGTCGTCTTGCAGTTGCGTTCGTGTATGAGCGGCCCGTTGTAGGGCGCTTGTTATTTTGGTGTGCATGTGTTGCTCCTAATCTTTGTGGTTGAGGGGTCGACGCGGTGTCGGCCCGCATACGTTCATCGTGCGCCAGAAATGCCCTGTCCGTTTCGGGTTTTGAAATATCGGCCAGAATCTGTGGAGAACGGCAAACTGGCCTAGCTGTGCACAGCGAATGAACCGGGGCGGGCTAAGAATCTAGGGTGCGTCTCCCAAATCGGTTCGTGGCGAGGATGCGACCGAAAATTGTGATCGCAAGGCGGAGGAGGAAGACTTTGCTGGCGCCGACCGCACCACGCAGAACGCATCGCGTTCTGCCGCGGGAGGCGGTGACGCTACTGCGTCAGAAGCCGACGACGACGCAACGAGCGCGGTCTTCGGCTGCACCGCAGCACGAATTGATTCGGGAGACGCACCCTAGCTACACAAGCGGGTCGAGCGACCCCATCACCGCCATCAGCACCGGGATCACCCCCAGCACAATGAACGACGGCAGCACGCACACGCCGATGGGCAGCAACACTTGCACCGCCAGCCGTTCAGCCCGCTGTTCAAGGTCTGCGAGCGCCTGAGCCCGAGCGGCGGTTGCTTCAGCGAGCAGCATTGGCCCTGCGGGGGTGCCATGAGCGCTCGCTGCTCGCAAGACGCTCTGCACTTTGCCGTCACCCCGCAACGCACTGAGTCGCACCCACTGCGCCCCAAACGCATCAATTCGATCAGCCACGCTTCGCAGCGCCGACTGCGGCGAGGCACCTCCAGAAAGCGCGATCCAGCACAACTCATACTCAAGGCCCGCGACCCACTCGGCAGCAGCAAGGCGGTCGGTGAGCAGTTTTGCCCAACGCACGCCGGCGAACAGCAGTGCAACACCGAGCACAGCGATCGCCGCGCCCGCAGGACTCAGCAGCACTGCGAGCGGGTCAAACCCGAGGGCCGCCCCGAACAGTAGCGCCACAAGCGGCAGCGCGCCGACCAGGCGGATGGTAGCTCGGGGGCCCGCGAGCAGCACCGAACGCCGCTCGCCGAGGCGCTCAAGCGAAGCCAACGATTCGGCAATGCGATCGAGCATTCGAGCCACCGGTGCGCCACTGTGCTCGGCCAACGACCAGGCCGCGGCAAGTACACGCCACTCGGGCCCCTCGCAGGCGGCGAGCGCAACCGCGTTGGCATGCCCGCTTTTGATACGGGCAGCGACCTCGACAAGTTCTAGGGCCGCGCCCGGCTCTTCGCCCAGTATTCGCCACACTCTCGCGGCTGGCACCCCACCGCTGAGCAGGGAAGATGCCCGCGCCGCCGAAGTCGCGGCGACCGAGCGGGCACTGCCACCGTCCGGTCTCTTTCCTTCACGCCCCCGCTCTGGTCGATCTCGGCGCCGTACCATTACGTCACCTCTTCAACCCCAAGCACCTCACCGGCGAGCCGAAACCGACCGAGCGAGGCCAGCCGGTGCCTGCCTGCCGCATCGCGTTCAAGATGCACCACCAGGTGCAACGCGGCACTGACTTGCCGGGCAAGCGCGCGCGTGTCTAGACCGCCTAAGGCACCGAGCGCTTCGAGCCGTGCGGGTACGTCGACAAGGCTCGAAGCGTGCAGGGTGCCTGCCCCACCGTCGTGGCCTGTGTTGAGCGCCGTGAGTAGAGTCATGAGCTCTGCCCCACGGCACTCCCCCAGCACAATGCGGTCTGGCCGCATGCGCAGGGCCTCTCGCAGCAGACGGTCAAGCGAGAGCTCGCCCACCCCCTCGCTGTTCGCCTGCCGACTTTCTAGGCCTACCCAGTGCGGATGTAGAAGGCGCAGCTCGGCGACATCTTCGATTGTGATGATTCTCTCGTGGTGAGGCACGAGGCTGAGCAGCGCTGCGAGCGCGGTGGTTTTGCCGCTACCGGTACTGCCGGTCACGAGCAGGTTCTTTCGCCCGGTCACTGCAGCAACGAGCAATTCGAGTTGCCTTGAGGTGCAGAACCCGCCAGAAACGAGACCCACGAAATCGAGCGGGGCTGCTCTCGGAATCCGAACTGACACTGCAGCACCAGCTACGCTCGCCGGGGGCAGCACGGCATGTACACGAATGCCATCACCGAGGCGCACATCGGCGCACGGGTGCAGCTCATCGATGTGCCTGCCGCCCGCAGCGATCAGGTTGACCGCAAGAGCTCGCACGGTGTCTGGCGAAACCCGCCAATCGGGCACCGGCAGCATGCTGCCGCCGTGATCAACCCATAGCCGCCCCTCGCCATTCGATACTTGGACCAGCAGATCACGGAGCTCCGGCCAGTCGAGCATTGGTAGGAGCGCACCGAACGCGCGTTTTGCGTCGACGCTCAACGCGGCAGCACGAGACACAGTGCCGCTCTCTGGGGCAACAGGTAAACGATGAGCAACTGCGTGCATGTAGCTAGCAAACACCCAGTGGCACCACGGCAATGACCAAATTCAGAAATCTGTGGAGAACCCCATTTTTGCGTTGCTGTGCATAACAAGTCGCCCGCTCGGATCACACCGAGATTGCGCGGGCCTGATCCTCGCCGCTCGAAATCGAAGGCCCAAAGCTTGCCGCCGCGAAGAATATATTTTACGCTGGATCGAACACGCACACAGGGGTGCGTGCAGAACAGAGGGTGACGACAGAGATGTCAGATACGACTGCAAACGGCACGATTGAAAGCTACTCGCTCGAGGTAGAGAGCTACCCACCGAGCGCAGAATTCAGGGCACAGGCGAACCTGAGCGACCCGGCAATCTACTGGAAAGCAGCCGAAGACCCTGACAGCTACTGGGCTGGCCGCGCTCGCGAGCTACAGTGGACCAAGCCCTTCACCGAGGTGCTCGACTGGTCGAACCCACCCTTCGCAAAATGGTTCCAAGACGGCGAACTCAACGTCGCGGCGAACTGTCTCGATCGTCACATCGCCGCGGGCCTGAGCGACCGCGTCGCCATCTACTTCGAGGGCGAACCGGGCGACACCCGCACCATCACCTACGGTGAACTCACCCACGAGGTAAAGCGCGCGGCAAACATGCTCACCGCGCTCGGCGTCACGCAGGGCGACCGAGTTGCCATCTACATGCCGATGATCCCTGAAACCGTCGTCGCAATGCTCGCCTGCGCGCGGCTCGGAGCCGCGCACTCGGTCGTCTTCGGCGGCTTCAGCGCCGAGAGCCTCAGAAGCCGCATCGATGACGCCGAGGCAGAGCTCGTGATCACCGCCGACGGCGGCCACCGCAAGGGCCGCGTTTCGGCGCTCAAGCCCACCGTCGATGACGCGCTGCGCCTCGAGAGCTCAGACGGCAAGCCCAGCACGGTCGAGAAGGTGCTCGTCGTGAAGCGCGGCGGAAACGACATCGAGATGCAAGAAGGCCGCGATCTCTGGTGGCACGATGAGATCGCCGCATACGATGGCGAGCACACCGCAAAGGGCTTTCCGGCAGAAAACCCGCTCTTCATTCTCTACACGAGCGGCACCACGGGTAAGCCGAAGGGCATTCTGCACACGAGCGGCGGCTACCTGACCCAGGCGAGCGCCACCCACCGCGACGTGTTCGACCTCAAGCCCGAGACCGATGTCTACTGGTGCACCGCAGACGTGGGCTGGGTAACCGGCCACAGCTACGTTGTCTACGGCCCCCTCGCAAACGGCGCCACTCAGGTCATCTACGAGGGCACCCCCGACACCCCCGATTGGGGCCGCTGGTGGCAGCTCGTCGAGAAATACAAGGTCTCGATTCTCTACACCGCGCCCACCGCGATCCGTTCGTGCATGAAAGTCGGCCGCCAGGTGCCCGAGCAGTACGACCTCTCGAGCATCCGCGTACTCGGCAGCGTCGGTGAGCCCATCAACCCAGAGGCCTGGCGCTGGTACCACGACGTCATCGGCGCGGGTAAGGCACCCATCGTCGACACCTGGTGGCAGACCGAAACCGGTGCCATTATGATCGCCCCACTGCCAGGTCTGACGAGCCTCAAGCCCGGCAGCGCACAGGCCGCCCAGCCAGGCATCGACGTAAACGTGGTCGACGACAGCGGCAACCGCATCGATCGCGGCCAGGGCGGGCTGCTCACCATTCGACGCCCGTGGCCGTCGATGGTGCGCACGATCTGGGGCGACGATCAGCGCTTCATCGACACCTATTGGGAGAAGTTCGGCGACCAGTACTTCGCGGGCGACGGCGCGCGCGTCGACGACGACGGCGATGTCTGGCTGCTCGGCCGCGTCGACGACGTCATGAACGTGTCGGGCCACCGTCTCTCGACCACCGAGATCGAGTCGTCGCTCGTCGAGCACCACGCCGTCGCCGAGGCTGCGGTGGTCGGAGCCGACGACGAGACCACCGGCCAGGCCGTCGTAGCATTCGTCATTTTGAAGTCGCAGCAGCAACTACTGAGCGAGGAAGAGGCCGAGGCCGAGCTGAAGAAGCACGTCGCCGGGCAGATCGGTGCGATTGCTCGCCCAAGGCAGGTTTTCATTGTGAACGAGCTGCCGAAGACGCGCTCTGGCAAGATTATGCGCCGCCTGCTCAAGCAGGCGGCCGAGGGCAAGGAAATCGGCGACACGACGACCCTCGCCGACACCGCTGTCATGCAGACGATCTCGCAGCGAGTTCGCGATGAGCGCGCGTAGCTAGCGTTCACGCAATAAAGAGGCGCGAGGATCACCAAGCGTGATCCTCGCCCCTCTTTATTTGTAGAGCGAATCGTTACTTCGGCCCTTCGACAAGCTCAGGAATCGAAGCCGCCTATTCCGAGGTCTCAAACGTGAACTCGCACAAGGTTGCTCAAAGCGGAGGCCATTTCTGGCCTCCGCGCAACCTCGTGCCGAAGCCGTCCCGGCTTCGGTCAAGAACAACTACTCCGAGGTCTCAAACGTGAACTCGATCTCGACGGACAAGGCTGCTCAAAGCGAGAGCCATTTCTGGCTCTCGCGCGGCCTCGTCGCGAAACCGTCTCGGTTTCGCCCGAGTCACTTACTCCGAGGTCTCAAACGTGAACTCGATCTCGACCGGAGCATCAAGCGGCAGTACCGATACGCCCACCGCCGAGCGAACATGGATGCCCATGTCGCCGAAGACGCGGCCAAGGAAGACCGAGGCGCCATTCGCGACTGCTGGCTGACCGGTGAATGCGGGGTCTGACGCAACGAACGCGGTCACCTTGACGACCTGCGTGATCTTGTCGAGCGAGCCGAGCACACCGCGAGCCGCCGCAAGACCATTCAGTGCACACTGGCGCGCGAGATCCTCGGCCTCTTCGAGCGTGACCTCAGCCCCAACCTTGCCGGTCTTGGGCAGCGCACCCGCTACGAACGGAAGCTGACCGCTCGTGTAGACAAGGTTGCCGCGACGCAGCGCCGGCACGTAGGCGGCCACGGGAGCCGCAACCTCGGGAACTTCGTAGCCCAGCTCGCGCAGGCGATCTTCGATAACTGACATAGGTCAGGCCTTTCTCTTCAGGTATGCAACATTGCCGCCGGCGGGGCCCTCGATGATCTGCACGAGCTCCCAGCCCTGTGCGCCCCAGTTGTTTAGAATCGCTGCCTCATTGTGCAGCAGCAGCGGGGTAACAAAATACTCCCACTTCGGCGACTCGTTGCCGCCTTCGCCCGTGGTCGGCTCGCTCATCGCTGACTCCTCATTAATTACCTTGGTTTGAGACACCGCACAGAAGCGCCGTGTCTTCACGCGCGCAACGCTTCGAAGGGCAACGCACACCGCGGGCGTGCGAAATTCTCAGCCGCGTCGCTTACGCTTAATCTTATGGCTTCATCGTCTTCCAATTCGGGTGCCCGCGGCGGCAACGTGCGTACCGCTAAACCCCGCACCCCTAGCGGCGCTATCGGCGGTTTTCTCGGCGCGATCATCATGAGCGTCGTTGCTGGCGTGCTCGTCACCGTAGCGGTTACTCCCGTCGTCGCGATCAGCGGCTACGCCGCGAGCTCCGCAATCAGCGTCTTTGAGAACCTGCCCGGCCATCTTGACCCGGGTCAGCTCGCGCAGCCCTCGACAATTCTGGCGAAGAACTCTGCCGGCGAAACGGTGAAACTCGCCGACTTCTTCGCGCAGAACCGCGAGTCCGTCGGCTGGGATCAGATCTCGCAGTACGTGAAAGACGCGGCAGTTTCTACCGAGGATCCCCGGTTCTACACCCACAACGGCGTCGATGTTCTGGGTCTTGGCCGCGCGGTTCTTGGCCAACTCAGGGGCAATGACGCGGGTGGCGCTTCGACTATCACCATGCAGTACGTACGCAACGTGCTGGTGCAGCGCGCTGAGGCGATCCTTGACGAGAAGGAGCGCGATAAGGCGTATGACGAGGCGATGGCGCAGACCACCGAGCGTAAGCTGCAAGAGATCCGCTACGCGGTCAGCATCGAGAAGAAGTTCTCGAAAGACGAGATTCTGCTCGGCTACTTGAACATCGCGCTTTTCGGCCGCAACATTTACGGTATCGAGTCGGCCGCACAGTCGTACTACGGCAAGTCAGCGAAAGACCTCACGCTCGGTGAGGCTGCAAGCCTCATCGCAATCGTGCAGTTTCCGTCAAACCTCAATCTGAGCACCGATGACAACATCGCCGCGAACCAGAAGCGCCGCGACTACGTGCTGGGGCGCATGCTCGACGCAAAGCGAATCACTCAGGCACAGTACGACGAGGCCGTCGCAACCGATGTCGTGCCGAACCGCACCTACCGCGAGTCGGGCTGCTCGGTTGCAGAGACCAATTATGGCGTGGGCCACTTTTGTGACTATGTGCAGCGCTACATCGAGCTCGATCCAGCGTTTGGCAACACCCCCGAAGAGCGCCACTTCAACTTCTTGCGCGGTGGCTACCAGATCATGACCACTATCGACCTCGATATGCAGGCCGAGACGCTCGGCGCAATTCGAGAGTCGGTGCCGGCACTCATGGACGGCATCGATATCGGCGCGGCCGCATCGAGCGTGCAAGCCGGCACGGGGCGCGTGCTCATGATGGCGCAGAATCGACCGTTCAGCGCCGATCCCGACTTCATCGCAGCCAACCCCAATTACACCGCGATCAATTACAACACCGACTACGAGTACGGTGGCTCGAGCGGATTCCAGGTTGGCTCGACCATGAAGGTGTTCACCCTTGCCGAGTGGTTGCGCGCAGGCAACTCGCTCAACGACAGCGTCAATGGCAATGGGCGCAGCTACGGCAACACACCGTTCCGCGCAGCCTGCCTGCCCGATGGCCTGTATTACCCGGGTAACGGGACCTTTAAGAACAACGGTGGCGAGAAGGGCAACTTCACGGTGATGCAGGGCACCGCCCAATCAATCAACGGCGTCTTCGTGTCGATGCAGCAGAAGCTTGACCTCTGCGACACAGTGCAGCTCGCAGAGAGCCTCGGCGTGCACCGTGCGATTGACATGCCAGAAGACTCAGGTACCTCGAACGCCGGCACCCGGCACTTGACCGTCGTACCATCACTTGCCTTCGCCGGTACCGACGAGATTGCACCGCTTTCGATGGCCGCAGCAAACGCAGCCTTCGCAAACAAGGGCACCTACTGCTCACCCGTTCCGATCGATTCGATCACAGACGCAGAGGGCAAAGAGGTAAACTTCACCAAGAGCAAGTGTGCCGAGGCGATTTCTCCCGATGTCGCGGCAGGCGTGCTGTACGCGCTTGAGGGCGTGGTGCGCAATGGAACGATGTCGCACGCTGGATCAAACTACGGCATCCCTCACTTCGGTAAGTCGGGCACTACTGACGACAACGTCGACCGCTGGAACATCGGCGGCAGCAGCACCGTGGCGACCGCCGTGTGGACGGGTAACGTCGTGGGCAAGGTTTCGTTGGCCAACACAGGGCTTGGTCGACCCGAACGAAACATTTTTAACGCGGCGATGAACGCGGCCGACGTTCGCTACGGCGGCGAAGCGTTCCCGACGCCACCGCGCAACGCAACCGTACGGGTGATGGTGCCAGTTCCAGACGTCACGGGCAAGTCTTACGCCGAGGCGGAGCAGATACTTGCCGCAGCAGGCTTCAGCGTCGTGAACGGCGGCGAAGTCGATTCGAACGTGGCTCCGGGGCTCGTCGCGAGCACCAACCCTGCGGGCGAGGCGGGTCGCGGCTCTGACATCACCGTCTACGTCAGCAACGGCGTGCTGAAGATGATTCCGGGCGGCTTGGTGGGTTCGACAGGCAACGCCGCACAGCAGGCCTTGATCGGTGCCGGTTTCTCGAAGATTGACATCGTCTGTTCGGCGCCGGCCCCGCCCAACCCGCCGGGTAATCTGAGCAACAAGTCCGTCGAAAGCGTGAACCCGGGCGAGGGGCAACCCGCCCACCCAGACAACCAGGTCACGCTCAGCGTGAAGTGCACGTGATGAACAAGCTTGGCCGAGGGCTGCTCACTGCAGCCCTCGGCGTCGCAGCCTGGTCAACGCTCGTTGAGCCCAGGCTGTTCACGCTCCGCAGGCACACCCTGCCAGTGCTCCCTGAGGGGTCTGCGCCCTTGCGCGTGCTGCAGCTGAGCGACCTGCACCTTGCGCCGTGGCAGCACCGCAAGATCGACTGGGTTCGCAACCTCGTCGAGTTGCGGCCCGACCTCGTGGTGCTCACCGGTGACCTGATGGGTGCTGGCGCGCAAGAAGAGGCGGTGTCATCGTTTGTCTCGCCCGCTCTCATGCCGGCTCAGCGCCAGTTCGGCAACACCCGTGCCGCGCTGTTGCATGCGCTGCGCGCATTCACCGACGCGGGCATTCCCGGCGTATTCGTGCACGGGTCAAACGATTACTACTCCCCCATCGCGAAGAACCCCTTCGTCTACCTCAGCGCACCGAGCCGCACCGGATCCCGCTCGCCGAACCTCGACAACGAGGCGCTCACGCAGGGCATGACCGAGCTTGGTCTCATCGACTTGAACAACCGCGCCGCCCGCCTGATGCTACGCGGCAACGAGATCGAGTTCATCGGCCTGAACGACCCGCATGTCGGCTATGACGATGTCGAAGCGCTTGACGCGTCTATCGGTGAGTTCAGCTCGACAAGCGACGGCGCTGACCCCGGCACCGGCGTCTCATCGGTGCGTCTCGGCGTTGTGCACGCCCCCTACCAGCACGCGCTCGGGCAGTTGCTCGATCGCAATGTCTCTGCGATCTTCGCGGGCCATACCCACGGCGGTCAGGTACGCGTGCCGGGCGTCGGCGCGCTCACCTCGAACTGCGATCTGCCCGTCGAGCAGGCCCGTGGTCTGAGCGTTTGGTACGACGCGGAACGCGCTGCGTTTTTGAACGTGAGTGCTGGTCTGGGCGCGTCTGTATACGCACCCATTCGCTTCGCGTGCAGGCCAGAGGCAAGCCTCATCACGCTTGAGGCCGAGCGCTAGGCCAACCACTCATCGAGCCCTTCGGCGGGCTCAGGGACCCCGTCGAGACGAGCGAACTCAGCCCGCCAGGCGCTTCGCAACAACCTCGGCAATTTGCACGTGGGCCGCCCCCGTTGTTAGGTCCGCTCAGTATGCGAGTCGATTTCTTCTAACTGGTGGGTGCAAGATCGAGCGTACTCGACCGGGGACCGGTATCCGAGCGAGGAATGCCGGCGCTCATGGTTGTACTCGTGTTTCCAGTCGCTGATCACGACCCGAGCATGAAGCAGCGAGTAGAAACTGTTGATGTTCAAGCACTCGTCACGGAGCCTCGAGTTGAACGACTCTACATATCCGTTGCGCCAGGGCTGGCCCGGTGGAATGTACGACAATCCGGTTCTTGTGCCTGCCCACTCTGCCACGGCGTCGGAGATGAACTCCGGCCCGTTGTCACTGCGCAGCACCATTGGTGCCCCGTGTACGGCGACGAGTTCCTCGAGATGCCGGATGAATCGCTCGGCGGTGATCGACCGCTCCACGAGACCGCCCAAACATTCGCGGGTGTGTTCGTCTACGATCGAGCAGATCTTGATCGCTTTGCCGCGCTCATCGACATCGAACTGGAAATCGACCGCCCACACCACGCCCGGCGCAGTCGCCTTGGGGTCGGGGGCAGTTGATGACCCCACCCGCTTCCGTCGACGTTTCTGCGGCACCCGCAGCCCCTCTTCCCGCCACAAGCGTTGCACCTTCTTGTGGTTCACGTCCCAGCCCTCGGCGCGGGCATCGTGATACGCGCGACGGTACCCCCACCTCGGGTGGTTCTTCGCGAACTTCCGGAGCCAGTCGCGTAGCGCCTGATCGGGATCTGCTGGAGTATCACCTGTGAGTGGCCGCCGCCAGGCGGAGCGGGAAAGCCCGGCCAGACGGCACGCCATACGCTCACTGATCTGCAGGGTGCGAATCAGGTGCGTGATCGCGGCACGCCGTCTACCCGGGCCTAAAAGTTTCCCTCAGCCAACTCCTTGAGCGCGGCTTTCTCGAGCTCAGCCTCAGCGAGCAACCGTTTCAAGGTCGCATTCTGGTTCTCGAGTTCTTTCAACCGTTTCGCGTCTTCGGCTTTCATGCCGCCGTACTGGTTTCGCCACCGGTAGTAGGTTTGCTCCGTGACACCGAGCTCGCGGCAGGCATCGGCGACGGTATTGCCCTCGCCAAGGAGTCGGTCGGCTTGCCCGAGTTTGCGGACGATCTGCTCCGGGGTGTGACGTTTTCGTTGCTTGCTCATCGTGTGATCCATTCTCCCCATGATCGCGGGGTGTTGGACTCACATAACGAATGGACCTAGAAAACGGGGTCAGCCCATTGGCAACGCGGCCGCCTTGGGTGCTGGCGTTGGCTCCTCACTGTGCACGCTGTGTGGCAGTGTTATGTTGAGCGTTCTGATCTGTGGTCTAATCAAACTCGTGACACAGAAACAACAAAAGCCTCAATGGGAAACGGCTTCTCGTCAGGTCATTTCGTCGGGTTGACTGATTTATACCGATGACCCCTATGGGCGAGGAACATCGAGCCCCTGTGTACGCGAATGTCAGTAGGTCTGGTTAGCCTTGTGCGTATGAATACCACCCAGCTGACTGGCCTTCGAGTGAGGACGTGGCATACTGCCGCGGCTTTGCTCACCGTACTGTCTGCCCCGGTGTTCTTTGTGTTGGAGCAATTCGCACTGGGAGCATTGCTGCTGGGGACAGGTCTTGCGGTCGCCTACTTCGCCGACCGCGGTGCGGAGGTGCGGTCGTTCGAGAGGGGCAACGCGTTGGAGCGGCCGTGGGCTCCGGCCGAGGCGCGATCCTCTTCGGGTGAAAACCAGCCGTCGCTGCTGCGCGACCTTTCGCTCATTGCAATCGGCCTGCTCGTGGTGCGCACCATCTCGCTCGCTGCAGAGCTCAACAATTGGGCAATGGTGCGGTTCACGCTAGCGCTCGGCGGTGCGGTGCTCGTGCCCTATCTGGTGTCGAGGTTTGTGTATCGCGACAGGGCGACGGGGTTTCCGTGGCGGGCGCGCCAGAGCTGGGGCGTGTGGCACTGGGGGTGGCTCGCCGGGGTGCTCGTGCTCGGCTGGCTGATTCTGCCGTTCTATTTCATCGGTTCTGGGGTCTACCAGAACTGGCCTGTGGCCGACAGCCCCGAGCTCATTGCACGCCTCTTCGTGGGCGTTGGTGCCGTTGGCATTTGGGACGAGCTCTTCTTCATATGCACGGTATTCGCGGTGCTGCTGCGGCATTTTCCGGCCTGGCTCGCGAACATCTTGCAGGCCGTGATCTTTGTGTCGTTCTTGTGGGAGCTTGGGTACCGTGCATGGGGGCCGGTGCTGACCATCCCGTTTGCGCTGGTGCAGGGAGTCATCTTTCTGCGCACGCGTTCGCTCGGTTACGTCGTGACGGTGCACCTGCTCTTCGACGCGGTGGTGTTCGCCGTGCTCGTGCACGCCCACAACCCAGCGCTGTTCGATATCTTTCCAACCGCGCCGTAGCGGGGCGAGGCTACCTCGGGGTGGATGTGCGGCAGGCCCGCGCGCCTGCGCGGGCCTGTTATGCGCCGAGCAGCGAGGCGAGGCGGCGCACCGCGAACTCGTAACCTTGAATGCCCGCGCCCGCGATCACAAACTCGGCAATGGGTGAGACGAAACTGTGGTGTCGAAACTCCTCGCGTGCGTGCACGTTGCTGAGGTGCACCTCAGCAACGAGCAGGTTCACGCCGCTGAGTGCGTCGCGCAGGGCGATTGAGGTATGGGTCAGGGCGCCGGGGTTAACAACGATTGCTTCGCAGTCGAGCCGAGCCTCGTGGATCGAGTCGATGAGCACGCCCTCGTGATTCGATTGCACCGCGCGCAGATCAAAGCCGTGCTCAGAGGCGGTGCGCGTCGCGAGTGCAACCACGTCGTCGAGCGTGTCGGTGCCGTACACGCTGGGCTCGCGCGTGCCGAGCAGGTTGAGGTTTGGGCCGTTGACCAGCAGCATGCGTCGCGTCATGCCCCCAATGCTACCGCTGCTGCCACGAATACAGGGAGGCCACTTCGCGTTGGACCTGCAGCATCGCTTAGGCTTGAGAAATGCCTGAAACGCCTGAGCAGCCACTGCCCGTCAAGAGTTTCGACTCGCGCACCTTTCGAGATCACCCCGTCTCGTTCGTGCGCCGCAGTGGCCGCATGACGCCGTCGCAGGATCGCGCTTGGGCAGACCTCGGGCCGCGTTTCCTGCTGGAACTGCCGCGTGGCCACGCAGCGACGAGCATCGCAGACGAGGTGCGCGTCGACCCCGCACAGGTATTCGGGCGCGTCGCCCCGCTGACCGTCGAGGTCGGCTCGGGCCAGGGCCACGCGATCGTGCACGCCGCCGAGCAGCACCCTGAGCGCGACTTCTTGGCGATCGAGGTGTTTCGCGCAGGTCTTGCTCGCACCATGATTCGTGCCGAGTGGGCCGCGGCCGACAACCTCAAGCTGGTCGAAGCCAACGCGCCCGAGGTGCTCGAACGCGCGTTGCCCGAGGGTTCGGTCGACGAACTCTGGGTGTTCTTTCCAGATCCCTGGGCCAAGGAGCGCCACAAGAAGCGCCGCCTCATCTCGAAGAAGTTCATGAAGATTGCCGCCCGCGCTCTGCGCCCCGGCGGCGCACTGCGCCTCGCGACTGACTGGGAGGACTACGCCGAACAGATGCGCGAAGTCTGCGATGCCGCACCAGACTTCACCCGAGAGTTCGAGGGGGAGTGGGCGCCGCGCTTCGACGGACGTGTGCTCACCGCCTTTGAGCAGAAGGGCATCGATAAGGGGCGCCACATTCGTGACCTCGCTTACCGTCGGGCCTGATCCCGCGCCTTAAATCTTTGCTGCCTGGGCCGCGGGCATGTTCGTAACAGCGGATGCCGCACGTATCAGCGGATGAAATCGCCCGATCCATCCGCTGATACGTGCGGCATCCGTATTTATGAACGCCTCGGCTCGGCTCTATCCCTGCGTTATTGGTATTTCCAATAACGAGGATCGGGGCGCGGCGTATGGGCGGGTGACTCTAGGCGGGCAGACTGGGCCGCGGGCTACGCGGCAAGAAAGTCGGCCCAGAGGTGCTGGGTCGCATAGCCGCGGTAGGGGCGCCAGCTCTCGGCGAGCTCGCGGGTTTCGCGTTCGGTGCGGGTGCCGAGTACCCGCTTCAAGATGAGATCGCCCGCGGGGTAGGCGTCGAGGTCTCGCATCGCCCGCATGGCGACGATTTCGACGCTCCACGGGCCGATCCCGCGCAGTGCCCCGAACTCGACCCGCGCCGAGGCGACATCGGCAGTGTGCCCCACATCGAGGCCACCTGCTAACGCTGCCGCAACCGTGCGCAGCGTCTCTGCGCGGGCCGCGGTGAGCCCGATGCGCTCGCGCAACTCGGAGGCATCGGTCGCCGCGATCGCGGCCACATCGGGTGCGGCAAGAAAGCCCGCGGCTGATGGCCCGGCCGCGAACTGTGCCGCGAGCCGGCCCTGCAGCGTGCGCGCGGCAGCAAGCGAGACCTGCTGCCCGAGTACGGTGCCGAGCGCGAACTCCTGGGAGTTGCGAGCTCCCGGCAGCCGCAAGCCTGGCCTCTGCACGATGAGCGGGCTGAGCCGCGGGTCGTCGCCGAGCGCACTCACGATCTGCGCTGGGTCGGCGTCGAGGTCGAGCATGCGGCGCAGTACCGCGAACGCACCTTCGAGCACTTCGGCAGGCTCAGCGTGCGAGAGTGTGCTGTCGCGCACTTTGACAGGCTCGGTATGCGGCACATCGAGCCGCAGTGGCACGACCACCTCGCTACCCGACTCGTGCAGTTCCGCCCAGTCGATGTGCGCGACGACGGTGCCACCGAGCACATCGATCGCGTGCGATGACGAAGCACCCGCCGCATCGCCAAAGCCCCTCACAATATCGCGCCCCGGCACCGCGTGCGCCGTAAGAAAGTCGAGCATCGCGGCGGCGTCATAGGGCGCGCGCGTGCGCAACAGGGACTCGTGGGTAGCCACGACTAGCCCCGGGGTAACGTCGCATACGCGCGCTGGATCTCGGCCCTGAGATCGTGCGCGAGCGCTGGCGGCCCGGCAACCAGCATCGGCTCGCCGGGGAGCGTATCGTCGGCCAGGCCGAGTGTCACGGCCCCTGCCTCGCGCGCGATGAGCGCACCGACCGCGTAGTCCCAGGGGGCTAAGCCCCGCTCGTAGTAGGCATCGAGCCGCCCAGCAGCGAGGTTGCAGAGATCGACCGCGGCCGCACCCATCCTCCGTATGTCGCGCACGCGCGGGATCAGTTGCCGCACCACCTCGGCCTGCTCTGTGCGGCGCTTCGAGGTGTAGCCAAAACCGGTCGCAACGAGCGCCAGCGCGAGATCCCGCGCCTCTGAAACCCGAAGATCTAGGCCGTTCAGTCGCGATCCGCCACCCTTGAATCCGGTGAAGAGCTCATCGACAGCAGGCACATAGACAGCCCCGGCGATCGCCCGCCGCCCATCGGCCATGGTGCCGGGCTGACCATCTTCGACCGTCGCCGCGATGCTCACCGCGTAAGCGGGCAGGTCGTAGAGGTAGTTGACGGTGCCATCGATGGGGTCGACGACCCAGGTGATGCCGCTCTCGCTCGGGGCGCTCAGACCCTCCTCGCCGAGCAGGCCATCCTGCGGGCGGGCAGCGCGCAATGCCTCGGCGACGAGCCGCTCAGCCTCGCGGTCGGCCGCGGTCACCACATCGACGAGGCTCGACTTGGTGTTCGCCACCTCGACGCCCTCGGCACGCATCGCGCGGATCCGCGTGCCAACATCTTTCGCAACCGACCCGGCGAGGGTAGCGAGTGAGGCGAGGTCTGCGGGATCATAGAGAGGCATAGTTCGAGCCTACGCGCACAGGCCATGGCCGGGACGCGGGCGGAGTTCGCAAGGTGAAAGTCGCGCAAGCAACAGAAGAATGTTGCGACACGCCCGAGACACACTTGCAACACGCACTTGAAAATTTGCGCGAGCCGAGTATAGTATTGACTTTTGGTGCTTTGCGCCTGCTTTCGCGTTCCCGCGATCGCGGCGCCTAGCACTCGCATGATCAGCAGATTTATTTAAGCGATACAGAGGATATGGCCAAAAAAGACGGCGTCATCGAGATCGAGGGCCAGGTTGTCGAGGCTCTTCCCAACGCGATGTTCCGCGTTGAGTTGACCAACGGACACAAGGTACTCGCCCACATTTCGGGCAAAATGCGTCAGCACTACATCCGCATCCTTCCTGAGGACCGCGTGATCGTGGAGCTGACTCCCTACGATCTGACCCGTGGCCGGATCGTCTACCGCTACAAGTAAGCCTGCCGAGAAGTAACGACTCGCGGCACCCCGCGAGTACGAGGACAGCGAGTAAGGAACCGCAATGAAGGTCAACCCCAGCGTCAAGCCCATCTGCGATCACTGCAAGGTGATCCGCCGCCACGGCCGTGTCATGGTGATCTGCAAGAGCAACCCTAGGCACAAACAGCGCCAGGGCTAAAGCCCCGTCGCTGCTTGCACCTCCCGACTGCATTATTTGCTCGTGATCGCTAGCTATCACGACGAAGCTGCGGCAGGGCTAGTTCGAGCAGTGCGCTCGTCAGAGCGCGAACGTTTGACAACTCAATAAATACCAGCGCATCGAAGAGCCTGTCTCGCAAGAGATAGGGGACACCTCGGGTTGGAGGCCCGAACCCCCGATACGCACCACACCTCCACAACACCAAGGAGAGCCAACATGGCACGTCTCGCCGGAGTTGACATCCCACGCGATAAGCGCGTGGTGATTGCACTCACATACATCTACGGAGTTGGCCGCACCAGCGCCGTAAAGACCCTCGCCGATACCGGCATCGACGGCAGCACCCGCGTCAAGGATCTGACCGACGATCAGCTCGTTCTGCTTCGCGACTACATCGACGCGAACTTCAAGGTTGAGGGTGACCTCCGCCGTGAGGTTGCAGCCGACATCCGCCGCAAGGTTGAGATCGGAAGCTACCAGGGTCTGCGCCACCGCAAGGGTCTTCCCGTGCACGGTCAGCGCACCAAGACGAACGCTCGTACCCGCAAGGGCCCGAAGCGCACCGTCGCCGGTAAGAAGAAGTAACCCGGTCAGCGCGACCAAGATAGCTTTCAGGAGAATACTCAATGGCTGCACCAAAGGCCGCGGCGCGCAAGCCGCGTCGCAAAGATAAGAAGAACGTCGTCGTGGGCCAGGCTCACATCAAGTCGACCTTCAACAACACCATCGTTTCGATCACTGACACCACCGGTGCTGTGATCAGCTGGGCTTCGTCGGGTGGCGTGGGCTTCAAGGGTTCGCGTAAGTCGACCCCGTTCGCCGCACAGCTCGCCGCCGAGAGCGCTGCTCGTAAGGCACAGGATCACGGCATGAAGAAGGTTGACATCTTCGTGAAGGGTCCCGGATCGGGCCGCGAGACCGCGATCCGTTCGCTGCAGGCCGCAGGCCTCGAGGTGGGGTCGATCACCGACGTCACCCCGCAGACCCACAACGGCTGCCGCCCGCCCAAGCGTCGCCGCGTCTGAATTTATTGTCACGGAGGCCAAGGCCTCCGATGACTGCGACCTTTGGTCGCGGTCATCGGATCGTCTTGGAATTACGGTGACAACGGTCCGGTCGGGGGAGTAAGTTTCGGCTTGCTTCCCGGCCAGTCCGTTCAGATCGTTTTCGTTCCATCCCTTCTTCAATACCGCATGAGTCATATAGCGGACTCCAGCGAAAGGAACCAACACAGTGCTCATCGCACAGCGCCCCACTCTGACTGAAGAATCAATCTCCGAGTACCGCTCACGCTTCGTCATCGAGCCCCTCGAGCCCGGCTTCGGCTACACGCTCGGCAACTCGATGCGTCGCACCCTGCTCTCGTCGATCCCCGGCGCCGCTGTTACCAGCGTTCGCTTCGAGGGTGTCGCACACGAGTTCACCACGATCGCTGGCGTCTCAGAAGACGTCACCGAGATCATCCTGAACATCAAGGATCTCGTGGTCTCGAGCGAGCACGACGAGCCCATCACCGCTTACCTGCGTAAGACCGGTGCTGGCGAGGTTACCGCCGCTGACATCTCGGCTCCGGCCGGTGTCGAGGTGCACAACCCCGAGCTCGTCATCGCAACGCTCGGCGACTCGGCTCAGTTCGAGCTCGAGCTCACCATCGAGCGTGGCCGCGGCTACGTCTCGGCAGCACAGAACCGCAACGACGACGCAGAGGTTGGCCGCATTCCGGTTGACTCGATCTACTCGCCAGTGCTCAAGGTGACCTACCGCGTCGAGGCAACTCGTGCCGGTGAGCGCACCGACTTCGACCGCCTCGTGGTTGACGTTGAGACCAAGCCCGCCATCAGCCCGCGCGACGCAATCGCTTCGGCTGGTTCGACCCTGGTCGAGCTGTTCGGTCTGGCTCGCGAGCTGAACACCGCTGCTGAGGGCGTCGAGATTGGCCCGGCTCCTGCCGAGGTCGTTGTCGACGGCGAGCTCTCGATTCCGATCGAAGATCTCGACCTTTCGGTGCGCAGCTACAACTGCCTAAAGCGCGAGGGCATCAACACGGTGAGCGAGCTCGTAGCGCTCAGCGAGGCCCAGCTGATGAACATCCGCAACTTCGGTCAGAAGTCGGTGTTCGAGGTGCGCGACAAGCTCACCGAGATGGGTCTTTCGCTCAAGGACGCCGTGCCCGGCTTTGACGGCGCACAGTTCTACAGCTACGAAGACGACGCCAACTAATTTCTTTTAGGCCCTCGCGGCCAGTTTTATTCAACGGAGTACACAATGCCTAAGCCCAACAAGGGCCCCCGCCTCGGAGGCGGCCCCTCGCACGAGCGCCTGCTGCTGAACCAGATGGCTTCGCAGCTGTTCGAACACAAGCGCATCCAGACCACTGAGACCAAGGCAAAGCGCCTGCAGCCAGTGGCCGAGCGTTTCGTGACCTTCGCAAAGCGCGGAGACCTGCACGCACGCCGTCGCGTGATGCGTTCGATCCTCGACAAGTCAGTTGTGCACGAGCTCTTCACCGAGATCGCACCCCTCGTCGAGAACCGTGAGGGTGGCTACACCCGCATCATCAAGACCGGCTTCCGCAAGGGTGACAACGCCCCCATGGCAGTCATCGAGCTCGTTCTCGAGCCCGTGAACCCGAAGCCCAAGCGCGCTAAGAAGGAAGAGGCAGCTGCCGCTCCCGTCGAGGCAGTAGAGGCTGAAGAGGTCGCAGAGGTTGCAGCCGAAGAGGTCGCTGAGGAGGCAACTGAGGTTGCTGCTGAGGCTACCGAGGCTGCAGACGAGAAGTAAGTCTTCTCGCTCTCGAGCATCGTAAGAACCCCGCCGCGCGAAAGCGTGGCGGGGTTCTTTGCGTTCTACCTAGCGCGCGTTCTACCTAGCGCGCGGGATCAGGCAGGCCTGTGCAAGGGGCAGCCGTAGCCGTCAGTGACGCCGGGCGCGCGCCGGTGACGCTGGGCTCAGCGCTTCTTTGCGGGCTTCGGCTGTTCGCTCTTGTCGAGCAGCTCATCGAGCGCCGCCTGCACGGCCTGCGCATAGGCTTCACCACCGCTGGGGTTCGGGTGAATGTCGTCGCCCGCTAGGCCGCCCGGCACGAGCGGAATCGCGGCCTCCCAATCGGCGAGTGTGACGCCGCGGTGCGCGTCGGCAAAGGCGCGCAGCTTCTGGTTGACCTCTGGGATCCACCAGCGATCGGCGTAAGCATTCACGATGACCATACGCCTGTCGTCGGCGGTGCGCAGCAGGCGGTCGAGGTCGTCGTCGTCGACAGGGCCGTTCGTTCCGAGACCCACAACGAGCACCGGCCTGAGCTGGCCAGCCGCGGCAAGCTGCTCAGTGAGCCCGACACCAAATGCAAAGCTTCGAGACACGTCAGCGTCGATCCAGATCTCGGGGAAGGCTGCGGCGAGTTCGGGTGCGCTGGCAAGCATCACTGAGTCGCCCACCGCGTAGATCTCCCAGCTTTCAATGGGCTGGGGCTTAGGGGGATCGAAGCGCGGCGTCACCGCCCAGCTGGTGCCGAGTCCCTGCGGCACAAGCGACACATCGTCTGGCTCAGATGTTGCCGAGTCTGTCGGTGCCCCAACAGTGGGCTGCTGCGTCGGCTGACGCACCGTGCGGTTGCCCTGCGCGAGCAGCGTCTCTTGGCCACGAGAAACGACCGCCGAAGAGGTCTCTGGCGCGGGTGCGATCGACACGGCATAGGCGCTCGCGGGCAGCGTGACAAGTGCGATTGCGATCATTGTGACGCCCGTAGCGAGGCTGCGCCCGCGAAGACGCACGGGGCGAAGCACACTTGCCACCGCCTTTCGAAGCCCGAGCTGACGAATCGGCTGCTCGACAAAGCGATACGAGAGGGTCGCAAACACAAGTGTGAGCACCAACGTGAGTGTCGGCACAACCCAGGGCTCAGCGCCAGCATTCGCGCCGAGCGCAGCGACGATGAGCAGTAGCGGCCAGTGCCAGAGATAGATGCCGTAAGAGCGTTCGCCGATCCAGCGCAATGGTTGAATATCGAGCGCACGCCCAAGCCAGCTGCCGTCGCGAGTAGCTGCCCACACGATCACAAGCACGGCGATCGTAGTGAGCTGAAAGCCACCCATGAAGCTCTCGGGGCTGCCCTCGCGCACAGTGAAAGCGAGCCAGCCGAGCGCTGAGAGCCCGGCGATACCGGCCAGCAGCAAGCCGATTTGCTGCCAGACGCGCAATCCGATGCGCCTCGATGCCTTCCGTGAGGGCGGTGTGAGTGCGCAAGCGAGCGCCACCCCGAGCAGCAGGCCGAACACGTGCGTATCGGTGCCGAAGTACACCCGGGTAGCCGAGGTGCCCTGCGCGAAGAGCACGCTCATCCACGCCGCCGAGGCTACCCCGAGCAGGGTGAAACTGAGCACTCGGGTTGCGCGGGCCCGCATGCGCAGCGCAACGATCAGCGCGAGCGGCAAGACAACGTAGAACTGCTCCTCAATCGCAAGCGACCAGGTATTGCGAAAGAGTTCGGGGTTTTCAACCGCGAAATAGTCGGTGCCGAGCGCGATGTAGACCCAGTTCGCGATGAAGAGCGAAGCGCCAGCGATTTGCGCACCAATGCTGACGAGTAGTTCTTTGCCAGCGAGCAGCGCGGCGCTCGTGCTCACCAGAATGACGAGGGCCAGTGCAGGCAGAAGTCGCCGTGCGCGGCGCCGCCAAAAGTCGGCGAGGGCTATGCCGCCGCTGCGGTGGTGCTCCGAGAGCAGAAGGGTGGTGATCAGAAACCCGCTGATCACAAAGAACACGTCGACGCCGAAAAAGCCGCCGGGCAGCGCCTCGGGGGTGAGGTGGTAGATCACGACCATCGCGACGGCGACGGCCCGCAGCCCGTCAAGCCCGCTGAGTCGCCAGGGTCGCTTGGCGGCGCTGGCGGTCGAAGCGTTTGGGGTAAAGCTAGAAGTCATCCGTATCGGGGTGCTGCGCTGAAAGCGCGCTCGTGTTGGGTGCTCGGCAACGGCACCAGGGCGCGTCGCCAATGGAGCGACGCCTGCCATAACCTGTATATTTTAGCCCATGCGACTGCGCCTCGATATCGGCTACGACGGCACCGAGTTTCACGGGTGGGCGTCGCAGCCGGGGCTGCGTACAGTGCAAGACGAGATCGAGGCGGCGCTCGGGGTGCTGCTTCGCGCAGAGACCGAAGAATCGCGGCCGCGCCTGGTGGTCGGCGGTCGCACCGACGCGGGGGTGCACGCGCGAGGGCAGGTGGCACACGTTGACGTCGCAGACGAGTTTGCTGCGAGGATCACGCCACGGCGCCTGAGCGGGGTGCTCGCGAGGCGCGACAGCTCTGATGCCGTGGTGCATGCGGTGCGCGAGGTGCCGACGGCGTTCGACGCGCGATTTGGTGCTCTAAAGCGCAGGTATGAATACCGACTGCGTGACGTCAGTACCAGCCGCGATCCTCTGACCTCGCGATTCACAGCCGACGTGCCAAAGTTGCTTGATCTCGAATCGATGCAGCAGGCGAGTGATGAGTTGCTCGGGCTGCAAGACTTCACGACCTTTTGCAAGGCGCGCGAGGGTGCCACCGCGGTGCGAGAGCTGCTGCGCTTCGACTGGCGCAGGGCCGAAGACGGCGCGTTCGTGGTGGCCATTGAGGCCGACGCGTTCTGTCATTCAATGGTTCGAGCACTCGTTGGCTCGGTGGTTGCGGTTGGCAGCGCGAGGATCAGCCGAGACGATCTCGTGAGTCTGCGCGACGCGCGCGAGCGCTCGAGCCGCTTCACCGTAATGCCGGCTCACGGGCTCTCGCTTGAAGAGATTGCGTACCCCGCAGACGATGAGCTCGAGGCGAGGGCCGAAATGACCCGGGCCAGGCGCGGGGCGCTGGTCGAGCCTGTCGAGACCGAGCTCTGAGACCCTCATCTCGACAAGCTCGATGGGCGGGCGCTCATCTCGACAAGCTTGATGGCCAGTCGTGTGCTAAAGTAGACCCTTGGTGCGTCAGCACCCGAATGTGAGCCCCCCAGGGCCGATGCACTTTGCCTCCGCAAGGCAGCAAAGACTCGGCAGGGGAGGGATCCACGAACGACTCCATTTCGAACGAAAGCAGCACACTGTGACTCGCACTTATTCGCCGAAGGCCGCTGAGCAGAAGCACGACTGGCTCGTCATCGACGCCACCGATGTGGTTCTCGGCCGCCTCGCAACCCAGGCAGCTGCGCTTCTGCGCGGCAAGCACAAGACCACCTTTGCTCCTCACATGGACATGGGCGATCACGTCATCATCATCAACGCCGACAAGGTCGTTCTGACTGCGAACAAGGCGTCGAAGAAGAAGTACTACGACCACTCGGGTTACCCGGGCGGCCTCCGCACCACCAGCTACACCGAGATGATCGGCAGCAAGCCTGAGCGCGTCGTTGAGCGTGCCATTCGCGGCATGCTCCCCAAGAACTCGCTGGGCCGCGACCAGTTCCGCAAGCTGAAGGTCTACGCAGGCGCTGAGCACCCGCACGCCGCACAGCAGCCCACCACGTACACCATCGGCCAGGTTGCGCAGTAAGCGCTGAGCCTCAGAAAAGGACTTTCAAAGTGACTGAAGAGAACGTGGCCGTCGAGAGCTACACCACTGAGACCCCGGCGTCGCAGGCAACTGCTTCGACCCCTCGCCCCGCACTCACCGTTCCCGGTGCGGCTGTGGGCCGTCGCAAGCAGGCTATTGCCCGCGTGCGTCTCGTGCCAGGCAACGGCACCATGACCGTGAACGGTCGTGAGCTCGCCGAATACTTCCCGAACAAGCTGCACCAGCAGCTGATCACCGATCCGTTCACCGTGCTCGAGCTGAACGGCTCGTATGACATCACCGCCCGCATCAAGGGTGGCGGCCCCTCGGGTCAGGCAGGTGCGCTTCGCCTCGCGATCGCACGTGCGCTGAACGAGATCGACGCTGAGCACAACCGCCCGACGCTGAAGAAGGCCGGCTTCCTGAGCCGCGACGCTCGCGTGATCGAGCGCAAGAAGGCTGGTCTCAAGAAGGCCCGCAAGGCGCCTCAGTACTCGAAGCGTTAAGCAGCGCGGTTACTCGCATGGGTCGCCTATTTGGCACCGACGGGGTCCGGGGTCTGGCTGGGGTGGATGTCACCGCCGAGCTGGCTCTGGGCCTCGCTCAGTCTGCAGCCTTTGTGCTGGGTCGCGAAGCGCGCGCAGAGAGTCGCCGAGCTCGCGCTGTCGTTGCGCGGGATCCCCGGGTCTCGGGCGAGTTCATCGCCGCGGCGGTAGCAGCCGGTCTCGCTTCAGCGGGAGTTGACGTGCTCGAAGCCGGAGTCATTCCGACTCCCGCGGCGGCATACCTCGTAGCCGATACCGGTGCCGACTTTGGCGTGATGGTTTCTGCCTCGCATAACCCCGCACCCGACAACGGCATCAAGTTCTTCGCCGCGGGTGGGCTGAAGCTCGCCGACGACGTCGAAGACGAGATCGAGGCCGCGATGGCCAAGCCGCTCGCGGGCAATACTGGCCGCGAAGTGGGGCGCATTCGCCGCTTTGCCGATGCCGAAGACCGCTACCTCGTGCACCTGCTTGGCACACTCGAGGGTCTTCGCCTCGATGGCCTGCACGTGGTGCTTGACTGCGCCCACGGTGCAGCGGCCGGTATTTCGCCCGACGTCTTCACCGACGCGGGCGCGAAGGTCACGGTGATCGGCAACGATCCTGATGGCTTCAACATCAACGATGGCGTCGGCTCGACCCACCTCGAGCCGCTCATGGCCGCGGTGCGCGAGCACGGCGCTGACCTCGGAATTGCGCACGACGGCGATGCAGACCGCTGTCTCGCAGTTGATGCCGCCGGCAACATGGTTGATGGCGACAAGATCATGGCGATCCTCGCCCTGTCTATGTCAGCGCGCGGCAAACTCGTGGAGAACACGCTTGTCGCAACCGTAATGAGCAATCTTGGGCTGAAGCTTGCGATGGCAAACAACGGGATCGACGTGGTCGAAACCGGTGTCGGCGACCGCTACGTGCTGGAGCGCCTGAACGCTGACGGCTTCTCGCTCGGCGGGGAGCAATCGGGTCACGTCATCATGAGCGACTATGCGACCACCGGTGACGGTATTCTCACCGGCCTGCATCTCGCGGCCGAGGTGAAGCGCACCGGCAAGTCGCTCGCGGAGTTGGCTGAGTGCATGACGGTGTACCCGCAGGTGCTCGTGAACGTGCGCGGGGTTGACCGCAGTAAGGCCAATAGCGATGAGGTGCTGCAGCAGGCTGTGGCGCAGGCCGAGCTCGCGCTCGGCGGCGATGGTCGCGTGTTGCTTCGCCCCTCTGGTACGGAGCCGGTCGTGCGGGTGATGGTCGAGGCGGCGCACGTTGAGCAAGCTCAGCAGCTGGCTGACGATCTCGCCGCGATCGTGAAAGATCGACTGGCGATCTGAGCCGAACGCAATGTGGTGGGTGGTCTACTTCGGTAGGTCACCCATCTTTTGTTTCAGTACAACTTGCGCAAGTTTCGGGCAATCTTGCCGCAGATGACTGCATTCTTGTGCCGCACCGCGTAGCCTATTACCTGAGCGTTTCGTGTGAACGCGGTCATCACTCCGAGAGGAACCCCCTGAAATGAGCAACCCAGAGATGCCCCAGAGCCCGGACCAGGCACCGGTTCAGCAGCCCGCGGCTCCCGCCGCACCTGCATACCAGGCGCCAGCGGCGCCTGCTGCGGCGCCCGCCTACCCGGTTTCTGGCCCAGCTGCACCCGCTGCGAGCAACGGACTCAGCGTTGCCGCGTTGATTCTCGCGATCTTCATTGCCCCGGTTGGCCTCATTCTTGGCATCGTCGCACTGGTGAAGTCGAAGAAGGCCGGGCAGAAAAACGGCCTTGCTCTCGCTGCTGTCATTATTGGTGCAGTGCTGACTGTCATTGAAATCATCATTGCGATCGTCGTCGTGATGTCGATCATTGCAGCGGCAGCCCTGGTGGCTGGCAGCGGAACCGAGATTATGGACGCAGCGCAGGCGTGCGTTGACGGTGCGACCAGCGTCGAGGTGATGGGCCAGACCCTGAGCTGCGAAGAGATCCTCTCGCAGCAGTAACCCTGCATTACCATTGCGGCGGCCTGCGTTCTTTCTTTGAACGCAGGCCGCCGCTTCGTGTATCGACGCTCGCGCTCGATTTCGGGGAGTGCGAGTGGTGCTTGGAGCGGCTGCGGGGGTTTGCAAAGCTTTCAGCTGTTGCTTTACAGTTTGGTGCTGAAAGTTGAAATAACTCTTCAAAGTGTAAAGCAAACATCAATTCGTGCTGTATGAATGGTGATTCTTCGCCATGATTGGATCACTATCCTGTAGCCGATTCAAGGGGGAATCATGCGCCTCGCCGATGCCGCACAATTACCAGACGAGACACCGGTGCAGCTCATTGATGAGCACGGTGCAGGCGTTGCGCATGAGCGATATCAGCAGCCTGCGACGGCGACGCTTGTCGCAGCCTACGCCGACCTGGTGAAGGGGCGCCGCATCAACGAGCAGTGCAACGCGCTCGTGCGTCAGGGCCGCCTCGCGGTCTACCCCTCGTCACACGGGCAAGAGGCCTGCCAGATTGCCGCGGCATCTGTGCTGGGCGAAACCGATTGGCTGTTTCCGACCTACCGAGACTCGGTCTCGGTCATGGCAAAGGGGGTGTCGCCCGAAGACACCATGGTGCTGCTGCGCGGTGACTGGCACTCGGGTTACGACTCGCGCGAGCACCGCGTTGCCCCGCAAGCCACGCCGCTCGCCACGCAGATGTTGCACGCGGTGGGCTTCGCTCACGCGGCAAAGCTGCGCGGCGAGAACACCGTCGTGCTTGCCATGTGCGGTGACGGAGCGACGAGCGAGGGTGACTTTCACGAGGCAATGAACTTTGCTGCGGTGTTCGGTCTGCCCGTGGTCTTCTTCGTGCAGAACAACGAGTTTGCCATCTCTGTGCCGCTCTCGCGCCAGACCGCGGCACCATCGCTCGCGCACAAAGCGATTGGCTACGGCATGCACGGGCAGCGAGTCGACGGCAACGACATGGCCGCGGTGCTTGCAGTGCTCGGTGAAGCCGTTTCAAGAGCGCGCGAGGGATCGGGCCCAACCCTAGTCGAGGCGCACACCTACCGCATGCAGGCGCACACCAATGCCGATGATGACACCCGCTACCGCGAGCGCGAAGAGGTGCAGAACTGGATCAGCCGCGATCCCTTGTCGCGCCTGCGTACCCACCTGCGTGAAGCTGGTGCGCTCACTGACGCCGACGAAGACCGCTTTGCGGCGGCAGCAGAAGACATCGCTGTAGAACTGCGCAATGCTATGAACCGAGAGGTCGCGGTTGATCCGGAAGAGCTCTTTGCGCATGTGTTCGCTGATCGCCCGGCAACGCTCTCGGGCCAGTGGGCGCTGCTGCAAGACGAGATCGTGCGAACGGAGGCCGCGGCATGAGCGCGATGTTGAGCGAAGACGCGGTGGCGACCGAAGCCACCGTGGCCGCCGTGCAGACTATGACGATGGCGGCGGCACTGAATCTGGCTCTTGCCGACAGCCTCGCAGAAGACCCGAGCGTGCTGATCTTCGGCGAAGACGTGGGAGCCCTCGGTGGCGTGTTTCGTGTGACCGACGGGCTGACCGCGCGCTTCGGTGAGGCTCGCTGCTTTGACACGCCGCTCGCTGAGTCGGGCATCATTGGCAGCGCGGTGGGCATGGCGATGAACGGCATGCGCCCCGTCGTCGAGATGCAGTTCGATGCCTTTGCGTACCCCGCGTTTGAGCAGATCGTGAGCCACGTCGCAAAGATGGGCAATCGCACCAAGGGTGTGCTGCGCCTACCCATGGTGATTCGTATTCCGTTTGGTGGCGGCATTGGCGGAGTTGAGCACCACTGCGACTCGTCTGAGGCGTACTACGCCCACACGCCAGGTCTCACGGTGGTCTCACCGTCGACCCCGCAAGAGGCGTACTCGCTGCTACGCGCCGCGATCGCCTCACCAGACCCTGTGGTGTTTATGGAGCCCAAAAAGCTCTACTGGTCGAAGGGGCCGGTTGACACGAGTGTTGTGGCTTCTCTCGGCAGGGCCGCGGTTGCGCGTGAGGGGAGCGACGTGACTCTGATCGCGTATGGGCCCTCCGTGCAGGTTGCCCTTGAAGCAGCTGCAGTGGCTGCAGAAGACGGTCGCAGCGTGCAGGTAGTCGATGTGCGCACGCTTACTCCGTTCGACGACGAGACAGTGATGCGGGCGGTGAAGTCAACGGGCCGTGCGGTGGTCATTTCTGAGGCGCCGGGGTTTGCGAGCGTCGCGTCAGAGATTCAGGCTCGGGTGTCGGAGCAGTGCTTTGAGCACCTTGAGGCACCTGTGCGCAAGGTGACAGGGTTCGATATACCCTTCGCTCCGCCGAAGCTTGAACACTGGTTCTTGCCCGACGTCGATCGAGTGATCGATGCCATCGATTCGCTGCATTGGGAGGACTAACGTGGCTGCACAGGTGTTTTTGCTGCCTGATCTCGGTGAGGGGCTTACCGAAGCCGTGATCGTGCGGTGGCTGGTGTCGGTGGGTGACACTCTCGTGATCGATCAGGCAATCGCCGAGGTCGAGACCGCGAAGAGCATAGTTGAGTTGCCCTCGCCGTTCGCCGGCGTGGTGCTGGCACTGCACGGTGCAGAAGGTGAGGCAGTTGCGACGGGTTCGCCTGTGCTCGAGGTCGGGGCTGCGGGTGATGTGCTGGGGAGTCAAAGCGGTAGTGCGGTTCAAGGAGAGGATCGCACCGAGGCCGAGGCATACCGCGCCGAAGAGCGCGCGGGTGCTCAGCCGGCTGGGGCTGAGGCCGGGTCAGGAAACGTGCTGATCGGCTACGGCACCGGCAGCGTGGCGGCGAAGGGTCGCAGGCGCCGTAAGAGCGCGGCAGCTGGGACTGGTGCTGGAACTGGAACTGATGTAGGCGCTTTGGACGCAACTTCTCCTTCGTTATTGGAAATTCCAATAACGAAGGAAGCGGATGTCGCAGGTGCGCCGGGTGTTGCGAGCGAGCGGGTGGGCGGTCCCGTCGCGGTTCGCTCACCCATTGTGCGCAGGCTTGCCAAGGAGCTCGGGGTTGATCCTCGTGCCGTAATTGCAACCGGCAGCGACGGGGCAGTGACCCGAGCCGATGTGTTGAATGCAGCGAAGCAGCTTGGCGCTGCCGACTCGGTTCGCGCTGAGGCCGCCGCGCCGGCTGGCGATCAGGCCCCGGGCCTGCACGGTCTGCGCGTGGCATCGGCTGAGAAGCTCTCGCCGCTGCGCAAGGCGGTCTCGGCAAAGATGAGCCGCAGCCGCTCCGAGATTCCAGAGGCGACCGTCTGGGTCGACGTCGATTTCACCGAGCTGTGGCGACTGCGCCCGCAGATGGCGGCAGAGGGGGAGCGCCCGCCCTCGATCACGACGCTCGTGGCACGCTTCGTGCTGCTCGCGTTGCAGGAGTACCCACTGCTTGCCTCGCGCTTGAGTGACGATGCAACCGAGCTTACGAACTTCGACGGCATCAACCTCGGCATTGCGGTCGACTCTGAGCGGGGGCTCTCGGTGCCCGTGTTGCCGCGAGCAGATGCACTATCGATCGCCCAACTTGATACTGCGCTGCGCGAGTTGAGCGCCGAAGCCCGCACCGGGCGCCTTGCCCCCGCGCGCCTGACTGGCTCGACGTTCACCTTCAACAACTACGGCGGGTTCGGTGTCGACGGTTCGGCCGCAATCATCAACCATCCAGAGGTGGCGATTCTTGGTATGGGCCGCGTGATTGAGCGCCCGTGGGTGGTCGACGGTGAGATTGTCGTGCGCCGTATCGCACAGATCTCGCTCGCGTTTGACCACAGGGTCTGCGATGGGGGCTACGCGGCGGGCTTCATCGGGAGCCTGGTGCGGCGGATTGAACACCCGCTGCGGGCGTTTCCGAACCTGTGACGGTCTCGCGAAGGGCCCACGGCCAGAACGCGGCGATCGCCAGAGACGCCGAGCACAGCAGCAGGAAGAGACGATAGTCGCCGGTGGCGTCGTGCGTGGTCGCCCCGATTAGCGTGCTGATGCCGCCGCCGAGGGCAACCGCGACCATGCCGACGCTGAGACCTCGCCCGCCAACGCTCGAAGGTAGATACTTCGAGACAACGTAGGCCAGCATGGCCGTTTCGGTGCCGGTTGCGATGCCGATGAAGGTGGTGATCGCGATGTCGAACGGGCCCTGCGGGGCTGCCGCCAGCGCGAGCAGTGCCAGAATCGGCAGCAGCAGCATAAGGCTCGCGAGCTGCTTCGTTGCGATCTTATCGAGCAGCAGCCCAGCGCCGACGTTTCCGACGAACAGGCCGACCCCGAGCAGGCTCTGCCCAATGATGGCCTCGGCAGGGGTGTGAGCCCGCTCCTCGAGAAACGGCACAAGGTGGCCCTGAACGCCGCCGTAGCCGAGCGCTGCAAAGAACGCCCAGCCAAGAATCACGTAGAGGCTGCGGGTGGCAAACAGTACGCGCCACCCGGCTGGTTTTGTGCCTTTGGCGGCGGTGGTCGGGGTCTTCTCGATCGGGCGAAGCAGGATGAATGCGGGGATCGCCGAGAGCACAACAACCTGCCCGCCGAGGGCAATGAAGGCGCCCTTCCAGCCGATGTTCGTCACGAGTGCACCCGCAATGAGCGGATTTGCGATCGCCCCAAGGCAGGCGCCAGCGAAGAGCACGCCGAGGGCCGTACCGCGTCGCTCCGAGAACGCGTCGCTCACGACCTTTGCGAGTGGCACGACGCTCGCACCAAAGCTTGCCGCGTAGCTCAGCAAGAACAGTGCCGAAAAGCTGAGCTGTGCAGTTGGCAACAGACCGAGCGCGAGCAAACAGGTGACCTGAACGGCGAGCGAACTGAGCACCAGCGATCGGATGCGCAGCCGGTCGGTGGCCCAGCCGGCGATCGGAATCAGTATCGGTGCGAGCAGCGTCGCAATGACCAACACACTATACGTCGCGGTGCGCGACCAGCCAAACTCGGTCTCGATCGCCTCGGCAAAGACACCAAAGGTCTGCACAAGAAAACCGGTGGCGCTGAACGCCAACACAAGGGAAGCGCCGACGAGCAGGGGCCAGCCGCTCGATGATTTGCGTGGGATCGCGGCCTCGTGGGTGTGCGGCTTCATCACTGTTCCGTTTGCGGGTTCGTGGTGGCGTGTAGTGTGCTGCCGAGAAAGCTCAACACCTCGTCTGACACCTGGGCCAGCATCTTTGCTCCATCGACCTGGCCGAGGTCGAGCAGCTTGCGAAGAGGCCCGCGACCGAGCTCGACGAGATCGGTGAATCCGTAGTGACCGGCGTCGGCGACCCTGACACGGCGCACCAGTGCGCCCGGGTATTCGCCCTCGTAGTGCAGATCGTGAATGCCTCGCCCTGACGGCATATGCGCCCCGCCCGAAGTCATCAGCAGTAACGGCACTCGAATGCTCTGCCTGAACAGTGGGGCACCCTGCTGCATGCCGTCGAGATTGACGACCGCGCTTACCCGGCCGTCGACGTGCGCGACGTTTGCGCTGGTCGAGCCGCCGAACGACATGCCCACGAGTGCGATGCGAGACCAGTCTGCGGTGTCGAACACCCGCAGCAGTTCGCCGTCGACGCGCTGTGTGCGCTCGTCTGGGTCGACCAGCGCATCGAGTATCGCGGTGAGCTGTGCGCTCCAGCGTGAGTTCTCGAACTCAAGAGATCGCACTGCCGTGGCCTGCTCGAGAGCGGTGTCTTCGGCGATGGCCGACTTTGCGCGCAACACAGCCAACATGGTGCGCGCAAACTCGTCGCTCATGAGCCGGTTGCTATCGCCCTTGGTCATGAACTGTGACGAGCCGTCTGGTGCCCAGATCGCAGCGGCCGCCTTGGGGTAGGCAACCGAGACCACCACGTAGCCGGCCGCGGCGAGACTCTCGCAGAGGTGGGTGTTCTGCCCAATGAACCCGCCGAATCCGTGCGAAAAGAACACCACAGGGTGATCACTCCCGATTGCCTCGGCGTCTTGCAGCGACGCCGTTGTGCGTGCCCCGAGCCTGCCTGATCCTCGTCTCGAAAGAAGCGGGGCGAGCCCCCGAATCATGGCACCTTGCTCGGTGCCGTCGCCAAAGTACTCGCGGTGCCCGCTACCGGTGCCGACCCGCGCCGGGTACCACACCCGAACCATGCCGTCGCTTGTCAGGCGGCCGATGCCAGCCACACTCGCGTCTCGAACCCCGACCGCACAGTTGCCCCGTGGTGCAGGCCAGTCGGCGGGCACAAGGGCCGCGCTTCGCGTGTGCAGTAGCACGCGCCGAACGGCACCGACTGCGGCACCCTGAGCCTTCAGTACTAGACGTATGAGCGACATTGCTTGCCTCCGAGATTTCGATTGTGCTGCAACTATGATATTCAGATCAGTCGATCTGTAAAGTAGGAATATGCCACCACAAAAGCCACAGGCGGCCCGAGGCAGGCCGCGCAAACTTACCGATGACGCAGTAGTCGACGGTGCAATCGAGCTGATCGCGACAGACGGCTTTGCGGCGCTTTCGACGCGCTCCCTGGCTGAACGCCTGGGTATCCGGTCGTCGATGCTTTACACCTACTTCGAATCGCTCGACGAGATTGCCGAGGCGGCACTGTCGCGCATGCTGCTGCCGATCCGAGTGCCCTCGCTTGCCGACGCTGCGCATCCGATCGATGAGCTCGTTGGGTTTTTTGAGGCGCATCGGGAGCTGCTGATCGTGTACCCAGAGGCGATTCCGGCTCGCCTTGACTCGGCGCCCTGGGCGCAGATGGTCGGTATGGTGAACTCGCTGCTGAGCCAGTTCATGGGGCTTGGGCTCTCTGCCTCGCGCGCGGCTGCCTGCTACGAGGCGCTTATCGGGATCACCATGGCGAGCGCTGCGACCGCGCGCCGCGAGCAGCAGGCTTCGGTGAACGAGGTCGAGTTGCTGCTTGAGGGAATGGACCCGGCTGAAGTGGGGGCGCTCTTGCGCCTCCGAGAATGGGCGAACGAGCCTGCAGACGTGCGATTTCGGGGCACCCTCAGGGAGCTCGTTGCTTGGCTGCTGCCGGCGTTGGATCGCGACGAATAAGCATTGGCGGGTGCCCCTGACCCAGGGGCACCCGCCAATGCTTGTCTGTGCTTGTCTGTCTCTTTTTGCGATACCTAGCCGTGAATGTCGATCGTGGTCGTGTTCAGCGGTGCGTTGTCTTTCGACTTCACCATCGACACCGCAATCAGCGAGATGATCGTGATGCCGAGAATGTAGAGGCCGATGGTCCACGACTGGCCGGTGCTCTTGAAGACAAGTTCCGCGATCATCGGGGCAAACGCGCCGCCGAGGATAGCGCCGATTGCGTAACCGATCGAAACGCCCGAGTAGCGAATATCTGCTGGGAACATCTCTGAGTAGAGCGCGGCCTGCGGGCCATACGAGAGGCCGAGGCCCACCGTCATCAAGAACAGCGCAACAAAGTACAGGTAGATGTTGCCGGTGTCGATGAGGAACCACATCGGAACCGCCCACAGGCCAAGCAGCACGTAGCCGATCTGGAAGGTGCGCACGCGGCCGATGCGGTCAGACAGAATGCCACCATAGAGCGTGAAGAAGAGCCAGCCGAACGCGGCGAGCGTGGTTGCCAGGAGCACGGGTGGGCGCTCGAGTCCGAGGCCGCCCTCTTCGACGGGGCGGGTGGCGTAGGCCGAGAAGAATGCGATGAGCAGGTAGCCCGCGGCGTTGTTCGCGATAAAGATGAGAGCCGCGAGAATAACCTCTTTCGAGTTGCGCTTGAAGAGGGTCTTCAGCGGTGCCGAGGACTCGCTCTTGCGCTCCTGCAGCTCAGCAAAGACCGGTGACTCTTCGACCGCCCGGCGAATTAGGTACCCGACAAAGATCAGCACGATCGAGAAGAGGAACGGCACACGCCAGCCCCACGAGAGAAACTGCTCTTCGGTGAGCGAAGTGGTGAGTACCCACATGGTGGCGGTCGCGATGATCATGCCGATGGGCACGCCGATCTGCGGGTAGGCGCCGAAGAAACCGCGCTTGCCCTTGGGTGCGTGCTCAACCGACATCAGGGCTGCGCCGCCCCATTCGCCACCGGCCGAGAATCCCTGCAGAATGCGCAGCAGTACGAGCAGCAGCGGTGCCGCGATGCCGATCTGGGCGTAGGTGGGCAGCACACCGATGAGCGCGGTCGCAAGGCCCATCAAGACGAGCGTGAGCACAAGCATCTGCTTGCGGCCGAGGCGGTCGCCGAGATGTCCCGCAACGATGGCGCCGAGCGGGCGGAAGAGGAACGAGATGCCGAGGGAGGCCCACGCAACGATCTGGCCGAAAGTCTCGCCAGCGGGTGCGAAGAAGAGGGGCGCCAGCACAATGCCGGCTGCCTGCGCGTAGATGAAGAAGTCGTACCATTCGATTGAGGTGCCGACCACCGTGCCGGCGAGCACTCTTCGTTGCTCGCGTGTGGCGTCAACTGTTTCAGTCATCTGAACTCCATTGTTCTGGGCGCTCGTCTTGTGGAGAGCGCACGAGAGGGGTGAGGGATGCGACAATAACTTGCCGACTGGTCAGTAAGTAAATCACAGATCTGGGCCGACGCGCGCCCTGAACGTGATGTTTGGGTCAAATTGTTATTCACATTGCGGGTTGTCGGGGGTTCGCTCTATCCTGTTACAGTAAATACTGACCGATCATTCACTAATTGGGTGTGTGATGGTTCTGAGCAATCGACGAGGAGGTCGACGAGCATGGCAGAGGCTTATCTCGTAGATGGAGTGCGCACCGCCGTTGGGCGTTACGGCGGGGCGCTTGCCGCTGCGCGGCCCGACGATCTCGCGGCGCACGTACTGAAGAGCCTCGTAGAGCGCACGGGTGTGCCGGCAGAAGCCCTCGACGAGGTGATTCTTGGTGCCGCGAACCAGGCGGGCGAAGACAACCGCAACGTGGCCCGCATGGCAGTGCTGCTTGCGGGGCTGCCCGACACGGTGCCCGGTTACACGGTGAACCGGCTCTGCGCGTCTGGCATGACCGCCGTCGCCGGTGCCTCGCAGGCGATTCGCGCGGGTGACGCCGATCTCATCATTGCGGGTGGGGTCGAATCGATGACCCGCGCTCCCTGGGTACAAGAGAAGCCCGGCCGCGCTTGGTCGAAACCAGGCGAGCAGGTTGATACCTCGATCGGTTGGCGATTCACGAACCCGCGCCTCACCGCCCGCGATAAGGCGACCTTCACCATGCCCGAGACTGCAGAAGAGGTCGCACGCGTTGACGCCATCAGCCGAGAAGACGCAGATGCGTTCGCGGTCGAGAGCCACCGTCGCGCGCTCGCCGCAATCGAGGCCGGGCACTTTACGAATGAGATCGCGCCCTATACGGTTGACCTCGGCCGCGGCAAGCAGTCGGTTGTTTCTGTAGACGAGGGACCACGCCCCGGAACTACCCTCGAGGTGCTCTCGGGCCTTCGCCCTGTCGTTGCGGGCGGCACCGTGGTGACCGCGGGCAATGCGTCATCGCTGAATGACGGGGCGAGCGCCCTGCTCGTCGCGAGCGCCGAGGCTGTCGAGCGCTACGGCCTCACCCCCCGTGCCCGCATTGTCACCAGCGTTTCAGCCGCGCTTGCGCCAGAGGTCATGGGGCTTGGGCCGGTGCCGGCCACCAAGAAGGCGCTGCAGCGCTCGGGCCTTTCGATCGACGACATCGGTTCGATCGAGCTGAACGAAGCCTTTGCCTCGCAGTCGCTCGCCTGCATTCGCCGCCTTGGGCTCGACCAAGCTCGCGTGAACGCCGACGGCGGTGCGATCGCTCTCGGCCACCCGCTCGGCTCATCGGGCTCGCGACTCATCGTGACCCTGCTGAACCGCATGGAGCGCGAGGGCTCGCGCTACGGCCTCGCGACGCTGTGTGTCGGTGTGGGCCAGGGCTCAGCCACGATCATCGAGCGGGTGTGAGCGTGAGCCAGACCCCCGAAAACTCAGCCCTGCTGATCGAGCACTTTGACACCCACGTGCTCGCTACGCTCAACCGACCCGAGAAGCGCAACGCCATCGACCAAGATCTGATCGACGCGCTGCACGCGCTCTGCGAGATGCTTGAGGCGTCGCCCCAGACGCTGATTTTGCGCGGTGCGGAGGGCACGTTTGCTGGCGGCGCCGACATTGCGCAGTTGCGCGCGCGCCGCGCCGAAGACGCGTTGAAGGGCATCAACACGCGGGCATTCATGCGGGTGAACGCGCTGCCGATGCCGGTGATCGCGGTGCTCGAGGGCTACGCCCTCGGTGGCGGTGCCGAGCTTGCGTATGCGGCAGATATTCGCGTTGGCACCCCGACGCTGAAGATCGGCAACCCCGAGACCGGGCTCGGCATCATTGCCGCCGCCGGTGCGAGCTGGCGCCTGCGCGAGCTGGTTGGCGAGCCGCTCGCAGCCGAGATCATGCTCGCAGGGCGCGTGTTGAACGCCGAAGAATCACTGCGTGCTGGCCTCATCACCCATCTCGAAGATGACTCTGCCGCGGCGCTTGAGCGTGCCGAGAAGATCGCTGGTCGCATCGCATCGCTTGACCCCGCGGCAACGCAAGCTTCAAAGCGGGTGTTGCAGGCTCCGCGCGCAGCACATCCGCAGATCGACCTAGATGAGCAATCGGTGCTCTTTGAAAGCCCCGAAAAGATGCGTCGAATGACCGAGTTTCTTGAGCGAAAGAAAAGCAAATGAGCGCTTCGATTGAAATCTCTGTGCCCTCGCGCGTTGGTGTGATGGGCGGCGGCCGCATGGGCGGCGGCATCGCCCACGCCTTCATTCTCGCCGGGGCATATGTCGTCGTTGTCGAGCGCGACGTCGAGTCTGCCGAGGCCGCAAAGCTGCGCATCGAGGCGAGCATTGATGCCTCGGTGGCCCGAGGCTTCAACGGCGATGCCGCGCTACTGAAGCAGGCCCTCACCGTTGCGACCGATGTGGGGGCGTTCGGGGCATGTCAGCTGGTTGTCGAAGCTGTGCCCGAGATCCTCGACCTAAAACTCGAAACGCTGCGTGCGATTGAGCAGCAACTGCCCGACTTCGCAACCCTCGCCTCGAACACCTCATCGATTCCGCTCGCGCAGCTCGCCGAAACCCTCGACCGCCCCGAGCAGTTCATCGGCCTGCACTTCTTTAACCCTGTGCCTGCGTCGACGCTCATTGAGATTGTTGTGCACGAGCAGGTCAGCGAAACACTCGCAGAGAAGGCGCGTGGCTGGGTGCGCGCGCTCGACAAAACCCCGATCACGGTGTCTGACTCGCCCGGTTTCGCTTCGAGTCGCCTCGGTGTCGCAATTGCACTCGAAGCCATGCGCATGGTTGAAGAGGGGGTCGCGAGCACGGCCGATATCGACCTCGCCATGGAGCTTGGCTACAAGCACCCCTCGGGCCCATTGAAGACCACCGACATCGTGGGGCTCGACGTGCGTCTCGGTATCGCCGAACAGCTCGAGCGCGACCTCGGCCCCCGCTTCGCGCCGCCGCAGCTGCTGCGCGACATGGTTGCTGAGGGCAAGCTCGGTCGCAAGAGCGGCCAGGGCTTCTATGACTGGACCAACGGTGAGTAACGCCACACCACGCTTGAACGCATCGCAAGACGTCACAACGAAGGAGTCAGAGCTATGACGCTCGAAACCAAGCCGAGAATGTTGCAGAGCTACGTGCAAGACGCATGGTGGTCGCCCGCCGACAGCGTAGTGGGCGTCGAAGTGCTCGACGCCTCGACGGGTGAACCGGTTGCGCGTGTGTCGAGCGAGGGCCTTGATCTTGGCGCTGCGTTGGATCACGCCCGCACCGTCGGCCAGAAGAACCTCGGCGCGCTCACCTTTCATCAGCGTGCGGTGTTGCTGAAGCAGCTTGCCCTTGTGCTCACCGAGCGCAAGCAGGAGCTCTATGAGCTGTCGTACAAGACCGGTGCCACAAAGATCGACTCGTGGGTCGACATCGACGGCGGCATCGGCGTGCTCTTCACCTACTCGGGCAAGGGTCGCCGCGAGCTGCCGAACGCCAAGGTGCAGCTCGACGGGCCGCTCGAGGTGCTGTCGAAAGACGGCACCTTCTTGGGGCGCCACATTCGTACCACTCTGCCTGGCGTCGCCGTGCAGATCAACGCCTTTAACTTTCCGGTCTGGGGTTCGCTCGAGAAGTTTGCGCCCGCGTTTCTCGCGGGCATGCCCTCGGTGATCAAGCCCGCAACCCCCGGCGCATACCTCGCGGAGCATATGGTGCGCATCATGGTCGAGTCGGGCCTGCTGCCCGACGGCGCAGTGCAACTCGTATCGGGCTCGATTCGTGAGGTGTTCGATCACGCAAAGCTCGGTGACGTAGTGTCGTTCACCGGATCGGCGTCGACCGCCGATGCTCTGCGCAGACACGAGGCCGTGCAGACAGGGGGAGTGATCTTCGGTGCAGAGACCGACTCGATCAACGCCTCCGTGCTCGGCCCCGACGCCGTCGCAGGCACGCCCGAGTTTGACGCCTATGTGCGCCAGCTCGTCAACGAGATGACCACGAAGGCTGGCCAGAAGTGCACCGCGATTCGCCGCGCCATTGTGCCAGCTTCGTCGGTGGGTGATGTCGTAGACGCGGTGCGTGCGCGCATCGAAGAGAAGATCATTGTCGGCGACCCGCGCACCGAGGGGGTCACCATGGGTGCGCTCGCCTCGGCAGAACAACGCGAAGAGGTGCTGCGCCAGGTCGACAAGCTCGTCGCAGACGGCGGCGAGATCGTGGTCGGTGCCGGTCAAAGCGCCGACGCGAGCGCTAGTGCGGGCGCGGGTGGCGCGATGCTGCAGCCGATCCTGCTTCGCTTCGACAACGCGAACTCGGAACGCGTGCACGACACCGAGGCCTTTGGCCCGGTCAGCTCGGTGATCGGTTACGACACGGGCGACGGCGAGGGCGCGGCACGCGCCGCTGAGCTGGTCGTGCGCGGCGGCGGCTCGCTCGTCACGAGTGTTGCCTCGGCCGACCCTGCGTTTGTCTCGGCACTTACGCTGCGCGCGGCGTCGGCGAACGGACGCATGCTGCTGCTCGACCGCGACAACGCGCGCTCGTCGACCGGTCACGGCTCGCCGCTGCCGATGCTCGTGCACGGCGGCCCGGGCCGCGCCGGCGGCGGCGAAGAGCTCGGTGGCGTGCGCAGCGTGTTCCACTACATGCAGCGCACTGCGATTCAGGGCAGCCCCGAGATGATGACTGCGGTCACGGGGGTCTGGCACGCAGGTGCCGCGACGCGCGACGATGTGCACCCATTTCAGAAGTCGCTCGAAGACCTGCGCATCGGCGACCAGGTGGTCTCAGCGTCGCGCGAGATCACGCTCGAAGACATCTCGCACTTCGCCGAGTTCACGGGCGACACCTTCTACGCACACACGAACGAAGAGGCCGCCGCGGCGAACCCCTTCTTCCCCGGCCGCGTCGCCCACGGTTACCTGCTGCTCTCGTTCGCGGCCGGCCTCTTCGTGTGGCCTGATGTGGGGCCGGTGCTCGCAAACTACGGCCTCGAAAACCTGCGCTTCATCACGCCGGTTTCGCCCGGTGACCAGGTGCGCGTCGCGCTGACCGCAAAGCAGATCATTCCGCGCGAAACCGACGAATACGGTGAGGTGCACTGGGACGCGGTGCTCAAGAACCAGAACGACGAGATCGTCGCAACCTACGATGTGCTCACCCTGGTGTCGAAGTCACCGGTGGCCGCATAGCTTTTGCGACACGGATCAGGCCCGGGGCGAACGCCCCGGGCCTGATCCGTGTGCGGGCTGGGTGCGTGAGGCAGCCGCTGCGCGCAGTCTTTGCTGGGGGGGGGGCTGTTTGTTCAGCCGGATTCGGCACGTAACAGCGGATGGATTCGGTGAATTGGTCCGCTGTTACGTGCGGCGTCCGCTGTTACGAACATGGCAGGGTGGCGGTGAGCAGGTCGGGGTGCGCGCGGGGCTGGGCCAGCTACCGTGTGGTGAGTCAGCTACGGCGTGGTGAGCCCGCTGCGCAGGAAGCGCAGCACCGCGTCGGCGATCTCTTCGGGCGTGAAGCGCCCGCCGGGGCGATACCACTCGACGAGCGAGTTGATGAGGCCGAAGGTGAAGCGCTCGGCGAGGCCGGGGTCGAAGTCGGCGCGCAGGCTGCCCTCGGTCAGCGCGAGCTCGAAGAGCTGCTTGAGTTTGGCGTCGAAACCTCGGCGGCGCTCCATGGCCTTGAGCTCGACCTCGGAGTTGCCGTGCAGCCGCAAGAGCAACTGCAGTGCGAGCTGCCGCTCGCAGGCGACGCGCACCGCACCGTTCACCACGAACTCGATGCGCTCGCTAGCCAGGCCCGTGACCGCTTCGGGAGCAGTAAAGACTGCTTCGAGCGCGCCGAGCACCTGCTCGAGCGCGAGCTCGAGCATCGCCGACTTCGAGTCAAAGTGGTGGTAGACCGCCGATTTTGAGAGCCCGAGACGCTTCGCGATGAGCTCAAGCGTGGCCGCGTCGTAGCCGTGGTCGGTAAATACTTTGACGATTACCTCGAGCATCTGCTCTTGGTCGTAGCCTGGGCGACCACGTCTTGCGGCGGGAGTGGGCGTTGCAGAAGCCATCGCTTTGTACTCCCTTCTCGTGCGGTGTAGGCGGCGGCAGGCCGTAAATGCCAAACCGCCGCTTACTGTATCAGTTGCGACTACACGGCGGGCAAGCGCCTTGTACGATGTGTCAGCCACCGCGCGGCGCCGGCCCCTAACGCAGATCGTAGAGGCGTTTCAGTTTGCCCTGCGAGCGTTCAAGCGATTCTGCGGGCACCAGCTCGACGCCGACGCTGCAGCCGATACGCGTCTTGATGCGCTGCTGCAGCGCTTTCACCGCCGCCGCTGCGTCAGTCTCGGCGACGCCCTCGCGAGGCTCGATCTTCACGGTGAGGGCGTCCATCTTGCCATTGCGTGTGAGCTCGAGCACAAAGTGCGTGCTGAGCTCGGACTGCTCAAGCGCAAGCTCTTCGATCTGGGTCGGAAAAAGGTTGACACCGCGCAGGATGATCATGTCGTCGTTGCGGCCGGTGATCTTTGCGATGCGGCGCATGCTCGGGCGTGCGGTGCCGGGCAGCAGTGTGGTGAGGTCGCGGGTGCGGTATCGAATGACAGGAAATGCCTCTTTGGTGAGGGTGGTGAAGACGAGCTCGCCCTGCTCGCCATCGGGTACCTGCTGCAGGTCTTCGTCGATGATCTCGGGCAAGAAGTGGTCCTCCCAGATGTGAGGGCCGTCCTGTGTCTCGACGCATTCGTTGCCGACTCCTGGGCCCATCACCTCGGAGAGGCCATAGATATCGACCGCCTTGATACTCAGACGCTCTTCGAGTTCATGGCGCATCGCGTCGGTCCATGGTTCGGCGCCGCAGACGGCAACCTTCAAGCTTGTGGCACGAGGATCGAGGCCTGCGGCCTCAAACGCATCGGCAATGGTCAGCAAGTAGCTGGGTGTGCACAGAATTGCGTCGGGTTCAAAGTCGGTGATGAGCTGCACCTGCTTCTCCGTCTGCCCGCCTGACATCGGAATCACGGTGCAACCGAGGCGCTCAATGCCCGCGTGGGCGCCGAGGCCACCGGTGAAAAGCCCGTAGCCGTATGCGTTGTGCACGCGCCAACCCGGGCGCACGCCTGACGCGTAGAGCGACCGGGCGATGAGGTCGGCCCAGTTATCTAGATCGCCTTGTGTATATCCGACCACGGTGGGGCGGCCGGTTGTGCCCGACGAGGCGTGAATGCGGCGCACGTCTTCGCGCGGCACCGCGAACATGCCAAAGGGGTAGCTCAGGCGCAGATCTTCTTTCGTTGTGAAGGGTAGCTTCTGTACGTCGGCGAGAGTCTTGATGTCGTCGGGGTGCACGCCGACCGCGTCAAACTTCTCACGATAAAGGGAAACGTTCTCGTACGCGTGGCGCACCGTCCACTGCAGGCGCTCGAGCTGTAGCGCTTCGAGTGCGTCGCGGTCGAGGCGCTCTGCGGCGTGCAGGCAGGTGTCTTCGCTGAGCTGCGTCGTTGCGTTGGTCATGGCGAAAATGCTCCTAGTTCGCTCTACTTCGAGCCGGTGGGTAGTGTGCGGTTGGTGGTGAACGATCGGCCGCGAAACTCTGCTACGAGTTCGCCGTGCTGATCGGTGACGGTGATGTCGTATAGGCCGTTGCGGCCCGATTGCCAGCGCCTGACCGCGGTGGCGGTAAGTGTGTCGCCGGCGTGGCTTGCTTTGGTGAAGGTGATGTCTGCGCCAGAGGCAACGGTCGGCTGGTCGCCTTCATTGCACGCGTACGCGAAGGCGGTGTCGGCCAGGGTGAAGACCATGCCGCCGTGGGTAATACCGAATCCGTTGGCCATCTCAGGGCGCACGAGCATCGAGAGCACTGCGCGGCCGCGTTCGAGCTCATCGATCGTGATGCCGAGAAAACGCTTCGTATTGTCTGTGGGCGCCATATGTGTCGCCGCCCACGTGGGGTCGGCGCTGTAGGCCAGCGGGTGATCCTGCGAGGTGTCTTGTGCGCTGTTCGTGCTCATTGACGCTCCGTTGCGTATAGAAGAGGTAGGTGCCTTGAGGTAATCGATCCTCGCTATTGCAAGCGGGGATGGAATGAGTATACTAACTGAATGGTCGGTAAGTAATTATTTTTCGACTATTCTTCTCTAACAACGGGCAGGTTCTGCACCGAGAGTCAAGGAGGCCTCTGATGTCAACACCAGTCACCGCAGTAGAAACCAGCGAAGAGCAGGCACACTTCGACGCGCTGATTGATGCCGACCTGCGCATCGAGCCCCGCGACTGGATGCCTGAGGCCTACCGCAAGACCCTGATTCGCCAGATCTCGCAGCACGCGCACTCAGAGATCATCGGCATGCAGCCAGAGGCGAACTGGATCACGCGCGCCCCCAGCTTGAAGCGCAAAGCAATTCTCATTGCCAAGGTGCAAGACGAGGCAGGCCACGGCCTCTACCTCTACTCGGCGGCGCAGACCCTCGGCATCACCCGCGAAGAGATGACCGATCAGCTCATCGAGGGTCGCGCACGCTACTCGTCGATCTTCAATTACCACACGCCCACCTGGGCCGATATGGGTGCGATCGGCTGGCTCGTTGACGGCGCCGCAATCTGCAACCAGGTGCCGCTGTGCCGCGCATCGTATGGCCCCTACGGCCGCGCCATGGTGCGCATCTGCAAGGAAGAGTCGTTTCACCAGCGCCAGGGCTTCGAGATTTTGCTCGAGCTCTCAAATGGCACCCCCGAACAGAAGCAGATGGCACAAGACGCGGTCAACCGCTGGTACTGGCCGTCGCTCATGATGTTCGGCCCCACCGACGACGCGTCGCCCAACTCGGCGCGCTCGATGGCGTGGAAGATCAAGCGCTTCTCGAACGACGATCTGCGCCAGCGCTTCGTGGGCATGTGCGTGCCGCAGTTCGAGGCCCTCGGCCTCGAATGCCCCGACAAGAACCTGCGCTTCGACGAAGAGACCGGGCAGTGGATCATGAGCGAGATCGACTGGTCTGAGTTCGACGCAGTGCTCGACGGCCGCGGCCCCGCCAACACCGAGCGCCTGAAGCGCCGCCGCGAAGCACACGAAAACGGCGCCTGGGTGCGCGAGGCGGCCGCGGCATACGCAGCAAAGCAGAGCGCGAGGGATCGCATCGCGGCCTAGCCGCGATGCCGCACGGCCGGGTTCGCCACATCAGTGGGGCGCTCGCCGCAGCTACAGCACACCCTCAAGAACCACCAAAGCTACAGAATCTACCGAATTCTCAAAGGAGACGAAGATGTCGACACCCGGCGAAATGGGCACCGAGGCCTGGCCCCTGTGGGAGGTCTTCATTCGCGCAAACCGCGGACTCAGCCACGTGCACGTGGGCTCATTGCACGCGCCCGATGCCGAGATGGCGGTGCGCAACGCACGCGATCTCTATACGCGCAGGGGCGAGGGAATCTCGATCTGGGTGGCCCCGGCCACGGCGTTCACCACGAGCGACCCCGACCGCAAGGGTGAGTTCTTCGAGTCGCCCTCGGGCAAGAACTACCGCCACGCGATCTACTACACCCAGGCTGAAGGGGTGAAGCACCTGTGAGCGCCGAGCAAGAACTGACACACGACGCGGGCGTTCACGGCGACGCACACGGTGCCGATGCGCATGTCGACGTGCACGGCGAGGTCTCACTCGACGTCACCGAGCTAGACGTCGAGCTGCCGGGCTCGGGTCGCGTCGCTACGCCCGATGTCGCGGAGTACGCGATGCGTCTCGGCGATGACTCGCTGATTCTCTCGCAGCAGCTCGCGTGGTGGGTGTCGCGCGCTCCCGAGCTCGAAGAAGACCTCGCGCTCGGCAACCTGGCGCTTGACTTGCTCGGCCACGCCCGAGCCCTGCTGCACTTTGCTGGCACCGCAACCGGCCGCTCAGAAGACGACCTCGCCTACTGGCGAGACGAGCCAGAGTTCTTGAACTGTTGGCTCGTGGAGCAGCCCGGCACCGACTTCGGCGACATGATCGCCCGCCAGCTCTTCTTCTCGCTCTACCAGACCCAGCTCTACACCGCGCTGCTTTCGAGCGGCGATGAGTCGCTCGCTGCAATCGCCGCAAAGGCCGAGCGCGAGGTGCGCTACCACCAAGATCACGCGGTGCAGTGGGTGCTGCGACTCGCCGGTGGCACCGACGAGTCGCGAAGCCGCGTCATCGTCTCGCTGAATGAGATGTGGCCCTACGTTGAAGAGCTCTTCACCGACGATGCGCTATTCGACCGTCTCGAGGGTATTGCCCCGAAGCCCTCTACGCTGCGCGCGGGCTTCGACGAGACCCTCGCCGTGGTGCTGGCGGAAGCCGAGCTTGAGCTGCCCACAGCGAAGCCCGCCATGGCCGGCGGGCGCCAGGGGCGGCACTCGACGCAGATGGGCTACATTCTCGCCGAGTTGCAATGGCTCGCGAGGCGTCACCCCGGCGCGAAGTGGTGAGTGGCGTGACCGCGCCAACTCCCGCCGCGACCGGCGTTCGCCCGAGCGACGAGGCCTCTGCCCGCGTCTGGGATCTCGCCGCGACCATTCTCGACCCAGAGGTGCCGGCGCTCACGATCGAAGACCTCGGCGTGCTGCGCGAGGCCCACGCCGACGGCAAGCGGGCGCACGTGGTACTCACCCCGACCTACTCGGGTTGCCCCGCGATCGACCAGATGCGCGACGACGTCGCATCGGCGCTTCGCGAGGCCGGCTACGACGATGTCGAGGTGAGCTACACGCTTGCGCCAGCCTGGACCACCGATTGGATGACCGAGGCGGGTAAGCGCAAGCTCGAAGACTACGGCATCGCTCCGCCGCAGGCTCGCTCTGACGCGATCCGCGGGCCTATTCCGGTGACGCTCGGGGTGAAGTGCCCGCGCTGCCACTCGCTGCATACCCGCGAGGTCGCAAAATTTGGCTCGACCTCGTGCAAGGCGCTCTACCAGTGCCAAAAATGCCTCGAGCCCTTCGACTACTTCAAAATTCACTAGTTTTATGTTTCGACGAGGATCAGTGCTCGCACCCGATCCTCGCCCCAAAATAATGAGCAGCTGAAAGGCAGACAACATGGCCGCCATCAACCTCGGTGCAAAGAAGCGCGCGACGTTCAACGAGCTGCGTGTCGCTGAAGTGCGCCCCCTCACCGACACGAGCGTCGAGGTCACCTTTGAGGTGCCCGACGAACTCGGCGAGTTGTACGACTACTCGGCGGGGCAATACCTGGCGCTGCGCGCGACGATCGACGGTGAAGAGGTGCGTCGCTCGTATTCGATTTGCCGCCCGCCCGGGGGCGGTCGCATTTCGGTTGCGATTAAGCGCGACCTCGGCGGCCTGTTCTCGAACTGGGCGAACGACACGCTGCAGGCCGGTGATCGGGTCGACGTGATGACGCCGCAGGGCACCTTCACCTCGAAGCTTGACGAGCTTGAGGGCAAGCAGGTGGTAGGCATCGCCGCGGGCTCTGGCATTACGCCTGTGATTACCATGGCGCACCGCGTGCTTGAGCAGAGCAATACGGCCCGTTTTGACCTGATCTACACGAACAAATCGTCGCTCGACGTGATGTTTGTGGAAGAGCTCGCCGAGCTGAAAGATCGCTACCCCGACCGGCTCGCGCTGCACCATGTGCTGTCTCGCGAGCAGCGCTCTGCGCCGATCATGTCTGGTCGTCTCGACGAAGAGAAGCTGCGGGTGCTACTCACCGCGATCATTCCGACCTCGCGCGTTAACGAGTGGGTGCTGTGCGGTCCGTTCGAGCTGGTGCAGCTGACCCGCGACCTGCTCGCCGAATTCGGGGTTGACGAGTCGCACGTGCGCTTCGAGCTGTTCACCACGGGCGAGCCGGGGGAGCAGGCACCTCGCGCCCGCGACATCACCATTCAAGAGGGCGAGCAGACCTTCACCATCGACTTCACGCTCGACGGCACCTCGGCCGCAGTCGAGAGCCCCGTGAGCGCGAACGAGACCGTGCTCAACGCAGCGCTGCGCGTGCGTCCAGACGTGCCCTTTGCGTGCGCCGGCGGTGTCTGCGGCACCTGCCGCGCCCGCGTGGTCGAGGGCAGTGTGAACATGCACGAAAACTACGCGCTCGAGCCTGACGAGATCGAGCGGGGCTACGTGCTGACCTGCCAGTCGCGCCCCACTTCAGACCGGGTCGTCGTCGACTTCGACGCGTAGGTCTCGACAGGCCCGACAGGCGACCGTTCATCGGGCCGTTCCGCAAGCTCGGGAACCCTTGTCGAGATGAGCAAGTTAACTTGAATAGTAAAGGATCACAGATGATCACCCTTGTCATTGAAGACGGCGTCGCCGAGATCGTGCTTGACGCGCCCGAGAAGCTGAACTCGCTTGGCCCGGAGGCAGTTGCTGAGCTCTCTGCGGCCTATGACGAGGCTGCTGCAGCGGGAGTGCGCGCACTGCTCCTTCGCGGCGAGGGCCGCGCGTTTTGCGCGGGTCGCGATATCTCGGACGTTGATCCTCGCGAAGACGATGTGATCGGCTACCTTGAGGGGCTCATTGAGCCGCTCATGAGGAAGATGAGCGAGTTTCCGGCTCCAACTTTTGCCGTCGCGCACGGTGCCTGCCTCGGCGTTGGCCTCGGCCTGCTGATCGCAACCGACGTGGTCTACGTGGCAGAGTCGGCAAAGATTGGCAGCCCGTTTGCGAACCTCGGCGCGACCCTCGACTCGGGCGGGCACGCCCTGTTCTTCGAGCGCCTCGGCGCACACCGCACCCTCGACCTGATCTACACGGGGCGCCTGATGTCTGGCAGTGAGGCCGTCGCGGGCGGGCTGTTCTCGCAGGTGCTGCCCGATGAAGAGGCGCTGCCGGCCGCGCGTGCGGCTGCGTCAAAGGCTTCGCAGGGCGCGACCCAGGCATTTCTTGCGTCGAAGCGCCTGATCGCAGATCTTCGAGATCAGCGGGTCGGCCTCTGGGTGTCGATGAGTGACGAGAATCGCGCGCAGGCCGCGCTCTGCGATTCGCCTGACTACCGCGAGGGTTTCGCGGCGTTCCAAGAGAAGCGGCGGCCAAACTTCACGGGCACGAAGGCGTAGCCGCGATCCCGCGTGCTGCTTGAAACTTGCTGACCTGTCGCTGAGCTGTGCAGCCAGAGGTTGCCGTGCTGAGCCGTGCTTGACTCGCTATCGAATGTGCCCTCAGCTGACGAGTGTACATGCGGCTAGCGAGTGTATACATGGCTAGCGAATGTGTTGGAAAATAACCGTACTTTACGGGCACATTCGCTAGCCATATGTACGTTCGACGTGACGTGACGTGACGTGACGTGACGTGACGTGACAGGCGAGGCCGCTGATTAGCGACCGCTGCCGGACCACGCGATCAGATCTTGCGCAGCAAGACCTTCTGCACCCGGTGATCTGCCTCTTTGCGCAGCACCAGCGAGGCGCGGGCGCGGGTGGGGCGAATGTTTGCGACGAGGTTTGGCTCGTTGATGCCCTTCCAATACTCGTGCGCAAGGCCGCGGGCGGCCTCATCATCAAGCGTGGCGAAGCGCCTGAAGTACGAGTTGGGGTCGCTGAACGCTTGATCTTTGAGACGCAGAAAGCGGTTCGTGAACCAGCGCTCGATGTCGGCGGTGCGGGCGTCAACGTAGATCGAGAAGTCGAAGAGGTCGCTCACCGCGAGCGGGTGCTGCATTGAAGCGGGCTGCAGCACGTTGAGCCCCTCGACGATGAGAATGTCGGGGCGCTTCACCACGGTGAACTCGTCGGGCACGATGTCGTAGATCAGGTGGCTGTAGTGGGGCACCTTCGTCTCTGTGGCGCCCGACTTCACCTGGGTCACGAAGCGCAGCAGTGCGCGGCGGTCGTATGACTCCGGAAACCCCTTGCGGTGCGCAATGCCGCGGGCCTCGAGCTCGGCGTTCGGGTAGAGAAAACCGTCGGTGGTGATCAGCTGCACGTTTGGGGTCTCGGGCCAGCGAGCCAGCATGTCGCGCAGAATGCGCGCGACGGTTGACTTGCCGACCGCCACCGAACCGGCGATGCCGATTACGAAGGGCGAGGGCTGGTCGCCCGTGCGGCGCAGAAAGCTGCGGGTGCGGCGATGTGCCTCACGCTCAGCGATTGCGTATTGATTGATGAGCCTGCTGAGCGGGCGATACACGTCGCCAACCTCTGCGAGGTCGAGCGGCTCGCCGAGCCCGCGATAGGCGTCGAGCTCAGCCTCGGTGAGCGGCATCGGGGTCTCGCCCGCGAGGCGCGCCCATTCGTCACGCGCAATCTCAATGAAGGGCGAGGTCAGGTCGGGCCTGGTGAGCGCCTGCGTCTCTGTGCTGCTGTACTCAGTCATCAATAAATATGGTGCCACACATGCCGCCGCCACTCAGCAAAGCAGGCCCGCGAGGGCAGTAAACTAACCCCCATGTGTGGAATCGTAGGATACGTCGGCCAGGGAGACACCACAGCGGTGCTCACCAGCGGCCTGAAGCGTCTTGAATACCGTGGCTATGACTCGGCAGGCATCGCCGTGCTTGAGAGCGACGAAATCGCTGTGCGCAAGCGTTCGGGCAAGCTCGCTCGCCTGGTCGAGTTGCTCGAGACCAGCCCGGTAGACGCCGGTGGCACGGGCATCGGCCACACTCGCTGGGCTACCCACGGTGGCCCGACCGACGTCAACGCACACCCTCACCTCGGTGACAACGGCAAGCTCGCCCTGATTCACAACGGCATCGTAGAGAACTTCGCAGAGCTGCGCGCCGAGCTCGACGCTGCGGGCATTGAGCTCAAGAGCGAGACCGACACCGAGGTTGTCGCGGCGCTGCTGGGTCTTGAGGTCTCGCGCGTGGGTGACCTCGAGCAGGCGTTTCGTAACGTCGTGAAGCGCCTGCACGGCACCTTCACCCTGCTCGCGATGCACCGCGACAACCCCGACACGGTCGTTGCCGCACGCCACAGCTCGCCACTCGTGGTGGGCCTTGGCGACGGCGAAAACTTCTTGGGCAGCGATGTGGCAGCATTCGTGGGTTACACGCGCCGCGCGGTCGCAGTTGACGAAGACAACATCGCGATCATCACCCCAGACGCTGTGCGCATCACCGACTTTGACGGCAACCCCGTTGAGTTCGAAGAGTACGAGGTTGCGTGGGACACCGAGGCCGCCGAAAAGGGTGGCTGGTCGTCGTTTATGGCGAAAGAGATCAACGAGCAACCCGAGGCAGTCGCAAACACCGTTCGCGGCCGCATCGTCGACGGGCACGTTGAGATTCCAGAGCTGAGCGCACTCGGTGCCGAGAAACTGCAGAACATCGACCGCATCGTGATCATCGCTTGCGGCACTGCCTCTTACGCTGGCCAGATCGGTGCATACGCGATCGAGCAGTGGGCTCGCGTACCGGTTGAGGTGCAGTTGAGCCACGAGTTCCGCTACCGCGACCCCGTGCTGACTGAGCGCACCATGGTGATTTCGGTGAGCCAGTCGGGCGAGACCATGGACACCATGATGGCAGTGAAGTACGCGAACGAGCGTGGCGTCACCACCGTCTCGGTCTGCAACACGCAGAGCGCCACGATTCCCCGCGAGAGCGACGCTGCCGTCTACACGCACGCAGGCCCAGAGGTTGCGGTCGCATCGACGAAGGCCTTCACCGCGCAGATCACCGCCCTCTACCTGATTGGCCTGCACCTGGGTCGCGTGCGCGGCACACTTTCGGCTGCAGACGAGGCTGCCGCGATCCTCGCCCTTGAAACCCTGCCAGCGGCGGTGAAAGAGGCGGTCGACACACACGAGCAGATCGCTCAGCTTGCGCACTGGATGGCCGACACCCGTTCGGTGCTGTTCTTGGGTCGTCACGTGGGCTTTCCGACCGCGCTCGAGGGTGCGCTCAAGCTTAAAGAGATCGCCTACATTCACGCCGAGGGCTTCGCCGCGGGCGAGCTAAAGCACGGCCCCATCGCGCTGATCGACCACGGCCAGCCGGTGTTCGTGCTCGTGCCGAGCCCGCGCCAGTCGCCCGTGATGCACTCGAAGGTCGTCTCGAACATTCAAGAGATTCGCGCCCGCGGTGCCCGCGTCATCGCGATCGTTGAGAAGGGTGACACCTCGGTGCTGCCCTACGCAGACGATGTAATTCGCCTGCCGCTCGTTGACGCGATCTTTGAACCGATCGTGCAGGTTGTGCCGATGCAGTGGTTCGCGCTTGAGCTCTCGACCGCAAAGGGTCTTGATGTTGACCAGCCGCGCAACCTCGCAAAGTCAGTGACGGTCGAGTAGCACTTTTGATCTTCGGCATCGGGGTTGACACGGTCGATATCGGGCGCTTCGAGCGCTCGATCGGCCGCACCCCGAAGCTACGGTCACGCCTGTTTACCGAGCGTGAACGCGAGCTGCCTATGTGGTCGCTCGCGGCCCGGTTTGCGGCGAAAGAGGCGCTGATTAAGGCGCTGGGCGACTCGCATGGCCTCGCCTGGCACGACATGGAGATTCTTCGCGACGAGGATCGCGCACCGTCGTTTGCGCGCCACGCCGCGCTGGCGCGTGAACTCACACGACTGGGTGCCGGCCGCATACACGTTTCGATGACCCACGATGCGGGGGTGGCTACCGCGTTTGTGGTGGTCGAAGCAGCGATGGGTCTGTCGCTCGCCGAAGCGACCGCGAACGGAGATGAGAAATGAGCACCAAACCGATGCGCATTGCCGAGATCTCGCTGTCCGCACTCAAAAGCAATGTGCGGCATCTTCGCGAGCACACCGGGGTCAATCTGATCGCGGTGATGAAGTCGAACGCCTACGGCCACGGCGCGCCGATCGTCGCGCGCGCAGCTCTCGAGGCCGGCGCGATGATGATCGGGGTCGCCGACGTTGACGAGGCGATTGCGCTCAGAAAAGATGGCATCGACGCACCCATTTTGTGCTGGCTGATTGGCCCGCGCGCAGATTTTGATGGCGCCGTCGAGCACTGCATTGAGGTGGCGGTGAGCCGCATCGAACAGCTCGAGGCGCTGGCCGCGGCCGCGCGTGAGCAGCAGTGCGTGGCGACCGTGCAGCTCAAGGTTGATACCGGTCTGAGCCGAAACGGGGCCAGTGAGGCCGATTGGGCGCCGCTCTTTTCGCGCGCGATCGAACTCGAGCGGGCCGGCCTGGTGCGGGTGCGCGGCGTGTTCAGCCACCTTTCGAACGCGGGCGAGGCGGCCGACGCCGCCCAGGGAGCACAGCTCGACTCGGCGGTAGAGCTGCTACGAGGCCTCGGCTGCGAGCCCGAGTTGATTCACCTTGCGGCCTCAGAGGCAGCACTGACCCGCCCGAGCCTGCACTACAACACCGTGCGCGTGGGCATGGCGATGTACGGCCTCAGCTCATTCACCGACCGCACCTCGGCCGATTTCGGCCTCACCCCGGTGATGACGCTGAAGAGCGAGCTCATCGGCCTTCGAGAGGCGCCAGCGGGAACGGGGGTTTCGTACGAGTACACCCACGTCGCCGAGCGCGACACCCTGCTCGGTCTTGTGCCGTTTGGGTATGCAGACGGCCTACCACGCGCGTTGAGCGGCACCGGCACAAACGTGATGGTTGCGGGCGTCGCATGCCCGATTGTTGGCCGCATTGCGATGGATCAGTGCGTCGTTGACCTCGGCGAACTTGTTGCACGAGGCATCTCAGTAGAGGTTGGCGACGAGGTTGTGCTCTTCGGCGACCCCGCTGCCGGGCTGCCCTCGGTCGACGACTGGGCGCGCAGGATCGGCACCATCAACTATGAGCTTGTTACTGACATTGGGCCGAGGGTAGCGCGCATTGCGGTCGAGTCTGGTCAGGTTGAGACCAAGCAGCAATCAACGACCCTGCATATCGCCGACCCCGACGCCATGCACGCGCTCGGCATTCGCCTCGGCAAGAGCTTTGTTGCCGGCGACCTCGTCATCCTGACCGGCCCGCTTGGCGCGGGCAAGACCACGCTGAGCCGCGGCATCGGCGAGGGCATGGGCGTGCGTGGACCGGTGACGAGCCCGACCTTTGTGCTTGCCCGTACCCACCCCTCGCTCGTGGGCGGTGCGCCGCTCGTGCACGTCGATGCCTATCGTCTGGCAGACGCTGCAGAGCTCGACGATCTCGATCTTGATTTCGAGGGCTCGGTCGTGATTGCCGAGTGGGGTGCGGGCCTCGTTGAAGAGCGCGGCAGCTGGATTGAGATCGTGATCGAGCGCCCCACAGGCGCGACAGCGGCAGCGACGCCCGCAGACGTCACCCTCGACAGCGACGCCGACGAAGACGTTGAGCCGCGCACGGTGACCATCACCGGCTACGGTCCCCGCTACAGAAACGGTGTGCTCTAGTGCTCACTCCTGCCGCAGAACTGCTTTCCACTGCGCCGAACGAGCGCGCCCTCGATGCCGCAGAGCTTGGCGATTACACGCTTCTTGCCATTGACACCGCGCTCGGCACAAGCGTCGCGCTTGGGTACGCCGGTCGCGTGTACGAGGTTTCGAGCGACGACTCGCGCGGTCACGCCGAGGTAATCGGCGGCCTGCTTGCCCGAGTCTTCGAGCTTGCCGGTGTGCCGTCGAACGCGGTAACTGGTGTAGTCGCGGGCGTTGGTCCGGGCCCCTTCACCGGCCTTCGTGTAGGGATCGCGGCGGCCCACGCCTTTGCGGTCGGCCGTGGCGTGCCGCTGCTCCCACTGCAAGGGCACGAGGCGGTTGCGCTCGCCACACTCGAGCAAGGTGCCGCCGCGCCCGACGTACGGGTTGTGCAAGACGCGAAGCGTCGCGAGCTGTTCGTCACCGAATACGCCGGCCTCGACTGGGCGGGCGTGCCCATGCGCGCGGCAGAGGCCCGTCTCGAAACCCGGGAGCACTTTGCCGAATCAGCCAGCGACATCTGGCCCGAGCGAATTCCCGCTGCCCGCTTGGTGCAGCTGGCAGCGAGACGCTTGGTTTCTGGCACCACTTTCGAAGAGGATCGCGCGCTCTACCTGCGCGCACCAGACGTGAAGCCCGCGGCCGCCGTGAAGCGGGTGTCGGTGTGAACGGTGACGCGAGCGGTGGGGAGGCTTCGGAACTGCGCGACGATCCATCCGCGACCGCTTCGCGGCCGCTCCCGCCAGACCCGGCCGGTCGCGCAGCTTCCGAAGCCTCCCCACCGCTCGCTCTGAGACCGGCAACCGAGGCAGATCTCGACGCGATCTGGGCCATCGAGAGCTCGGTGTTTGGCGCAGAGGCGTGGAGCCGCGACATGATGCGCGAAGAGCTCACCGCCGATCACCGGTGCTACCTCGCACTGACCGACGCCGAAGGCGTGATCCTCGGATACGGAGGCCTGCTGGCGGTAGGCGAAGAAGGCGACATTCAAACGATCGCGCTCGCGCCGGGCGCGCGCGGTGCGGGCCAGGGCCGCCGCCTTATGAACGCGCTGCTCGACGCGGGCGGTGAGCGCGGGGTGCGCGAGGTGTTTCTTGAGGTGCGCGCAGACAACCCCGTCGCTAGGTCGCTCTATGCGTCGCTCGGCTTCGAAGAGATCGGTGTGCGGCCGCGCTACTACCAGCCTGAGGGCGTCGATGCGATCGTGAACAAACTGCAGATGGAGAACCGACGATGAGCGCCGCAGAACCACTGGTACTGGGCATCGAGACGAGCTGCGACGAGACCGGTGTCGGCATTGTGCGCGGGCGCACGCTGCTCGCAAACACGATCGCCTCGTCGATGGACGAGCACGCGAGGTACGGGGGAGTCGTGCCCGAGGTTGCGGCGCGCGCTCACCTCGAGGCGATGCAGCCGACGCTTGAGAAGGCGATCGCCGATGCGGGCGTGAGTTTTGACGAGCTCGACGCGATCTCGGTGACCTGCGGGCCCGGGCTCGCAGGCGCGCTGATGGTCGGGGTTTCTGCCGCGAAGGCACTCGCGGTGTCGCTAAATAAGCCGCTCTACGCGGTGAATCACCTTGTGGGGCACGTTGGGGCAGATCTGCTGCGCGGCGAGGGGCTGCGAAGCGTCACCGGTATCGAGGGCGAGATCGGCGAGCTCGAGCTGCCGACCGTCGCGCTGCTTGTGTCTGGCGGTCACACCTCGCTGCTGCTCGTGCGCGATCTCATCAGCGATGTCGAGATGCTCGGCGAGACCATCGATGACGCCGCTGGCGAGGCCTTCGACAAGGTTGCGCGATTGCTCGGGCTGCCGTACCCGGGTGGGCCGCAGATCGACCGCATGGCAGCCGAGGGTGACCCACAGGCGATCAGGTTTCCGCGCGGGCTGACGAAGGCGAAAGACCTCGAACGGCACCGCTACGACTTCTCTTTCTCGGGGCTGAAGACCTCGGTCGCCCGTTGGGTCGAGCAACGCCAAGATGCGGGTGAGTCCGTGCCGGTAGCCGATGTTGCGGCGAGCTTTCGCGAGGCCGTTGCCGATGTGTTGACGGCGAAGGCGCTTGCAGCCTGCGCCGACCTCGGTGTGCCCAGGCTGTTGCTCGGCGGTGGCGTCGCGGCGAACGCGCGCGTGCGCGAGCTTGCGGCAGAGCGCTGCGCCGCGCAGGGCGTCGAACTGCGGGTGCCACCGCTCTCGCTCTGCACCGACAACGGCGCGATGATCGCCTCGATCGGGGCGCAGTTGGTCGCCGCTGGCCATGCGCCTTCATCGCTCGACTTCGGCGCCGACTCCACCCTGCCGGTGACCGAGGTACAGGTGCGGTGATCCTCGCTACGCGACGAAGCGTTCGCGCAGTGCCACAAGCGTCTCGTCATCTAGGCTGAGCCCGCGCGAGAAGTAGCCTTCGAGGGTGCCATAGCGCGCCTCGATTTCTTCGAGGGTCGCATCGAGATAGCTCGCCTGCACCCCAAACGCGGCCTTCAAGAGTTCGGGGTCGACACCCTGCGCAGCGGCCGCCTCGATAAGTGGGGCAAACGCGGGCAGCAGGTCGTCGTTGGTCTGCAGGTAGTCGGCGTGCACGGTCTCTTCGTCGGCACCAAAAAGCATCAGCAGTGATGCGGCTGCCCAACCGGTTCGGTCTTTGCCGGCGGTGCAGTGAAACAGCGCGGCTCCATCACGAGCCGGATCAGCGAGCCCGAGAAACAGGTCACGATATGCTGCGAGAGCAGACGGCAGGCGAATGAAGTCACGGTATGACTCGGTGAGCATCTGCTGCACGGCCCCGTCGCCGAGCAACTCATTCACTGCCCCGGGAGCGCCACGCAGTTTGCCAATCACCGCAGCGACGCTCAGCTTGCCATCAGCCAGCACATCGAGGTGCACGAGCCTGGTCGACTCTGGCAGTCGGTCGGGCTCTGCCGCCCACTCGTCTTCGGTGCGCAGGTCGTAGACGGTGCCAACTCCGAGGTCAGAGACGGCGCGCCTATCGGCGTCGCTCAGTTCGGCGAGTGAAGCCGAACGAAACACCTGCCCGCTTGCAAACACGCCGCCAGCGACGGGCAGGCCGCCCAGGTCGCGCATATTCGGAGCGGTGGAGAGAACGACGCGGCGGTCGAGTGTCGGCTCGGGCAAGGTAACTCCTTCGAGAACGCGGGTGCTGATTCGAAGCTATCAGTGATGCTTCTGTGGGCGTGCACGCGGCAGAATAGACGGGTGATCGCAGAGACTTTTCATCTTCCGCTTGCCGTAGACCTGGTCGCGGTGGGCGTGGGCAGCCTGCAGGGCGCGCTGTACGCCGCGGGCTTCAAGCGCATCGATCTGCTCGGTGTCGCGATTATCGGCATTGTGACCGGCATCGGCGGCGGTTTTCTGCGCGACATCTTGCTGAACGTGCCACCCGCACCCTTCACGAACAACCTCTATCTGATCGTTGCGATCGGGGCCGCGTTCATCGGCATGCTGCTGCCGCGATTGCTGCGTCGAGTCGACCCCGTGATTACGCTGCTCGACGCGCTCAGCGTCGGTATGTTCGCGGCGATCGGCACAACAAAGGCGCTCGCGCTGGGGCTGCCGGTCGCACCCGCGCTCTTTATCGGTGCCCTCTCGGCAGTCGGCGGTGGCGTGGTGCGCGACATCATCTTGAACATTCCGATCGCTTTGATGCACGTGGGATCGCTCTACGCCGTCGCCGCCCTCGCGGGTGCGGCGGTGCTGACTGTGCTGATCCTCGTCTTTGATGTGCCGGTCCGTGGTGCCTCATGTCAAGATGATCGCGTAACCCGGGTCGTGCCTCACACAGATTGATCGCGTAGCACTGCTCAAGCGGAGCGAAGCTTCACACCGCCAGTTTGTCGTTTGCGCCGGTTTTTCGTC
>JAIUOH010000013.1 GCA_020161315.1 Actinomycetota bacterium | reverse complement strand
GACAGTGATGAAGCCAGGGCCGCAACCTATGGTGCCTGGCTCCATCACTACAATCATCATCGACCCCATACCGGGATCGGAGGACTCACCCCGTCAGCTCGCGTTCACAACCTCACCGGGAACTACACCTAGTCGGCATTACCAGAGCTGCGATGCACCGGGGGGGGGGAAGGGTGCCGGGCATTGGGGGCCCGGCACCCTGCCGCCTCGCCCTTGGGGAGAATGCGAGGGAGCTAGAAAAGGGGGTCCTGATTCAGGGGGGGCAGAACTCGCACCCTTTTCGCCAATAGAGTCTGGCTATTCGCAGAAAAGTGACGCGGGGAATGAAAGTTTCTTTTCATTCCCCGCATCACATTTGTTCTTCGAGGTGAGGAAGGCCCCCTATGGAGGCAACGCCACTAGGCTCGCCTGCGCCTGCTCCGAACACCGAGCCCCGCGGCACCGGCAACAAGCAGAAGAGCCGCAAGCCACCAGGCAACGCCTTGGTCGCTGCCCGTGAGAGAGAGCCAGCCGCTCCCCCGCGCAGAAGACGGGGCACAGACTTCAAAGGATGCGCTCGAGGAGGGGCCATCGGCTCCGATCCTTGCAGTATTCGCAAACGTATGGCAGGTACCAGGTTTCGTTGCGACAGTCAGCGAGTAGTCTCGCCGATGCTCCGTCCCACTAGAAGTCCAGCTGATACGCCACGCTGGGTCGAAGGTATAGCGATCGTCGCTTACCGTGATCGTGCGGTTCACGTCTCGAGGCTGATATTCAACCGTTTGAGAGTGATCAAGGGCGGTGAAGTCATCCCCGGTTACATGCACGGTATGGGTTCCGCTCAGAGTGCCATTCGGGTCACCGTCACAGCGGTAGTTGACCACGGCGCTTCCCTTGGCCGGCACCACGACGTTCGTAGAACGATCCAGCACACAGCTCAGGCCAGCGATGTCGATGCTGTCCTCTAGATTCACTACGAACGAACGGAACGAGTTCGGGTTAGTCAGAGTCAACCGACCGGTCAACTCGTAGGTTCCCTCGGAGACATCGCCCTCTGTCACTACGACGGAATAGTCAGCACCCACACTCACCGGCGTACTGTCGGACGCGATTTGCTCACGGTTCGTCAGCTGTTTGTCGATAGACCAACCGTACACACGAAGCAGGCTCGCGGTTGCGACATCGGCAATACCCAGCGGGGCCTCGTTGCAGAGCAAATGCTGTGTCGCTGCTCGACCGCCCGTCTCGATGATTGCGGCAGCGTTGTCGACCGCGAGACACTGTCCGGCAGCCACTCGAATATCTACGGAGTACTGCTCGGCATGCTCCGTGCCCTCGGCGCTCCACGTGTACGGGCCGAATTCGCGCGTGTCCCCCTGCTGGCCGCCAATATTCACGACGTCAGACACGTTCACCGTCTTCAGGAACTCCGTGAGGTTCCAGTCGGCCTCAAGTATGTCGGCGGTTCCGGTCACGGTGCGCTGCTCGACCAGTGATTGGTCGGCTCCGGCAAGGTCGCTCGTCCACGTCACTCTGGCCGTGTTGACTCCGGTGTAGGCGGGCTCCGAGGCGAACGAGCAGGTGTATGGGAGAACGCGAGTCTCATTTGCGCCGAGTGTGATGCTGTCACCTCCCGCGAAGGTGCAGACGACTCCCCCACCAATGTCAGCCGTATCCTCGACGGTCGCAGCGACCGACTTATAGGCGTTCGGGTTCGTCACGGTGACGGCGCCGTTCATCGTCCATGAAGCGTCGGTTGCTGACCTTTCAGTGACGACGACCTCGTAGTCGAGTGTTGCCTCCCCGTTACTGTCGAGTTGCACATCTGGGTTGGTCAGCCGCTTCGAGATTCCCCACCCGTAGCTGCGTTCCATGCTGGTGAGCACATTCTTCGAGACCACGAGATCTAGCGGGTGACAGAGCTGCAGCGCGACCGCGTCGTTCTGACCCGTCTGCTCAATTTTCGCAGTGTTCTGAACAGCCAGGCACTCGCCTGCAGGTACGGTGACCGGAGTGTTGTATTGTTCGGTGTGCGCTGTGCCCTCGGCACTCCAGGTGTAGGGCCCGAGATCACGCACCGGCTGGCTGGTACCTGCGATAACCATTGAGTCGGTGACATCGATAGTGCGATTCACTTCGGTCACTTGGTAGTCGATATCGGCGGCTGCCGTGGCCGGCTCAACCGGTTGACCGGTTACCGGGTCGAGATCCGTAGCGGCGACAGTCGCGGTGAGCCGACGATCGAGGTCGTTCCCGGGTGCGCCTACGCAGCCGAACTGCAGCACAAGGGTCTGCTGCGGCGCGATCGTACGGCCCTGCCCGTTCTGCACGGTGCACACGAGACCGCTGCCGTCAGCGGACACCGTGGCCGTAAAGGTGTATGACTTGTCCTCTAACGGATTGGCGACCGTGACTTCGCCGGTGAGCTGAGCATCAGAATCGGTGGCAGCGCCCTCTGTGGTCACAATCTCGTAGTCGATCTCTGCTTCGCCGGACGAAGGATCGATCGAAATTGTGCTCTCATTTGCCGCGCGCTTTTCGATGTTCCAGGCGTAGCTGCGGGTCAGTGACGCGTTCGCATCGATACCGGCCTGCAATCCGATGGCGATAAGCCCTGCATCGAGGTGCTCTACATCGGTGTCTCTCGGCAACGCGAGTTCGTCGACTTCACCGCTGTCGATGTCGGCGTCGGAATCAACCGTGATATCGGACCCAACCCCTTGATCGGTCAGCCGATAGCCCATCGATTTCAGCTGCGCGACATCGAACACGACTTGATAGTCCGAACTGTGCAATTGCGTGAAGCGATATGCCCCGTTCGCGTCGGTTGTCGCAGTGCGCAATGGTGTGCTCGTATCGCCATCCCTGTATAGGTACACCTTGGAGTTCGGAAGCAATGCCTCGTCTTGCTGGCGAATGCCATCTGCATTCTTGTCTACCCAGACAACACCAGCGATAGAGCTGGCGATCACCCGCACCGGGTCTGCATCTCGAACCCCGAGATCGATCGTGCGATTCTGCACGGGATCGTGCACGAGCCCACTGGAGTCGTTGTGGTAGATATCGCTTCCGCGCTGACCGTCCGCCTCGAACCGCAGATCAATCGCGCCGTAGCCCTGAGTGCTCGCTTCGACATTCGGCACGATCACCCGCACGCCGGTGGGATTCTGCGGCCAGGTCGAAGCATTATCGGGATCGACTGTCACCCAGGTCACATCATTTGCGGGCGCGCTGCCAATCGTCGAGGGTGCAGCCGATGTGAGCTGTACCTGAGTTCCCGGCTGGAGAGCCGAGCCGATGCGACCGAGAGCCGAGAGGTTCAAGGACCCATGGAAGTCGCTCCCACGCGCGTCGTCGTCGTATGGGAACACATCGACGAACGTGCCCTGACCAAGATCGTAATTGTTGTAATTCACCCACTGCACGCGCCATGCCACCGGCAGATCGTCGACTTCGATCACCGGCTCCGAGATGAGCTGCTTCGAGAAGAAGGCGGCTTCAGGTGTGCCTGCCAGCACTGAGGCGCTTGCACTGTGGCGCTTCGGCGTTATCCCCGCAGCGACCTCTGGATCCATTCCGTCGGCGGCTACCGTTGCGGTGTTCTTGACAGTCGCGCTATAGGGTGCAGCCTGCGGTGGAAGCAGGATTCCCATCTTCGCCGTATAGTCGATCTGCGGCAGGGTGTCGCTACTCTGCACTTGCCCTGAAGGAGTAAAAGTCAGCACGATCCCGCGCACATCATCAGAAGTGTAGGGCACCCCATCGGATCCGAAATCAGCTGGCTGCTGCGTCACATCCCAGAACGGATCGACGTTGCTCAGATCAACGCTCTGCACACCGATGTCGAGCTTGTCGACCACGACGAGGTTCTCGACGTCTCCTGGGGAGAAGGTTCCTGCCGGAGTCGCGACCGCCGGTTTCAGCGTGTAGTGGATTTCACCCTCAGGGATCACCTGCGACTCCTGAGCACTCTTGCCGATTCGCAGCACGTTGCCGATGATCGTGGCCGAGACATCGTAATTCGTAGTCTGAGCCAGCTCGGCCGCCTGCCAGATGGTGCGGGTCGGCAGCCTGTCACCGACATCACCGACGACCCTCATCGGCACCTGCGAGAACATCAGTTTCGAAGCGGGAAAGTTGACGTTGAAATTCTCTCCGTTAAAGACTCCAGCTCTGAAGAAGCGAATACCGCTGATCTGTGTCGGGTCGAGCGACGCGCAGTCGGCCCAGACCATCGAACCCACGCTTGCCGCGTTCGTTCCGTCATATCCAGTGGTGCAGCTGCGGTCATACGTGCTCGGATCCAGCACTAGGCTTGCTGGGGCAGAACTCGCGGGCCGCATCGCGCCGAGCACGGCTGCGTCGAGATTTGCCAGGTCGATCTGTTGCACCGAAGGATCCCAGAGATGAAAGCTGGTGAGATCGGTCAGTTTCGGGGCTGATGGCGAAAGCCCGGCCTCGCTGGTAAAGGTACCGCCGACTCCGATGAAGCCTGCACCGTTTGTCGCGTTCGTTGAAAGCATCGCCCACTCGTTCTGCGCCGCAGCAGCAACGATCGGGTGCCCCGTACTGTTCTCTGGGTAGGCGGCCGCGAGGTTCGCGCCCTCGTCCTTCGGCGTGAAGTATGCCGAACCCCAGTTTGAATCGTAGACAACCGTCTGGCACGAGAGCGGCACCGCGGCCGTGTTGTTCGAGGGGTTCGAATCAGCGATCGTTCGCCCCTGCTGATCCTGCCAGCCAGCTGTTGGAGCCACGGTGGCGCCGAGGTTGGCGCTGCACCCGTAGTTGTCTTCGAGCACCTTCTGCGGGGTGAACGAGTAGATGACAAGCTTGTTGCCGTTGTCGGCGAGCATGGCCTCGCATGCAGCGCTCTTCTTCATCGTTATCGTGACCGTCTGGGCACCGCTCGAAGGGTAGAACTGTCCGTTGTTCGTCGCGCTCGGCGAAACGTAGACCCAACAGCCTGCGCCCTGCACATTCGGTGTGCCGGATCCGGCTCTGGGCAATTCGAAGGCAGACCTCGGCCCGGAGTATGCGACGGTGAACGTGATATCGCCGGCGGGATCCGCATACCCGGTCTTCGCAATGGCGTCGGGGCGAAGCGAGACATCCCATCGCTGTACAAGAGCAGGACCAGCGCCACCGGTGCCGCCCCATTCAGTTGCCCCACCGCCAAACCAACGATTCGGTTCAAGGCTGGGTTGGCCGACCGTTTGAATCGAGATGTCGGCGCTCGCAACTGAACGCACCGTCAGCGTGTCGAGGGTTTGAGTGTGGGTTCCCGAGGCATCTGTGTAGCTGAACTCTGGTGTCCAGGTCGATCCATCTGCGCAGCTCTCACCCGCCTTCGCCCTGAAGGGCTGCGTCAGCACGGTCCCGCTGGGCGCCTGCGTCCAAGTGACGACAATCGTATCGGCGTCCGGGTGCGCGACGGATCCGGTGGTCTGCCCGTTGTCCAGGTTGAAGTTCAAATTCTGGTCAACCGTTGTTTCCCAAACCCAGCAGCTCGGTTTGGTCAGGGTCATCGTCGCATCGCTGACCGCTTCAGAGGTGTTGCCCTGGATCCTGAATCCCACGTAGTCGCGCACCGCGACGATCCCGTTGTCACCAGAAGAGTCGACCGGATTATTCGTCAGTGAATAGCCGTCGGCCACCTTGGTGATCGCCACCGAGGTAAACGCTCCGTTCGGGGCCGCGAGGGCAACTGCAGGAACGGTGAACAAACCAAACACCAGACCTACGATCACACCGATAGAAAGCGCGGCTTTTCGAGAGAACCTCATGCGACGGAACGACCTTTCGAGAAAAATATACATGTGAAGCGGTCAACGCTTCACACATCGAAGAAGAAACCGGCAACGGGGAGATCGAGTTGGGGGCGACCTGCCCCGCTGCCGGAGATTGGAGCGCCTAGAGCGCGCGGGCGCGGCGCAATGAGCGGGCGCCGATCAGCAGCATTCCGCACAGCAGCGCGGCCACACCGCCGCCGAGGGCGATCCCACCCAAGTTCTCAGAGCCAGTGTTAGCCAGCGGTCCAGGGCCTGACGGCTTCGTCACGGTGCTGGTCTTCCAGCAGTTCGGGGAGTCAGCGCCAAGCACGGTGATTTCTCCGAACACACGCTCGGCCAGTACACCGTCGGGAGCCGTGTAGCCGACTGCGACCTCGTGTGCCCCTACGGGAGCAGCCAGGAGTTGCGCGGTGACGTCGCTCTCGCTTCCTTCGGTGCCGCTATCAAGTGCGTACGAGAAGGTACCGGCAGTGCCGACCGGAGTAGCATCGTCGGGCAAGATGCCCGAGTCAGTCACAACTGCGTTCAGGTCGACCTGATCGCGCCCAGCGTTGGTCGGGGCGTACTTCACGCCATCCTTGACGTACTCCTGCAGACCTGCCACGCAGAGTTCAGCCGGGCTGTAATCTCCGCTCAGCTCAGGCCGCGTGATCGAGAGGGGCGTCGTCGCGGTTACCGAGAGGTGCTCCTGCGTGTCGCGATCCTGCAGCCAGAACCTGAGCTGCCCGGTGCCCGGCACATCGGATAGCACCGATACCGTTACGGTTCCCTGAACCCCGACCGGCACGTTTCCCCCGAAGGTATCGATGATCGGCGCGACATCGGTCGTGAAATCGGCGATTGAGTGCCCATCGAGGTTCTGCGCAACCGCGTTCATAGCATCGACCTGGTACTGGTAGGCCTCGCAAGGACTGCCCGCGAGGCAGCTGAAGCGGAACGTATAGGTCGCATCTGCGGTGTCGACGAAAGTGCCCGTGTACTCGATGACAGGCATTGGATAGGTCACGCCCTGCGCTTCGATGGTGTAGGTCATTTGCATGTCGTCTCGCAGCTGGCCCACGCGCCCGTGCACCGTGTAGCTGCCATCGAGCGGGGCAGACGCATTGTTCTGTGTTGAGTAGTTCACCGAGATATCGCCCTCGGCTGCGTTCGCCGAAGTGGCAAGAGCCAGAGGGCTCAGCGCGAGCAGCGCAGCCGCTCCTGCCATGACGCCTCTGCGTTTGGTCGTGTGGTTCATCTTGCGTGTTTCCTTTCTTCGTGTGGTGGCGGTGACCGGAAGTCGGATCTGCCTCCGGCCACCGATGCTCATCCGGCCCGCCTGCGGCGTGAGCGGCTGCGGATCAGCACGAGCGCTGCACCGCTCAGCAGCAGGAGCCCCGCTCCAATTGCGAGCGGCTCAAAGCCCGCTGCACCGGTGTTCGGCAACTGGCCGCCCCCGTTCGCACCGCCGGAGCCCTCGTTCGTTCCCGGATTCTCGGGGGTCTTGACATCACCAAAGCCAAACCAGTCATCGCTCGCTGTGAGCTGGGCACCGAATTCGTTCTCGGCGGTCACTGTCGCGATATTGCGATAGGAGCCTGCGGGCACTGATCCGTTTGCGATGAAGTCGACGCTCTCGTTCGCGCCGAGCACTCCACCGAATCCTGCGGGTGGTGAGAGCTGCCCGATGCGGTCGTCCCTGACTTCCGAAACCACAACCGGCGAGTTGCCGTCGTTCGTCACGGTGTACGAGAACTCCACCAAGCTTCCTGCTGCGACGTGCACCGCCTCGCCCTCGGAAGCTGTTGCGATTCCGTTTCCGGTCTTCACGACAGTCAGGCCGTCGGTAACCCCAAACCCAAACCAGTCATCGCTCGGGCGCAGCGCCACGCCTGCAGACGACCTGCCATCGACAGTCGCGGTATTGTGATAATCACCTGCAGGAATCGCCCCGTTCGCTTTGAACTCGACGCTCTGACCGGCCCCGAGCGTTCCCGAGAACCCGGGTGGGGGCGTCAGCTGACCGAGTCGGTCGTCGCTGATGCTGAGCGCCACGGGGGCATTGCCACTGTTCGTCACCACGTAGACGAACTCGACGGTGCTGCCAGCTACGACCCGGTGCGCGTCGTCTGCGCTATCGTTCGTCACTGAGTCGCCCGATTTGACCACACTGAGGTCGTCGGTCACCCCGAAACCGAACCATTCGTCGCTCGCGGAAAGAGTGCCTCCACCCTGTGCGGTAGCCGTGGCGATCACCGTGTTGTGGTAGTCACCCGCCGGCACCTGCCCCGATGCAAAGTAGGTAACCGATGCGCCTGCGCCGAGCACGCCACTGAATCCGACAGGGGTAGCAAGCGTGCCAAGCACATCGTCATTCACCGATGTAATGGTCACGTCGGCGTTGCCGTTATTCGTGATCGCGTACTCGAACTGCACCGTGGCGTCGGCTGTCGTGTAATAGGGCTGATCCGCCGATGCGGTCGCGACTCCGTTGCCGGTCTTCACCACCGAGAGGTCACTGGTGACGCCGAAGCCGTGCCAGCGGGTTTCCGCGCTCACTGGCCGACCAGCGCTAGATCCCGTTGCAGTCGCGGTATTGACGTACGCTCCGGCCGGCACCGGAGCGGTCGCAGTGAACGTTACCGACCCTCCGTTGGCGTCAAGCGTGCCAGTGAACCCGGCGGGAGCTTGCACTGATCCGAGAACGTCATCGGCGAGGGCGAGGCCAGTCACCGGAACGTTGCCGTTGTTGGTGATCGTGTAATTGAACGCGACGTTCACGCCAGCAGCAACGTTGACCCTGTCATCTTCCGTCAGGGCGAGCTCTCCGTTGCCTGTCTTCACGATACTGAGATCCCTCGTCACTCCGAAGCCGAACCAGTCGTCTGTTTTGGGCACCAGCGCGAGCTGCGTCCCGGCTTCGCGCCACTCGACGCTGACCGTGTTTCGGTAGGCGCCGGCAGGCACTGCTCCAGACGCGAGAAACTCAACACTTTCGTTCAGACCGAGCGCGCCCGAGAACCCCGATGGCGCGGTGAGATCTCCGAGCACGCTGTCGTTGACTCGAGTGATCTCGACCGGAGTGTCCCCAGTGTTGGTGATCGAATAGGCGAAGTTCACGGTGCTGCCAGCATCAACCTGAACGGCATCCGCAGCGGTAGCAGTCTCGATCCCGTTGCCGCTTTTGACGACTGTGAGGTTCGGATGGGTCGGTGCTTCGGCGACAGGGACGGCAGCCCAGTCGCCATTGCCCGCCTCGTTCCATGCCGACACCCTGAATTGATAGGTCTGCGCAGGATCCAAGCCAGTCACGACTTCCGAGTGTGCTGTCGATATCGTGGTAGACCGCACCGACCATGTCGAGCCGCCGTCGGTCGACTGCTCCAACACGTAGTCGCGAACCGGCGCTTGGGCGTCGGCAGTTACTCCGGTTGCAAGCGCATCCCAGGAGATCGTTGCCTCAGTCTTGGCCGAGTCGCTATAGACCGCGGTGAGCCCGGTGATCGGGTCTGGAGTACGTGCGAAGATCTGCACCCTGGTCGTGTCTTTGCCCTCCGAAACGGTGACGTACATGAAACCTCGAGCGTCGAACGCGATGCCGCGCACTGTCTCGACTTGCCCGTTTCCCGTTCCTTTGCCGAACACTGGAAAACTGCCTTTCGGAGTACCGTCGGCGGCAAACAATCGCAGCACACCGTCGCGCTGCCCGACATAGATGTCTCCGGTCCGCGGCTCGACCTGAATGGTAAACGTCACCGCGGGCGAGCTGGAGGTCGCGGTTCCGTTCGCGAGCACGCCGACACCGATGGTATCGAGCACTGCGCATCGGTCTCGCGATGAACCTGCCGGGTTGCCCACTGCCTCGCTCACGCAGTTGTTCGGATCCACGCGCTGAATAAAACTCGGGTTTCCGTTTCCTGGGTCGATGTACCCCACGAGCAAAGTACCGTCTGCCGGGTCGACAGCAATCGCGTACGGGCTTCGATACCCCGGATCACCGGTGTATGCAGTTCCAGCCGGTTGGTTCAAGTAGATATTGCGCACGAAGGTGCCGTCGGAATGGTACTGCTTCAGCAGCTCCGGTGTCTGGCTCGTGACGATCATGTCGCCGTTCGCCATCCGCGCGATGCCCACAGGGTAGTCGAACGATTCAGGGTCATGACGGTTTGTCCATCCTGTACCGCTCGGCCAGGTCGTCTTTCCCAGCGCGCCGGCTTCGCTCCCGTCTGCGTTCACCATTCGCAGCGCGTGGCCTGCGTGACTGAGCCACGCGTAACCCGCATCAGCGTCCATCGCCCACGCGGTTCCCTGTTCGGTGACTGCGATCCCCCGGACTCCGCCGAAGCGACCACTTGGCATAGTCGTGCCGTTCAGGTTCTGGGCGCTCGAGAGTGCAGCGTAGTTGGCACCCACTCCCGCATTGCTGCCAACAGCGGCCGCGCCATAACTTCCGTTGCCCTGGTACTGACCGATTGACCAGTCAGGAGCTGCGTTCAGCGCGTAGCGATGCAAGACCGATTCACCGACGTAGCAGGCGCTACCGCCTTTCACTACGCCGCCATAGAGTCCGCAGAGAAACGCGTTGCTCGTCCAGACGATCTTGGCGCTGTCTGTCACCCAAAGACTCTCGTCAGCGGGGCTCACCGCGACACCATATGTGAACGCGTACCCACTCGCACGAGTTTTCACGTCACCGGCATACCCCCAGAGACCTGATCCTCGAGATTTCCCAGCAGACGCCGCGACGCTCGTCACGCCGTTCGGTGTGGTACCCACCGAGGGGTCACCGACTATGGCATGAGCAGGCGCAGCCGTGCCGAGCACGACGGCGGAGCCGACCAGCAATGCGGCAAGTGCCACACCACTCGTGAGCTTCTTCAACAAGTCAATCATTGACGTTCCCCCTCTAAAGACGCGCGGAAGACCGCGGTTGTCGCCAAGAGAGTCAGGCGATAGCTGAAAAAGTGACGCCAAAGGCAGAAAAAACTTTGCGCCTACGTTGCAGCGCATCTGACAGCCCCGACCTCGGGGCGAGCTTCACAGGGTCGAAACGTTGAAGGGGCCGAAGCGTCCGTCGGTGCAATACCCCAGGCGAATGGTCATACCGGGGCTCCAAGGAGCAGAAAGTCTCCCCCCGCCTGCACCGGCTGAATCGAGTGGAAATATTTGGTATGTACCCGATCCAAGACGAACGCACACCTGTGATCCGGGAATCCCCAGCAGTGAGATGTCTGCCCCCGTACCCGCGACCCCGGGAGACGCGAGCGAAGCACTCGGCGTAGAGATCGCGAATGGTAGGGAATGCGTATTTGGAACCCAGTTGCTCACAGCAGTCGACACCTGCGCGATATAGTCGCCAACCGGCAGGCCGAGCGTAGAGAGATCTGTAGACCACGAGCCATCACTCGCCGCCTCGACAGTAAAGCTCAGCCCCGCGACCGAGACCGCGACGTTACTCCCCGGTGCTGCTACACCACTCACTACGGGAGCAATTCCAGCTGCCCCGGAGCCGCTCGCGATGAATTCCCCCCGCGGTGTCACCGGGTCTTCGGCCTCACCGCTAGATCCGCCACCTCCGGCTGACCCCCCGCCGGGGGCCGCAGGCAGCTGACTGCCAGCGCTACCGTCTGACGACTGAGCAGTGCCTGATTGCGATCCTCGGGGTTCAGTTGCCGTTGAATCCGCAACCCTCGTTCTTTCGGAGTCACTCTTGCCCGGCGAATTTTGGCCTGTTGCCACTCCGTCATCTGCCTGAGGCTGCACCAGCACTGCGATCACTATCGCCGCTCCAGCAAGTAGCACAGCCGAACCGAGAGCAAGCAGCTTGGGCAGCAGGCCCATATTGTGCAGCACTGCGAGAAGAGGGGTTGCGCCGGCCGCTGTGACGTTCTGTCCCACTGCGGTCGACCCTCCGACGAGCACCAAGCCAAGCACACCCGCCGATTTTCCTCCGAGTCTATGGTTCTCTTGCTTGATCTGATCCGCTGTTGCCTGGCATAGCGCGCACGAAGTGAGGTGCGAGCGCACAGCTGCCCTGTCCTTCGCCCCGAGACTGCCGCGCACAAACCTTGGCAACAGTCCCTGCACCTGCGGGTGCACTTGCTGCTCAGGCGACGGCAGTATCTCTTCAAGCCACGCGATCTTGAGACCCTCTTTTGCTCGTCTAGTGAGCGCCGAGACGGAGTTTGGGCTGAGATCCAGTTTCGCCGCGATGTCATTTCTCGGTATCTGTTCGACCTCGGTGAGCCAGAGCACCTGCTGCCAGCGTTCGGGCAACGAGCGAAAAGCAACTGTCACGTCGCGTCGCTGCTCTGCGGCCTCAAGCCCGTGGGAGCTGTCTTGCACAGGATCACCGTCGACCTCGGCAACCACCTGCACCCGGCTCTCGGCGTGATAGCGAGTCACCGCCCGGTTGCGAACCGTTGACAGCAGATAGGCACGAAAGTGACCTGTCGGACCTCCGCCTCTCTGCATCTGCTCCCAGATAGCGATAAAAGAGTCCGAGACCACGTCTTCAGCGTTGTTGAATGCAAGCGGTTTGGCGGCGCGCACCGCAGCAGCTCGATGTCGTGTCCAGAGTTCTGCGTAGGCATCTCGATCGCCATCGCGCGAGGCGGCGATAAGCTCCGACTCGGGAAGACCGTCGGCTGAGCGGTTGGCGAAATCCAAGTCGTGTCCCTGTCACGTGATGGGCGTGAAAACAATCTCACGGCGCCCCCACGCTCATGAAGATACTCGTAAGTTAACAGAAACTCATTCTCGGTGCAAAAGACGCTGCTCAACGGGTCGGATCGCGAAGCACACGGTCGCTTGACAGCGTTTCGCGATCCCCGTCGAAAGAACAGGTAAGGAGCCGTCGCGAAGGAGTAGCTCACAAACGCGAGCGGTAGCCCCGCGACGGCTCCTCTCTGCGAGAAAGCCGTATGGGTGAATCAGCGGTTCAGGTGACGCTCGGGCGAGCCGATGTAGAGCTGCTGCGGGCGACCGATCTTTGTCTGCGGGTCTTCGCGAGCTTCGCGCCACTGGGCAATCCAGCCGGGCAGGCGACCGATCGCGAACAGCACGGTGAACATGCGTGTCGGAAAACCCATTGCCTTGTAAATCACACCGGTGTAAAAGTCGACGTTCGGGTAGAGCTTGCGCTCCTTGAAGTAGTCGTCTTCGAGGGCGATCTGCTCGAGCTCTTGCGCGAGCGCGAGCAGCGGGTCGTTGACACCGAGTTCGGCAAGCACCTTGCCTGCGCTTTCGCGCACGATGCGGGCGCGCGGATCGTAGTTCTTGTAGACGCGGTGCCCGAAGCCCATGAGCTTGACGCCTGCTTCTTTGTTTTTCACCTTCTCAACGAAGGCCTGCACGCCCATGCCGCTCTCTTGAATCTGGCCGAGCATGTCGAGCACCGCTTCGTTGGCACCGCCGTGCAGCGGACCCGAGAGCGCGTTGATCCCAGCGGAAACCGAAGAGAACATGTTTGCACCGGTCGACCCAACGAGGCGCACGGTCGAGGTCGACGCGTTCTGTTCGTGGTCCGCGTGCAGAATCAGCAGCTTATCGAGCGCGTCGACGAGCACCGGGTTGAGCACGTAGTCTTCTGCACGGTTGCCGAAGTTGAGACGCAAGAAGTTCTCGACGAAGCTGAGGTTGTTGTCGGGGTAGAGAAACGCCTGCCCGATCGTCTTCTTGTGCGCATATGCGGCGAGCACGGGCAGCTTCGCCAGCAGACGAATCGTGTTGACGTGCACGAACTCTTCGACCGAGGTGTCGAGCGAGTCCTCGTAGTAGGTCGACATCGTCTGCAGGCCGCCAGAGAGCACAGCCATGGGGTGTGCGGTGTGCGGCACGCCCTCGAAGTAGTAGCGCATGTCTTCGTGCAGCAGCGTGTGGCGGCGAATCTCACCATCAAACGCAGCGAGCTGGTCAGCAGTGGGCAGCTCGCCATAGATCAGTAGATAGGCGACCTCAAGAAAGCTTGACTTCGCAGCGAGCTCTTCGATCGGGTAGCCGCGGTAGCGCAAAATGCCCTGGTCGCCGTCGATGTAGGTAACGGCCGACTTGGTCGAAGCCGTGTTGACGTACCCGTAGTCGAGCGCGGTGTAGCCGGTCTGGCGGGTCAGCGAGCTGACGTCGATTGCGGGGTTTCCGTCGATAGCGGTCAGCACGGGCAACTCTGCCTCGCGCCCAGCAACAGTCAGCTTTGCAGTCTGTCCCTGCGTCGATTCGGTCACGTCGCCTCCTCGTGAGTTCGGTGCAGTCGGTGTCGCCGAAGGTGGTGGCGACTCTCTTCAGCTTATCCGGTTTGCCGGCGCACACGGACCCGTGGCACCCCGGTGCAGTTCTGACATTTATCTTGATATCGAAAGAACAGTGATTTTTCAGACGAGGATCCCGCGGCGCCCACGCGACGCTCAGCCCCGTCCCTAGCCAGAGATTGCTCTCAGCCGCGCTGCCGCCTCTGCAATGTCCGCGTCGTTCGCCGTGAGCGCGAGACGAACGTGGTTCGGCGAGTACTCGCCATAGAAGTGCCCGGGGCCCGCAACGATACCGATTTCGGCGAGCTCAGCGATCGTTTGCCAGGCGTCCACTCCCCTGGTCGCCCAGAGATACAAACCGGCTTCGCTGCCGTCAATGCGAAAACCCGCTGCCTCAAGCGCAGGCTTCAGCACATCGCGGCGCGCGCGATAGCGCTCCCGCTGCTCCGAGACGTGCGCCTCGTCTGCGAGCGCGGCCACCATTGCGCGCTGCACGGGGCCGGGCACAATGAGACCCGCGTGTTTGCGCACGGTGAGCAGGCGCGCGACGAGCGCGCGATCCCCCGCCAAAAATGCGGCCCTGTAGCCAGCGAGGTTCGACTGCTTGCTCAGCGAATAAATCGCGAGCACATCGCTGTGGTCGTCGCCGACGATTCGAGGATCAAGCAGTGACGGAATCGGAGCCTCACGCCAGGGGGCATCCCAACCGAACTCGGCGTAGCACTCGTCGCCCACAATCACCGCTCCGAGCTCGCGCGCACGTGCCACTGCGGTGCGCATCGCTTCGATGCCCTGCACACGCCCGTCGGGGTTTCCCGGCGAGTTGAGCCACACCAGCTTCGTATGCTCGGGCCACTCGGCTGGGTCGTCAGAAGCGACCGCGTCGGCACCCACAAGCGCCGCCCCCATCGCGTACGAAGGGTAGGCGACGCGCGGAAACACGACGGCCTCGCCCGGGCCGAGCCCAAGTAGCATCGGCAGCAGCGCGACGAGTTCTTTCGAGCCCACCGTTGGCAGCACCGCCTCAGGCGCAACCGTGACACCGCGCCTGCGCTGATACCACTCAGCAATCGCCTCGCGCAGCTCGGCAGTGCCGGCTGTCGCTGGGTACGAGTGTGACTCGGTCGCTGCGGCGAGCGCCTCGCGCACCGAGACGGGTGTAGGGTCGACCGGCGAGCCAACCGAGAGGTTGATCGCACCGCGGGGGTGCGCTGCGGCGCGATCGGCGTAGGGAGCCATCGCATCCCATGGGTAATCTGGCAGTTCGCTGCGCATGGGTAATGCTCGCTACTCTGTTGGCGCTGGTGGCGCGTTACTCGCCGAGAACCGGCAGTGCCGCGATGATCGGGTGGTCGAAGTCGTAGGCGCCGACCTTGGCGGCCCCTCCGGGCGAGCCGATCTCATCGAAGAACTCGACGTTGGCCTTGTAGTAATCGGCCCAAACCTCGGGCAGGTCGTCTTCGTAATAGATCGCTTCGACGGGGCAGACCGGCTCACACGCACCGCAATCGACGCACTCATCGGGGTGAATGTAGAGCATGCGGTCGCCCTCGTAGATACAGTCGACCGGGCACTCATCGATGCAGGCGCGATCTTTCACGTCTACACAGGGCAGCGCGATCACATACGTCACGATGAGGGCCTTTCTCGTTTGCCAGCAGCCGGGCGGGCTACCTTTCAATCCTACTCCCGGCGCGAATGAGCGATTCCCGGATGCGGGCCTCGCGAGGCCTGCCCCCACGAGTTCGCGCGTGTGCTTTCTTTCCTGGGCGCTCCCTCTCCCACACTCTCCCTCTCTCGCGCTCCCACCTTCCACTTCCCTTCTCCCCCGCATGTGCTCTCAAATGTGCCACCAGAGCCGCTCACGTGGGCGGTTTGAGAGCGCACGAGCTATCCCAGCGCGATCGCGAACCAGGTGCCCGCGATCATCGGCGGACCGAAGGGCAGCTTCACGGGGCCACGTGCGTTTTTCGAACGCATCAGAGCAAGGCCGAGGGCACCCCCGATTGCACTGGCCGCGAGCGCGCCGGTGAGCACCGCCTGCCAGCTCACCCACCCGAGCGCGAGCCCCAGCAGTGCGGCGAGCTTCACGTCGCCTGCGCCGATGCCGCCAGGCTGCAGCAGCCAGAGCACCCCATAGAACACGGTGAGCACGACACCAGCGCTGAGGGACCGGGCAAGACTTTCGTGCTCGCCGTCGACCGCCGCAGCTGCCACGAGAAGCAACCCAAATGCAGCAATCGCTGGCAGCACGATCGCGTTGGGCAGTCTGAGCTTCTCAAGGTCAATACGCACGAGCACGGCGCTCACTGCGGCCAGCAACGCATACGCCAGCAACACGAGCACTACCGAGGCATCAGTTCTAGTTGCGAACAGCGCGTGCGATGTTTCTGGGGCATGCCACATGGGGCGATCCTTTCGCAAGAAATGAATCGCCCACGCGCATGCGCGGTATCTGCGCATCTATGTCTTGGCCAAGCCGACTACACGGCACCCGAAACGGAGGCACTGCCCGGGTCTTTGCGGTGCAGCGATGAGGTTAGGCTACACCCGTGCCCTGAGCCTGTTACCTCGCACCCTGAGCCTGCCGAAGGGCGCGATGCGGCACCGCTCACTTCGACAAGCTCAGCGAACGGCCAGCTACGAGGGCGTGACTTCGGTGCCGATGCCGCGAGCAGTGAAGATCTCGAGCAGCACCGAGTGCGGTTCGCGGCCATCGATGATCGCCGCTTTCTGCACTCCCCCACGCACCGCGTCGAGGCAGGCGCGCATCTTCGGAATCATGCCCGATTCGAGGCCTGGCAGCAGCGCTTCGAGGTCGCCTGCACTGATGCTCGACACGAGCGAGTCGCGGTCGGGCCAGTTCGAGTAGAGCCCCGCCACATCGGTCAGAATCACAAGCTTCTCGGCGCCGAGGGCGGTCGCCAGAGCACCTGCGGCCGCGTCTGCGTTGATGTTGAGGGATTCGCCCGGACGATCCTTGTCGGGGGCGATACCGGCAATCACCGGGATTAACCCAGCTTCGAGCAACGCCAGCACCGGCTCGGTGCGCACCCCGATGACGTCGCCTACTTGACCGAGATCAACCGGCTCACCATTGACTTCGATTGGGTCGCGGCGGCGGCCGATAAACAGGCCGGCGTCTTCGCCCGTGGTGCCAGCTGCGAACGGACCGTGCGCGTTGATCTGTTCGACGAGTTCTGGGTTTACTTTGCCGGTGAGCACCATGCGCACGACGTCCATCGCCTCGGGCGTGGTGACCCGGTAGCCGCCCTTGAATTCGCTCTGAATGCCGAGACGCTTCAGCATGTCGCTGATCTGCGGGCCGCCGCCGTGCACCACGACCGGACGAATGCCGGCGAGACGCAGGTAGACCACGTCTTCGGCAAACGCACGCAGCAGCTCGTCGTTGACCATCGCGTTGCCACCGAACTTGATGACCATGATGGCGTCGCGAAACTTCTTGAGCCACGGCAGCGACTCGATCAGCACCTCAGTCTTGAGGGCTGCCTCTTCATGGGTGACGGTAGTCGTCGTGTTCGTCATGTTTCGCTCTCTTGGCGTGCGTGGCGGTGCGTAAGGGCGGTGCCGGGCCGGGGTCGTGCTCGAGTGTTAGCTCGAGTAGGCCGAATTTTCGTGCACGTAGTCGTGCGTGAGATCGTTGGTGCGCACGGTTGCGGTGCTCTCACCAGCGAAGAGTTCGATGAGCACGTGTGTCTTGCGCGGGGTCAGATCGCACTCGTCGACGGGGCGATCTGGGCCACCCGCGTGGCAGAGACGCACTCCGTTGAAGCTCACATCTACCGAGTACGGATCAAATGCGGCTTCGGTGGTGCCGATCGCGGCGAGCACACGGCCCCAGTTCGGGTCGTTGCCAAAGATCGCCGCTTTGAAGAGGTTGTTGCGAGCGACCGAGCGGCCCACCTCGACGGCGTCTTCGACCGATGCTGCTCCCGTCACCTCGATGTCGATGTCGTGGCTCGCACCCTCGGCGTCGGCCTGCAGTTGTGCCGCGAGGCTGTCGCACACGGCGGCGAGCGCGGCAGCGAACTCGGCAGCGTCGGCCTCTACGCCACTCGCACCGCTCGCCATCAGGGTCACCTGGTCGTTCGTCGACATGCAGCCGTCACTGTCGAGGCGATCGAAGCTCGCCGAGGTGGCACCGCGCAAGGCCGCGTCGAGGCCCTCGCTGTCGATCTTCGCGTCGGTGGTGATCACCACGAGCATGGTAGCGAGGCCGGGCGCAAGCATACCCGCGCCCTTTGCCATTGCGCCGATCGTCCAGCCCGCATCGCTTACATAGCTCGCGGTTTTCTGCACCGAGTCGGTAGTGAGGATCGCGGCCGGCGCCGTAGTGTCGTCTGCGCTGAGCGCAGCTGCCAGCGCGGGCACGCCGTTCACGATCTTGTCGCGAAACGACTGGTCGCCGACGCCAATGATGCCGGTCGAGCACACGAGCACGCGTTCAGCGATTGCTCCACCTGCATCGCCGTCACTCTCCCCCTGACCATCGCTGAGTACGCTCGCGACCGCCTCGGCGGTGAGTCTCGTGGTCTCGTAGCCGAAGTCGCCGGTGAAGCAGTTCGCACCGCCAGAGTTCAGAATGATCGCTTGCGCGGGACCGTTCTGCACCACCTTGCGGCTCCACAGAATCGGGTTTGCCTGCGCGCGGTTGCCGGTGAAGACCACGGCGCTGGCACGCTCTGGCCCGTCGTTCACGACGAGAGCCAGGTCGGGTTTGCCGGTGCTTTTCAGCCCTACCGCTATGCCTGCTGAGCGAAAGCCCTTCGGGGTGGTGACGGTCACGGTGCAACTCCATTCACTGAGAGGCCGGTCTGCTCTGGCAGACCGAGCGCGATGTTCGCCGACTGAATCGCGGCGCCCGCGGTTCCCTTGGCGAGGTTGTCGAGGGCGGCAACCACGACGATGCGACCAGCGGCCTCGTCGACTGCGATGCCCATGAGGCAGGTGTTTGCCCCGAGCGTGTCGGCGGTGCGCGGAAACTGCCCCTCGGGCAGCACGTGCACGAAGGTCTCGCCCTCGTACGCGCTGAGCCACGCCTCGAGCACTTGCTCTTTGGTGACGCCCGGTGCGAGCTTGGCAGTCGAGGTCGCGAGAATGCCGCGGCTCATCGGCACGAGCACGGGGGTAAAACTAAGCGTCGGGTCGGCCGCGCCGGCACCGCGCAGCGACTGCTGAATCTCGGGAATGTGACGGTGCGTGCCGCCGACCGCGTACGGGTTCGCAGTGCCCATCAACTCAGCACCGAGCAGGTGCGTCTTCGCGGCTTTGCCCGCGCCGCTTGGACCCACCGCGAGCACCGTCACAATGTCGTCGGCCTCGATCACGCCAGCGGCAACCCCTGGAGCGAGCGAGAGCGCCACGGTGCTTGCGTTGCAGCCGGGCGCCGCGATCCTCGTCACGCCTCGAAGCGTCTCGCGCTGCTTCGTAAGCTTGCCGTCTTCGCCACGAAGCAGCAGCTCGGGCACCCCGTACTGCCACGGCTCGTGGTGCTCGCCGCCGTAAAACTTCGCCCAGTCGGCGGCATCGCGCAGCCGGTGGTCGGCACCCGCGTCGACCGCGAGGCCTACGTTCTTCAGCTGCGCCGTCAGCTCACCCGAGGCGCCGTGCGGCAGGGCAAAGAAGACAACGTCGTGGCCATCGAGCACCTCGGGGGTGGTCGGCTGCAGCGTGAGGTGCGCAAGCGAGCGCAGGTGCGGCTGGTGCGCGATGAGCGGGTCGCCCGCACTCGAGTGGCCTGTCACGGTGCGCACTTCGAAGTCGGGGTGCTCTGCGAGCAGACGCAGCATCTCGCCGCCCGCGTATCCGCTCGCCCCGGCCACCGCAACGCTGTAAGTCATGAGTCAACCACCCTTCGACTACAAAACTACCGGAGGCTGCATCACTGCCGCACACACTGCAGATACGAAAACACCCTCTCCCGAAGGAGAGGGTGTTTCTCACTGTGACCCCAGCGGGATTCGAACCCGCGTTACCGCCGTGAGAGGGCGGCGTACTAGGCCGCTATACGATGGGGCCTTGTGCTTTGGCTTCCGATTTTCACCGGATAACTTGGCAACCCGTTTATCTTGCCACAGCTTTTTGCCAACCGCAAAATCGGCCAGCACAAACGGCGTGTCACGCCCGCCGCCTCCCTAAACTGGCGGCATGCGCTGCTTCCGACTTTCACACGCTGGCCTCGTTCTTGAGCGCGAAAACGCCTCGCTCTTCATCGACCCGGGCAACTTCTCGACCGAACGCGAACTATCAACCGCGCTCGAGTCAGCACCCGAGCCAGCGGGCATCGTCATCACGCACGAGCACGCCGATCACTTCACCCCCGAGCACGTGCGGGCGATCCTCGCGATCTCACCAAACGCGCCCATCTTCACTACCGCAGCCACCGCCGCTGCCCTCGAAACCGCGGGCATCACCGGCGCAATCGTGGCACGAGAGGGCGACACACACGAAGCCGGCCCGTTCACCCTCGAGTTCTACGGCCGCCGCCACGAGGTGCTGCACTCGAGCATCCCAGTGATCGACAACCTCGGCGTGCGCGTCAACGGCACTCTGGCCTGGGGCGGCGACTCGCTCACCCGCCCGCCGTTCGCTGCCGACATGCTGGGCGTACCCATCGGCTCGCCGTGGTCAAACATCGCGCAGGTCATGGATTTCACGCTGGGAGCCGCACCCCGCCGCGTATTTTTGACGCACGACGGCATGCTGAGCAGTCGCGGCCTCGAACTCTTCACCGAGCGAGTGCGTTCGTGCCTGGCACAATTCGGTGGCGAGCTGGTCACGATTCCAAGAATCGACGAGGATCCGGCGGCGCGCCTCGAGCTCGACATTTAGGGCGAAAACGGCTCTGCGCACGACCGAGCCTCGGGTAGCCGTGTGGCGCCCCGAGGCTCGGTGATAGTTGCTGGGTTGAAGCTAGGCCTTCGCGACCGTCACCGAAACGGGGGTCACGTTTGCGAAGAGATCGAGCACTGGGCAGTTGACGTCAACCGCGTCGCGCAGCTGTTCATAGCGCTCCTGTGTTTCTGGGCCGTCAAGCTCGATGTGCAGGCGCACGTCGCTAAAGCCTGGGCGCACGCTCGGGTCTTTGCCGAGCAGGCGGGCGGCATCGAGATCACCCTCTGCTGTGACCCGAACGTTGTCGACCTTGATGCCGAGAACCTGCGCGTAGAGGCGGTAAACCACAACCTGGCAGCCAATCAGTGCGCCGAGCGCGTACTCGACCGGGCTCGCGGCCACGTCGTCGCCCGCGAGCGCGGCTGGCTCGTCGATCACGAACTCGTGCTTGCCCGCACGCAGACGAGTGGCAACCGCACCCTCGCCCACACCCTCGACCCGGTAGGTCAGCTTGGCAGACGAACGGTTGTTGTCGATGCGGTCGCTCCAGGCCGCACCCGCGGCGTTCAGGCGGTCGGCGCGCTCTTCGCCGGTGATTTCTGGAATAACTGTGGTTTCAAGAAGTGTTGTCATGCGGCAAAGGTATAGACGTTTTTCGTGGCGCGCACTCCCCCGCGACATACGCAGACACGCCCCGCAACGCTGCGTCACCTCACGTCACGTAATGTCACGTTCACCTTGCTCTGAGAGAATCACCGGGTGACTTCGAACTCAGCAAACCCCTCGGCGCTCATGAAACCCTCAGTGCTCTTTGTCTGCGTGCACAACGCCGGGCGCTCGCAGATGGCCGCGGGCTTTCTGCGTCACCTTGGCGAGGGCCGCGTCGAGGTGCGCTCGGCGGGCTCGGCGCCCGCAGACCAGATCAACCCGGTCGCAATCGAAGCAATGCGTGAGGTCGGCATTGATATCGCGAGCGAACAGCCGAAGGTGCTCACCACCGATGCTGTCGAGTTCTCTGACGCGGTAATCACAATGGGCTGCGGCGACGCGTGCCCCTTCTTTCCCGGCAAGCGCTACGAAGATTGGCAACTCGAAGACCCGGCGGGCCAGGGCATCGAGTCGGTGCGCGCGATTCGCGACGAGATCAGGCAGCGCGTCGAGGCGCTGCTCGCTGAGCTGACCAGCTAGGGTGTGTCTGACAAATGGTGTCGCGCTGCGGTGCACCCGAAATCAGCGCTCGCTTCGTTGTCGTCGCCCGCTTTGCCACCAGCAAAGCCTTCCTCCTCCGCCTCGCGATCACTAATTTCGGGCGCATCCTCGCCAGCACCACCATTTGTCAGACACACCCTAGAGCGCGAGTTAGCTCGCCGCATCAATCAATGCGACGATCTCGCGGTAGCCGCGACTCGCCGCGAGGTCTCTCGGCGACACCCCGTTGCCGTCAGCGATCGTCACGTCGGCGCCACCTTCGATGAGCAGTCGCACCGTTTCAATATGCGCTGGCGAACCGGTGCCGAGCACAATCGCCTCGTGCAGCGCGGTCCAGTGCAGATTATTGATGTGATTCACGGGCACACCGGCATCGATCAGAATTTTCACGGTACTCACATGCCCGTGCTCGCTCGCCGGTATCAGAGCGGTGCCACCGTAGCGATTGGTGCTGGTCACGTCGGCACCGTGTTTCAGGGTTTCGACGAGGATCTCATCTAACCCCTCTGCCCCAGCGTAAAGATAGGCCGAATCTTGCAGATTGTCTTTCGCATTCGGGTCTGCACCCGCCTCGAGTAGCGCTTTGGCGACCGCCGCCGAGTTCGTTTTTGTAGCGGCAACCAGCGGCGTGCGCCCATCGCCGTCGCGCGCCTCAAGCTGCGCATCATTCTTCAGGGCCTCGGTCGCTGCGTCGACATCGTTTGCAATTGCCGCAGCGAACAGCTGCGCGGTGGCTTCTTCGACGGTCATGGTCGGCACATCTTCCTCTTCGACAGGGGCTGAGGTGATTGTTTGTGTTGCGGGCTCGGGCGCCGGCGCGCACGCGATGAGCACGAGCACCGCACCCAGCAGAGCCGCGATGCCGAAGAAGATCTGCCCGCTATGTTTCATGGCACCAGCTTCGCACGGTGGCCTGGGCGGCGGTTCTCACGCAGAGCACTTTCGGTGAGCGGCGATCCCTTTCGAAAAGAATACGATCGCATAAAAGAGCACGGTCACCGGTACCCCGACAAGCAGGGTGTTGACGGCGAACATAAGCCAGTCGTAGCTCGTCACCACGGGGTCGCTCCAGTTGCGCTGCCAGCTGAAGGCGATGGTAACCGGAAACTCGGTGGCCGCGTATCTCGAAAGGTCTTGCGTCACCCAGTTGAAGGGCCAGCCGTAGCTTGCGCGAGCAAGTTCGGCAGCGGAGTGCGCAGTAAACCGGTCAGCCGCGAGGCAGTAGAAGGTCGCCATCGCCGAAAGCGGCAGCAGATAGAGATACATGCGGGCGGCGGCGGCGAGCGAGAACATGTTCCAGCTCGGTGCTGTTTTCGCAGGATCTACCGCTTTCTCTGCTTCACCGCCCGCGCTCGACACACCTCACAGTGTATGCGCAATCGGTACCCTGTCTGAACGAGGGCCAGCAGTGGCAAGATAAGGCCATGACCAGCTTCATTGCGCACACCACGATCGACTGCCACGACGCATTCGCCCTGTCGGAATGGTGGAAGCGACTGCTCGGATACGTCGACATCGGGGGCGACCCGAACGCCCCCGGCCACGAGGAATGCATGATTCAAGACCCGGGCACGGGTCACCGGCTGCTGTTCATCGAGGTGCCAGACGAACGCTTGCCTGCCAAGCGCATACATTTCGACCTGCGGCCGCGCACCGGCACGCAGGCCACTGAAATCGACCGCGTGCTCGCCCTCGGGGCAACGCTTGTTTCCGACCACCTCGGCATCTACGGGCCCGGCAGCGGCTGGGTTGTGTTCGCCGACCCCGAGGGCAATCAGTTCTGCGTGCTGCGTTCAGAGCAAGAACTGCACGATGCTGGTGAGGGGCCCCTGTCGACGCCTAGCTAAGCGCTAGCCGCATCAGCACACGCGGAAATCCGTCGAGCACTGATCCGGTGTCTGCGGCCTTTTCGAAATCCGCGCGCTCGAAAAGCTGCCGAGTGCCCACGTAGGCCATCGTGAGATTCACTTTCTCGCCGTTGTTGTCGACCGGATACCCCTCGATTGCCACCGCGCCGCTCGCTCTCGCGTGTGCAACCGCACCCTCGACAAGGGCGTGCAAGACTCCCTGCTTTCGGTAGCCGGGCCTGACGCGAAAGCACCAGAGCGACCACACATCAATATCGTCAACGTGTGGGATCAGTCGATTGCGAGCGAAGCTCGTCTCACGGCGCGGATGCACCGCGGCCCAGCCGACCGGGGTGCCGTCTAGATAGGCGAGCACACCCGGAGGCGGGTCTTGCTGGCACAGCTCACGCACCCGGGCCGAGCGATCGGGTTCGCGCAACTGAACGTTCTCTTTGCTGCCAATGCGATAGCTCAGGCAAAAGCACACGTTCGAGGTCGGCTTCTTCGGCCCAATGACCGCAGCCACGTCTTCGAATACCGTCGCCGGTCTTACCTCGATTGCCATGGCTCTAGTATTGCGCGCAGGTCTGACATTCTGCGAGCGTTTGGTGTCGCAAGCTGCACCTCGCAGCCGCTGTCATGGTGACGGCATAATTGACACATGCGCCTCACCACCGATCGACTCGATCTTCGCGAGATGACGAGAGACGATCTGCCTTCGCTTCGCGCCATTCTGCAAGACGAAGAAACTATGGTCGCCTACGAAGGCGCGTTCGATGACGAGATGGTTGACACCTGGCTCGACCGGATGCTTGAGCGCTACGAAACGCCGGGTCACGGATTCATGGCAGTCCTGCTTCGCGAGACCAGCGAGATGGTCGGGCAGTGCGGCCTGACCGTGCAACACATTTTGGGCGAAGACGTGCTTGAGGTGGGATACCTTTTCAACCGTGCCCACTGGCATCACGGCTACGCCGTCGAGGCCGCAACTGCTTGCCGCGACTACGCGTTCTCAGCGCTGGGTGAAGACCGTGTGTGGGCGCAGATTCGTGACACGAACATTACCTCAATGAACGTCGCGATTCGCCTCGGCATGACCGTGCGCGGGCGCTTCGTAAAGCACTACCGCGGGGTCGAGATGCCGCACCTCGCATTTGCCGTCGACCGTGATAATTGAGTCATGACGCAGAACGAGGTGATCACGGTGGCATTGCTTGCCGCCTTTGCCCTGCTGCTGGTGGGAGTCTGCATCATCGACCGTCGACGCAAGAAACGGGGCGAACACCGGGCCATGTCTGGCGTCATCGGCACCTTCGACGAGGTGTTTCATCCTGAGGCGGCACGCGCGATGGAGATTCGCGAGATGCAGCAGCAACTGCCCGACGAGGCTCCGACCCCCGGCGACCCGTCACATCCTGGGGCGCGGGTCTAGTCTGGGTAAACCCAGATCGATCAGGCTCGCCCGCGTTCCTCGATGGGTCGGCTGCGGTAGTCGCGCCAGGCCGCGAGCAACTCTTCGCGTGAGCCCTCGGGGTACGCCGCGTACCAGGCTCTAGTGAATCGGTTGTACTCGAACTGCCCGTCGATGCTCTTCGGGTCGCCGCTGCGCGTCGCGTGCCAGTGCTCGACGGCGTCTTGCATCGTCTTTGTACCGTCAGACGAGGCAAAGAACCCTCGCATTGCGGCGTCAAAGTGAAACCCGGCACCGATCTGCTGTGCCATCCACGCACGCACCACTTGGCTCGATCGCTGCCCGATCGGAATCACGGTCGCAGCCGAGAGCTCGCCAGAGAGCTGCGCCCCACCCACCCGAGACGGCGCGGCGGGCTCAACAAACTCGCGCCCCGCGAGGGCGGCCGCGATCCTCGCAGCCAAAATTTCTTTGCCACCCGTCGCGCGAATGCCAAGTTGCCGAGCGAACGATGCGAGTTCGTCTTTCAACCAGTACCAGCGCACAAACTCGGCCTCGGCGAGGTCTGCGGTGAGATCTGGGCGGGCGGCGCTGTCGGCATTCACGAGGCAACCCTAGCAATTTGCGACGAGGATCACCTCTCGCCGAGACGCAAACCTCTGCTGGTAGCCTGAGGCCATGCGAGCCACAGCAGTGTTGGTGGGCGCGGCCGCGATCGTGCTCTTCGTGGTGTGGGGTGCACTTCTCATCAACGATTGGGCAGTGGCCGCCGCGAGCGGCCTGCCCTTAGACGAGACAGTTGCAGCGATGGAGCGGGCCGATCAGCCCTACTCCGCCATAGCGGGTGTGCTGTTTGCCGTGTTTGGAGCCCTGCTTGCCATCGCCTGGGCGTACCTGATGCGCAGCCGCCACTTCGCTCTGTCTACATGGGCCGGGCTGGCGTTCTGGGCTGCGATCATCGCATTCGGTGCGCCGGCGTACTTCTTTGCAAGCTTTGGCAACCTCAACTCGGTGGGCGACACGTTCTTCGACTGGAACGCTGGGGCCGCGTTTGCGCTCGCGCTGCCGTTGTACTTGGTGAGCGGTGCTGCTGCAGTGCTCACCCTCGTGGCGTTTGTGCTTGCACTGTTGAGGTTCTCTGCAAGCTCTCGCCAGCGACCGGAGCCCGGGGCTACACCTGCAACTCAGCGGACAGGTCAGTGAACGCCTCAGCTTGCTGTCGCTGCGTTCGCGTTGCCTGGGGGTTGAGGCCGGTGCTCCAGCTTGGGTAGGCACGAAAGCCTCGCTTGCCAGAGCGCCTCGATGAACTGGTGATACCCAGGCTCTCGAGGTGATCTGCGGTGAAGCGAAAGACTCCGAACTTCTCGCCGTCTTGCACAAAGAGCAGCAGGCCGGCGACCGCCTCATCGTCGTCGAAAGGGCGGGTTTCACCCCGCTCATCGCGACGCCACATCGCGACGAAGGCACCGGGCTTCTTGGGCGTCACGCGCGCCGTGCGAAGTCGCCAGCTTTCGGAGCCAATCGTTGTCAAGCCGGCTTCGTAATCACCGTTCTGCTCTTCCGGTGCTGGTTGCCCAAGCGCTCCGAAGCGATCGCCAACTATTTCGGTAAAGCGCTCGAACGCAGCAAACTCGCGCTTTCTGGCGTCAGCAACCATCGATCGCTCTCTCTAACTGCGCCAGTCGATGCTTTCGATTGCCTGCAAGTTCGAGCACTCGCGCCTCACCTACGAGGCCGGGATCGTCTGCCAGTTCGAGCAGAGCGAGGTTCATCGCCTCGCGCAGTTCGAGGTCTTCGTCTTCGCTCAGCTCGATCTTGTCATTCTCGGTGAGTGGCAACAGCACAAGCAGATCAACCCCCACCATTGCGTGACTCGCGATCACCCACCCGCGCTCGAGCAGGTCATCGGCGCGCCCCGGGCGCCCCAGGGTCTCGAGCGCCTGCAGGTAGGCGAGAAAATCGACCGGCCCACGCTCTGCAATTGAGGAGCCCTTCGACGGCTCAAGCTGTCGGTGAGCGGTGATGCGCAGCTGCTGAAAGAACACGGTCGCGTCGGGCATCTCGTCTGCCCCATCGATGTATTCGTAGGGGTCTGGCAGCACCTGCCAGGTGGGGTGTTGTCCCACGAAGTCGCCGATCAGTGTGCTCTTTCCGCTGCCGTGCGTGCCTGAGACCACGACTCTCAATTCAGGGCCCCCGCTATTTCCAAATGCATCCAGCAACCCAGCAATTACATCACGGCTGCAGCGCCACGACGAGCGCGAGCACCGAAAGCAGCGCGGCGGTCGGGGTCATGGCGATCCTCTCTTGCAAAGACCTCGAGAAGAGGTTCCCGACTGTGCTGAGCACGAGAATACCGAACACGACCCAAATGCCAACGCGCGAGAACCCTTCAGGAAGCAGCTGAGTGACGCCACTTCTATCGAGCACAACCACCGCGAAGAACGCATAGAGCACCACTGAGACGACCGAACCAACGCGACGCGCCAGGGGCAACTTGCCCGGGTATGCTCCACCCCAGGCGAAGCTGCCGAGCGGCGCGCCAGCGGCCAGCGCCAATTGAAACGCAGCGAGCAGCGCGATCAGAATCGTGAAGAGAACCGCAGCCATGCGCTCAGCCTATCTTCAGGGCTTGCCCTTCATCTGCCATCGGCGATCGACATGAATCCAGCGAACGCGAAGATTGTCGGCACCGCGTAGAGAAACGCGAGCGTCGCCACCCAACCGACCGCTCCGAAGGCCAGCCAGAGCCCCGTGCGTCGATCTATGAGACGCAACCTCGTTCCGTCGCGCGCTATGCGCGGGGTCGGTTCGATCCATCGCTCACCCGGAGACTCGATCGCGACTCGGATGCTCTCCATCGTGGGCGAAACATTCTGCTCTTCAATGCGGTGGTCGCGATAGCGGGAAGCATTGCGTGCGAGCGTTTCCACGACTTCATCAACGAGCTGCTCAATCTTGATCCATGGCTCCTCATGCGAGAAGTCGGCCGCCTCGGGCGCACAGAACACCACTCGGCTGTCGCGCATCTCAACGCTAAACGCGTGGGCACAATCGACCAGCGCATCCATGACGTCCGGTGTGAGCAGGTAGCGCGCGTCACGACCATAGCCCCCGGGTGCGTACGCGCGAAACCAGCGATCGAAGTCACCCTCAAGCGAGAGGTCTTGATGCGCTCGCAGTTGCACCGGCATAAGCTTTGCGAACCCTCTGCTCGCAGCAGAGTCAAGCAGCATGTGCGGTACCGGTGCGGGCAACTGCACAGCGAGATAATGCCAGGTGCCCGACCGCGCATTCGTGCGGTAGCCCAGGTTGCCAAATTCGATGCCATCGGCGACGAATCGAGGGTAGCTGCGTAGATGCTCTTCGCCCGTGATCAATGCAGCGAAGGATGCGCCACGACAAGGCGACGACTCGAAACCGTTTGCAAGCGCGGTGAGCACCTGTCGAGCCTCACGAACCTTCGCCTGCGACGAGGGCGGTTGCTTTGACCAGCGATACAACCAGACCGCGCCAACGACCCACAAGGCAAAGATCGCGCCGCAAATCACCATATCTCTGACGTCAATTGCGTTGATTCGGTTGCTTTGCAGAGTATCAATGCGCACCCCGAGCACCATCAACACGACAAAGAGGTACCAGATCATCAGGCAGTGGTTGACGTGCACCAGCACTCGTCGCTTCGTGGGCACCCAAGAAGGGCGTGAACTGAGCCGGTAGCGCAGCATCGCCTCAGCAACCTCGTCGGCAGGCGCCGAAAGCCACCGCAAGTCCATTAGACTCCCTCCGCCCGCTCACGAGTCTACGGGCTTGAGGTGTCCTCAGCCGCCGACACCGCTAGTTAAGTTACAAGGTGCGCTTTGTGATGATGTGTGGGCCGGGCGGTGCTGGCAAAAGCCCGTGCTCGAAGCGCCTCGGGCGTAAAGGATGGTCACGCCTCTCATTCGAGGTCGAGTTCTGGGCACGAGGGATCAGGACAATGCCTTCCGAAGGAAAGGCGGGGCCGGCGAATGGGATGCGCTTATGCTTACCGTGAATCAGACGAGTACATGGATGATGCACCAATCACGAGGTCTAGTCAGTCGATCACTTCGTCAGCGACTTCCCGTTCGTGCAAGATTTTCTGAACTCGGCCCGTCGAGGCCGGACGGTGCTCTGCACCGGTCAAACGGGAGGCTTCGCTCTCGAAGACGAATAACGCTGACGAGGTCGGCAGACTCGGCGATGACGTTGCTGAGTCCTCCCCGTGCATCCGCCCAAGATGTGCGGCAGGGCCATCTGCCACACAGACATCATGTGATCATGACTAGGCTTCAGACATGAATTTCTCAAATGTAGGCACGCTCGGCGCGCTTCCGGGTAAACGAAATGATCTCATCGCGATTCTCACCAGGCCGAACGAGGAGATGCGCCGTTCAGGCTGCCTCTTCTACGAAGTGGGTATCAATGATGACGAGCCAGATACGGTCTTCATCGCAGAGTTGTGGGAGTCGGAGGAGGCGCACCGAGCATCCCTTCAACTCGATAGCGTGCGTGCCGCAATCGCTGAGGCGAGGCCTTTACTCTCGGGAGAGATGGGTGGTTATCGATTCAGCGTAATTGGCTCACCGCTCAGAGGCTAAGCTGCCCTCAGCGCTTGCGCTGACACCTCGGGCAGAAGTGCGATGAGCGCCCAGCAAACGGGATGCGCTTGACCGCAGTGCCGCAGCGGTGGCATTGCTCCCCCGTGCGCCCGTAGGCGTGCAACGAGTGCGCAAAGTACCCCGCCTCACCGTTCACATTCACGTACTGCTCGTCAAAGCTCGTGCCGCCTTCGACGAGTGCCTGCGCAAACACCTCGCGCACTCGTGCCAGCAACTCCACAGCCTTACGCGCACTCACCGAAGCGCCCGCCGTCTCGGGGTGCAGTCTCACCCGCCACAGCGCCTCGTCGGCGTAGATATTGCCGACACCACTCAAAAGGGCCTGATCGAGCAGCGCACTCTTCACTGCAGTCTTACGTCGACGAAGACCCGCCACAAACGCCGCGTCATCAAACGCAGGGTCAAGAGGATCACGCGCAATATGCGTTGCCTGTCCCGGCATCAGTGCGAGTTCGGTTCCGAGCCCGGCTGCAGCACCGTCTGCCGTTGGCACAAGGTTGTCGATCGCGAGGGATCCGAAAAGTCGCTGATCTGCGAAGTCGAGGCGAAGTTCCCCGTGCTCGGGGTGTTCGAGCCAGAGCCGCACTCGCACATGCCTATCGTCTGGCGCCTCGTGTGCCCGCAACAGCATCTGGCCGCTCATGCCGAGGTGGGCGAGCAGGGCGAACGCCGGTCGAGCTTGCCGGGACCAGGTGCCGCTCCCCTCGACAGGCTCAGGGAACGGAGGAGCAGGCTCAGGGAACGGGACGATGGGCACCCACAAGAACTTGCCGCGCCGCGCGGGTGCACCGAGCACAGCTCCGGTAAGGCGTCGTTCGAAGTCGGCAGCGCGCAACGCCCCGGCTTCAGCGCTCATCGTCACACCGTGCCCACCGAGACCATCATCGCCGCCATGTGGGATGTGCCGTTTCAGCGCGCGCGGATCCTCGACCGAAATACTGACCACGCGAGCACCGGTCAATGCCGGCGCAAGACCGCGACGCACCACCTCAACTTCGGGCAGTTCGGGCATGTTACCTACTCTTGCGGTGCTTCAGTTTGCCCTGGTTGCGCAGCTGGGCGACCAGCTCACGAGCCGCAGCAATCTCAGCGGCCTTCTTGCTGATGCCCGTGCCCTTACCGCGTATGCCATCGAGCTCGACAGCCGCATGAAAACGACGGTCGTGATCTGGGCCAGACCCCACAATGTCGTACGCCGGGCGGGCGATGCCGCGAGCGTCAGCCTCTTCTTGCACGGTGGTCTTTGGGTCGAGTGAGAGCGTAAACCGCTCGGGGTCTGCAAGCAGCGGCTCGATAAGCTGCAGCACGAATGTGGCGGCAACCTGCGGGTCATTCGACAGGTAGACCGCGCCAATAATCGCCTCTACCGCGTCCGCGAGCAGCGATTCTTTCTCGCGCCCGCCGCTCCGCTCTTCGCCAACGCCAAGCAGCAGCTGATTCCCGACCCCGATACCTCGCGCAACCTCAGCGAGGGCAACGCTCGATACGAGCGCAGCACGCCTGCGCGATAGCTCACCCTCAGAGAGATCGGGGTGCTCTACAAAGAGCTTCACCGTGACGGCCTGACCCAGAATCGAGTCGCCGAGAAACTCAAGACGCTCGTTATGCGGTGACCCGCCGTTTTCGTATGCCCATGAACGATGAGTGAGCGCGAGCTGCAACAGCTCGGGCTCAACAAACACCCCGAAGGGTGCAAGAAAGCCGCCGGTCTCACTCTCAGGTGATACCGACGGCTCCCTCATAAGTTCTTTGTCGCCCGAACGAGCTAGCAAGACACTCACCAATTCGACGGCGGCTCACGCCACCATTCGAAAAGGTTACGCGTCTGCTACCTTGCGGCCCTTGTACTCGAGGAACAGAGCGTTGCCCTGCGAATCCTCGACCACGCGTGCGCGGTGCGCGAGGCTGTAAACGGTGCGACCGTTTTCCTCGGTCTTTACCAGCTTCGGCGCGACGGCCTTCCACGCCGAACGGCGGTGACGGGTGTTCGAACGCGACATCTTCCGCTTGGGAACAGCCATGATGCTCTCTTTCCTACTTGCTTTCTGAGCGGCCGGGTTCGGCGCTCACGTCTTTTTCTTCGGCCAGCAACCCGGCCAGCGCAGCCCACCGCGGATCAACCACGGCAGACTCAGCTGCAGCCTCGGCATCGCGCATCTCGCCAGTCTCGGGGTCGAGACCAGGGCAATCTGGGCGGCACACAGGCTGAAACGGCAGTGCAAGCACTACCGCGTCTCGGAGCGGGGGTTCAAGATTCACGTGATCACCGTGAACCCCATACTCTTCGGCCTCCGTAGGAGTATACGCGAAAAGCTCTTGAAATTCGACTCGGAACGGCGCGGTGAACTTATTCAGACACCTACCGCACTCTGCGTGCATGGTGGTGTGCACTGTAACCGAGGCCAAAATACCCTCGTGCACCGACTCAAGTCGCACGTCGAGATCGATGTTTTCTCCGGCAGGCACCGAGGCAAGGGCCTCACCAAACGCTTCGGGAGCGCCGAAACTGCGCTCGCGCTCACGCATTTCACCGGGCCGGTTATGGATATCCCGAATGTTCTCTTCGTATACGCGCATGCTGGTCACCGAAACAGCGTAGCCGATGCACCTGAAAACGTGCCAACGTGGCAGCTGCCACGTATCGATTGCATAACCAGCACACGATTCACAGGCAGCATCCGCCCCCGTCACGATCACGACATCTAGGATTCTCGCAAATGAGTGCGTCCGTAGCGCCCCTCACCCACTTCAGAGCATCTAGGAGCATCCATGCAATCAAGCACCGCCCGGCGAACGCGCGTAGCGCTTAGCGCAGCCACACTTCTTTTGCTTGCGCCACTCACTGCATGTTCGATGCAGGGCAGCGCCGATCTTCCTGCGGCGGCCCCAACACAGCAGGGTGGTGCCGAATCTCAGAGCGCCGACTCGGCTCAGAAAAGCTTGGCAGCAGACGGGGCAGACACCCCGGCAGGCCGCTCTACGATCACCACGGGCAGCATTGCGGTCGAAACAAAAGACCCCCGCGCCGCAGCCGAGAGCGCCACCACCATTGCAGAAAGCCTAGGTGGCCGCGTCGAGGCGCAATCGGTCACCGGCGTCAGCATTGATGATGCAGACGACTCGAAGGCTCGAGGGGGTTTCAGCGGCGCCAGCCTCACCCTTCGCGTACCTCAAGATAGCTTGAACAAGGCGCTGGATCAGCTCGGTGAGCTTGGCACAGTACTTGATGAGCAGATCACCACTGAAGATGTCACCACGCAGCATGTTGATCTACAGGCAAGGGTAAAGTCGCTCGAAACCTCAGTTGCGCGCCTCAACGACTTTCTCTCGAAGTCCACGACCACGTCAGAACTCATCGATTTGGAATCTGCCCTTGCCGAACGGCAAGCAGAACTCGACGGATTAAAGGCCCAGCTCAACGCATTGGAAGGTCAGGTCGATCAATCGACCATCTGGGTCTCGTTCACGACAAAGGGCGCACCCCTACCCGGGGGGCCAGCAAACTTCTGGGAGGGTCTGCTCGCGGGGTTGAACTCCCTAACTGTTGCAGGCACAGGCGCCCTAGTACTACTCGGAATACTGCTGCCGTGGCTCATCGTCATCGCGGTCGGAGCCGTCGCGATCACCTTGCTCGTACGCGCGATCAAGAAGCGTCGCATAACACGCGGTCGCGCGGTGGCCGCTCCCGCGACCCAACCGCCCGCCGCAAGCCAAGAGCCTTACAGAGACCAGTCGCTAGAGACTCCCCCGGCGGCACCTACCACGGACGGCCCGCAGACCTGGTAACACCCGAGCGGTCGCGCGATGAGTGAGCGCGGCCGCTTAGGCCGGGCGAGTGCTGTCGAGGTACTTTGCAACCACGCGCGGCACGTAATCGCTCACGTCACCGCCGAGCGCGGCAACCTGGCGCACAAGCGAACTCGACACGTGTGAGTGCGCTGGCTCGGGCAGCAGAAACACGGTTTCAACACCCGCGAGGCTGCGGTTCATCAGCACCATGGGAGTCTCGTAGGCAACGTCGATCTGCGAGCGCAGCCCCTTCACGAGCACCTTGGCTCCGACCTCGGTGCAGTAGTCGACGAGCAGCCCCATCGACCAAGATGCCACGGTGATGTTTGCGGGAATACCCTCATCTTCATCGATGGCCTTCTGCAGCAGGTGCATGCGCTCACTGATCGGCAGCATCGCGTGCTTGTTGGGGTTGTGAACCACCAACACGTGCACCTCGTCGAAGATCGCCGCCGCGCGGCGAATCACGTCAAGATGCCCCAGCGTGACAGGGTCGAACGATCCGGGAACGACAGCAATGGTGCTCATACCAACAGCCTAGGGGAAACCCCAGACGCGGCTAGGCATCGACGCCCGTTTCAGCAGCGAGTTCTCAGTGAATGAGAACGTTACGACTTCGCGAGGTTGTCGAGGTTTCGCTGTTTTTCTTCTTCGGCAAGTTGCTGCGCAAGCAGTGGTGCGCTCTCGAGCAGAGGATCACGCCTCAGCAGATACGCCGCCAACTCTCTGGCGTGCTCGATGAGTTCGCCGTGCTCGGTCACCCGTAGGAGCCGCAGCGTGGAGCGCCCACCCGATTGCGCGGTGCCGAGAATATCGCCCTCGCGACGCAGCTCAAGATCGCGCTCGGCAAGGTCGAAACCGTCGCTGGTTTCTGCCACCGCTTCAACACGCTCGCGCGCCACTGACCCCTGCTCCGCATTCGTAAGCAGCAGGCAAAGCCCGGGCAGTTCGCCTCGCCCCACGCGCCCGCGCAGCTGATGCAGCTGAGACACCCCGAAGCGCTCGGCGTCGCGCACGATCATGGTTGAGGCATTTGGCACGTTGACGCCCACCTCGATCACGGTGGTAGCGACGAGCACGTCGATCTCTCCGGCAGAGAACGCGCGCATCACGCGATCTTTCTCGTCACTCTTCATAGCGCCGGTCAACGCTGCCACACGAATGCCCGCGTAGTCTGCTCGTTCACCAAGCTCAGCCATGGTCTGTTCAACGCTCGCGAGCGGCGGTGCGGCAGCACCCGACCCCTCTGAGTCAGCGAGCGCCGGGTCAAACTCAGCGTCACCGTCTTCGCGTTTGCTGGCCGAGATCGCAGGGCACACAACGTAGACCTGCCTGCCTGCTGCAACCTCTTCGAGCGCACGCAGCCAGGCTCGCTCTGCCCACTTGGGTCTCTCGTGCACCGGCACTGCAAACGTGGTGATGCCCTGTCGACCAGGCGGCACCCTGCGAATGAAGGTTGTCTCGAGGTCACCGAACACAGTGAGTGCGACGGTGCGCGGAATCGGCGTCGCCGTCATCGCGAGCACGTGCGGGTTGGTGCCCTTCAGACGCAGCGCCTCGCGCTGCTCAACGCCGAAGCGGTGCTGCTCATCGACCACGATCAGCCCGAGATCAAAGAAGGTTACGCCTTCGCTCAGCAGGGCATGCGTGCCAATTGCGATGCGCGCCTGGCCGCTCGCGAGCGCGAGCAATGAGCGGCGCCGCTCAGCAACAGGCATCTTGCTGGTGAGCAGCACGGGGTGGAGTTGCTCGGTGAGTGCTGGGCCAAGCGTCTCGACCACGCTTCGAAAGTGCTGCGCCGCGAGCACCTCGGTCGGGGCGAGCAACGCGCTCTGTCCACTATCTTCGGCAACCTGCAGCATCGCCCGCAGCGCGACCACGGTCTTGCCCGAGCCAACCTCACCCTGCAGTAAGCGGTGCATGGGGCGAATATCAGCGATCTCACTCGCGATGGCTTCACCAGCTTCTGCCTGCTCGCCCGTGAGCTCGAACGGCAGCCCGCGATCAAACTCGGCGAGCAGACCCTCTGCGACCCGCGCACGCGCAGTGCCCGGCAGCCGGTGCGCGCGCTGCCTGCGATCGAGCAGTGCGAGTTGCAATTCGAACGCCTCACGAAAGCGCAGGCTGTCACGCGCACGCTGCCAATCGCCTCGCTTCGCCGGCCGGTGCACCAGTTCGAGCGCCTGTTCGAGGTCGAGCACCCCCTCGCTCTCGCGCAACTCGAACGGCAGCGTGTCCCAGATGCCGCCAGCTGCTTTGAGCGTATCAAGCGCGAGCGCGACGGCATGGCCGATTGTCCAGCTCGGCAGTTGCGAGGTCGCCGGATAGATCGGCACTGGCCGCTCCGAATACGCGAGGGCCGCCGCCTGGTCAAGCATCTCTGACGCCTCGGGGGTCAACCCTTCGGTTTCGCTGGGATCGCGATGTTTTTCAAAGAGCTCATAATCTGGGTGCTGCAACTGCAGCTGACCGCGATACTCACTGACCTTGCCCGCAAAGATGCCCCTGGCGCCAGCCACCAACTCATTTGCGCGCCACGCCTGGTTAAAGAACGTCAGCTGTAGGCTGCCCACCCCGTCAGTGATGCGCGCCTCGAGCAGCTTGCCACCGCGCTGCATCTGACGGCTGCGAACATCGAGCACCTGCGCGAGCACCGTCACGTGTTCGCCAACCGGCAGACCGAGCAGCGGGGTCAGCTCACCACGCTCCGAGTAACGACGTGGCAGATGCCACACCAGATCGCCAACAGTGCGCAGCCCAAACCCGCGCTCAAGCGCTTTTGCCGTGCGACCACCCACGACGCCGTCAAGGCGCGTGTCAAGGGTGGTATCAGCCATGCTCTAAGGCTAGCGGGCACCACCGACAGATACACTCGACCCGTGACCAGGATTATTGCGGGCGCCGCCGGTTCGCTGCGGCTCGAGGTGCCAAAAGCCGGCACGAGACCAACGAGCGACCGCGTGCGCGAGGCAATTTTCTCGGCCCTCGAGTCGTGGAACCTCGTCGAGGGGGCGAGAGTGCTCGATCTCTACGCGGGATCAGGCGCGCTCGGGCTCGAAGCAGCGAGTCGCGGCGCAGCGGCTGTCGTGCTGGTCGAGAAGCACCCGCAGGCGGCACAGGTCGCGGCAAAGAACGCGAAGACCGTGCTGGGGGCGTTTCGCGGCGCAGGGGCACCACGGATTGAGACGGCACGATCCTCGGTGCAAAGCTATCTCGAACTGCGCGCGCCCGGCGTGCGTGGCGGCAACATCGCAGCCGAAAGCCGCGAGCAGTATGACGTGATCATGCTCGACCCACCCTACGACCTCGGCGAGGAAGAGCTCGCAGCAAACCTTGTGTCCGCCTCAAGCCTGCTCGCCCCCGATGGTGTCGTCATGGTCGAGCGATCGAGCCGATCTCCTGAACCTAGCTGGCCCGAAGGCCTCACCCAGTTTCGCGAAAAGCGCTACGGCGAAACCGTGCTGTGGTGGGCAGAACATGCTGTCGAAGACAGCCTGCCCACCAGCGCACAGTAGCTCGCTAGATGTACCAGCCGTCGAAGGTGCGCACCCCATACTTCGCGGCCACGACACTGTTCCATCGGGTCGCAAACGCCGCCTTTGGCGCGTCAGAAGCGTCTGCCGCGGCCTTGCCTGTCGCAGAGAGCGAGGCGCAGCCGTTCGCGTTCGCCGCCTCAGCCCACGCCACATATTCAACGTTCGCCTGGTGCGAAAGCTCGATCGCCGACGTGAGATCGGCTAGCAACTGCTTACCCTCGGGAATCTTGTCGACGGGCATCGCGTCAAGCGCGGTGAGCAACTGGGCGCGATTGTCGCGCACCGCCTGCATTGCCGCGATGGTATCGCCGTAGCCTCCCACTCCCGCCGTGCAGCCCGCGAGCTTCGGCAGCGCATCTTTGAGCATTGCACGGCCCGCGTAGGCTTTCTCGAGCACCTCAATCATGTAGCGAATTTGGTCTTCGGCCGTCGACTTCGGGGCTTTCACATCGAAGGCGCCGTTCTGGTTCGCGACCTCATCGATCACTCGCTCCTTGGTGCCCATTGGCACAAATACGTAGCGCACGAAGCGCTCCTGTTCGTTCACCGTCGACGTCGTCGTTGCATCGCGAAGCGTTGCAGTGCCGAGCGGGTAGTCGAGAATGAGCTTCGACCCATCGGCCATGGTTGCCAGGTATCGCTGCTTCGCTTTGTCCCACGCCACCGCCGCGTGAGCTTTCTTGCCTGTGGGGTCAGTCGCACCGTTTGAATACCGCGGTTTGCCCTCGTCACCCGGTTGATATGCCACGTATGTGGGGGTGTTCGCGTCGACACCGCAGACCACGATCCAGCCGTCGGTGAGCTCCATCCAGGCCAGCAAAATGGTGTCCCCCGGGCAGGCAGGAACAAATTCAGGCACTTCTTCGGAGACAAGCTGAATGTCGGCATCGGTAACTTTCCTTGCACCCTCAGCAGGAGCAACGAGAGTGTACCCGTCGAGAGAATGCGAGCCCTCAGCTGTTGAACAGTCATCGCAGTAATAGTGTGCGAGCAATGCTCCCTGCACGCCGCCGCTTACCTCTGCAACCTGGGTTACCGGCGAGAACTCACCAGAGCCCACGAGCTCACCGCTCGAGACTTGAAATGCCTCGTATCTCGACACAGTTCGGTCACTATCGCCATAGAACGCCACCACTTCGTCACCTACGATTGTGATGAATCTGTCGTAAGCACTAGATTCGATGCTAACCTCTTCGCAGCTTTCTAAACCGAGCATGGCGTAGCCCTCAGGCTTCTGCACAAGCACCGCCGCTTCTTTACCCGACTGGGCTACCTGCGGTTCCTGGTACCAGCCCGGCAAGGTGCCTTGCGATTCGCACACGACCTCGCTAGTTTCGGCGTCGACAATGCGCAGCTGTGTGTACTCGTCGACGATCAGCTTGGGTCTATCACCGTCTACCAGCGCCCACTCGAAGTTGTCTGCATCGCTGACGTGCGAGCCTGCCGGCACACCATCACAGCTGGGGCCGAGATAAGAGACGTGGCCAGCACCGTAGATCCAGACGCACTGCGGTTCCCATTCATCTGAGCTTCCAGTACCGGCAATCCCTTCGATGCTCTGTGGCTCGATATCGCCATCTTTGGTGACCACGCTCAACCCGTCGGTTCCGATAACTGCGTAGCCATCTCCGTCTGACTGAATGACTCGTGCCCCCGTCAACGCGGTTTCGGTAAGGTCAGAGACACCGTCTGCCGTAACACGTACGATTTTCGAGTCATACGGGCCGCCGCGATCGACAGCAGCTTCAGCGAGGCACAAAGCTTCTTCGCGCTGCAAAGAGGGCACACACGTCTCGAATTCACCCACATCCGGTTTGGTCCAGATAACTTCACCGCTCTGCGCATCGAGCATGGCCCAGGTCTGAGGTGCTTCATGAATTCCAGGTGCTCCTACGGAGAGCAACACTCCGGAGTCGAGTTGCACCGGCTGAGATGGGCGAGAAGCTACCGTAATTGACGGCATCATGCGCGGCAAATATCCAAAAACTCTGGCACCTGTGACGGAGTCAAGATCTGCGCCTCGCTTGGTCCAACGCAGTTCGGCACCGTCAGCAAAGCTCGGCTTCTCAGGCACTTCGGCGGCCGGCACCGCATTCTTTTTGGAAGAGGATCCGCCCAGCCACTGATCTAGCTTGCCTGTCAGCGCGAGCGCCGTGCCTGCGCCGCCGAGCGCGAGTGCGACCACTGCAATTGAGGCGACGATCGCGAGCCCGCGCCGGCGTTTTCTCGGCTTCGCCTGGGTTTCGTTCGGTGAGGTCACAAACGATGGGGCATTCGCGTCGGGATCGGTACCGCGCAGCGTCGCCTCGAACGAGGGTGAGACTGGCTGCGGGGCTGCTGCACCTGACTGCGCTACCTGGCCGTGCTGCTGTTGCGCCGCATAGCTCTGCGCCATCCAGTCGCGCAGACCATCGTAACTATTTGGGTGATGCCAGATCTGATCCCAGAGATCGGGGCGCGTCGCGGCGAGCGCGGCAAGTTGTTCCGCCGTGGTGTCTACCGGCAATCCTGCACCCGGCACCGACTGAAACCGATCATCTGTCATGCGGCAACACTAATACAAAATTTCTGGCACCCGTCATGATGCGAAAGAAGCCCGGGGTCTCCCCCGGGCTTCTTTGATCCTCGTCGCGAAAATTAACGCGGGATGAGGGTGTACTTCGTCGAGAGGAACTCGTGAATGCCCTCGAAACCACCCTCACGGCCGATGCCCGACTGCTTCAGACCACCAAACGGTGCCGCAGCATTCGACACCAGACCCGTGTTCAGGCCCATCATGCCGGTCTCGAGCTTCTCGATCATGCGCTGACCGCGGCCCAGGTTCTCGGTGAACACGTAGCTCACGAGACCGTACTCGGTGTTGTTCGCGATCTCGACAGCTTCGTCCTCGGTCGAGAAGCGGATGATGCCGAGCACAGGCCCGAAGATCTCTTCACGCATAATCGCCGACTGCGGGCTGAGCTTGTCGATCACGGTGGGCTGGAAGAAGTAGCCCGGACCGTCGATCGCCTCACCACCGGTAATGATGGTCGCGCCGGTCTCAACCGCGTCAGCGACGAGCCGAGCCGTGTTCGCCACAGCCTTCTCTTCGACGAGCGCACCAATGTCGTTGCCCTCGTCAGCACCACGACCAATAGTCATCGCCGAAACACGCTCACCCACGCGACGAGCGAATTCGTCAGCCACAGACTCGTGCACGATGATGCGGTTTGCCGCGGTGCAAGCCTGACCAATGTTGCGGAACTTCGCGAGCAGCACACCCTCAACAGCCTTATCAAGGTCTGCATCTTCGAACACCACGAACGGCGCGTTGCCGCCAAGCTCCATCGAGGTGCGCAGCACGTTCTGAGCCGCGGCCTGCAGCAGCGTTACACCCACCGGAGTCGAACCGGTGAACGAGAGCTTACGCAGGCGGGTGTCAGACAGCAGCGCGCTCGACTGAGCGCTCGACTTCGAGGTCGCCACAACGTTCACGACGCCAGCCGGCAGGCCAGCCTCTTCGAGCAGCTGCACGAAGAAGATCGTGGTCAGCGGCGTGAGGGCTGCGGGCTTGATCACCACGGTGCAGCCGGCAGCGAGCGCCGGAGCGATCTTGCGGGTGGCCATCGCGAGCGGGAAGTTCCACGGCGTGATGAAGTAGCACGGGCCGACCGGGATGTGCGAGACCACCATGTTGCCGGTACCCTCAGGGTTCGGACGGTAGTCGCCGCGCACGCGCACAGCCTCTTCCGAGAACCAGCGCAAGAACTCGCCACCGTAGTTCACCTCGCCACGAGCCTCAGCGATGGGCTTGCCCATCTCCATAGCCATGAGCAGCGCGAACTCTTCCTTGCGCTCCATGAGCAGGTCGAACGCGCGGCGCAGAATGTTCGAGCGCTCACGGGTCGGGGTCGCTGCCCACGAATCCTGCGCAGCAACAGCCGCGTCAAGCGCACGCACCGCGTCTTCAACGGTCGCGTCAGCGATCTGCTTGATGACCTCGCCCGTGGCGGGATCGTGCACGTCGATCGTCGCGCCGGTGGTCGAGGGCTGCCAGGTGCCGCCGATGCCGAGACCGCTCTGGACGCGGTCGAGCAGCTCTTGCTCATTGGGCTTCAAAGCCATGATGGTGTCCTTTCGGTGACCGGTGGGCCCGCCCCTCGAGCTTGTCGAGAGAATCGGGCCCACCAAATCCATAAATTGCTTGGATCCCGCGACTGCGCGCAGGATGACGCGGTTAGCGTCAGTTAGCGGCGATGATGTCTACGACGACCTGCAGGCCCTCGCGCAGCAGCTCATCGCTGATGGTGAGTGCGGGCAGGAAGCGGATCACATTGCCATAGGTGCCACAGGTGAGCACGACGACGCCCTGCTCGCCAGCGAGCTTCGCAACAGCGTTGGTGAGCGCAGCGTTCGGGGTCTTCGAGCCCGACTCGACCAGTTCAACAGCCATCATTGCGCCGCGGCCACGGATGTCGCCGATGCGGTCGTCAGTCTTCTGCAGTGCACCGAAGACCTCTTCGATGGTTGCCTGAATCTGCTGAGCGCGCTCGAGCAGGTTCTCTGCCTCGTAGGTCTCAATGGTTGCGAGAGCTGCTGCACAAGCAACGGGGCTACCAGCATAGGTGCCGCCCAGGCCGCCGGCGTGAGCCGAATCCATGATCTCGGCGCGGCCGGTCACGCCCGAGAGCGGCAGACCACCAGCGATGCCCTTGGCAACGGTCACGAGATCGGGCACAACGCCTTCGAACTCAGCGGCAAACATCTGGCCGGTGCGGGCGAAGCCGGTCTGCACCTCATCGAGAATGAAGACGACACCGTTTGCGGTTGCCCACTCCTGGATAGCAGGCAGGAAGCCCGCTGCCGGAGCGATGAAGCCACCCTCGCCCTGGATGGGCTCGATGATGATCGCAGCAACGTTGGTCGAACCAACCTGCTTCTCGATCTGGGTCAGCGAGAGAGCCGCAGCCTCTGCGCCGGTCAGGCCGTCGCGGTAGGGGTATGAAGTGGGTACGCGGTAGACCTCGGGCGCGAAGGGACCAAAGCCATCCTTGTAAGGAATGTTCTTCGCGGTCATGCCCATAGTGAGGTTGGTGCGGCCGTGGTAAGCGTGATCGAACACGACGACTGCGTTGCGCTTGGTGTGGTGACGCGCAATCTTGATTGCGTTCTCGACAGCCTCAGCACCCGAGTTGAACAGCGCTGAGCGCTTCTCGAAGTCACCGGGGGTCAGCTCGTTGAGCTTCTCTGCAACGGCGATGTAGCCCTCGTAGGGGGTCACAGTGAAGCAGGTGTGAGTGAACTGTGCAACCTGCTGCTGCACAGCCTCAACGACGCGGGGCGACGAGTTGCCGACGCCGGTCACGGCGATGCCCGAGCCGAGGTCGATCAGGGTGTTTCCGTCAGCATCGAGCAGCACGCCGTCGCCACCTGCGACAACAGAAACGCCGAGTGCGTGGCCGACGCCGGCTGCAACCGCTGCGCTCTTACGTGCAATGATGGCCTGCGACTTCGGGCCGGGAATTGCGGTGACGAGGTTGCGTGCCTGCGCGAGTGCGCTGCCGCCCTGAATGTTCTCAGACATAGTTGCTCCCTTACTTTGCGACTAAGCCGGCGAGGTGCCGGGTGGTGATACATGGCGCTGGCCATGTGAGTCATGCACCAGCCTAGGACTCGCGCACCGCAAAGCAGAGTGACATAATGGCGAACAATGCAATACAATTTCGCCAACCTGGCAAAACCGAGTGCGATTGACCTCGACGCGCTGCTGCGCGACTACCTGCTCGGCCTCGTGCTGATCGCCGGTGGCGGTAGCAGCCCCGATGAACACCCCGTACAGTGGGTGCACGTCAGCGACATAAGCGACCCCACCCCTTTCCTTACGCCGCGCACCGTCATCTTGACGACGGGAAGCCAGTTCAGCAGCCCCCTTGGGCGAGAAGAAGCCGAGAGCTACGTGCGTCGCCTGCAGGCCGCGGGCACCACAGCGCTCGGCGTGGGCGTTGGCTTGCAGTGGGATCGCATTCCCCCATCGCTCATCGAGGCGTGCGAACACCTGCAGATGCCACTGTTTCGCGTGCCCTACGACACCCCGTTCATTGCAGTGGTGCGCACCGCAGCAAGGCTCATCGAGGCGCAGGCGCACCTCGACTCACCGCTGGGGCGCGACGGCTTCGGCTCACCGAGCACGCTTGCGCGCAGAAGAAATCTCGCAGAGACCGAGCGGGCGCTGCGGTCAGCGGTGCTCAAGCTACTGCTCGTGGGCAAACGCGATCTTGCCGAAGAAGTGTCTAGCGCGCTCCTGCCGAGGCTGCCTCGCGGCGAGATCGCGGTGATCAGCGCCCCGGCTCCACTCTCACCGCAGCTATTGACCGAGCTCACCGCAGCGGCGTTCGAGCAGCCCGGGGTATTTGCGGCGCTCGACTCACAGCAACTCGTCGTTATCGCCGAGCACGGCGACCTGGCTACGCTGCAGCGCATTCTCACCTCGCACCTCGCGAACTGCGGCATTTCAGAGCGAGGATCAACGGCGGAGCTTGCAGAGCTGCTCGAGCAAGCCGAACGCGCCGCCTCGCTTTCGCTGCGTCGCCCAGAGACCGGGCCGGTTGCCTACCGACCCGAGATGCACGCGGGCGTGCTGCAACTGCTCACGCAGAGCCCCGAGGCAGTCAGGCGAGCGCAGGGGTTGCTCTCGCCACTGACACACCACGACCAGCGTCACCGCGATGACCTGCAGCACAGCCTTTCGACCTGGCTCGCGCACCACGGCCAGACGAGCGCCGCCGCCACCGCGCTTGGCGTGCACCGGCACACCCTGCGCACGCGCGTCTCGACGGCAGAAAGCCTGCTGCAACGCGATCTTGACGACCCCGACACTCGCGCCGAGCTGTGGGCGGCGCTGCGCATTGTGCGACATGTCTCGTCGGGCAGCACGGGAGCGCCAGCGACAAGCGGCGCCGGTAGCGGGACGGCTAGCGGGGCTCAGGCCCCGGGCGGCAGCACGCCGTAGGGGTCCCACCCGCGCGGCTCGAACGGCTGCCCGTCGAGCAATATCCGTGCCCTACCCGGGTCGGCGCTCTGCACCGTACCGATCTGACTGAACCCCGACGGTAGGGTGGTGCCGCTCGCAAACGTCGCAAGCAGGCCGTGATCCTCGCCCCCCGTGAGCATCGCGGCAACCGTAACGCTCTCGCCCCGCTGCATGCCAAACGCAGCTTCGAGCAGCGCGCTATCGAGAGCGAGAGCGACACCGCTCGCCTCACCCAGCCGGGCGGCGTCGAGCGAGAGGCCGTCTGAAACATCCATCATCGCCGTCGCCCCGGCCGCCGCCGAGGCCACGCCCAGCGCGATCGGCGGGATTGGCGCCAACTGGGCCGCTATCGACGCCGGGTATCGCTCACGAAGCAACCCCAGGGTGCGCGAGTGGGCGGTGCCATCGCTCTCTGCCGCCTCGCTGAAGAGGCGCGCGAGCCCGATTCCGGCGAGCCCCAAATCACCCGCGTAGGCAACAGTGTCGCCGGCTTTCGCCCCCGAGCGCAACACAGGTGAGAGACCCCGCATATCGCCAAGGGCAGTCACTGCAGCGAAGAGCACAGGCGAGGTGCCGAGGTCACCGCCGACCACTCCGCAGCCGGGCGCGAGCGCTCGACATGCGGCATCAAGCCCCCTGGCGATCCCTTCAAGCAACTCCACAGGGGTGTCTTTCGGGCACGCGAGCGACACAGTGAGGCCCACCGGGACCGCACCCATCGCTGCTATGTCAGAGAGATTCGTGGCCGCAAGCTTCCAGCCAAGATCGAACCCGCAGCCAGCTTCGTCAGCCCCGTGCCAGGCAAGCCGAAAGTCGGGGCCCTCGATCATGGTGTCGCTCGTGACCACCAGGTCGCCGCCGAGCGCGAGCACCGCGGAGTCGTCGCCCGGGCCTACTTTCGCAGCAGTGGCCGGCCGCAGCTGCGCGAGCACCCGCCGCAACACCCCGCGCTCTTTTGCTTCGCCCACCGTAGTCACTCCCCTACGGTATCCCAAGCCGTGCAGGCACTCGGCATTCGCCCGGCTTCGCGCAGCCCCGCAGCGATAGGCTGATTTGGTGAGTATGAGCGCCAAGACACTACGCGGGATCGCGGCATTCGCCGCCCTAGTCGCCCTGACATCCGGGCTCACGGCATGCTCCCCAACCGTGCCGATGGAGCCCGCCGAGGGGGCAAACGACCCCGCGTGCGCCAAGGTGACAGTGAACCTACCCAAGACTGTGTCGAATCTTGAGCGCCGCACCACGAATGCTCAGGCCACCGGCGCCTGGGGCGATCCCGCTGGTGTTGAACTTCGCTGCGGTGTGCCGACAAGCGGTCCGACCACCGATCTGTGCGTGACCGTCAATGATGTCGACTGGATCATCGACGAATCTCAGGCTCCGCTCTATCGATTTGAAGCCTACGGCCGCGAACCGGGCCTCGAGGTGTTCGTGAACAGCGAGCTCGCAAGCGGCACGCTCGCGGCAACCGACCTCGCGAACGTCGCCAAGATGCTGCCGCAGGTGCGAAAGTGCACCGGGTACGACACCGCGCGCAGCGTCGACCAGTAACCAACACACGCATCTGAGACCAGCTGCGCCATTTGCGTCGGCGGTGCTGTGCGCGGCGGCTCAGCGAATGAGAGGCTAGAGGCATGGCACGTTCGCACGACGAGACCCCTGAAAGCTACGCCGAGGCTGCCGTGCCCACGCGCAAGCACCGCTGGTGGTGGGTCGCCCTTGCGCTGCCGATGGTGTCGCTGATATTCACGTTTGGCATGCCGCTGATAAACGGACTGTTTCCGCAGAAGGTCATCGAGGGCTGCACGATTGAGAAGAAATCGAGCTATCGTAGCCGCAGCATTCCCCCAACGCGCCCGAGCGACTGCGGCACCTTTCGGTCTTCGAAGGAGGTGGCGTGCACCACCGACCCCGCCAAGCAGCTTTCGCTGGTGCCAGGCACGACCTATGACCTCGTCGTGCGCGGCCCGCACCTTGCGTTCTTCAGCCGCCCCAGCATCGTGTCGGCAACGGTCTCGAAAACGCAGCGATACGGCTACGAACTGGATCTCACCAAGGTTGACGAGTCAGCAAGCGAAGCTCTGCAAGAACTGCAGCGCTCGATGCTGCCCGAGACGCTCAGAGCGTTTGACTACAAGCAGCCTCCCTACGACCCAAACTGCGATATCACCCAGCACGTCATGACGACGAACGGGCTGCAGATGATGCCCGCAGAGCGGGCACGGCAGTTGCTCACGCCGCCCGCAGGTGTGCAGCCTCGTGAGCCGAAGCTGCCGTGCGAGGGCTTTTGGTGTGACCCGCCGCCCGGGTTTTAGTCCCGGATCTTAAGCCCCAGCAGCAGGGCTAGCGCTCGAGCGCGAGCTCGATGAGTTCGGTAATGAGGTCGGTGTAGCTCAGCCCCGACTCTTCCCACAGGCGGGGGTACATCGATACCGGCGTGAAGCCGGGCAGTGTGTTGATCTCGTTCAACACCGGACCGTCTTCGGTCAAGAAGAAGTCGATCCGGGCAAGGCCTGCCAGCTGGGCCGCCTCAAACGACCTCACGGCAGCGTCGCGGATCGCCTCGAACTCGGTATCGGTGACCTTGGCGGGCAGTTCGAGATCGACGCCCGAAGCACCGAGATACTTCGCCTCGAAGTCGTAAAATGCGCGCCCGGTGAACACGATCTCGCCGATCACGGTGCTCGTGCGCGGCGCAGCACCGTTGCGCCCCTGCAGCACGGCAATCTCGACCTCGCGCCCGGTCACCCCAGACTCGACCAGCACGACGGAGTCTTCGGCAAACGCCACGTCGAGCGCCGCTGGCAGTTCTGCCGCCTCAGTTACACGGCTGACGCCCACGCTCGAACCTGCGCGTGCGGGCTTCACGAACAGCGGGTAGCTCAGTCCCTCGTCGAGGCTCGACGCGATTCCGGGGTTGCGCGAGATCTCGTGTGCGGTCACGGTGCGCCAAGGAGCCACTGCGATGCCGGCGTCGGCCAGCACCGTCTTCGCGACATGCTTATCCATCGCGAGCGCCGAGCCGAGCACACCAGAGCCCACATAAGGCAGATCTACGAGATCGAGCAGACCCTGCACCGTGCCGTCTTCTCCGAAAGGCCCGTGCATGGTAGGCAACACCACATCGACGTGACCCAGCGAGGTGACCTTGCCATCCGCGGTGATGAGCGTCAGCGCCTTCGTATCGATCGAAGCAGGCCACAGCACGCGCGTGCCGTTCTCTATAACCTCGGGCAGCGCACCGGCTTCGAGCCGGTAGCCGTCAAGGTCACTCTCTTGCAGCAGCACAGTAGCGCCGCGCTTCGTAATGCCGACCGGAATCACATCGAAGCGGCTCCGATCAATCGATCGCAGCACTCCCGCCGCCGTCACGCAGCTGATGCCGTGCTCGCTCGACCGGCCACCAAAAAGAAGCACAACGGTTCGCTTCTCAGCCACTTCTCCAGCGCTCACTTGCTTCCCTTCAATCGCTGCCACAGTTTTCGAATGCCACTTGCCTGACTCGCATTCAGACTCAGTTCTGGCTTCGGCACGTCGTCTTCGGTCGCGAGGTGCGGGCCGAGATTTGCCGGCTTCATGGTGCCGTCGAGCACCATCTGCACCTGCTCCACAATCGGCATTACGATGCCGCGCTCGCGCGCAAGCTCAAGGACCGGTGGCACCGAGGTGATGCCCTCTGCGGTCTGCTGCATCTGCTGCTTCGTCTCTTCAAGAGAGAAGCCCTGGCCAATCAATCGCCCCGCAGTGTTGTTGCGCGAAAGCGGCGACTGGCAGGTGGCGATGAGATCGCCGAGCCCCGCAAGCCCCGAGAGCGTACTCGGGTCGGCGCCAGAGGCGACAGCAAACTCAGTCATCTCTGCGAGACCTCGCGTAATGATCGCTGCCTTAGTGTTCTCGCCATATCCCACGCCATCGACAATGCCGATCGCGAGCGCAATGAGATTCTTGAGCACCCCGCCGAGCTCGGTGCCCACCACGTCGGTGTTGACGTAGCTTCGAAAGTACGGCGCAGAACAGGCTGTTGCGATCCTTGTAGCAACCTCAAGGTCAACGCACGACGCAACCGCACCTGTCGGCTGTTCTTTCGCAATTTCGAGGGCAATGTTTGGCCCTGAAACCACGCCGATGCGGCTGGGATCGATGTCGAGCGTGTCGGCGATAACCTCGCTCATGCGCATGGTGGTTGTCTTCTCGACACCCTTGACCAGGCTCACGAGCACGGTGCGGCTCGAAAGATAGGGCTCAAGCGCCGTAAGATTTTCGCGAAGCGTCTGGCTGGGCACCGCAAGAAACACCAGCTCAGCGCCGCGCAGAGCGACAGCGGGATCGCTCGTCGCTTGCAGCGACTTCGGCAGATTGATGCCTGGCAGGTACTGGCTGTTGCGCTTGGCAACCTGAATCTCGTTCGCCTGCTCGGGGCGGCGGGCAAGGATGGTCACGTCGCAGCCAGCATCGCACAGGACCTTTGCGAAGGTGGTGCCCCAGCTGCCGGCACCGATCATGGCAACCTTGCGGCCCCTATTGCGTTTCTGCCCAGGAGCCGGAATCGCGATGCTGCCCGTGCGCGTGCTAGAACCGCCGGCCGCGCTCAAAAGCGGCCCGTTTCAGTCTGCTGATGCTTTGACGGATCCCACAGCTCAGCCGGGGGCTCTTCGCCTCGCAAACCTGCGAGCAGTTTGGTGATCTCGGTCATGAGCATCACAGTGGCCTCGTTCACCGTCTTCTGATCGATATCGCGGCCATCAAACTTCGACAGGTCGAGGGGCTCGCCCACCGCGACCTCGATGGTCTTGCGTGGAATCGGGTGAATACCCTTGCCGTAGCGCGGCATGAGCTTCTGCGTGCCCCAGTGTGCCGCAGGAATCAACGGAATGCCGGTCTCGAGAGCGAGCCTCACTGCCCCGCTCTTGCCGCGCATCGGCCACAGGTCTGGGTCGCGGGTCAGCGTGCCCTCGGGGTACACGATCACGCCAGCCTCACGGCGAATCAGCTCGCCAGCAGCTCCCATCGGGTTTCCGTCACCGCCGCGGGCGGCACCCGTGCGGCTCACCGGAATCTGCCCCGAAGACCGCAAGAACCATCCGAGCACGGGCACACGAAACAGGCTCTCTTTTGCCATGAAACGCGGCAGGCGCCCAAGATGCCAGATCGCTGCGCCCATGGCGATGGGGTCGATCTCGCTGTAGTGATTCGGCGACATGATGAACGGCCCGGTGCTCGGCAGCCTCGAGGCGGGTGTGAAACGGTAGCGCACCATGCACGACCAGAGCGGCAAAATCAGCGAAGCGAGCACCCAAAACATGCTCGGACGCCGTTTCTCTGCCGACGACCGGCTGCGAATCTTCACCGTCTCAGTCATGGCCCTACGTTACCCCTCGAACACAAAGTCAGCACCAAGCTGACGCAGTTTCTCGATGAAGTTCTCGTAGCCGCGCGAGATGATGCCAAGGTTGGTGACCTTGGTCTGCCCGCTCGCGGTCAGACCAGCAATGAGGTAGCTGAAGCCACCACGCAGGTCAGGCACCTCAATATCGGCGCCGTGGAGCGGGGTTGGCCCCGAGATCACGGCCGCCTGCTCAAACTCGCGACGCATCACGCGGCGACGATCATCGGCGAGGCCGTCTTCGTACACCACAATGTCAGCACCCATCTGCCCGAGCGCACTGGTGAAACCGAAGCGGTTCTCGTAGACGGTCTCGTGAATCGTCGAGACGCCGTTCGCCTGAGTCAGGGCCACGACGAGAGGCTGCTGCCAGTCGGTCATGAAGCCGGGGTGCACATCGGTTTCGATCGTGACCGGCTTCAGTTCGCCACCGGGATGGAAGAAACGAATGCCGTCGTCATGCACCTCAAAGTCGCCGCCGACCTTGCGGAAGACGTTCAAAAAGGTCATCATCTCTTCTTGCTGTGCGCCGCCGACAAACACGTCGCCGCGGGTCGCTAGAGCAGCAGAAGCCCAACTCGCAGCCTCGTTGCGGTCAAAGATCGCCCGGTGATCGTAGCCGCGCAGCTCTTTCACGCCCTCAATGAAGATGACGCGGTTGGGCTCGACGGTGATGATCGCGCCCATCTTCTGCAGAATGCAGATAAGGTCGATGATCTCAGGCTCAATCGCCGCATTGCGTAGTTCGGTCTCGCCCTCGGCGAGCACTGCGGTCAGCAGCACCTGCTCGGTGGCACCGACCGACGGGTATGGCAGCTCGATGCTCGCGCCGCGCAGCCCGTTGGGAGCGGTCAGGCTGATCCCACTTGGCAGCTTCTCAACGACCGCGCCAAACTTGCGCAGCGCTTCGAGGTGAAAGTCGATCGGTCGATCGCCGATGCGGCAACCGCCGAGGTCTGGAATGAAGGCCTCGCCGAGGCGGTGCAGCAGCGGGCCGCAGAACAGAATCGGAATACGCGACGACCCCGCGTGCGCGTCGATATCGGCGTGATGCGCCATATCGACGTTCGAGGGGTCGAGCCGCCACTCGCCCGGCTCATCGCCGCGGGTGATCAGCACGCCGTGCAGCGCAAGCAAGCCTGCAACCACCCGAATGTCTGACACATTCGGCACGTTGCGCAGCACGCTGGGGGTCTGACCGAGCAGCGCCGCGACCATCGCCTTTGGTGCGAGGTTCTTCGCGCCGCGCACCTCAATGCGCCCCTGCAGTGGGCGACCACCGTTAATGATGATCTCGTCGCTGGTGAGTCCAACGCGAGCGCCCGCCTTCTGAGCGTCTTTCTTGAGCCCCTCGTCAGCGCTGGTGGCGTCTGACTGTGTTGCGGCAGCTGCGGAGTCGTTCATGCTTCTCCTCTTGAATCGCTCGCCGTGATCATGATGTGTTCGGCAAGCGAAGGTTCGACGGGGGTGAAACCAGCAGAATACTGTGCCGGCCTGATGACTAACCTGAGTAGGCTACTGAACCGGCAGGGTCGTTGGCATCCACGCTGGGCGGGTCGCCTCGAAGCCAGTGATGGCTTGCTCGTTCTGCAGGGTCAGCGAAATGTCATCGAGCCCCTCGATCAGACGCCAGCGCGTGTAGTCATCGATCTGAAAATCGACCTGCAGCTCGCCAACCGAGATCTTGCGATCGTCGAGGCTGATCGTAAGCTTTGCGCTCGGGTCTGCCTCAAGCACCGCCCAGATGCGCTCAACGTCGGTCTCTTCAACCTGAGCCGCAAGCAGACCCTGCTTGCCCGAGTTACCACGGAAGATGTCGGCAAAGCGTGCCGAGATGACTGCTTTGAAACCGTAGTCGCGCAGCGCCCAGACAGCGTGCTCTCGCGACGAGCCGGTGCCGAAGTCGGGGCCGGCCACAAGAATCTCGGCGCCCTCATACTGCGGCTGGTTCAGCACGAAGTCTGCATCTTGACGCCAGTGGTAAAACAGCGCATCGTCGAAGCCAGTCTTGGTGACTCGCTTCAGAAAGTTCGCGGGGATGATCTGGTCGGTGTCTACGTTCGAGCGCTTCAGCGGAACCGCGACGCCCGTGAGAGTGGTGAACTTCTCCATGATTTAGGCCTCAACCTTCTCTGCATCGTGATTCACGCCGTTCTCAGCATCGTGCTGCAGATCCCACGGGCTCGACAGGGTGCCGCGAATCGCGGTGGCCGCAGCAACGAGCGGTGACACCAGGTGGGTGCGCCCGCCCTTGCCCTGGCGACCCTCGAAGTTGCGGTTCGAGGTCGACGCGCAACGCTCACCGGGGGCAAGCTGGTCGGGGTTCATGCCGAGGCACATTGAGCAACCGGCAAAGCGCCACTCGCCACCAAATGCCTCAACGATCTTGTCGATGCCCTCGGCCTCGGCTTCGAGACGCACCCGGGCAGAGCCGGGCACCACCATGAGGCGCACGCCGTCGGCCTTCTTCTTGCCCTTGATGATGCTCGCGAAGTCGCGCAGATCGTCGAGACGCGCGTTGGTGCATGAGCCCATGAAGACAGCATCGACGGCAATCTCTTTCATGGGGGTGCCGGCTTCGAGATCCATGTACTCAAGCGCACGCTCTGCCGCGGCGCGCTGGTTCGGGTCTTCGATCTCGACGGGGTTCGGCACGGTGTCGCTGAGCAGCACGCCCTGGCCGGGGTTAGTGCCCCAGGTCACGAAAGGCTCAAGCTCGTTCGCATCGATGTTGACCTCGGCATCGAAGACGGCACCCTCGTCGGTGGGCAGCGTCCTCCAGTAGTCGACAGCCGCGTCCCAGTCGGCGCCCTTTGGCGCGTGATCGCGGCCCTTGACGTACTCAAAGGTGGTCTCGTCTGGTGCGACCATGCCGGCGCGGGCGCCAGCCTCGATCGACATATTGCAGATCGTCATGCGGCCATCCATCGAGAGCGCGCGAATCGCGCTGCCGCGGTACTCGAGCACGTAGCCCTGTCCGCCGCCGGTGCCGATCTTCGCGATCACCGCAAGAATGATGTCTTTCGCGGTTACGCCAGGGCGCAACTCGCCCTCGACGTTGATCGCCATGGTCTTGAAAGGCTTCAGCGGCAGCGTCTGGGTAGCCATGACGTGCTCAACTTCGCTGGTACCGATACCGAACGCAAGCGCACCGAATGCACCGTGGGTCGAGGTGTGGCTATCGCCGCATACCACGGTGATGCCAGGCATGCTGAGGCCGAGCTGCGGCCCGACCACGTGCACGATACCCTGCTCCTTGTCGCCGAGTGGGTGCGCACGCACGCCAAATTCTTCGACGTTTTTACGCAGGGTCTCGATCTGCAGACGGCTCGTGGGGTCTTCGATCTGCTTCGTGATGTTGAGCGTTGGGGTGTTGTGATCTTCGGTTGCGATCATCAGGTCGACGCGGCGCAGTGGGCGATCGGCTACGCGAAGGCCATCGAATGCTTGCGGGCTTGTCACCTCGTGAATTAGGTGCAGGTCGATGTAGATGAGATCCGGGTCACCGTTCTCACCTTTGACGACCGTGTGTGCGTCCCACAGCTTCTCAGCCAACGTGCGGGGTGTGTTACTCATAACTTGCTTCTCTTGTCTCAGCTTCTTGGAGCGCCTTGGCGCAAATGATTTCGGCCATACCTGAACTCCGCGACGGAGCGGTCGAAAACTAGACCCCGTCGCGGCAAGCAAGAAGCAAGAGCCGCGTACGCATGGAGCGATTCTATCAGCCAGAGCATCCCCGGGCGGTCACGCGGCAAGCGAACGCCCGGGGCACCCGCTACTGGTCTTCGTGCGCCCCGAGGTGCAGCTTCTCACCCGAAGCTGCTGCCACGCGGCGCATCTTGATGAGGCTCGCAACCGTGGCGACCGCCATTGCGGTCACGATGAAGCCAAGCGACACCCAGGTGCTGATGTCGGGCACGGGCACATGCTCGCCGCCGTTGATAAACGGCAGCTCGTTTTCGTGAAGCGCGTGCAGCACGAGCTTCACACCAATAAATGCGAGGATCGCGGCGATGCCGTACTTCAGGTACTCGAGCTTGTCGAGCAGGCCGCCGAGCAAGAAGTAGAGCTGGCGTAGGCCCATCAGGGCGAACACGTTCGCGGTGAACACAATGAATGGGCTCTGCGTGATGCCGAAGATCGCGGGAATCGAGTCGAGCGCAAAGAGCAGGTCGGTGGTGCCGAGTGAAATGAACACCAGAATGAACGGGGTCCACATGCGTTTGCCGTTCACCGTGGTGCGCATGTTGCCACCGTCGTAGTCGTCGGTGATCGGCACGAACTTCTTGACCTGGCGAATCAGCCAGCTATCGCCCTGCTCAGCGTCTTCGTCGTGGCGAATCTGCTGCCACGCAGTCCAGATAAGCCATGCGCCAAAGATGAAGAAGATCCAGATGAAGCGCTCAATGAGAGCCGCACCAGCAATGATGAACACGCCGCGGAAGATTAGCGCAAGCACGATGCCAACCATGAGCGCGCGTTGCTGGTAGGCCTTCGGCACCTTGAAGCTTGCGAGAATCAGCACGAACACAAAGAGGTTGTCGATCGAGAGGCTGTACTCGGTCAGCCAGCCAGCCAGGAACTCGCTGCCGTGTTGCACGTCGCCGAGCAAGAACAACGCCCCCGCAAACACGAGCGCGAGCAGCACGTAGAAGCCGACCCAGAGACTGGCCTCGCGCATTGAGGGCACGTGTGGGCGCTTGATGATGAGCAGCAAGTCGACGATCAGAATGCCGACGAGCAGCACCATCGATCCGATTTCAAACCAGAGTGGCAGAACGGTGGTCATGTATTTCTTTCGGTTCTGTCGCTGTTTTCAAGCAGCGAGGATCTCCGAAAGTCTCTTCCCATCGCAGCTGTACTTGCTCATGCAGCCTGCGATGCGCCCGCACCGGCGAGGCGTACATAGCCTTGCGTATTGACGATGCGGGCGAAACGGAATACTCCCTTTCGCTCGCATCATTCTACGCGATCTTTCGGGTTGAGCTGTTACCGAAGTGGCCTACGCGACCCCTAAACACCACCGGGAGACATCACCTCGAGTTCAACTGCAGCGGCGGCACAACCCGCTGAAGCAGGAATCGTAGCTCGCAGCGTTGCGTTTGCGGGCAACAAGGTCGACCCTGACCGAGCGAAGATGATGTCGCCCTCCGCCGGTTCTTCACCATCGTGCTCTTCGGCATACCAATCCAAAACGAGAGCTTGGAAGTCAGCAAAAGACAGAACCGGGTCAAGCGTCACCTGCCCCAGCTCTTTCCAGCTCGGCCGGTTTTCCGAGGGGAATTGGCCCGTGTCCGCGAGTGTCACGCTCACCCCAAGACCGGGAAAGTCGAGATTCCATTGATGGTAGCCATTGTTGCCCAGGTCGACATTGAGAAGCTGCTCCACCCGGTCGAACTGCAGCTCCACGGTTCCGCCCCGTGAGTTCACCGCCGAGACCCAGGCGGTCAGGTCTGGGCCTCCAGCGACCGTAAAATCTGGCCCGAAGCCGGGCCAACCGCCCAGCCAGTAGTAAGCGTAGTCTTCTGTAAACGAAGAAACGTCGCCCTGCAGCACCATCACCACGCTGTCTCCAGCCACATACCCCTCGGGCAGCACGGGGCAGACCGCGGGCTTCGGGTCGACCGGCTTCGGCGCGGGCTGCGTCGCACTCTGCACGCAGTTTTTGCCGCCGTCGCTCGCCTGTGCAGCCGGCGCGGCAACACCCGAGGCGAGCACCACCCCACCGATCAGCACGATCGCACCAAACGCCTGCAGCATGCCCTCACGCGTCTCTGCGCGCCGCGCGGCGAGCACTAGCAGCGCACCGAGTCCGAGGCACAGCACCGCCAGCACCGCAAACCCCAGCAGGCCGGTCTGTCCGCCAGTCGCCGCAAGCTCACACGGCAAATCACCTGAGTACGACATTGACCCCCCGATCAATTCGCGCAGTTCCCCGCATGCGCTTTCGTTCAATCGATTCAGATTACAAGCAAAAACACCCATGCGGCCGCACAATCGCACACAGTACGATTTATACAGACCTCCGACCTGAAAGGACGCCCGTGAACGAGCGCCTGCATCACTCGATCGAACGCAGCGCTAAGCGCGGCCCCGGCCCCGCCTCGCGCACGCTTGCCGGCTTCATCTTCGCCAGCCGCTGGCTACAGGCCCCGCTCTACCTTGGCCTCATCATCGCCCAGGCCGTCTACGTGGTGCTTTTCTTTGTCGAGCTGTGGCACCTCATTGAGAAGTCCGTGCTCGCGGGTCACTTCAGCGAGACCGAGGTCATGCTGAGCGTGCTCGCCCTCATCGACATCGTGATGATCGCGAACCTGCTCATCATGGTGATCATCGGCGGCTATGAGACATTCGTTTCGAAGATCAGGCTCGACGGCCACCACGACGAGCCCGACTGGCTCTCGCACGTCAACGCGAACCTACTCAAGGTCAAGCTCGCGATCTCGATCATCTCGATCTCGTCGATTCATCTGCTCAAGACCTTTATCGAGGTTGGCCGCATGAACGAGGGAATCGTGCTCGACGCCTCGGGCAAGGTCATCTACTCGAGCGAGGGAGTGTTCTGGGAGGTCATGATTCACCTCGCATTCATCGTGTCTGCACTCGCGCTCGCCTGGATCGACCGCATGAGCAAGCACGGTGATCACGGCCCCCATACCCACGAGCATGCAGTCGCCATGGTTGCCCCAGCTGCCGAGACCGATTACGTGACCGTGCGCATTCCCGCGGGCGCGGCGCTGCCCGAGGGCGCAGAGGTCGTGCGCGACTAGCTACCGCTCACCGAGCTTGTCGAGATGCGCGATACGACGGACGACGGTGAGCCCTTCGGCAGGCTCCGGGACCTTTGTCGAGACCGGGTACGCGACTAACGCAGCGCCTCGAGCGCCAGGTCGGCTCGATCCGTGATAATTCCGTCGACCCCAAGCGCCACCAGTTCTTTCATGCGCGCGGGATCATTCACCGTCCACACATGCACCTCAACGCCTGCGTGGTGCGCGGCCTCGATGAGACGGGGACTGAGCACCCGCACCGGCCCCTGCCGCTCTGGAATTTGCAGTGCATCAAGCCCTTTGAACGCGCGCGCACGCGCAGATTCTGACCCGAAGTGCACGGCAAGCAGCAGGCGAATCAGCGCGCCTCGACCGGGTGAGGTCGCAGGGCGGTCTGCCCCCGCCAATCCCCCGGCAGCTCGCCTTGCTGCAGCGAGCGCTCGCGCGCGATACTCATCTGAAAAGCTCGTGAGCAGCACTCGGCCACAGTGCTCCCCGATGATCGTGCCCGCAAGCTCGGCGACGGCGGCCGCCTTCACGTCAATGTTGAAGCGCGTGTCGGTAAACTCTTCGAGCGCCTCGCGAAGCGTGAGCAAGCCGCCGCGCTCGGCCATCAACTCGGCAAGCTCTGCGTAACTGACGGCCGCCACGGCGCGCGGGTCACCGGTGACCCTGCGCAGATCCGAGTCGTGAAAGAGCACCGCAACCCCATCGCTCGTGATGTGGCAGTCTGACTCGACATACTCAGAACCGGCCAGAGCGGCGGCAGTGACTGACGCCCTCGAGTTTTCGGCGATGCCGAGCGCCTCGTCACGTGGTGTCACCAGGCCTCGGTGTGCGAGCACTCTGGGTGCAGTGGTGCCCGTGAGATAGGGGTGCGTCATCGGGGTGCCCTTCGAGCCTTGCGGGTAATGCGCCCAGCTTAGCGGCCACGTCATCCGTTCACTTTGCCGTTGCCGCACACAAGTAGAATCCGCGCTATGCAACGAGCGCGCACCAGGCCAGGCAGCCCAGCCGAGGTGTTTCTCGTGTTCTTACGGCTCGGGCTCACATCGTTTGGTGGGCCAGTCGCACACCTTGGGTACTTTCGCCAGGAGTTCGTGACCAGGCGCAACTGGCTCAGCGACCAGCAGTTCGCCGAGCTTGTAGCCCTGTGTCAATTCTTACCGGGGCCCGCATCGAGCCAGGTGGGCTTTGCAATTGGCCTCGGCCGCGCAGGCTACCGCGGGGCGCTCGCGGCCTGGGCCGCGTTTACCCTGCCGTCAGCTGTGTTGATGGTACTGGTTGCCTCTGGTGCAGCGTTCTTCACGGGAACCTTCGGCACCGCCGTGCTCTTTGCACTTCAGGTTGTCGCAATTGCAGTCATCAGCTATGCGGTGTGGCGCATGGCGCGCAGACTCACACCAGATTTCGGGCGCGCCCTGATTGCAATTGTGGCTGCGGCAGTCGTGCTCTTGTGGCCCGGCACCCTCGGGCAAATTGTGGCCATTGCATTCGGCGTCTGCGCCGGTTTGCTGTTTTGCCGAGACAGTGTGGCGACCAAGGGAGAGGATCGCCCACTGCGCTCCCTGGTTTCGCCCCGGGTGGCGTACGCCTGCCTCGGCGTGCTTGCCACGCTGCTCGCGGTGCTGCCCCTGCTCGCAGCGGCGCTACCATTCTCTCTGTTTGCGCTGGCAGACGCATTCACCAGGGCGGGTGCGCTCGTGTTTGGTGGCGGTCACGTGGTCTTGCCGCTGCTGCAGGCCGAACCGGCAATAGCGAGCGCGGTCACACCGGAGCAGTTTCTGGCTGGCTATGGCGCTGCCCAGGCGATGCCCGGCCCGCTGTTCAGTTTTGCCGCTTACCTCGGCGCGGTGGCGCAGCCCGGCGGCGGCGTGTTCGCCGCGCTTGTTGCGCTCATCTCGGTGTTTCTGCCGGGTCTGCTACTGCTTGTGGGGGTGTGGCCATTTTGGAGCCGCATTCGCTCGGCGAGGGGTGCGCAGAGCGCCATTCGTGGCGTGAACGCAGCCGTAGTCGGAGTGCTCACTGCGGCCCTATTTCACGCAATCTTTGCGCTCATCACGACGCTGATCGGTTGGTGGTAGCCGCTAGAGTGCATTGATTTAGTCTGTGCGCTGGCGAGAATGCGCCCGAGACGCGTGATTGTAAGGCGGAGAAGCGAGGCGATGCCGGAAGCATTGTTGAACTTTGACAACGAAGCAAGCGTGCGGCTCGGGCGCACCGGAGCGCGTGCAGACTAAATCAACGTGCCCTAGTCGAGCGGTGGGCGCGCGCCGAGGTGTGGCCCCTGGCTGACGACCTCGCGGCAGGTGATGCGCACGGTGTCTTCGGCCTCGTCGTAGACGTGCCGGGCAGCGAGTTTGCCACCGGCGAGCAATCCTGCGAGCCACGTGAAGCTCGTCGCATCGACCAGCGGCTCCCCCGCCACGACGCGCGAGAGCTGCAGCATCAACATCTCGGGCAGGGTCACGTGCGGACCCTGCGCAAAGCTGAGCCCCAACAGCGGTGGTCCGGGTTGCGCTGGCACCAGACGCAGTGTCCAGCTCACGAATGCGTCACCCCCGGTACCCTTCTCTACACCGACAGCAACGGGGGCACCGGTAAGTGCTGCCGCGTCTACCACTGCGAACTCACGTTCGGCTTCCTCTGCGATCAGCAGTAGTGGCCCGCCGAGCGCCTCAAAGGCCTGCTTCCATGCTGTCGAGCCAAGCCCGTGCGGAGTCGGCACCGGAGCAAGCGACGGATCCGCTGTAAGGGCCGTCGCGAAGCGTTCGAGGTCGACCCCGGCCTCTGCAAACGCCTCAATCTCGGGCAACTGCACCCCAAGGGCCTGTGCCACCTCGCGCGCCGACGAGAACGCCAGATCAAAATGCTCGGCCACCGCGGCGTCATCAATGCTCAGCCGTGCGGCACTCGGGAGTACCTCTACCGCGCGCTGATCAAGCCAACTGTCGAATTCGGCCTCAGGCTGATGCCCGGCAAACGGCTCGTAGGCGGCGTCGACCCGCTCGGCCAAATCGGCAAAGAGCGCGCGCATGAGCGCAACGCGATTCTCAGTCATGCGGCCTCCCTCTCTAGTGAAAGGCTACAGCTCATGCGCAATGATGCGTGCCAGTGCCTCGGGCAGCTCACGCGCGCTGGCGATGCTAGCGCCCTGCGGCGCGTACCGCGTCGCGAGGTCTGCCGTGCCGATTCCCACGCCGTGCACGCTCACCCCGGCGGCCCGCAATCGCTGCAGTTCGCGGGCAGCTGCGGGTGCGTCATTCGTGCCGCCATCACCTACGAGGATCGCAATGCGCCGCCTCGCCAGCCCGTCTGCGGGGTGCGACGCCTGCGCACCGATACCGAGCTGCTCACCCGCCGCTCGCAGCGCAGCTGCATCGTTTGTCGAGCCCGCGGGTGAGCGCACCTCGGCATGGAGGTTTCGTCGCGTCGCGTCGTCAAGCCCTCGCGAGAGCGGCTTCACGACGGTGGCATCTGCTGAGAACACGATCAGGCAGCTGCGAATGTCGAGTTCGAGATCGATGCCTGCGCTGCGTTCGGCGTGCACAATGTCGCGTTCGGCCGCCGCGAGCGCCTCAACCATCACCAGTGCGGCGTCTGCAGCAGCATCGGCAACTGCTCCGGCCATCGAGGCCGAACGGTCAATCATGAGCACATAGTCGGTGCTGCCCGCGCTTCTCGTAAGCCTTGGCTTCACCTCGTGGCGCATGAATGCAGCGGGTTCGGGCACACTCGCGAGCGTCTGCGCAACCACTGCGGCGAGCGCCTCAGTCACAAGTTCGTCGCCCTCCACACGCGGCCTGCGGCTCTGCACCCTGCGCGGCGCGATACGCTCGGCGATCACAGTCTGCCAGATGGCACGGGTGCTGTCGATCTCTGCAGCCAGTTGCTGCGCGCGCGAGCGGTAGTCGGCTAGCGAGATTCCGCTCGCTGGCGCACCAGCACCGGCACCACCCACAAGCTCTTTCTCACTCTCTACTTTCTGAGTGTTAAACGGGGTAGCCTCGGCATCACCCGCGAAGAGTGAACTCGCTTCAGGGATCGGAGTGGCGAGCACAGTGTGCGCAAACTGCTCTCGCTCAGCTTCGAAGAGCTGGTCGGGGTCAGGGGTACCTTTTGAGTCGTTGTCGCCAGGCCGGCCGTCATCTGCCTGGGGGTCGGCCTGCTGTTCATCGCCACCGGGCGCATAATCTTCAGAGCCAAGCGACTCATCGGCGTGCAGGCTCAGGTCAGCGCGGTCGCTGCCGCCAAGCACGGTCGCCTGCGACCCAAAGTCGAGGGTGTCGAGCGCCAGCAGCCGCTCGTAGGCGGGCAGCACCAGGGTCAGGGCGCGCTCGAAACGACGCAGTGGCGCGACATCAGCGCGCGGGGCGAGCACCCGATCCAGCGTGTGAAACGATGCCGCTGATGCCCTCGAAGCCACCAATACGGCCTGCCATTCTGCCGCAACCGCGCTATCTTCGATCGCAATATCATCGCTCTGTGGCACCGTCGATGCGAGCACGAGGCTCGCCCACTGCAGGTGGCGGGGCAACGTGCTCAGGTCGCGGGGCAGCCCGCGAAACACGGCGGCCTGCAGCGGTGCACGAAGGCCAGGCATCGCCGCAAGCAACTCGCCCATCGCCTGCGCGCGGCGCACAGCGCCTAGCAGCGATTCCAGGTGCGGTCTCGCTTGGGCGAGTGCCTGCGCACGCCGGGCGCGGTCGGGTGCCCGACGCGGTTCGAGCGGCCCCTCCCAGAGTTGCAGCGCGGCGAGTGCGGCGGCTTCTCGCCCACCGTGCCCCCGCTGCAGGTACCAGCTGAGCCCCACCCGCAGCCCGTGCTCGTCTAGCTGCCACTCGTCGCCGTCGCTGGCGGTCACCACCACGCCCAGCATCGCACCAACCGCCTGAAGCTGCGCGGCGGCCTCGGCTTCGAACGACTGACCTGCCATGGTGAAGCTCACCTTAGATCCAGCCGCGTTCTTCGGCGGCAAGCACGGCCTGCTGCCTGGTAGAGACGCCGAGCTTGCTGAGCACCGCCGAGATGTGGTTACGCACTGTGCCTGGGGCGAGAGCAAGAGACTTGGCGATCTGGCCCGTGGTCTCGCCCTGCCTGCCTGCGCGCAAGACGTCGAGCTCGCGTTCGGTGAGCGGCGAGCGCTCCGCAGTGAGCGCGTCTGCCGCGATCTCTGGATCTATGTATCTGCCGCCGGCGGCAATTCGTCGAATAATCTCGGCCAACTCGTCGGCACCCCGCGACTTCGGCACGAAGCCGACGACTCCCGCGGCGAGCGCGCGACGCAGCACCCCTGGCCTCGCATGCCTCGTAACCACGATGCACCGAGTCGGCGCCGTGCGTTGCAAGCGCTGCGCAGTCTCGACACCATCGAGACCCGGCATTTCGAGATCAAGCACGCACACGTCTGCCTTGGTTTCAACGAGCGCGGCAATTGCAGAGGGCCCATCAACGCACTCTGCAACCACTTCAATGTCGTCTTCCATGCGCAATAGCGCGGCGAGAGCCGAGCGAATCATAGCTTCGTCGTCAGCGAGCAACACCCGAATCATGCTGCGCTGCCCCGCTCTGAGCCACCCGGTTCTGCGGGCACAGAGACCACCACGGCAAACTCGCCGTCGCCCTGCACCACTTCAACAGTGCCCCCGGCTTCAGCCACTCGACGCTGCATGCCGCTGAGTCCGGTGCCGACCCGCTCCGGCACACGAGCATTCGCGGTTTGGGGCAGCATGTCGTTACGCATCTCGTACCGCCACCCATCGGCCCGACGTGCGAGCAGTAGGTTCACAGACTTGCCGCCACCATGGCGCAACACGTTCGTCGTTGTTTCGCGAACCACTGGGCCAAGGCACACGGGTGCTTCCGCCCTTGCCTCGGGCTCGATGTTCACCGCCACCTCGAGACCCGCCGCAAGCAGCAGATCGCGCGCATTCTCGATCTCGTCGGCCACGGGCAGCGCGCGTATTGCGGCTGCCAGTTCCCGCGTGCCCTGGGTTGCGTCGTTCACACTAGCTCTGGCGACCCGCACCTGCTCTTTTGCTGCGACCGGATCACCCGGCAGCAACCGGTCGACAAGCTCAAGGTGCAGGGCGATCACCTGCAAATAATGCCCCTGCAGATCGTGCACGTCGGTTGCCACCCTCAGCCGCTCTTGGGTTGCTGCGAGCCGCCCCTCTGCAAGCCGTGCGCGGTCAAGCGTCACGAGCACGTCCCACCACCACAGTGAACTCGTGATCATGAGCGGCAGTGAGATGGTGAGCACCGCGGGCACCCACCAGCTCGATCCCACGTCACCGTACCGCTGCGTGGTGTCGACCCAGGTCGTGAGAATGAGACCGAGGGTGATGAGCGCCACCACCTTCGAGCGCACACCCTGTGACCAGTGCAACAGCGTCGCCGCGGCAGCCGCAGGGGCGGCTGCAAGCAGCACGCTTTGCGCCGTCAGCCCAGCGCTCACTCCGTAGGCAATCGAAACCGTCAGAGCAACGCCCACCCGCCACCACCGATGTGACGGGGCGTCATCGCCACGGTGCCGATACGAGAAGAGCAGAGGTAGCGTCGCCGCAATCCACACGCAGCCGCCAACGCCGATCACTGCGGGGGCGGCTGTGACAGCGTCAGCTTGCCGGGTCATCAACACCCACATCATTACGATCATCGCCATGAACGTGATGGTGCCGCCAGCTGTGTACCACCAGGTTGCCACGATGCCACGCTCAAGCTGCCTCGCACCCGGGGCAAGGTCTGTCTCAATCACCGTTTGCCGTAGCGGCGATTCGCTCGATGCTGTGAGTTCATCGACCGCCGCAGAAGGCGCAACATTTGCCATGCGTTCAAGCCTATGCCCATGACTTTTGTCACGGGCGACCGGGCGAGACGCACGCAATCGGGTGACGTAGCGACACTTCTTCGCACCGCCGCAATCAGATTGGCTTGTATTACACAGCAAGTCGCAGCCTCTTGGACGGCGGCGAAGCTAGGTGAGATCGACACCCAGAGACGAAAGTAGACGCTCATGAACCCCCTCGAAATGTTTCAAGACCTGGTCGAGCAGGTGCCAGCTTTTCTTCAGCCGCTCATCGTGGCGCTCGCGGGAGCGGTGCCATTTATCGAGGGCGAAGGCGCCGTTACCATCGGCATTCTCGGCGGCATGCACCCTCTGCTCGCCGCCACCGCTGCAACGCTCGGCAGCTTCACCTGTGTCTTCATCGCAGTGCAGCTGAGCAGCCGAGCACGCACGGCAATTATCTCGCAGCGTAGCCGCCGCCGTGAGCTCGCACTTTCTGGCGGCGGCACGGGCCAGGCGCTGCCAAACACGGCCGATCTGGCTGCCGATCCACAGCCAAAGCTCAGCGCCCGGCAGGCAGCGCGCCGCGCAAAGTTTCATCGCTCGTTTGCCCGCTATGGGGTGCCAGGCGTGAGCCTGCTCGGCCCGCTGCTGCTGCCCCCGATCTTCACCGCAACCATGCTCGCTGCCCTCGGCATCCCAAAGCAGCGCATCTTGCTCTGGCAGGCAGCGGGCATCGTGCTCTGGGTGGCCGTATCTGCGGTGGTGTTTGGGCTCGTCGTCTCGACGGTTCACTAGTCGACTCACACGGGAGGGGTGGGCCAGCAACACGCTTGCCCACCCCTCCCATGTGCCTGCGTGGTAGCGTGACGAGCATGCTCCCAATCGACGCCGACCCCGTGATCTCCGAAGCGCTCGAGCTGCGCGAAGAAATGCGGCTCGTGCGGCTCGCACTGCGCAGTTCGACAGAGGATCATCGGGCGGCGCACCAGGCGAGCCTCGATCGGTTACACGCGCAACTGCAAGACATTCTCAACGAGCCCCAGCATCGCGCACTGATTGACGAGGCGCTCGACGAGCGCGCCCGCACGCTGCGGCTTGCTGCCTGGGCGCGACACGAAGAGCTGGCTGGTCGGGCACGTTCGGCGCAGGCGTCTGCCATCATTACCGCGGCCTCGGCAGCCTCACGAAAACTCACCGCCGACGAGCGCGCCCGCGTGCGCGCGCTGCGGTTGCCGGCCACACATGCGGCCGCCGGGGTGAGTACAGCGAACGGCAGCGGGGCGAGCACGGGCGCGGCTACCGGTGCGGCTACAAGCAACTGGCTTCTCCGCCTGAGCTCGCCCGAGCGGCGCGATGCCGTGCTCGAGGCGCTCGGGTCGCTACGCATTCGAGATGCACGCAGGCAACTGCGAGACGGACTGCTGCTCACCGACCAGATGCGCGGCATCATCGCAGAGGCCCTGCCCGCGTTGACCCGCGGCGAGCCCGTGCTGCTCGTCGGCGAGACCGGCGGCGCGAAGACCGCGCTCGCCGAGCACCTCGCACTGCACGGTCTCGGTCGCGAGCCAGAACTGGTCTCAGGCTACGGCGACATCACGAGCGCACAGCTCATCGGCAGTCACGAGCTGCGCGCTGAGCACGGCGCAACCGTGAGCGCATTTGTGCCCGGGCCCCTGCTGCGCGCGATGATCGAGGGTCGGCCCGTGATCCTCGACGAAATAAATGCAATGCCCGCCGAGTTCTTGAAGCGACTCAACCGCATTCTGCAATTGCGGCCTGGTGACACACTCGGCGTGCAAGAGGATGCGGGCCGCGAGATCACGATTGCACGGGGCTTCGCGATTCTCGCGACGGCAAATGAGCAGACCCCGCACCGCTACCGCGGCCTCGACAGGCTGAGTGCCGAACTCGTGAACCGCTTCGGTGCAAACGGATATCGGGTGCGCCACCCCGACTCAGAAAATGCGTACGAGCAGTTCCCGGCAGAGAACGCGCTGCTGGCGTTTGCCTCGGTGGTCGATGAGCGAGCTGCCCTGCCCGACGGACTCACCATCGATGAGGTCGTTCGCGTGGCTCGTGCGGCGTTCATCAGCCAGCAGGTGTTCGCGGGCAGCCACGGCGCGGGCTTCACCGACTACGTCAGCACCGAGCGCGAGATCGACGGTAGACCAGGACTCGACGAGGCGGTGCTCGCGCCTCGCACACTCGTTGCCGTGCTGCAGAAGGTTGCCGGTGGCGCCGGATCAGTCACGCTCGATCGCGCGCTCACGCGCTTTGTCGAGAGCGTAATGCATCGCGAAGATCGCCGGGTGCTCGCCCTCATTCTTGAGGGGCAGGGGTTTCAGCTGGGCTGAGCTGCTCAAGCATCTCGCGCTCCCGCCGGTTGATGCGCGCATATTGCATGTTGCGCACACCGAGCACTGCCGCGGCCAACAACGCGGCAACCACAGACGCCACAAGAATCGCAACCTTCGCATAGTCGTGCTCGGGCGAGCCCGCTTCGAAACTGAGCTCGGCGACAAGCAGCGAAACGGTGAAGCCAATGCCAGCAAGCAGACCGACGCCGGCAAGGTCGATCCAACGATATGAGGGGTCAAGCTTTTGACGCATCAGCCGGGTCGTAAGCCAGGTGGTCGCGACGATACCGATGGGCTTGCCGAGCACGAGAGCGGCGAGGATCGCGAAGGTCAACGGGTTTGCTGCTGCGGCACGCATTCCCTCGATCCCGCCAAGCGAGACACCCGCGGCGAAGAACGCGAAGATCGGCACGGCGAACCCCGCCGAAAGCGGGCGAAAGCGATGCTCAAACTCTTCGGCGAGGCCCGGTGCCGCGTCTTTGTCAGACCTGTCGCGCTTTCGGTGCAGCACCGGGATCGTGAAGCCGAGCAGCACCCCGGCGATGGTTGCGTGGATGCCCGAGGCGTGCATCAGCGCCCACGCGACCACTCCAAGCGGCAAAAGGATCAGCCAGGCGGCGAGGCGGTTGCGGCCGAAGAGGGCGCGGTGCCGCTGCGCGATGATGCCGTAGACGGCAATTGTGACGAGTGCGAGGCCGAGCGGCACGAACGAGATGTGATCGGTGTAAAAGATTGCAATGATGCCGATCGCAATGAGATCGTCGACCACCGCGAGCGTTAGCAAAAAAATACGCAACGCACTGGGCAGGCGCGAGCCGATGAGCGCGAGCACGGCCACAGCGAACGCGATGTCGGTTGCGGTGGGAATCGCCCAACCGTGCGCGAGACCATCGTTGCCTTTTACGATCACCGTGTAGATGATCGCAGGCACGAACACACCGCCCGCTGCAGCAGCGACCGGCACGATCGCTGTGCGCGGGCTGCGTAGGTCGCCAGCAACAAACTCGCGCTTCAGCTCGAGGCCGACAAGAAAGAAGAAGATCGCAAGCAGTCCGTCTGCCGCCCATGCTCCAAGGCTCAGTCGCAGGTGCCAGGGCTCGTAGCCGACTTCGAAGTCGCGCAGCGCGAAGTATGATTCGGCGAAGGGCGAGTTTGCCCAGAGGATCGCGACAAGCGCCGCCGCAACCAGCAGCAGGCCACCGACGGTCTCTTTTCTGAGGAGCTCGCCGATCCTCTTCGATTCTGCTTTTGAGCCGCGGCGCGGGAACAGTGTTCTGTCACCGTTACGTGAAAACCGTGACGTTGCGCCGCGGCGCGAGAACTTGGCCAACATGGGTGCCTTTCGGGGTCTGGGCTATCGCGCGGTCGATTTCGACGCGCTCGCCGACCAGACTTCCCGGCACACCACCTGCCTCGCGTTCATCGCGCGGCAGAAGTTAAGACCACAGTGTGTGAGAGTTTGTGGAGCCGCGGGGAATTGAACCCCGGTCCACTTCGATGATTCCATGCCTTCTACGGGTGTAGTTCGTGAAAGCGTTCTGCTCGGCCCCGTTCTTTGTCGCGAACACCTAGAACGACGGGCCCAGTCTCAGTGAAAGTCCCGATGCGCCCTGAAACACGACGCACCAGCAAGCCCTCTAAATGACGCCAGAAGCCGGGGCGAAGGCTAACCCGGTCTGACGGACTCGGTCTCGTGCTTAGGCAGCGAGAGCGAAGTCGGTGCGCTTAGCGTTTGCACCTATGTTTTGCGAAGAGCGTTAACGAGATAACTCCGCATCCTCGACCCGCTTCTCACAGTCT